>URPK01000004.1 GCA_900549715.1 uncultured Collinsella sp. | reverse complement strand
CGGGAAAACGGAAAACCTCCTGCGACGCGATGCGCAGCGAGGTGGCGCGGGGACGAAGCGTGCTCATTTCAAGCCATCTGCTCGACGACCTGGCAGACCTCACCGACTCGTTCTACTTCATCGAGGCCGGCACGCTCGTGGAAAAGATCGAGTCGTCCTCGCAGACGCTCAAGCAGGAATATCTCGATACATACGAGGGAGGTGAATGACATGATAGGCAAGAGCTATGCAAAGATAGCGATTGTTGGCTTTGTACTTTGTCTTGCAATGGTGCTATGTGCATCATTTGCGAGGTATAGGTCCGAGCAGTCGTTCATCGATGGCGCTGAAAATGGGTTTGGCATAGACGGGATGTATGTCAACGATGGCGCGACCAGGCCGTCTATGGCGATTCTTGCAGGCGAAGACATGGAATGGCAAATCTGTAATGACGATGGTTCTTGTATGAGTGGTCGTTTGGCCGCAACGAGCGACCCGAATTCGTTCGATCTACTCGACAATGATGGAGCGGATTGCGGTTCTGTTCACCTTTCATATGCATCGCGAGACGGGATGGACGGCATCCTCTACGTCTCCCACGAAAATGGCAATTTCAAGATGCGCAGGACTAACCGGGTGCCGGCTTTTATCGAGGAGTGAGAGTTCCCGGCGGCCTGCCGATCAGACCGCCGGGGTATTGAACCCCGCATTCATCCGTACACACACGGATGAATGCGGGAAGTGTCCGGATGAAGTTGATAATCAAGGAAACAAAGCCGTTCTGCCTGGGACGGCATTGGCTTGGACTTTAACTACAACATCGCAATCGACACTTATCAGCTCGCGCAACGCGCATGGCCAAATCTCGGACGCTGGTGCATGGAGGACCTTCGAGATTTACTGGACATCCAAAACGACGACGCACACCGCGTGCTCGCCGACTGCGAAGACGAGATGGCTGTCTACAATGCGATCAGAAACGGCGTGAAGTCCGGAGAGCTTTCTGTGGAACCGCCGCACCGTCGCGCGAGCCGACCGGGCAACCCGGGCAATCTGGTCCCGACTCTCCCGGTCGTATTCCTACGATATCGCCCCTAAATCACCAACGTGTCAGATAAAGAATGATGCAATGGTTATGATCAAGCATACGGCGGATGCGACGACTGCGCCTTTTTTCCTCTCCTTTAGTCCGACGAATAGGGTTGCCGTAAAGTAAAGGGCGGAAAGGCAGTCTATGGCAAGCAAAACGAGTTCCTTGGGCGGTTTCAGCAAAAGGTCGCTAGCAAAGAGTAATGCAAGCAGGGCAAAGCCGATTGTGGTCAAGTATCTCGATTGATTTTGCGACAGCATGGCAACCTCCTTTTAGAACATGCAAGTGAAAAGTCGGCACGATGTCATTGCGGTTGCAAACAAGCCGCCGCCAGGACCGGTTGTCACGAGACCGGCGATAACTTCAGCGGTGCCAGCAAGGTAGGGATCGCGCAGGCAAGACTCCTCCTTCACGTTCAGCTTGACCTTGTGAGGGACGGTGCGGTTATTTGCAGATCCGTGAGAATCGCACCACGCCTTGGAATATGAATCCGTGCAGCGTCCGCGCTCAAAAAGGGATATATCGTAATTTTCGTCGTAGTTGTCTCCGACGTAGATCTCGCTGCTCTCGGCGGGAGACCCCTCGTCGGCATGGGCTGCCGCAACGGGCACAAATGGTGTCATGACAAGGGAGAGGCAAAGAGCTGCTGAGACGATGGAGAGCAGGCATTTCTTCATGGCTGGCTCCTTAATCTGGCCTTTGATAGTTACTTGATGTCGCCTCCTTCCGCTTTATATTCGTTGTATTTGGCGTATTTCTTTAATAAGGCAAGAGGTTCTTCCTCTCCTTCGGATAAGCCGATGATGTTTCCTTGATCATCCAGTATGAATACGGACGGAATATGCTCAAGTTCATATTGGTCATACACGGTATTATCTTAATCTATGTATATGGGAAAGTCTCCTTCATGGACCGAGGCTTCTTCAATTGTGCTGTCCTCGGAAACAGTGAAAAGGTTCTTCCTTAAGGCTGCGATATTATCAAGTTGTTGCATATCTTCTATGAGAGATTCGCAGTGCTGACACCACGATGCCCAGAACATCAAGATATTTTCCTCATTAGGTTTTAGCTTGTTAAAATAATTGACGTTTCGGCCGAGGCTGAAATTTTGGCCCATTTTAATGGACAAAGATGAGGGATAAGCATCGTGTTTCGGTTTGATATTGACGGCGATTAAGGCGGCGAAACACGTCAGAGTCGCCAGAGTCAGTAAGGCGATAACGCATTTTCTCGGTTTCCAGCTCATGACAGATCCCTCTCTCATGGTGAAACGCATACGTTTTGAAACGGGATACCGCTTCGATTCGTTCCGGACGCGGATGTGGACGTAACTGGTCTCGGTGCCAAGTGCGATTTAAGTGCTGTATATGACTTAACGGGAATGTCCGAGCAGTGCCGGAGTCTCCATCTGGATTGTTCCGACTGGAACATCAGCCCGAATACACTGCATAGCGACTCCAACAAGAACGTCCCCGGCGTAATCCTTCCCAAGGCATGGCAATAGACAAGTTCAAGTGAACGCATGAAGGTGGCTCCCGAACCATCGGGAGCCACCTTCGCAATTCAACAGATGGGAAAACCGACTGCTAATTCAATTTGACCCAGATGGCGGGACAGACTCCGAGCAAGTCATCCTGCTCGCTCCCGTCATCGCCAAATTTGATATCGCCCATCTTGCACACGTAATTGGCTAGGGGCTGCCCGACATGGTAGAAATCACTATAGTCTGAGCTGCCGCTGTACTTCTCGACGGTAGAGGTCCACCAGTCCTTAACTTTATCGTCCTTCACTGACTTTGCGTACCGGAAATCGTCCGATAGCGCGGGTTCGCAAAGGAGAAAGGAGTTGAGTATCGTGACGTCTCCGTCGATGAGGCCCCGCTCGACATCGCTGAAGGCGAAATCCCTGAAGCTGCCGTTCAGATAGTCGTATAGCGAGCTGGATTTGAAATCGGTTGCGTCGCCTTGCGTATCGAACGCCATCTCGTCGATGCACTGCTGGGTTACGAGAAGGGCCCGTCCGTCCTCCTTGTCGACTACGATCCATCTGATCGGTCTGCCGGCGACTGAGGTGCCCTTATAGGTCGAAAGGTCTTCCGAATGGGTCCCGAGCTCGACTGTCTGGCCGATCGACTTGCTGTCGATTATCTCCTGCTCCGCCTTCATGTCCGCCCGCGCTTCGAGCATGGACGGCAGGGGCGAGATGGCGACCATGACGGCAAGCAGGACGATGCCCGCGACGGCTGCGACGGCTATCTTCTTCCTCCTTTTCGAGAGGTTCGCAATCTTCATGCCGGCCTCTCTTGCCTTCTCGCCCGAATCCCCGTAGCCCTGCTCGGCCAGCCTCTCGAGGCTCTCCTTGGCGGCTTCAGCTTCCTTCCTGTTGCCCTTCTCGAGTATCGCGACGCTCGTCTTGTAGACCCTGTCCCTTCTGGATTCATCCAGGAACGCGGCATCTTCCAGATCCGCCATTTTCTCGCGCACGGCGCCGCAGTTCCAGCAGGTACCGCGCTTGAGGTTCACCGCACCGCAGCCGCACTGCCACCACCCGTCGTGTTCGGAATGGACGCCCGCGCATTTGAAGGTATCGGCCCCCATCTCGGAGAGCAGGACATCGCGTTCCGACTCCTCGACCCCGTTGAGTGCGAGTGGCGCGGGGCTATCGATGTCGATCGGGTCGCCGAAGGAGGTCTCGCCGTCCGCTCGGGTCACAACGGCACGCGAGCCGGTGATAACAGACAGCTTGATTCTCACCGCCTTGGGCCTGAGCACCTCGCCGGCGGGCAGGTCGGCATCTAGGAGCGAGAAGTCGACGGTCTCCGTCTCCCCTCCCTCGCCCTCGAGCCCGACAGTGAACTCTATGCGGCTGATGGGTTTCGTCGATACGTTGACGATCTTTGTTTGGAGGAAGCAGGCTCCCGTCTCGGTGTCTCTGGAGACTTGGATGGCTAACATCCTGACAGGGCAAAGCTCCTGCCAGGAGGGGTTGGCGTCGCGGTAGGCTATCTTGTATTTCGACATTACTACACCTCGGGCAGGGCGTCTTCGTCCCTTTGTGCGCTGGGCGCCGGTGCCGCTCGGTCGGGCAGAGCGCAGACGATCAGGCCGACCATGAGCGCGGTGCCGAAAAGGCCGATGAACCAGAGGATTCCCGCGCCATTGGTGTAATGCCCCTTGGCCCTGGCAATCTTAACGAGCTCCGCTACGCCGCAGATGTTGGCGGCGATCGCCAAGAGAGGCAGGAAGAAGATTATCAGCTCCAGGCTTCTCATTTTTGGTCCCTTCTTCTCGACCGCCCGCCTCGACACCGGCGGTCCTCCGTAACTTCCGGTAACACCAATTCTGCTGTCCTCACCTGCGGATTTGTTGAGCAACAAATTCGATTGTGTGAGCGGTCGGTTAATCTGCGCAGACGTTGGGCTAATTACTCTTTGCCGCTGCGGCAAGTCCAGCGCAACCTTTTGGAATAGTCCTACGCTCAAGCCGTTTCTATTCACCCTGAGCGAAGGGAGTCGCATATGCATGCAGTGGCAATTAACCTTCGGGGGGGGGGTATCTCCTAGAGGTATCCGCCTTCGTGGACAATCTATCATCGAGTACGTCCTGATTATCGCGGTCATCGGCCTGGTGATCGTGTTCGCGGGACCCAGCGTGGCCGGGGCCATCCGAAACCAGTTCAACCTGGTCGGCAACACGGTGAACAGCGGGGCGACCGGTGGCGTCGAGGACGGTGGAACATCCGGTGGCGGCTCCACAGGGGCCGATTCCGCGACCGTCCAGGCGGCCATCGCCAAGGACGCGAAGGACTGGACGCTCGGTGAGCAGAAGGCCGTGGCAGAGGAAATCGCCACGAAGGGCAAGGCGTCTCCCGCCTACGCCAAGGCGAAGGCCGCCATGGATGCCGGCACCAAGTTCACGATGAAACTGACAGACGGACAGACGCTCGAGTACCGCATCATCGGCATCAACCACGACGACCTCGCTGACGGTTCTGGCAAGGCCGGTCTGACGTTCCTCACGACATCTACGGATATCGAGTCCCGCATGAACCCAACCAGGTCTACTGATGGTGTCTGGGAGAAGTCAGAGCTTCGCGCGAAGATGAACTCCGGCAAGATCTGGAACCTTATGCCCGCTGATTTCCAGTCTAAAGTGAATACAGTTACGAAGCTAATGAATAACATCAATGGCTATTACACCGGCAGCGATGTCACACCGACTTCGGATAAACTATTTCTTCTCAGTAACACCGAAATTCTTGCAGAAAAAGATGAATGCAAGAAGGATCCTTGGTTTTGCTCAGAAGGGGCTCAGTACGAAGCATTTCGAGGTAAAGTGAGCTATCATCTCTGGGCTAATTTTGCCATTGCTAATGGCAAAAGCTGGTGGATGCGCTCGGCTTATCCTGCTAGCCCTCAATCGGGGATCACAGATGTATATACGTCTGTAGATGCTGTGGGGTCTTGGGGCAACGACAGTGATGCTAGAAATGCGCGTAGTGTGTGCCCAGTTTTCTGTTTCTAAACCAATCAGCACTCAGTAAAGGGTCCGCGTGAGATTGCGCGGACCCTTCTTATGACAGCGGTGACCATGGAGACAAGACGGGCTCGTTGTCTCGTCCTCCTCACCTCAAATTTGATTTTCTATGAGGTTAACTGGTAGCTATTTGCACTGAGTGTTGGCACTCACCGTTCATGGTCGCAGCTACTCGTTAATAAATATCTCCAATGCATGCGTTTTGGGACGCGAGCAAATTCAACGCCAGATCTGTAGGCGAGAAGCACACCATGTTTGAAAGCCGCGTTTCGCTTGGATACGACTGCTGGGATTGCAGCGTCTCTAACATCATCTGCCACGGGAGCTTTAACGACAATGTTCCGAGCGTCATTGCGCGGAGATGGACGGTATGACACGCTTGGCAAAACCGGTGCAGCGGAATCGCATAGGGCGCAGGCATTAGTCCGGCCCTACGCGATGCCTGATTTTGAATTGCCAATTCAGAGCTTGAACGAGCCCACTCGCAATGATGCCTTACAGCTTCGGAAGCTCGGCATCTATCGAATGCGGCGTCGAATCATCGGAAACGCTGGTTTGGAGCTTCTTGTCGGGAAGCGCCGCAACGATCATCGCGGCGCTCGCGGGCGTCGCGAACACGATTATGAAGGCCAGCTTTAACCTCTGGTCCCCATACCCTTTGTCACTCGCTGCTTTACCAATTAGCCCCCCTGAAAAATAGCAGGCTATGCCGTAGCAGATTATGAGGGCGTAAAAGATGATTTGCATGTGCTTCTCTTCCTAACTCGTAAAATACTTGATTTGCCCGACATTCGGAATATCGTTGACTGAAAGCCGATGCTTAGTTATAGGGCGTGCGGAATTCTGTCGTCGCCAACGTCTCTCCCGTCACGGGCTCAATTAACGTGATTCTATGGTCATAAATAACGGAACTTTGATTCCAAAGCCGAATGAGGTTCCACCCGCGCTTGAATCCTTTTACGTAGTTCGCGGGCTGCGTTTCAGAATAATTATTTGTCACCTCGCCATCGATGCCCCATGCGTACTCCTCAAACACGCGGATATCGACCTCTTCTTGCGATCGGTCTCCGCCGTCAACGAAAACGTGTACATAGGCGTCACCCATCGACTTCGAGCCGATTTCTGTCAGGGATGTTTCGGTATCGTTCTCATCGGAATTCACAAGAATCCTTACATCCAGTTTGTAAAGGTCGGAATAAAGTTCGGTGGCATCGCGATAACCCACGTCCACGAGCTCGTCCAGGTATTCCTTCGTTTTGGAATCGCTGCTGTCATAGTGCTTCTTCACGTACCCGTATTCGACCTCGTGGGCGCCGGTTTCATTGTCCGCATTCTTGAACCATTCGATAGCTTGGTCCGTATCCCCTTCCTTTGCATAATCCTCCGCCAGGGCATTGGCGGCCTTCGCCTCCATCTCCGACGCATCGCTGTATGATCGAATCAACTTGAATTCGGCATACGCCTTCCTAAAATTGCCGCCTTCGTAAAGCGAGAATGCTTCCCTGTACCGAATTTCTTTTTGCAGCCCAGTAATTGCATTTATCGCCATCGGCCTTCCCGCCGTCAGAAAGAAGACGAGAAGCACGGCGGCGGCCGTGGCGAGGCATAGCAGCAATTTGCGCTTCTTTGCCGATTTCGGCTCGAGCACGGCTAGCTTTTCTGAACATTCCTTAGCGCGCTCTTCGGCGTCCTTCCAACCAGAGATGCCTTTGAAAAGTTCACGCGCTTTTTTCAGGTTTTCGACACTCTCTCCGCTGGCAATAAGTGAATCGGCCCTGTCGTATATGTTCTGAGACCGTATATCGGCCGATTTGCATAGGGATTCTTCGTCCTGCAAATCCGAGAGGAGGTCCTTGTGGCATTTGCACCTGTGGCAGCTTTCCCGCCCAACGTTAATGCACCCGCATGCACACACCCACCATCCCTGATGGAACTGCGCCTTGCCGCCGGCGATTCGACTGTCGACATGCAGTTCCTTCAGCTGGCGGTCCCTCTCGGCCATCGCCTTCTCGATCATCGAAAGCGGTTCGCGCTCGGGCGCTTCGGCAGGCTCTCCGGTCGAGTGCCACTTCCCTTGCTGGGAGTCGATTTGAAGCAGCTTGATGAAAACGGACTCGACGTCTCCCCTCGGCAGCGCCGTTGCCTTAAGGGCTCCCTGCTCGCATTGCGGCAGGTCTAAGTCTAGTTCCGAAAAGGGGACATAGCCTCTGGACCCATCGGCATAGTCGACATGGGCGATACCGGAGATGGAGTTCAAGATATCCGCTGAGAGATTCTCGATCTTTATCTGCAGATAAGCCTCAGAGGTGTCGACGTTTCTCGCGACCTGGACGACCGTTACCATCGCCGGGCATCCGGGCTCCCATTTCAGCAGACTCGAATCCCCGGACCAGTCATCCCTGAAGACAACTTTATAGTTACCCAATCACCTTACCTCCTGTATTCGCGGCTTTTGGAACGGCTTAGGCTATAAGACGGTTCCCACCAGCTTTCCAACTCAATTTTACTTACGCTACCTGCGAATTTGTTGAGCAACAAATTTGGATATGCGAGTGGTCGGTTAAGCTGCGCAGGCGTTGGGCTAATTACTCTTTGCCGCTGCGGCAAGTCCAGCGCAACCTTTTGGAATAGTCCTACGCTCGGCGATGTATCTACAAACCCTGAGCGAAGGGAGCCGCATATGCGTGCAGCGGCAATTAACCTTCGGGGGGGGGTATCTTCTAGAGGTACGCTTCTCCGAGGACAGTCAATCATCGAGTACGTCCTGATCATCGCAATCATCGGCCTGGTCATCGTGTTCGCTGGACCCGGCGTGGCCGGTGCAATCCGCAACCAGTTCAACCTGGTCGGCAACACGGAGAACAGTGGGGCTAACGCTGGCACCGAGGGTGGCGGAGCATCTGGCGGCGGTTCCACAGGCACCGCCTCCACGACCGTCCAGGCGGCCATCGCCAAGGACGCCAAGGACTGGACGCTCGGCGAGCAGAAGGCCGTGACCGAGGACATCGCCGTGAAGGGCGAGGCGTCGCCCGCCTACGCCAAGGCGCAGGCCGCGATGGATGCACGCATCAAGTTCACGATGAAGCTGACGGACGGACAGACGCTCGAGTACCGAATCATCGGCATCGACCACGATGATTTGGCCGACGGTTCGGGCAAGGCGGGACTCACGTTCCTCACCACCTCGACGGGCATCATGTCCCGCGTGAACGCCACCGACACCAATGCCGGCGGCTGGGAGAAGTCCAAACTCCGCGCGAAGATGAACTCGGGCGAGATCTGGAACCTGATGCCCTCAGACTTCCAGTCCAAGGTGAGGGCTGTCAGAAAGCTCACGAACAACGTTGATGGAAAGACAAAGGACGCCGCTGTCGCCGTAACTACCGACAAGCTGTTTCTCTTGAGCTATTCGGAAATAGTTGATGCTCCCTATAGCCGTTGGGCTCAAACCTATCCCTGGATTTCTTCTGAGGGCACCCAGTACGAGGCCTTCAAGGGGAAAGATAGTCCTAAAAAAAATGGTGTGACCGAGATATCTGGCCTTGCCAACGGCAACATGTTTTATGAGCGTGGAACTTACCCGAGTACTACAGAGGGATTCCTCTTTGTTACTAAATATGGGCCTACAGGTACGGGCGGTTATTATGTTGCCCGCATAGACATGAACATCTGCCCAGTTTTTTGTTTCTAGTCTGTCTTCTAGCATGTCTAGTGAAGAGCCCGCGCGATTCCGCGCGGGCTCTTCTTTTGGCAACCGAACGAACGGCTTGAGGCACGTGGCATAGTTAATCGAAGTGAAGAGAAATGGGGTCATACAGCGGCTCTCAGAGCGCCCGCCGCACTCCCCCGCCATTACCTCAGCTGCGTCACCGTATAGAGTTCATCCCGCTTGGCGTTTCGTTGCAACAGCCCACTTGTCCACCGATCAAGTGAAATACCGGAATTAATACAGCGACACGCTTGTTCGTTACAGTCGCTATATCTGCGTAAATCGCCGCGATAAATGCCGCCCGTTCTCGGCATGTACCTTCTGCGCGTATGTAGAATCACATCGCGTTAATAAATCGGCTCATGCGTGTGCAAAACGCGCAAGTAGCCGCAAAAGGCGATTATCGCGCAGCTAGATTTTTGGCACCCTGTTGCTTAATCAAAATTAAGCAATTGCTTTAAACAAAAAAGGTCAGGCACTAGGTGCCTGACCTGCAAACTTCTGGTCGGGACGACTGGATTCGAACCAGCGACCCCTTGACCCCCAGTCAAGTGCGCTACCAAGCTGCGCCACGTCCCGAAGCTTTTGTTTGTTGCTCTGCTCTCGCTCGCAACAGGGAGTATATTAACCCGAAACTTTGGCCTTGCGCAAGAACTTTTTTAATTATTTTTGAGCAAGTCTAAAATTGTATCTGCGAGCTGGTGTTTTGTAAGCACAGGAAGTTCTTGCGTCCCTGCTGTGCTTACAATCCAGGCCTTATTGGTATCAGTTCCAAAGCCCGAATCGGCGCGTGAGACATCGTTGGCGATAATGGCATCGCAACCCTTGCGGTCGAGCTTTCGCTGTGCGTACTCCAGGACGTTATCGGTCTCGGCCGCAAAGCCGATCACGCACCGCTCCCCCTTCTGGCGCGAAAGCTCAGCCAAAATATCGACCGTCTCGACCAATTTGATGCGATCCAAGCGCTCGTTGGCCTTTTTGAGCTTATGGTCCGCAGGGGATACGGGGGTGTAGTCGGCGACGGCGGCGGCGCAAATGGCCGCGTCGGCCGTCTGGAAGGCGCTCAGCGCTGCCTTGAGCATTTCTGAGGCGGTCTGTACGTGCACGCACTCCACACCGCGGGGAACGTCGAGCGATGTCGGTCCCAGCACGAGCGTGACGGCGGCACCGCGACGTGCGGCCTCCCCCGCCAGGGCGATGCCCATCTTTCCCGACGATCGGTTTCCAATAAAGCGCACGGGGTCGATCGGTTCGTGCGTAGGACCGGCAGTAATGACGATGCGCTTGCCTGCAAGGTCCTGGGGCGTGGGATTGAGCACCTCGCAGACAGCCTCGACGATGTCCTCGGGCTCGCTCATGCGCCCCGTGTCCACGTCGCCGCAGGCAAGGTAGCCACTACCGGGGCCAACCACGTGCACCCCGCGGTCGCGCAACGTGGCCATGTTGGCCTGCGTCGCCGGCGCCTTCCACATGCCATTGTTCATGGCCGGCGCGATCACAATGGGTCGCGGCGTGGCGAGTAGCGTGGTGGAGATGAGGTCGTCGGCGATGCCGCTGGCCGTCTTGGCGATGATATTGGCCGTCGCGGGCGCCACGACCACCAGGTCGGGCTCCTGCGCCAGCGAAATGTGGTGGATGGGGTCGGAGGGGTTGTCGAACAGGCCCACCGCGACCGGCTCATTGGTGAGTGCGCGGAAGGTGAGCGGCCCCACAAACTCCGTGGCATGCTCGCTCATGACTACTTTGACGCGCGCGCCGCACTTTTGCAGCAGGCGCACGATATTGCACGACTTATAGGCGGCGATCCCGCCGGTAATACCCAGCAGGATCGTTTTTCCCTCAAGCTGCATTGAATTGTTGGGCGCCGCCATCGTTTACGCTTCCTTGCTCGGGAGCACCAGCAGGCGGTGGCAGTACGGGCAGTGCGTAATCTCACTACCGTCGTGGTTGAGGTCGCTCATGGATGACGCCTGCAGCGCGGTGTGGCAGACCGTGGGGATGTTGCCCTTGATGGTCTCGACGGCCAGGCCGCGGAACTGCTTGAGCAGACGCTCGTAATCGGTGAGCACGTCGGTCGGTAGCGTGGCGGCAAGCGCGGTGCGCTCCTTGGTGGAGGCATCAATCTGAGCCTGCAGATCGGCAGCCTTGGCGCGGGCAGCCTTGGTATCGGCCTTCACGCCCTCCTCGAACTTGGCGATGATGGCCTGCGCGCGGGTCTCGCGGTCGAGCGCCTCTTTGTGGGCGACAACGACATCCTTGCGGGTGTGCTCAATCTTGTCCAGGCGCTTGGCCAGGGTGGCGAGCTCATTTTCCAGATCCTGGACCTCGCGGTAGTCAGAGCCGTCGACGTGGCGCTTCTTGGCGGCCTCGATGGCGTTGTTGGTCTGGATCTCGGTGGTGTTGAGATCGTCCAGCTCAATGTCCAGGTCCTTGCGCTGAGCATAGAGTTTGGTCATCTCGGACTTAAGCTTTACATAGGTTTTGCGCTTTGAGGCGAGCTCCTTGAGCTCCGGCATATTGGCAAGTTCGCTCTTGTTGCGGGCGAGCTCCAAATCGATCTGTTGCAGCTTGAGTAGCGTAGCGCCGGCGCTCATAAGTTCTCTCCTTTTGTCACAGTCCACCATTGGCAAGGGTTCAGTATTTTAATCGCATGACGGGGGTCGACCCCGGCGTCAACCGCAGAGTTCATCAAGATATCCACGAACGGCTCCTCGGAGCGATCGTGGCCGAGCAAGATGACGCCCAGACTGCGCAGAGCGAGGTCCTGCGCCACGTGGTAGCCCGCCTCGCCCGTCACGACAACATCTGCGCCCGCGGCGATGGCGAGCTCGCCAAAATCGCCGAGGGAGCCGCCCAGAATGGCAACGGTGCGGCACGAGCGCTCGGCATCGCCCCATACGCGCGGATCGCTTCCGAAGGCCGTGGCAGCACGGGCGGCAAGGGCGCGCAGGCTGCAGGGGTCGTTGAATGTCGCAAGGGCTCCCAGGCCGCAGGCCTCGGGGTCGTCCACGTGCTCCAGTGAGCTTGCGGGCGCGGCGTCCAACAGCTTACTTAGGCAGATGCGCGCTTCGTGCGAGCGGTCCAGGTTGGTGTGAAGCGAGATGATGCTCACGCCGCAACGAGCTGCCTCGTACAGAGCAGCGCTGCACTGGGGACGCGCGGAATCCGCCGGGCAAAACGCCTCGGGCGCCTTGATATAAATGGGATGATGCGTCAGCAGCACGTTGGCGCCGGCCTCGAGAGCACGGTGCACGTTGGCCTCGGTCGCGTCGAGTGCGCAGGCGACGCCGGTGATCTCGGCAGCAGGATCTCCCACAGATAGCCCTACATGATCCCAGCCCTCGGCGTCCGCCTTGGGGTAGCGCGCCAGCAGCGCACGTTCAAGCTCGGAGACGATCATGCGGCACCTACGATCGAGAGCAGCGTCTGGGCGAACTCATCCAGGTCGACAGGATTCACGCGGTCATCGAAGGAGATGCGCAGTGCGCCCAGCGCCTGCTCGCGACCAATGCCCATGGCGCTGAGCACGTGGCTCGGGTCCATGTTGCCGCTCGAGCAAGCTGATCCGGCCGAAACCTCAAAGCCGGCGGCATCGAGCTTGATAATGAGCTCTTCGGAGTCCATGCCGTCAACGTAGATTGAAACCATACCCGGCAGACGGTCGGCCTGCGCGTAGTCGCCCATTGTGGCGTGAATGCGAGGATGGGCCGTAAGCGTGGCGTAGAGCTTGTCGGACAAGGTCTGCAGTTCCGCGCGCTCCTGGGCCACGTGGGGCGCCAGCGTGCTAGCGGCAGCGGCAAAAGCCAGCTGCGTGCGCAGATCCTGCGTACCGGCACGACGGCCGGCTTCCTGTCCACCGCCAAAGATGCGCGGACGCAGCGGCGTGCGGTTCTTAAGGTAGAGCGCGCCGGAAGCCACAGGGCCGCCGATCTTGTGCGCGGCAACGGTCATGGCGTCGACGCCCAGCTCGGTGACATCGAGCGGAATATGCAAGTAGCCCTGGATGGCATCGGTGTGGAATAGAGCGCCGGCGGCGTGTGCGGCAGCAGCAAGCTCGCGAATGGGCTGAACCACGCCGGTCTCGTTGTTGGCAACCATGATGCTCACGAGCGCGACGTCGTCGCCGAGCAAGTCGCTCAGCGCGGCAGGCTCAATGTAGCCCGCCCGGCAGGGCTGCACCAGGTCGACGGAAAAGTCGGCGGCGCGCAGCAGCGGCAGGTTGTCCAGAATCGAATCGTGCTCGATGGCCGAAGCGATGACACGGTCGCGCTTGCGATCGCGCTGACGAGCGCCCTCGGCAAGACCGAGCAGCGCCAGCTGGTTAGCCTCGGTGCCGCCGTTGGTAAGGATGATCTCGGACGGGCGAACGCGTGCGCCAAAGCTACGGGCTATCTCGCGACGGACGACTTCCAGGCGTGCGGCGGCCTTGCGGCCGAGCGAATGCAGCGAGTTAGGGTTGACTCCGGCAAGCTCGCTGTCGTCATATTCGCGCTGCGCAAGGCGCGCCTCGGCGCGCATGGGCGTCGAGGCGGCATAGTCAAGATTCACGGGTATACGGTTTTGACCTGCGGTCATAAGGGTTTATGCCTCCTGTGTGGCTTCGTTGCCCAGCTTCTGCAGCAGCGCAACCTCGGCGGCGGGATCTTCGGACTTAAATACGGCGGAGCCGGCTACGAGCACGTTGGCGCCGGCCTTGACGACCTCAGCGATGTTCTTGGAAGAGATACCGCCATCGACCTCGATCAGGGGCGAAACGCCGTGGCGCTCACACATGGCCGTAAGCTCGTGCAGTTTGGCAATAGTACCAGGGATAAAGCTCTGGCCGCCAAAGCCGGGGTTCACGCTCATGAGCAGCACCATGTCGACAACGTCGATGATGCTCTCGAGCACGCAGACGGGCGTTGCGGGGTTGAGTACCACGCCGGCCTTGACGCCGCGCTGCTGCAGATGGGTGAGCGTGCGGTGCAGGTGCGTGGAGGCCTCATAGTGCACGGTGATCATGTCGGCACCAGCGTCGGCGTACCAATCGACCGTCTCGTCGGGGTTCGACACCATCAGGTGCGCGTCGACCGGTACATCGGTGGAGCGCTTGACGGCCTTGAGGATGTCGACGCCAAAGGTGAGGTTACCGGTAAAGTGACCGTCCATGACGTCGAAGTGCACGTAGTCGGCACCGGCGATCTTGTCGAGTTCGCCCTTGAGGTTGGCCATGTCGGCCGAGAGGACGGACGGAGCGATTTTAATGGAACCCATGGTAGTAGCCTTTCTGCGTTAGTCGGCGAGTCCGTAGAACTCTTGAGAGGGGACGCGGTCGGTGAGAATCTCGAGCGCCCTATCCAAAGTAACACCGTTGTAGAGCGTTTGCTCCACGGCAAAGGTGAGCGGAATGTCTACGCCCAGTGAACGGGCGAGCTCGCTCACGCTGCGGGCCGCAACGGCACCCTCGACCACCATATGCGTGCGTGCCTGGTACTCTTCGAGCGACACGCCATGAGCGAACTCGTAGCCAAAGGTGCGGTTGCGCGAATGCTCCGAAGTGCAGGTGGCGATAAGGTCGCCCATGCCGGCAAGCCCCATGCAGGTCATGGCCTGGCCGCCGCGGGCGTGCACCAGGCGGCTGATTTCGGCCAGACCGCGCGTCATGATGAGGGCGAGCGTGTTATCGCCCGCGCCCGAGCCGGCGGAGATGCCGCACACGATGGCGATAACGTTTTTCATGGCGCCGCAGACCTCGACGCCCGTCATGTCCTGCGAAAGATAGATGCGGAAGGCCGTGGATAGAAGCAGGTCCTTAAAGGTCTCCCCTATCTGAGGGTCTTCGCTGGCGATGACGGCGGCAGAAAGTCCGCCGCGGCAGATTTCCTCGGCATGGTTGGGGCCCGAGAGCGCCGCCACGCGCGCCTCGTTGCCGATCTCGCTGGCGATGACCTCGCTCATGAGTAGGCCGGACTCGGGCTCAATGCCCTTGGTGAGGCAGAGCACCGGGGTATCAGCGGTGATAAAGGGCGCCGCCTGGTGGCACACGCTGCGCAGGTGCGTCGAAGGAACGGCAAAGATGATGGCCTCGGCGCCGTCGAGCGCCTGCACCAGCTCCGTCGTTGCGACGACGTTGCCGGGCAGCTCGTAGTCCACAAGGTAGCGGGGGTTGCGGTGCTCACCATTGATGCCGGCGGCCGTTTGCTCGCTGTGGGCCCACATGGTCACGCGCTCGGCGCGCGCGGCGGCAAGACCGGCGACGGCGGTTCCCCAGGAGCCTGAGCCAATCAGCGCAACATTCATGACTCTCTCCTACTTATCGTCGGGCTCGGTGACGCGCTTGGTAAACGAGAGCTTGGACTCCTTACCCGTCATGAGCTTTTGGATATTCGAGCGATGGGCCCACACCACGGTGATGCCGATCATCGCCATGCAAAACTTGAGACCCAGGCTGCTGTACGGAAAGACCGCGCAGGCAGCGATAGGAAGACCGATGGCGGCGGCAAGCGAGCCCACCGACACGTACTTGGTGATGGCGACGGCCACGATAAACATGCCCAGCAGCGACAGACCAATGGGCCAGTACCAGGCAAGAATCACGCCCAAGCCCACGGCGATACCCTTGCCGCCATGGAAGTTGAGGTAGGGAGAAAAGATGTGTCCCCACACGGCTGCCAGGCAAATGACACCGAGCATCCAGTCGCCGGGGGCTCCGGGCGCCATGATGCTTACGGGGAAGCCATAGCCCACGCCCGCGATGAGCGGACGGGCGATAAGGACGCAGATGGCGCCCTTAAGGCAGTCGAGCAGCAGCGTGAGCGCGGCCACCTTGGGGCCGGCCACGCGCAGCGCGTTGGTGGTGCCGATGTTGCCGGAACCCGCCTTGCGAATGTCCGTGTGGTTGAACACGCGGCCCAGGATCAGGCCAAACGGAATCGCCCCGATAAAGAACGAGACCACGGCGCAGATGGCGGTCAGCAGAATCGGGTTATGCATCCTTTTGCTCCTTCTTCCTAAAGAAGAGTCGTATGGGCGTGCCGGCAAAATCGAAGGTCGAGCGCATACGGTTCTCCACGTAGCGCTGGTAGGTGTCGTTGACCAGGTCGCTGTGGTTGACGAAGAACGTAAACGTCGGCGGGTTGATGCCCGTCTGAGTCACGTAGTGCATGCGCAGGCGGCGCTTGCCGTCCACCACGGTGTGGCCAAACTCGCGCAGGTCGGTGAGGAAGGTGTTGAGGCGCGAGGTGGTGATCTTTTGCGAGCGCGTCTTCTCGGCGGCGTCGACCATCGCCCAGATCTTCTCGACGCTGCGGCCAGTGAGGGCAGAGATGCGCAGGTACTGGGCCCAGGGAGCCATGACGCCCAGACGGCGGTCGACGGTCTCCATGCAGACCTCGCGCTTGCGGTCGTCATCGAGCAGATCCCACTTGTTGAGTAACACGACGATGGCGCAGCCGCGCTCGATGGCCAAGCCCATGACCTTCTGGTCCTGCTCGGTAACGCCCACGGAGGCGTCGACGACGAGCAGTGCCACGTCGGCGCGATCGATGGCGCGCAGGCCGCGGACCATCGAGTAGTACTCGATGTTCTCGTACACGGTGCTCTTCTTGCGAATACCCGCGGTGTCGACCATGCGGTAGTGCTTGCCGTTACGCTCCACGACGGTGTCGATGGCGTCGCGCGTCGTGCCGGCAATGTTGGACACGATAGAGCGATCAGCGCCCAGGATGCGGTTGAACAGCGACGACTTACCGGCATTGGGGCGGCCGATGATAGCGACGTTCAGCGCATCAGGGAACTCATCGGCGACCTCGTCCTCTTCCTCCGGAAGCAGGGCCACGATGTCGTCGAGCAGGTCGCCCGTGCCATGGCCATGCAGGGCCGAGAGCGGCGTGGGCTCACCGATGCCGAGCGAATAGAACTCCCAGATGCTGTCGTTCTCGCGATCGGGGTTGTCGAGCTTGTTCACCAGCAGAAAGACCGGCTTGTCGCAGCGCTTGAGCATGCGGGCGACCGACTCGTCCTCCTCGGTGACGCCGGTGCGGCCGTCGACCACAAACAGAATGACGGCGGCTTCCTCAGCGGCAGCGAGCGCCTGGTCGCGGATGGACGTGGCAAAGACGTCATCGCTCTTGAGCGGCTCGATGCCGCCCGTGTCGACGATGGTGAACTCGCGGCCGTTCCAATCGGCCGTGTGGTACGAGCGGTCGCGCGTGACGCCGCGGGACTCATGGACGATAGCGTCCGAGGTTTGGGCCAGGCGGTTAACGAGCGTGGATTTGCCCACGTTGGGGCGTCCGACGACGGCGACGATAGGTTTCATCTGCACTCCTTTAATGGGTAGGGTCAGCGGGAATAGTTGAATTGGCGGGCGTTATGCCAAGGATGTGCTCCAGGGTATCGAGCAGCTCATGCGGCATGGTCGACACCACATGAACCTCGGCGCCGCGACTGGTAAGGCTTGCGAGTAAATCGTCACGATGATACTCGTCAAGCGTCATGCCGTCAGCGTTGAACATGAGCTTAGGCACAAAGAGCATAACCCCCGACAGATCTTGGGGCAGCTGCTCCAGAATGTCACACGCGACGATGAGGCCGGTCACGTCCACGTTGCCGCCAAAGTAGCGGTTCTTGATGGCTGTGACGGTGCCGCCGAGACCATGCGGCGACTCCAAAAAGCGTGCCACGGTGTCTCGCGCGCTGGCGCCCGAGAGGCACATCAGGTGCTGGCCACGGTCGGCGATGGCCTCGCGGACGCGGGCCAGTCGCTCGGCATCGGTAGTCAGCACGTCGTCGGTCTCGTCCAGATACGAGCGGATCATGCCGATGCCGTCGTAGTACTGCGGATAGCCGTCGTAAAAGTCTGCCTCGGGAGGATCGATGCCGGCGTCCAGATAGAACTCGTCGCTCATCTGGAAGGTGTGGCGGCCAAAGCGTTCGTAGGCACGATCCTGGTAGGGACGGATCATGGCAATGGTCTCGCGCGCCAGTTCGGGCTTGTCGCTGTATGACCAGCTAAAGCGGTTTTGGTGTTTGGTAAAACCAAGCGGCACAATGCCCAGGCTTGTGATTTGCTCGTGCTCCTCGCAAAAGCGCAGGGTCTTTTCCAGCTCCTCGCCGTCGTTCATGCCGGGGCACAACACGATCTGCGCGTGAATCTCGATGCCGGCGGCCATGATGGTCTCGAGTACGTCCATGCCTCGCTGGGCGTTACGGCCCATCATACGACGGCGGACGTCGGGGCTCACAGCGTGGACCGACACGTTCATGGGACTCATGTTGCGCTGGATGACGTTTTGCACGTCCTCGTCGGTGAGGTTCGTAAGCGTGACAAAGTTGCCTTGCAAAAAGCTTAGGCGATAGTCGTCGTCGCGAATATAGAGCGTGGAGCGGCCGCCCTTGGGGAGCATGGTCATAAAGCAGAACACGCAGGCGTTGACGCAGGTACGCATGCCGTCGAAGATGGGGCCATCGAACTCCAAACCCCAATCCTCGCCGGGAAAGCGGTCGAGCTCGACGGGGGTGACGGTGCCGTCGCGCGGGTCGAAAACCTCGAGGTCGACGGTATCATCGTCGGCCTCCCAGAGCCAAACGATCATGTCGGTGAGCGCCTCACCGTTGACCGTGAGCACGCGCATGCCCGGCTCGATACCCACATCCCACGCGGGCGATTCGGGACGCACGTTCTTTACGAGCGCGCCCTCACCCGGCTCGGGGTCGCGGCTGCGCCCGTAATCGGCCACCTCGGCGGCGTATGCGGGTACGGTCTGGTCCATGGTTAGCGGCAAAGCTCCTTGATGCGCTCGACGGCGCGCTCGATGTGTTCTTGCGGGGTGGAGGCTCCGGCGGTGATGCCGATGTGGTGAGCGTCGGTAAACCACGCGGCTTGGAGCTCAGAAGCTTCCTCGATGTGATACGTGCGCTCGCAGGCGTCTGCGCAAATCTGCGCCAGGCGGCGGGTGTTGCCCGAGTTCTTGCCGCCCACGATGACCATGCAGTCGCAGCGGTTGGCAAGTGTGGCTGCTGCCTGTTGACGCTCACTCGTGGCGGCGCAGATGGTGTTGATCACGCGCAGCTCCTGCACGCGCGGGGTGATAGCAGCCACGACCTCGGCCAAGTTCTGCGCAGTCTGGGTGGTCTGCACAACCAAGCCCACTTTACCCTTGAGCGACAGCGCGTCCGCATCGGCAGCGCAGCTCACGACCTGCGCGTCATCGCCGGCATGGCCCAGGATGCCCTCGACTTCGGGGTGACCCGGCTCGCCCACGACGATCACGCGGTAGCCCTCGCGCACCAGGCGCTCGGCCGCCACATGGACCTTCTTCACGTACGGGCAGGTGGCGTCGACCACAGTAAGGTCACGCTCGCGAGCGGCATCGATCACCTGCGGCACCACGCCGTGAGCGCGGATGATCACGGTGCCCGATGCGGCATCGTCTAGGGTCTCAGCCAGACCGACGCCTGCCTCGGCGAGCTCGCGCACCACGATGGGGTTATGGATGAGCGGACCCAGCGTGTGGACCTGAGCGCTCTCCCCTGCCTGCGGCGCGGCGGCCAATGCCATGTCGAGCGCGCGCTGCACGCCGTAGCAAGTGCCGGCGTGGGCGGCGATCTCGATGGTGGGCGCGCCGTCCTGGTCGGACGCGGTCACGGCAGCGTTCGTCACGTTCTCGCTCATGGCTAGAACCTGCCCGGATGCTCGGCGCACAGCTCGTCTCGCATGGCGTAGACGCGGTTCATGGCCTCGGACTCAAACCAGGCCAGGCGCTCCTTGCGCTTAAGCCCGGCCGGTGCATCGGAAAACGAGACGGCCTTGCCGGCACGAATCCAGCACTTCTTGGGACGCATGAGCTTTTTGCCCGCGGGCGTGATATCAGACCAGCCGCAGATGGCGAGCGGGTTCACAGGTGACTTGCCCATCTGAGCGATGAGCGCAAAACCGCCGTGGACCTCGGGCTTGATCTCGCGCGAGCGGATGCGCGTGCCCTCGGGGAAGATCAGGACGTCCTCGCCGCGCTGCAGCGCATGCTGGGCGGCGCGCAGGCACTTCATGTCGGCGGTGCCGCGCTCCACGGGAATGCCGCCCACGCGGCTAAAGGCCCAGCGTACGATCTTGCTCTTGGCGAACTCGGACTTAAAGATGGGACGGATACGGCGGCCCCCAAAGAACAGCGCCGTCTCCACGGCCAAGAGCTCGGCCATAGAGGTGTGGTTGCAGATGACCACGCTGCCGCGGCCTTCCTGGCGCTCAAACAGCAGGTCAGCGTCCTCGACCTTCCAGCGCCACATGAGCTTGGAGAAGGCCCAAAGGATGGCCATGACTACGACGACGGTGCCGCGGATGAGCGCTGGAAACTCGGCGTAGGGGGCGTTGTAATAGTCCTCGGGCGTCTGCTTAAACAGGCGCATGGGCTACCTCCTTTGGTTGATGAGGTCCTCGATTATCGAGACGACCTCATCGATGGTGTGGGCGGTGGAGTCGACGTGCACGGCGTCCTCGGCGGGCACGAGCGGGGCGACCTCGCGGCTGCTGTCGAGCTTGTCGCGCTGCTTAAGGGCGTCGAGGGTCTCGTCGACCTCAGCCTCGAGCTGCTCGGACGTGAGCGGCTGGGCATCGTTTTGGTGGCGCTGAAGCACGCGGCGGCGGGCGCGCTCGCGCGGGTCGGCTGTCAGGAAGATCTTGACCTGCGCGTTGGGGAACACGACGGTGCCGATGTCGCGACCCTCGGCCACGATATCGCGGTCCTCGGCGGCGCGGCGCTGGTGGATGAGCATGGCGGCGCGCACGCCCGGATAGGCCGATACCTTGGACACGTTGGCGTCGACCTGCGGGGTGCGGATGGCGGCCGAAGCGTCCTGGCCGTCAATGGTCAGGCGCGTGTCCTCGCCGGTACCGTTGGTAAAGCGAATCTCGATCTGCTCGGCGAGGGCGTCGATAGCCGCCTCGTCGTCCAGATCGATGCCGCGGTCGAGCGCAGCGAAGGTGACGGCGCGATACATGGCGCCCGTGTCGAGCTTATTAAAGCCCAGCTGGCGGGCGATCTCCTTGGCGATGGTGGACTTGCCGGAACCGGCGGGGCCGTCGATGGCGACGATCATGCAATGCTTCCTTTCGATGGTTGACGTGCTGGTATGGTTCGCGGGTGCTGGGGCGCGGCGGGTTGCCTAGCCTGTGTAGCGCTCACGGTAGGTGTTGCGCTTGGGTGCGGAGCCGTGGCTGCCGTGGTGACGCGTGCGGCTGGCGGGCGTGTCTTGGGGCTTGCCGCCGTTGCTCTTGGCGCTCGCCTGCTTGGGCGGGATGCCGCCGGCCTTGAGGATCTGCACCTCGCGGTCGGTGAGCTCGCGCCACGAGCCCTTGGCCACGCCCTCGAGCTCAAGGCCGGCAAAGTTGCAGCGATGCAGGCGGATTACCGGATGGTGGATCTTGTTCAGCATGCGCTTGACCTGGTTCTTGCGACCCTCGCGGATGATGACCTCCACGGCGGTGGTGCCGGGCTTGACGCCTTGGGGAGCTACGGCCTCGGCCTCGCGCGCGTTGATGACGCGGCAGATTGCCGGCTGGCACAGGCCATCGTCGAGCTCGATACCGCGGCGGAGCGGTTCCAAGTCGAGATCGGTCAGGCGGCCGTCAACGAGTGCCTGGTAGGTCTTGTAGACGTGCTTGCTGGGGTGCAGCAGGTCCTGCGACAGGTCGCCGTCGGTGGTAAAGAGCAAAAGGCCTGTGGTGTCGCGGTCCAGGCGACCCACCGGGAAGAGCCCCGGAAATCGGTCGCGCGGGACCAGGTCGGCCACGCAAGGGCGCTCCTGCGGGTCGCTCATGGTGGTGAGGTAGCCGGTCGGCTTGTAGAGCATCAGGTACACGGCGCCCTGGTTGAGCTTGACGGACATGCCATCGACCTCGATATGGTCGCGGTCGACGTCGACCTTGGTGCCCAGCTCGGTCGCGACCTCGCCGTTGACGGTCACGCGGCCGGCGGTCATCAGGTCCTCCGACCCGCGGCGGCTCGCCACGCCCGCGCGCGCCAAAAAGCGCTGCAGGCGCATGGTATGCGGGTAGACGGGCTGGGCGTCGGACTCGTGCGTATCCGCGTTGGGCACCGCAGCGCCGGCGCGCGTCTCCCCTACTTCGTTAGTCCTCGTCATGTAAATCCTCCGAGGTCTCGTCGACGACCAGGGTCTCCAAGTCCTCGACTGCCTCAACATCTTCAACATCGGTATCGAGCAGTTCGCGCTCTTCGTCCAGGTCCTCGGCTTGCTCCTCGAGCGTGGACTGAATGCTGCGGCCGCTCAGACGCTCGCGGATAAATTGTCGCGATTGCTCGTCGGGGGCAAACTGCTCCAGGTCGGGCAGGTCGCGGGTGGACCGCAGACCGAACTTTTCCAAGAATGCGTTGGTCGTGCCGTAAATGATGGCCTGACCGTGTTGGGGGTCACGACCGAGCTCGCGCACCAGGCCCTTGTCTACGAGCGACGCGATGACGCCGTCGGAGTTGACGCCGCGGATGCCCTTGACCACCTCGCGCGTCACGGGCTGGTGGTATGCGATGACGGCCAGGGTTTCGAGCGCCGCCTGCGACAGCTTTTGCGTGTCCCAGCTCAGCACGTAGGCCTCGACCACGTCATGGTAGGCGGGATGCGTGAACAGGCGCCAGCCGCCGGCGACCTCGCGCAGCTGAAAGCCGCGGTTGGCCTCCTCGTACTCAACCTTGAGCTCGGCGAGCAGCGACGCGCACTCGCCGGGGGCGATATCCAGCGCGCCTGCCAGCGCGGGCGCGCTCACCGGGTCGCTCGACACCAGCAGAAGCGCCTCGAGGGCGCCTTTGAGGCTGTTTGCCTCTAGCGTGGAAAGGGTTGACATGATTGCGGCTCCTATTCGGTGAGCTCGGGGCCCTCGCCGGGCACGTATGCCTCGGCGCCCTCGACGCGGTTGATTTGAATGGTCCCAAAGATTTCGTCCTGACTCAGCGTGAGCGAGCCGCGCTTGGCAAGCTCAAGCATGGCCAGGAAGGTGACGACGAGCTGCTCGGTGGTGGCGTCGCCGTCCAACAGCTCGCGGAAGGTGCAAGTTTGGTGCGCCATGGTAAAGCGGTCGACCGAGGCTACGGTCAGATCGAGCGGCACGCGATGCGGCGCCACGTGCTCGGCCTCCAGCAGGAAGGTCTGGCGCTTGCCGTCCAGGTCGGCACAGATGACGGCCAAACCGCGCAGGGTGATGCCAGCCAGGTAGTCGGGCATAAGGCCCAGGAACTCGGGGTCGGGGCCGGCCACACGCGGGTGCATGCGGCTTTCGGCCTGCATGCGGGCACCGAGGGCCGCAGCCGCGCCTTTAAACTGCTTGTAGGCAATCAGGCGCTGGATCAGGACCTCGCGCAGGGCGTCGCCGTCGAGCGTGCTGAGCTCCTCGAGGTCTTCGTCGAACTCGTCATCGTCGTCATCGGCTTTGCGCGGGGCCTCCTGCGGCACCAAGGAGGCGGCCTTGATGTCCAAAAGGGTTGCTGCGACCAACAAAAAGTCGCTCGCCACGTCCAGGTCCAGCGCCTCGATGCGCTCGGCCTCGGCAAGGTACTGCTCGGCCACCTCGCTGATGGAGATGGCGCCGATATCTACTTTTTGGCGGGTTACCAGCTGCAGCAGCAGGTCGAACGGTCCGCTGTAGACCTGCGTCGACACGCGATACGACATCTTCGACCTCCTTTGACGGCGCCTTCGCGGCGCGGTTTGGGTGCATATTACGACCGTTTTGCACGGTCGACCTGTAAGTTTACCTTAGATGCCGGCGATTGCGAAGTTGAGCAGCTGCTCAGCAAGCGGATACACGGTAACGTCGAAATAGCGGCCGATCACGTCGATGCCGGTCCACATAGGCAGCAGGTACAGCACAATGATGAGGATGGGCATGGCGTATTGCTGCAGGTGGTAGTAGTTGTTGAGCGCCTTGCCTTTGAGGAAGGGCACGATGATCGACGAACCGTCGAGTGGCGGGATCGGGATGAGGTTGAAGAACGCGAGTGACAGGTTGACCACGATAAAGGTGGTGCCGAAGTTCATGATCTGTGATGCTACGGCAAAGGACATGCTGGTGTAGAGGTTGCCGTACGTTGCGTGCATGAGGGCGGCCGCGAGGCACGCGAGTGCGATGTTCGATGCGGGGCCGGCCGCACTCACCAGGACCTCGTCACGCTTGGGGTGCTTGAGGTTGTTGAGGTAGACCGGCACGGGCTTGGCGAAGGCGAACACGGGACCGCCGGCCGCGAGCATGAGCAGCGGCAGGATGATGGTGCCAAACGGGTCGATATGGTTAAGCGGGTTGAGCGACACGCGGCCGCGCGAACGGGCCGTCTTGTCGCCGAGCGCCCAGGCCGCGGCGGCGTGTGCGCTCTCGTGGATCACGATGCCCACGATGACGGCGACGGCGCTGGCGAGCAGGTTCATGATGTAGCTGCTGGACATGGCGCTCCTCTAGCGGACGCGACGCGAGGCGCGCGTGAGCAGGTAGTCGATCACAAACAGGATCACGGCGACGATGGCGTAATCCAAGCGGAACACACCGCCAAAGGGCGACGTGATGACGCCGTAGCCGGCGATGGCGCTCGGCAGGGCGCGCGAAAGCTCGACGACAAAGCCCACGATCTGCAGCTTGGCGGTGAGGCCGCTAAAACACAGCAGCACGGTCATCGCGCTCATAAAAATGCCGCAGATGCGACAGGCGATGGCGATGATGCTCATCGCCACGGCAGCGGCCTTACGAGAGTTCACGCGCGGTCTCCTCTTCGATCTGGGTGGAAAGCTCCAGCCATTCGTCCTCGAGCTTGGGTAGCTCTTGCTTAAGGCCGTTATATTCCCCCAGCGCGGCGTTGAACTTGTCTTGATCGGCATAAAGCTCTTCGCTTGCCATCAATTCCATAAGCTCGTCATAGCGGGCACGCTTTTTGTCGAGCTCCGTCTCGATCTTCTTGAGCTGGTTGCGCACGCCCTTGAGCTTTTTATTGAGCGCGGCGCGGGCTTGGGCCTCGGCGCGCTTTTGCTCCTTGGTCTTTTTGCCCTCGGCAGGCTTAGGCGCCGCGGCGGGGGTGTCGGCCTGGGCGGCGCTTGCCTTGGCGGACTTGGTCGTGGCCGGCGCGCTCTCCGTGGACGCCTCGGCGGCGGCGCGGGCTGCGAGGTCCTCGCGCTTGTAGAGGTAGTAGTCGTAGTCGCCGTCGTAGACCGTGACTTGTCCGTCGCGGATGTCGATGACGCGGTTGGCCACGGCGCGTACCAGGTGCTCGTCGTGGCTGATTAGCACGATGGTACCGGGGAAGTTTTGCAGGGCGTTCTCGAGCATGTCCACCGAGTCGATGTCCAGGTGGTTGGTGGGCTCGTCCAGGCACAGGAGCGCCTCGGGGGCCACGAGCATCTTTGCCAGGGCCAGACGCGCCTTTTCACCGCCGGAGAGGACGCGTACCTGCTTTTCGATTGCGTCGTTGTCGCTAAACAGGAAGGCACCCAGCAGGCTGCGCTGCTGCGGCACGGTCCACTTGGGCGTGACGGTGTCGATCTCTTGCAGGACGGTGTTGGACTCGGTCATGCCCTCGAGCGCGTGCTGGGCATAGTAGGCGACGCCGACGTTGGTGCCCAGATCGCGGGTGCCGGTGGTGGGCGGCTCCAGGCCGGCGAGGATCTTCATGAGCGTGGACTTGCCGGCGCCGTTGGGGCCGACGAGCGCCACGTGCTCGCCGCGGTAGAGCTTGAGGTCGATATCGCTGTAGATGTGCTTGTCGCCGTAGGACTTGGACACGCCCTCGAGGCCCACGACCATGTCGCCGGAGCGCGGCGGGTCGGGGAACTTAAAGTCGATGTGCTTGTGGCCCTCGGGCAGGATGACGAGCTCCTTTTTGATCTGCTCGATCTTGCGGATGCGCTCCTGGGCCTGGGCTGCCTTGGTGGGCTTGTAGCGGAATTTGTCGACGAAGACTTGCATGTGGGCGATGTCGCGCTCCTGAGCGGCGCGCTTGGCGCGCATCTGCTCCAGGTTATCCTCGCGCTGCTTGAGGTAGCTGCTGTAGTTGCCGGTGTAGGTGGTCACGCGGCGGTTTTCGAGTGCGGCGACGTGGTCGACGCAGGCGTCCATGAAGGCGCGGTCGTGGCTGACGATGAGCACGGCGCCATCGTAGTTGGCGATAAAGCCGCGCAGCCACTGGACGCTTTCGAGGTCCAGGTGGTTGGTGGGCTCGTCCAGAAGCAGCAAGTCGGGGTGGCGCAGGAAGAGCTTGGCGAGCGCGATGCGCATCTGCCAGCCGCCCGAGAACTCGGAGCACGGGCGCTCGAAGTCGGTGACTTTGAAGCCGAGGCCGGATAAGATCTTTCGGGCGTTGCTCTCGAGCTCGTAGCCGCCCAGGTGCTCAAAGCGGTCCTGGACCTGGCCGTACTCGTTAAGGAGTGCGTCGACGTCCTTGCCCTGCTCGGAGAGCTCGGTGATCAGGGCCTGCAGTTCGTTGGCGCGCTCGCCCATGCGGCGGATTTCCTTGGCGGCGGCCATGACCTCGGCAAGGATGGTGGTGTCCTTGTGCTCCAGATTAGTTTCCTGCTCTAGGTAGCCCACCTGGCAGTCCTTGGCGTACTGGACCTGGCCAGAGTCGGGACTGTCGATGCCCATGATGATCTTAAGCATGGTGGTTTTGCCGGCGCCGTTGGGGCCCACGAGCGCGAAGCGCTCGCCGGGGTTGATCTGGAAGGACGCGCCGCTAAAGAGGACGCGTGCGCCGAAGCTTTTTTCGATCTTGTCGACCAGGAGGATCATGCTGCCGCCTTTGACCTTGTGTGCCTATATGAAAAAAGGCCCCAACTTGCGTTGGAGCCTCATTCAATGCTCGGGTGGAGACGAGGGGGATCGAACCCCTGACCTCTTGACTGCCAGTCAAGCGCTCTCCCAGCTGAGCTACGCCCCCGTGCGAAGAAGTACTATACGGGAACTCGGACGGCGATGCAAGGACATTTTTGGAAAAACTTTCGCCCGTGCCGGCGCAGGCGAAACACGACCCGCCCGCTCAACCGGGTTTCCCGTGCTCCGCCAGTCCCATTATCGGGCCCGATTGCGAACCGCCCCTCCTCTGCGCCTCAGAACTATGCCGGTTTACTACGATGAATCAGGAATGTTCGACCACGCACGCCTTTTCACGCAACCGTCGGGCTCCCTACCTGCGGTTTTGCAAACGGGGAACACGCGGTGCTCGGGAGTCGCCGATCAGTCGTAGTAAACTGGCGGTGTTTTGAAATGACATCAGCTTGATTTCGCGGCAAAATGTGTTGGAGCCCTGAATTAATGGCCTTAACTTTTTCTAAAACGCGTCTTTTCTGCGACGCGCCTAGATTGGTTGTTGTTTAGCATTGGACTTGATCTTGCGTTGTGCGACTTGCTCGTGCATGGTAGTATTTCTCGACGTGAAGCGAAGAAATTAGGCCTTAGATGCCTTTATTAGAATTGCATTCACCGTTCATAAGGGCTCTTGGCGCAACGGTTAGCGCAGGGGACTCATAATCCCTGGGTTCTGGGTTCGAATCCCGGAGGGCCCACCAGAGTATTTTGAGGCCGGGCATTACGCCCGGCCTCTTTGTTATTAGCGCTGCAAACTAGCTTTGCCATCCAGAGACGTAAAGTTATTAACATTCATATTCGTAATTAACAATGGGAATGTCGCCAAGATGCTACCCAACCAACACATGGCGTCAATCGTTAGATATGAAAAAAGGCCCCAACTTGCGTTGGAGCCTCATTCAATGCTCGGGTGGAGACGAGGGGGATCGAACCCCTGACCTCTTGACTGCCAGTCAAGCGCTCTCCCAGCTGAGCTACGCCCCCGTGCGAAGAAGTACTATACGGGAACTCCCCCGCCGATGCAAGGACAATTTTGGAAATATTCTGCGGCGCGTGGAACAGGCACGAGGACGAAGAGACACACGATGCCCGAAATAGCCCGCGGGGCGCGCCCCAGGTGCCGCCGGCCAGAACAAAGCAATCCGCGGTGCTTCCGCGGGAGGGTTTCGTCTGAGCCCCTCTCCGCGCCTTCGGACCAATTTACGGAACCGTGCGTAGCTCGCCCCAGCTGGTCGCTTCAAAAACAGACCGGTCTACTACGCTGATTCCCGGATTTCCGACCTCATGCTTACTTTCGCATAACGGGCAGGCGATCTACCTGCGGTTTTACGAGCGGCGAATTCGGTGTGCTCAGCCGCCCTCAATCCAACGTAGTAAACCGGCATGGTTTTAAAATGGCACTTAATTACTGGCAGCATATAAAGTATTACAAATGCTCACTTTGAAATTATTACTTACCAATATCAAGCCAATCACACAGAACGTTGGCCCGCAATCTGGTCTCAGCGCATCTCATCGCCTCGGTTTTTGGTTTGTAGCACAACTCCAATCGCTCACACACACTGTGAATGATGGCATCAAGCTGATCATGATCATTGAGCATGTCATGGGTTACAAGAAATACGTCGTATCCCATGCTTTGCAATGCTGTCATTCGGGTGGCATCGTGGTCAAGCACAGCGCCCGATCCATGAATAACCTCACCTTGAAGTTCGATAATCACGGCCTTTATTGTTATTGGGTTTACGATGACGATATCGCCGTAACAGATTTTCTGACCTGCGATTTTCCGAGCTGAATTCGACAGCGGTGTTAGGTCGTTGACGAATATGTTTTTAAACTCCGCTCCGCCGGCACGCCTCGGATGACTTAGCAACATGATTCCAGCAACTTCTAGCGGGGATGCAGCAATACCCATTACTTGCTGTGCGGCTTCGTAGAATTGCTTTCCCCACATCTCGCCCTTAACCTTCGCCGCAAATCTATGTAATTCTTCTAATTCAATAAGAGGCTTTCTCATCCAAAGCGATGTGCCCTTTCCGTTAGCTTTATTTCCGGATCCGTCATCCTGCTGCCCACTTTGATCATTCTCGCTGTTCTTCTGATGCGACCGAGCATAGACTCGCTTCCACGGGGCCTCGTCTTGGGTTTCGTCTAGTTCAAACAGGCTTTCTGTGGTGTACTGCTCTTCTTCTGATTTTGCCTGTTCAAGTGCCATGTCAACCGCGGGCGATGGTTTAAAAACCGAGAACCATCCGCAAAATTCGTACATAGCCAGAACCAGGTCGCATGAAGAAACGTTTCGGGTCATGGTGAATAGCGTATTAAGAGGGTCTGTGACGCTAAAGCCCATACCCGTGTCGATGGAAACTTTCTCTGTATAGGCGCTATTCCATCGGATGGTCCGTCTTGTCTCGGAATGCAGGTTGCTTCGTGTTGATGCAGCTGTGATGACTGGGGTTTTGAGGACGTCGGTTACGAAAGGGGCTTTGGCTAGGGCTCGCCAGCCGTCTTCGGAGCTGGGCAGGCGTGGATAGAGGCCGCGCACTTGCGGTGGGCAGCGCCAATAGCGGAATGCAGTGTTTGCGCAGACGATCTCGTCCATGTGGGCCTCCCCTGGTTTCGGCCGCGGGCCGTGCGGATTGCGAACATCGCCGATTATCTACTGGGGAATCATGCGGGTAAGTACCGGAAGCAAACCAAAAGCTTGACGAGTTCTGCCGAAAAACCGTCGTGTGACAGAAAACCGCTGGAAGACGCTCTGGGCATATGGTCCCTGTCTCCACATTTGCGCTCGGATCACAAGGGGAATTCAATGAAAATACGCATGCGTTTAATGCAAAACGGGCAATGGCGTCAGCGAAAAGGGTGCGATAAAAATGACGCCTTAGACGACTTCGATTTGATTTTGGTGCCACTTTTGGTGACAGCCATGGTGTCAAAAAGAAAAAGGTCAGAGGCTTAACACCTCTGACCTGTGCTTTAGATGGTGGGCGATACAAGATTCGAACTTGTGACCCCATCCGTGTGAAGGATATGCTCTACCCCTGAGCCAATCGCCCGTAGCCTTTCGGCAAAAGAGATACTAACATAGCCGCGCGTGGTTTACCAAGAACTTTTTGCCCTCGATTGTAAATTCGTGGGCAGATGCCGTTCCATCACAAATAAGGCGCCCAGCAAACAAGCAGCTCAACCGCCCTTTATCGCTTGATCCACGAGGTCTCGGGGCGGCAGCACAGGGTGCTGGGGATATCCACGTGGCGTCCAATCAATTCATTAACCGGCGTGCGGGTGCTTAGATTCTATACGTGCGACGGGTCGCCCGTGCCCGCGATGCAACCGCGGCGCAGCTCCTCAGCGAGCCCGCTGGTCGTACGGTTTCCGGATACGAGGTCCTGGATCCAGGCGTAGTACTGGTTGTCTTTTGGTTCGGGGCTGTCAGACAGCACGACCGGAGTGCCTGCGAACCTTAAGACGGACAACGCAAAGACAAGGCTGGTTCGTTTGTTACCGTCTTCAAAGATGTGGTCCTTGACCATGTGCTCGGCCACGTAGGTGACCTGGTCAAAGATGTCTGCGAAGCGATCGGCCGGCGATTGACCGAATATCGTACAGAATGCACCCGCAAGCACGGACTCGACGCTTCCAAGCTCAAGCGCGGCCCGGTCGCCTGTGGCGTCGGTTGTATAGCAGCGCCCGACCGTTATCAGCGTGCTGTGCAGGCGCATCACGGCCGCGGCCATATCTTCGAGCGAACCGGCATCATCGAGCACGAGCGGCGCGAACGGATGCGCTCCCCGCTTCGTGTCCGCCATCATGAGTTCTCCAAGAGCCTGAGCGCGTTGGGCATGTTCGAAATGGTCAGCCGAATAGCTTCGTCGATTGACGTGGTGCTGCCGAGCAAAATCGGTGATGCTGAATTTGCCACGTGCGCAGTTGAATGATCTTCTTGAGCAACGCAATCAGCGCCGTCATCTTGTTGAACATAGCTCCAAGGCATGTCTGACTCCTCTATAGCTTTACAGACGAAATAGCCTGCGAGTCGTACTCCAGAGCAATCGGTTGCCAGACGAGGTCTTCGATGGTGCAGTTTAGGGTGTCTGCAAGCGCCAATGCCGAGGAAACCGAGGCACGGCGTAGGTCGAGCTGGTTCTGCTCGTAGAGTTGTATGGCGCGAAGCTTAACCCCCGATTGGGCGGCGAGCTGTTTTTGCGTTAGTCCGGCAGCCTTTCGTGCCGCCTTGAGGCCCTTTTTGTCTGCCTGGGCGTTGTTCCATTTTTCGATGACAATCTGGGCGAATTTATCTTCGGAGGCCTCGTGGAGCGGATGGTACGAGCCGATGATCCAATCGAGCGGAGCGACTTCGAGTAGCTTATTAAAGCCCAAGCTGCTCATCCATTGCGTATAGGCCATAACCCACCCCGCCCAATACTGAGGCGAACGGTCGAACGGATAGGTCTCCCTACATCTGACGGGGGTCAGTCCCGCATGGGCGATAATATCGCGCGCGAGCTCGTCGCCCGTCATGCCGCAGACGACGCGAGGCATACCGCGCTCAAACTGTTTCATCTCAAGAGCGTTCGACATGATCGCCGTCAACTCGGCTGGAGTCAGCCCTTGGTCACAGAGAGCAAAATCGACCGCCTCGCCCAGCGTTCTCATTGCATCCTCGAGATACATCTCACTGTAGGCGTGGGTCATCGCCCGTCATCCCCTCTCGAATGATATCGACGATACGTATTCCCTCAAACGGGTTTTCGGCAAGGAGCTCCCGATACTGCGCCCTTGCCGCTTCATCTCGTTCCTTGGCCAATGGACCATACAGAGCTTGCTGCGCACGTTCAAATTCAGCAAAACGAATGCTCTTAAACGCACGCTCGCTTTTGAGCACAATCTGCTCCCCCAGGTTACCGAGCCTCATAGATCGTCCAAGCTGATCGACGGTGATCGTATTGTTTACAAAAGCTCTGGCATAGCTAAAGTACGAGTCGTCCGCACGCCACCCCCTTATTACGTCGCAAGTGCTCGTCTGAGGTAGAAAGTGATCATGGAGATATTCGCACGCCCCCGCGGCAATGGCGGTATCTTTGCGAAAAGAACGATGCTCAACGAGCAACGCTATCCAATGCAGGACGCAATATTGCGGCGATAGCAAGTCGAGAACTTTGAGATCGGCTATATCGAGTTCATAGCGATTCGCAAAGCCATCGGCATCGCGCGAGCATGCCCATTCCCTTGCAAGGTCGAGGCTCTCTGCGCAATAGAATCCCTGTCCATAGTCGTTATGGACTTTCCCCAGGCCAATCTGGGGAGTCTCAATGATCTTCTGAGAACCATGCCACAGTTCCACGCGAGTCTCCTAACAGGTATCGCTCTAGCGATAGTATAACATACTATCGCTAGAGCGATACCTGTATTCAAATAGCAAGAGGGTGTCTGGAACCGAGTTTGAGTTCAATACTGGCTTCTAAGGCTCGCCGAGTCCGGAAGTATGCGACAAAATTCAGACTTGCTGATCACGCCGGAGCACACTAACGCCTCGTCCTGCTTACAGAGCTTCATAGACACGCACCTCATCTTGCTCAATGCTTTTGCGGAATGCCGTGCGCATGTGCTCTGGTGGGTTGGTGACGATATCAACCTTTCGTCCAAGTTCCTTCTCGAGCTCATGGGAGAGTTCGTAAAGCGCGCCGAACGTCATGGTGTTGCCGCAGATTAGGCGCAAGTCAATATCGCTATCGGGCGTTTGCTCGCCTCGGGCAAACGAGCTAAATGAATATGCTTCGCTGACGTCGTATTGAGCAAGCACGCGGGAGGCGGCAGTGGATATGTCTGTAGGCGAAATCATGGGTTATTTGCCGTTCAGCAGTAGAACGTCAGGGGGCCAGCGCCGAAACCGCCGGTCCGGCTTTTGGCGTTCGGCGACCTCGAAAATGAGCGGCGCGTTTGATTTGACGAAGTCGGTAAAGAAAGTAAGGTCATCAGCAGTAAATCCTTCGACATTGAACCAATTAACCGCAGGCAAGAAGCATTCCGCATGGTCAAAGCCAGGGCCAACCGGACGCTCGACGGCTACGCGAACGGTCCCGTCATCTCGTGTTTCTGAGTAGGCAAACTGAGTGCCGTCATCTAGCTGAACATAGCTCAAAAGCATTGCTACCTCATTTACGACTTTTTGAGTTTAAAGCCTGCCCCTAACGCGGGATGAATCACACTAGTTACCCGATCCAAATACGTCATCTACAAGATCAGGCAAGTCTGTCCATACTTGATATGCGACAACGTTGTCCGGATTCATTTCTCTTGCACGACGTTTATTATCCGTATTATGCTTTGCGGCATTGGTCAAAGCCTGGGCCTTGTTGCCGTCAATCATTTCGAGATTTACCGACTTGAACTTTGACGCGGAGGACCTGTTGGGGTCAGTAGATTTTAGAATACCAAGGTCGCGCGCTCTTTTCTCACATTGTGGCGTCGATGCAAAAGTTTCCGGGCATGGTGAGACATGATCGATAAGCCATACTTCAAAACATGGATTAGAGATTGCGAGCCTAACTCCCTTTGTCTTTGCTTCTCGTTCTGCTGCGGCTAGGTTTCTGAACTCATCTGAATCGACCACGATCCATGCGGAACTCAATGCTTCGATTTCGCCTGCTTTAACGGCCTTTTTATCTGAATCGAGCTCTCGCGAAAGCTGCTTGGCCACCTTCAAAGGGTCTCCGTCAATATGCCGATACAGCACGCTTCCGCGAACGTCCATTTCAGTAATAAGGAAGTTAAAATATTCGGTTTCGGTCACCTTTCCATTGGACACAATTAGGTGGCGCTTTCGCTTGGCTCTTGTCTGCTTTTTGCGGCCGCGAGCAAGCCCTCTCCTTTCTGCCTTAGCCATTTATGTCAGCGCCTTCCTTCATGAGTTGGGCCACAAGTTGATGAAAACTTGGGTTGGGCAGCGGCACATAGACACCGTTTAAGTAATTGCGCCCCAGATTCTCATTTGCACGAGGCGAATACTCCATCGCAGCAATTAATTGCGAAGCACCTTCAGAGTCCTTTTCCACAAACCAGACCTGGTCACGTTCAAGCACCTCTTCCATAGGGCTGGTTCGCGTCATCAAGGTGACATCATGGGTCGAGAAGATTAGCTGCGCGCCCTTTGGATTTGTGTCGGGATCGGCGAACAGTGAGACGAAGTCGCGCAGGAGCGTAGGATGAAGGCTCGAATCAAGCTCGTCAATTACTGTTGTGGCCCCACTGCTTAAAGAACGTAAGGCTACCGAGAAAAACGCCAGCGCAGCTTTTGTGCCCTCCGATTCATGGGCGGAGCCCAGCCAAAAGCCATCTCCCGAGCCTTTATGGTGGAAGAACAGGTCATAAGCGAACGACAATTTAAAGTCTTCTGTAATTTTATTACGTGCCTCTTCCGGAATCTCATCGAGTCCAATGAGTGAGTCTTTTAAACCCATAACGCCTTCCGATTGACGGACATCTATGCCGTCAATTCCGATATCAGCATATTTAATGAGCTGAGATAGCATCTGAGCTCGAGCGTCATCGTTGATAAACAGCTTTTTTATGGTGGCGAGTTCTGCTAGATAATGCGTTGCATCATAGAGATTGATGTCATTGGCAAGAGCTGTGAATGCGGGTTGAATTACATCACTTCCAGCCGCCGCTGCGGCAGATAAGAACAAAGAATTATTGCGCGTGATATCCCAAAGTTGTTTTTTTGCACCTGTAAAGGTACTACCAAATTTAATTGACTGTTCCCCGTTTATCGAAGAGCGGTCATAGAGAAGGGACGGCTGTTTTGATCGATACACAGTGAGGTTCTCATATGTAACCTCATTTTTGTTCACACCAAATGAAAACTCATACTTTAAGTTGCTAGCGATAAAATCTATCGAGAATTCTGTGTCACTTGATCGCGATTCCGAGTCAAGTAAAAAGGGGACGATGGGTATTTGAGAATTCGCATCGCCTGCCGCATAACCTGTACGAATAAAGTAAGAGACAAAGTAAAGAGCATTTAGGAAATTTGATTTGCCTGACGCGTTTGCGCCGTAAACCGCAGCCACTCGCACAGGCCCAAGTTCCTTTTTGCTCGAAATCGGTTCAAACGAGAACTGTTGAGCATCTCGAAAGCTCTGAAAGTTCTTAAATGAAAAATTGAGGATCATCTTCAGAATCCTTTTCAAAAAAGTTGATTCACCGCAGACATTCTTTAATAACAAGGAAAATTATATTGTTTTAAAACCATTATTTGTTAGTTTCGAACAAATATCTACTTTAAATTGAGATTCAAACTAAAGGTCTCAGCAAGTCTATACAACATAATGTCTGAAACTGATTTTCTACACTGCTTTTAAGAACAATTTTTAATGATGTCCGCACGCGGCTTTAGATTTCTTTTGTCCATCAGAGCTGTAAAACGAAAGGGACGAAATGTTGTTTTGCAAGGACGGGTCCAGTTGGCTGGATGTTATAGATGATGCAGGCGTTCTGGTTCGCCGCCTAGAAATACTTGAGAACCTTCTCCGAAAGTGCACCTTCGATATGCCGAGAACAGAATGCAAGTTCGTGGATGATACCGCTGAGAGATATGACGGAAGCGAAATGTTGCTGTTTCTCGATGAGTCTTTATTGGAGCTGATTGAAGGCTATAGAACTCAGATTGAGAAATACAAAGTTGCATCTAAAAGGGGCCAGACCGACTTTGGAACCAGCACAAGCTTAGGAAGAAAGAAATCGAGGATCCCCGCTATTCAAATTGATAAAGCAGCATAATAAATTTGAATTTGGGTAGGGCTGAAAGGTAACACGGAGGTCATACCTTAACCCTGTTTGCCCTCGTCATTCATTCACTTGTGACGAGGGCCTCGCACCTTCTATAAGAGCGCGAGTTGAATTATGTTTTACTTATAAGGGCGGAGGATCCGGCATGAGCAAGAACAAAAGCGACCAGAACGCGCACGAAGAGCAAGTGTTCAATGATGTTCTTAGGCTATCAATGGCCTCGGGTGGATACAAGAAGAAAGCTGCCTTGAAGGTGTGTGGATCTATTAACGCAGGCAGCGAGTGCCCTGATATTGTTATTACCCGCGAAAATGGATCCATTGTTGGTTTGGAGCATTTTAGAATCGACCATAACATCAAACATGGTCGAAACGCTCAATCAAAATCTGCTGAGCTCACATCTGCGTTGAAAGCTGAGCGCGAAAAGCTAATGCCAAGACTTGAAGCCGACGATGTTTTGCCGGAGGAATTGGCGAGCATCGTCGCAAACTATGTCTCGTTGGCAAAATATCATCAAAGCTGTGCATGCTGTGACGATCTGACGCGCTCTCTAGATGCCCGATTGTTTGGTGGAAAAACAGGTCATGCTCGCAAATTACCTAAATACCGCAATCACCTTACTGAACATAGCGGTGATGATGGACGCATTGAATTGGGCTATTTAATTGAAATTCATTCAGATTTTCAGGGATTATTCATTCACGATGGAACAAGAGTGGCCCGCCTCGACAGAGGACAATGCCCACTTTATGCGGAAATTTACGATCTCCTTTTCAAGGCATCTTGCGAGGTCGATTGGATCCTAATAGGTTTTTACCCATGCCTGACTGACCAGATTGCGAATGCCGCCATCATAGATTGTCGTAACAATATGTTTAAGGAGAGCTGCCGCAGGCAGCGTCTTAAAAGAACGGAATATTTAGGTCTAGGTAAAACGGAACCCTTTCTCAAACAAAGCAGAGCCGGAGAAACAGAAATTGAGCTTTGCGCAGATAAGGTAAATATCACAATAGAAAACCCCGCTGAAGGGATTTGCCCTGAGCTTCTATTTGGCACCGCGATCATTGATGCTGCAAGAGCATTAAATCTTGATAGAAGCGGTGAACCGTATACAGCAACGATTTCTGTTCAATTGATTTACGAACTCGTGCGGATGAGGAGCAAGGGGATTCGAGGCATTGTGACAATTTACGATGTTATGCGGCTGCTTTTAGAAATTGAGTGGGCTGTATTAAAACAAGATATTGACAGTTTTGGCGTACGGTACAACATTTCCGAAACACCAGACTTTTGCTTATAGACAATCCGGGATGTCACTAAGAAACCAGCTCATACAGCTCACCAATGAGTCCGGTTTAATATTTGCCCGCTTTAGCACCGTCGAATATTGCGAGGTAACTCTGATGGTCTTTCGCTTGGGCACCAGGGTCGACAAAGATCCCGGTGCCCTTTCGTTGCCTTCAGTCTAACCTGCGACATTATTGAATGCTTTTCTCATTCATGTGGACCTGGGTCGCATGTCACGATTCAGCCCATGATCACGTCCGTATGGCCTCTGCCTTCGATAATTGGGTGCCTATAGACAAACACGCAAATAGTTATACCTTGTGAATGTCTCTTTCTTCCAAATGGCAGCTATCTCAACAACGACATGCGGCAGCTAGAAGCACTGTAGCAAGCAGGAAAAACGTAAAGGAGACTGCGATCCAGTTGCTGTCGCCGGTCTTGGGGAGTGTCGCTGCGGTCGCGCTGGTGGCTTTAGGCTTGGACGGCGCAGGCACCGTGGTCTTGGTCACCCTCGTCTTGGTCGTTATGTTTTCTTGGGCGACGTAGCCGCAGGCTTCATTGCGGGAACCGTCGTTGGCTCCGTACCGGGTTGCTCTGCAGCGGGACCGGCGCCACCATCAGGCTCGCCCGTCCCGCTGCCCGGCACGTCGCGTCCATCGGTCTCCCCCGCCGGCGGCGTGGCCACATCGGGCTCAACCACCACATGCGGTGCCACCGCACCGGAGGCATCCACTACGCCACCAGCACCAAAAGTCCCACCGGCAGGCGTCACAAATCGTGCGGACACATGCGACCCGCCCGTGCACGCAGCACCGCCATCGGCACCGGTCGCATCAAGCCGCGATTCGTCGACGGAAAGCCGACAGCCAGCCGCGCTATCGCAAAGGCCCACATCCTGCAGATACACGCCGTAGGCGCGCACGCCCGCTCCGGACCCGGCGCCCGCGGCAACGACGCGCCCGCCGCCGCGCACGGCCATGTCGCCGGCGATCACGCCGGCCACGGCCTCGTCCGTGACGTCGGCCCCGTCCGCCCGGGCATCGACGGCGCAGCCGTCCACCACGAGCGCCCGCGAGACGTGGATCGCGCACTGCGAGCCCGATGCCGCCAGGGACCCGGTGCCGCGAAGCGTCAGGCTGCCCCACACCTCCATGCCGCACTGCGTGATGTCCGCATCGGGCGCATTCGACTCCGTCACCGAGTTTTGCCCGGCGAGCGTCACGACCAGGTCGCCGTCGGCGGCGGTGGCGTCGCCCACGTAGCCGTTGAGCTCCAGATGGTCGGCATCGGTCCAGGCCCAGCCGGGGCCCGACACGCCCGGCTCGTAGTATGTCGCGCCCGCGATGATGAGGCTCTCCGCGCCCGCAGCATAAGAAGGCCCGCCCAGCAAAACGCATAGGCAGGCCATGGCAGCGATCGCGATGTGATGACGGCCGGTGTGGGACTCGGCGGCAAACATAGCCGCTCCGATCTTCGCGGGAGCCAATAGAATATGCACCAGAAAATGCCCTGGTAGCAGCAATTAATAGTTTAGCGAGATCAATGCGGGAGCAAAGAGAAATCGTGTGGGCAATGTCCACAATTAGGTGTAAATCGTTTTGCCAGTCGGTGAAAGGAGGGATCAACGGATTAGATATCCATCTTATTAAAGTCGATGGAATATCCCATGGACTTGAGTTCTTTCAAGAGGCCGAACTCCCAACTGTCTGTTCCGGTATAAACGACGCCCTGTAGATCGGAGGGAATCTCGATACCTTTGTCAACAAGAATTGCAACGTTTTCCCTGCCAAGCCGACCAATAAAGTATCCGGCTTCAAATACAACATTTTGTCTAGCCCTGGGCTTTTCCGACTGTTCTGCCTGGGCTCTTCCTTCGTCGTCCGCCGTAAAAAGGCATACCGCTCCTGCTGCATCGCCTTCAATTTCCAGCTTTTCGATGATTGTCTTGCCCTGATTTGACTGCTCGTTTAGGACAACCGCCGTCAGGCCCTGCCTTTCGATGATTCTCGCGACCCTTTCTCTAAGCTCTCCGTTGTGACCATGAACGATAAATACCTTCGAATAATCTCCAACATTTGCAGTCGATCCGGTTTCCCCTTCGTCTGAAAACTCATCAAGGTATGTCTCCAGCACAGCTTTTGCACTGCGCAGGCCGTCCGCACAGGCTTCAACGAAAGCCGAGTCGGGCGTACCGGAGGTGAAGAAAGACAACGAGTAGCTGATTTTGTTAAAGCTTTAAAATTCGTAGCTGTCTTTTCCAAATCGCCTAATTAAAAGCCTGTCCGCCCTTGTCTTCCATGCTTTAAAGTCAGGCGAACTAGAGCTGATGTATTTCTTTGAAAGTTCGTCTGCTGTTTCGCACAACTGCTGCAAAATTTCAAAATCAGACATTAAGCCTTCTTTCTATAACCAATAACGGAGCTAAGAAGCATCTTATTCCAATGAGCGGCCAAATCTCTTTACTGTTTCCTCGGTGCCCCTATCGGAGATGGACTTGCCCAGTGCGAACTCAATAGCGTCCAGCAAAGCCATGACGCGAGCTTTGAAATAGGCATCAAAGTCATCATTAATGAACGCATCCCAGTCAATGAGATTCGATTCGATGACGGAGTTCACAGTGTTCGATGTCAGCTTTCTTAACGAATTTCGCTGAGTAGACGCTGGGGGCCGCGCCTCCAATTTCTGTGCCCGAATAGGAGTACGAGCACGTCGGTCAAGATGCATTCGGTGGTCAACATGGCGGGATCTATCTGCGAGCGGAAAACAAGCGGCGCTGCTAATGGTAGCGCCGCTCGCATCATCAAAGAAGAATCGTTATCGATTGTCTCTGGGACTTTTCGTTCAAAACCAGAGCATGTCGACTACTGCTTATCGAAGTACATCCACCCTACAGGCTGCATTAGATCGTAATAATCGACGGGCGTTTTGAAGCGAATCCTGCCCAAATAACCACGCTTTTCAGCAACCAACTGCATCTGTCTGCGTCACGGCAAACTCTTTGAATTGGCGTTGCGGCAAGTTTGTCTTAAGAAAATAAGGCTGTTAAGACAAACCCATTTTGACGTTTACGTAACGTCGACCATCGATCAAGCCGTATTATTCGGAGTTAGAATTATCGCCCCACGACGCTGAGCCGGTGACCATCCAATGATTTTTGGCATCGATATAGACATCGCCAATCTGATTGTCCAAGCATTCATCGGACTCGTTACCTTGGGGGCCTTGATTGCCGCACTCTGGCAAAGTAACCAGAGCAAAAAGAACAGGGAGGACGACATCAAGCGGCATCAGCCATCCCGCATATCGGAATGGTACGAAGGGGATCGAAACCGAACTGATCAGCCCGAGGACAATCGGTTCGTCTGGCAATTCGTCGTGCTTCGAAACGAAAGCGAGTCCCCCGTCTACGACGTAATCGTCACCTGCGTCGGGATTAGCGGGGCCGGCCCCTCTTTCAAAGGTGAGGATAACCGCCCCGCTTATCCCAACCGCGTCTGCGTCGGCACGCTTCCTCCTGGAGCATGGTGCATATGGCTCCCGACGGAAGGGCACGGAATGGGAGTACGCACGGCACCCGAAACGGCTTTCACCGACGCAAGCGGAACTTCATGGGTTCGGCGGGGCAACGGAAGGCTCGAGGAGATCCCTATGGAGCCAACCTCGTTCTACAGGCTGCCCCTTCCCTTGACCTGGCACGGATGCAAGAAGCTGACCGAGTAACCCCTTGGCATCGTCGTTTCAGGCATTGGGTTTTCCGGACTGGGACGCGAACTTCCCCAGATGTTCCGGATAACGGGAAAGTCAGAACTATTCGGGTTTGCGAGGCGGGATCGAGAGAGCGACTCCGCCCTATTATTTCGATGCGTCCATGAATTGAAGTGAGATCGGCATCATCACCTCGAAGCACTTACATACAGATCCATATGGCAAAGGCAGCAATTCGCCACCTTGGTTGCAGCAGCGGAGGTTATTACTCAGGATACAAGCGGAAGTAGCCAAATAGGCGCTGGGCGCAACCGAGACGCAGCCAGAGAAGGGTGACATGAGAGTTGTTTCAGAGGATTGGGGTGATATGGATGAAGTTGACTGGTAAGTGCATCTCCAGGTTCAACGGATGGCTGATCAAGGCCGTCTTTAGGTTCACGTAGGGATCCGCTTTTGCTGACAAACAAACACGTGATTGATTTATGGCTTCCAGACGCTTAGCGTGTCTGGAAGCTCATTTATTTTATTGTCAGCAACCACGAAGCCAGCGCTGAACCTCGCCCTAGTAATTGCAACATAGAGCTTGGAGCGTGTCTGCGGCTTCAGACCCGTCGAGGCATCTTGCAACCAAGAGGCCATATCGGCAACTGGATAAATCAAAACATGGTCATATGTTCGGCCCTTTGCTTTGCCGAAGTTGCAGATCGATGAAGCGTTCGCGGTCTGAGTGGCGACGCTACGTCTCAAAATCACTGGATCCAAAAACTCGCAATACCTTTGCGCAAGTGACTCTGGAATGGCCCAAACTCCATTATGGGTTTCATTTGAGGCGGCGCGCAAAGATGCGGTTGGTGAAAACTCCGGATAAACCATGTTTGCGAATCGCCATTCTTGATTTGCTGCTTTTTCGTTATCTTGTCTATGCAATGCAACTGAAACGCATCGGTGTCTCATCTGCAAATACTCGTAGGGCGATAAATGATTATTTAGCCGATCCTTCTTCGAATCCGAAAAGCAAACCGTCCTCATTTGGTAAACAGCCCCGTTCGACGCATTCCAAGATTAGCGCTTGCAATAATTTTGCAGAATCGGAAACACAAGACTCAGAAGGTTGTTTTCCCTCATGAACGGCTTCTGACCTTGCTCTATATAGTTTCTTTATTTCTTGCTGTTTTTGCTTGCCTCCTCCAAGAAACAAAGCTGCGAGAGTACTGACACGAAAAACAAGTTCGCTCCGGACTCCAAACAATGACTCAATCCCAGCCCATATAATCGCCATTTGAACTGAAGGTCGAAGCGATTGCTTGTAGCTCCACAAGGAATTCACCGCGGTCTCAAATCGCGTGTTTTTATCAAACAGTTCCCATGCGTCCCGATAATGCTGTCTTATCCACTGCTTCTCTGAATCGTTGATCACTTTCAATTTTCTTGGAATGAACAACCTTGTAGAAAGAACAACATTGATTGCCGAGCATGGCGAAAAATCTTCTGTCCGCGAATCGCTCTGAACATGCCAATACAATTCGCAATTCAAAAGCGCGGACAATAGAACTATTGCAGATTGGGCATTCCAAACTCGAACTGCAAGCTCTTTGCCCTCTCCAACAACGCGCAACTGAGCTGTAGTTTTCCTAAGGACGGCAATCAAGACACCTAAATCGGTCTCATCTCCGCTGCCATATTTCATCACAGAATTTATCATGTCGTCCGGCGAGGCCTTGCACGTGGCCGGCAATAGAGAGAGGTGTTGCGTAAGCGGCAGCTCTTCGTCTATGGTTAATCCCATTAGGTATAGATATGAAGCAGCAGCCGATTCATTTACAACAATCATCATCTTCGCCCCCCTGCCATAGCGCTCTATACCTAATCCATCCGAACAGCGCCAAACTGAGAGACGTCGATTTCGCCCTACATGAGTTTGGGAAGCAATGCGTCACGCAGTTCGCCAAGAGCCTACGACTTGAGTATATTAGCCTATATGAGCTCAAGAATACCATTGAGCGTCGAAGTCGTTCTTTCTATTGCACAAGCTGGAGCAAACGGGACGTTCATCGACTTAATGTTTTTTAATGCAAGCTTGGTCTGAACGGCACCAACAGTTCCAAGCCTAATAGCTTCCATGCCCATTGAGCTACGAAGAAAGAAATACGACCACGCCGCAAAGTCGCCTTTAAACGAAGTAAGTTTGTTGCAATTCTCTGTGAGGTTTGCCTCATCGAGCGTTTTTCCGATATACGCCGTAAGGCCAATCGTTCCGACAACGGAAACAATTAGATCGCCAGTGTTGACAACGTAGCGCGAAATATTAGATCGTGTTTCATCGTCGATATATAGCATTTCCGAAGTGAGTAAGAGAACAGAAGCGTTGTTTAAGTCGCGGACTCGAATATATGGATGAGAGTTTGCCTCTGCAATTAGCTCTGAACCTTTAGGGAGCCTCTAACCGCCCTTGACTTCGCAGAATGACTCGACTGAACGGTAATGATTTTCTCGCTTGTTCTCTTCAATTGTTTGAGCAAAAAGGGCTTTTCCGAGTTCAGCAAATAATCATTTACCGGAACATAGGCCTGCACTTCAGAATTGTTTCCATCGAACCAAGGGGAAAGGAGCCCCCGGTGGAAGCGATGATCAATATGGTTCTAACACAGATGTAGCCGGTTCTAGACTATCTGCAGATAAAGCAATCTTAAAAGCAGTGCTCGAAAGCACTATGTGTAGCCATGCCGAAAGCAGCGTGCCCAGCAACTCGAGTCTACTCGGTCTCTTCCTTACCGACAAGGAAGTCGAGGGGTGCTCTCCGAGAACAATCGCGTACTACGAAAGCACCCTCAAACCATATGAGGCATGGATGGAAGAGAAGACGATGCTGAGCGAAGACGGCCGAATCGTCAGGGTGGACAACCCATGGTGTTCGTTCTACATCGACACCGAGCTGGCACCTGCGCTAGACGAGAGCAGGTGCGGGAAATGGATGTTCTACTTCAACGATATCGAGTTCGCGGAGGAAGTCTGCCGCAAGGCGGCCCTCGGAATGGTCGTCGCGGAATGCAAGCACAGCTCATTCGAGTCCGTTATCGAGAACGGCAGAGGCGTCGCCTGCTTCTACCTGAACTTGGACGACGTCGAAGCACATCGCCGCGTTGTCGCATTCATGTTGGAGCATGGCCTGGTTCGGAAGACGAAGTCGGGGAAGCTGTATAACATCGGCTTCAAGTTGGATGACCAGGCACGGGCGGGAGAATATGGAGCCGGTTTCAAGGCACGAATCACGTTGAGCGATCGCTCGAATTAGGCGAATTTTACCTGCGAAGAACAATGAAGGGCGGGGGTGTATCGGCTAATGCCGAACACCCCCGCCCTCGACGCGGTTAAAATAGCGAATGATTGAAGCGGATCAGCCTGGTTCCGCCCTCTTCCCTAATCCCGCTTAAACAAATCCCGCGTGTACACCTTGTCCGCCACGTCCGCGAGCTCATCGCTCCAGCGGTTGGCGACGATCACGTCGCAGCCGGCCTTGAAGGCCTCCAGGTCGTGCGTGACCTCGGACCCGAAGAACTCCGGCGCGTCCAGCGTGGGCTCGTAGACCACCACGGGCACGCCTTTGGCCTTCACGCGCTTCATGACGCCCTGGATGGAGCTCGCGCGGAAGTTGTCGGAGTTCGACTTCATCGTCAGGCGGTAGACGCCCACGACCGGCCTCTCCTTGCCCTCGTACACGCGATCCCACACCATCTGCAGCACCTCGTCGGCGACGAAGTCCTTGCGGGTGCGGTTAGCCTCCACGATGGCCTCGATCAGGTTCTGCGGAACGTCCTTGTAGTTCGCCAGCAGCTGCTTGGTGTCCTTGGGCAGGCAGTAGCCGCCGTAGCCGAAGCTGGGGTTGTTGTAGTGGCTGCCGATGCGCGGCTCCAGGCAAACGCCGTCGATGACATCACGGGTGTTGAGGCCGCGGACCTCGCAGTAGGTGTCGAGCTCGTTGAAGTAGGCCACGCGCAGCGCCAGATAGGTGTTGGCGAAGAGCTTCACGGCCTCGGCCTCGGTGGTGCCCAGCACGAGCTCCGGGATGCCCCTGGTGCCGTCGGCGTTCATGCGCTCCAGCTCGGCGGGGTCCGCCCCCTGGGCAAGCAGGCCGGCGAAGCGCTCGGCAGCCGCGACGGCGTTGGCATCGTTCTTCGGCGCGCCCACCACGATGCGGCTGGGGTGCAGGTTGTCGTATAGAGCCTTGCTCTCGCGCAGGAACTCCGGGCTGAAGAAGATCTTGGAATCGCCCAGCCTCTCGCGAAGGCCCGCGGTGTAGCCGACGGGGATCGTCGACTTGATGACAATCCAGGCGTCCGGGTTCACCGAGCGCACGGCGGCGATGGCGGCCTCGACGGAGCTCGTGTCGAAGAAGTTCCTATCGCTGTCGTAGTTGGTGGGCGTGGCGATGACGGCGTAGTCGGCACCCGTATAGGCCTCGGCCACATCCACGGTGGCGTGCAGGTCGAGCTCGCGCTCCCCCGCCTTGGCCTCCGCCAGGAAGCGCTCGATCTCGTCGTCCTGGATGGGCGACAGGTAGTCGTTGATCTTCTCGACTTTCTCGGGCACGATGTCCAGCGCGTGGACCTCGTTGTGCTGCGAGAGCAGGACGGCGAGGGACAGGCCGACGTAGCCGGTACCGGCAACAGCGATCTTCATGTCATTCTCCAATTGTCAAAGAACAGTAATCAGCATGAAAAATGGCCCCTGCTACAGGGCCATGATTTGCTAAATGTTGTAGTAGCGCTTGTACCACTTGGCAAAGGCCCTCAGGCCGTCCTCGAGCGGCGTCGCGGGCTTGTAGCCGAGATCGCGCTGGAGCGCCGTGGTGTCGGCGTAGGTGACGGGAACGTCGCCGGGCTGCATGGGAACGAGCTGCTTGTGAGCCTCGAAGTCATAGTCAGCGGGCAGCACGCCTTCCTCCACCAGCACGCGCTGCAGCGTGTCGACAAAGTCGAGCAGGTTCTCGGGGTGCGAGTTGCCGATGTTGTAGACGCGGTGCGCGGCGAGGGGCAGCCCGTCCTCGCCCATCTGAACTTCGGGGGCGGCGTCCATGACACGCCTGACGCCCTCGACAATGTCGTCGACGTAGGTGAAGTCGCGGCGGCAGTCGCCCATGTTGAAAATCTTGATGGTGTCGCCGCGGCGCAGCTTCTCGGTGAAGCCGAAGTAAGCCATGTCGGGCCTGCCCATGGGGCCGTACACCGTGAAGAAGCGCAGCCCGGTCGCCGGGATGGAGTAGAGCTTTGAGTAGGCGGCCGCCATGAGCTCGTTGGACTTCTTGGTGGCGGCGTAGAGCGAGACAGGCGAGTCGACGCGGTCCTCCTCGGAGAAAGGAACCTTCTTGTTGCCGCCGTAGACCGAACTGGAGCTGGCGTAGACCAAGTGCTTGACCGGGTGGTGGCGGCAGGCCTCGAGCACGTTGAAGAAGCCGACGAGGTTGCTCTCGAGGTAGGCGCGCGGGTTCTCGATGGAGTAGCGGACGCCCGCCTGGGCAGCGAGGTTCACCACGACGTCGAAGCCGTTCTGGGCGAACAGGCGCTCGATGAGGGCGGCGTCGCACAGGTCGCCGCGCACGAAGGTGAAGCGGCCGTCCGTGTCGACCTCGGCCAGCATGCGGAGGCGCGCGTCCTTGATGCCAGGGTCGTAGTAGCTGTTGAGGTTGTCGAGTCCGACGATGGCATCATCGGACTCCTCGAGCAGCTTCTTGACGAGGAACGCGCCGATAAAGCCGGCAGCTCCTGTAACCAGTACTTTTCTTGCCATGTTGTCCTCTTCCGTTTTCAAAGTTCGATGACGGCTAAATTCGCCTATTTATGTAGCCTTCTGTGGCATTCTTGCACGGAATCACCTTACAAGGATTGCCCAGAACTATGGAATGGTCGGGCACTTCGCAATTGACGTAGGCACCAGGTGCAATCAGCACATCGCTGCCCACCTTTATGCTTCCCACGATGGTGGCATTCACGCCAATCCAAACATCGTCCCCGATGGTGGGCACGCCTTTGCGCTTGCCGCGGTTCTCCTGACCGATGGTCACGCCCTTGTGGATATTGCAATTTCGGCCAATCTCAGCGCTAGGATTGACGGTAATGTTGAACGCGTGACCTAAGTAGAGTCCCTCACCTATCTGGGTTTTCCAAGGTATCTCCAATCCATAGCGCTCGCGCATCCGTGCTAGCATCAGTCTCCAAATGGGGTTCCGTGAAGTCCGTGCTTTACGGAACACCCAGATGAACCTGAGTGCATGGTTACTGATAATCGACGAGCCTTCCGGCCACCTCGCCTTATCAAGGGAGTAACCCCCCCCCACTGACCCTGAGGATTTTATATGTTTAGTTGCTATAGCCAAAACGTTATCCTTCTATAGTGTTAGCTTATTCAGATAACCGTGCCTCAACGTAAGCACGCTTCTCGTCCCATGTCATGTGCTTGGTCATGAGAAAGTCGCCATCGTGCTTGTCGCGGTACTCTTCAACCGTACAGATGGGTCGAGCTGGTACGCCGGCGACAACCGTGCCATCGGGGACGTCGTGAGATACAACCGCGCAGGCCCCCACGATACAATCTCGGCCGATGGTGACGCCCGGCAGAATAAGCGCATTCATGCCGATGTGACAGTTGTCACCTATGGTCACGCGCCCAAAGCGATCGCAATCACTAAGCTCCGGATGCATATGGCGAAGCACCCAGCAATCGCCATCGTGGGTAGTGATCTTCACTCCCGCCGTGATGCGAACATTTTCACCGATAGTGACTAGATATGGCTCGGAACCGAAATCATAGCCATTGAGGATCTCGCATCCCTCCCCAATAGTAAGTCCACGCTTTTTGAGGGTTGCCAACTTCTTTTCCGTCGAAGCGAGCTTCCATTTGATCTGAGAAATCACGCTCATACCCAATTACTCCTGTCAATGTTTCAGGTTACGGATGGCCACGTCCGAAAGAATTTTGCTATCTATCTTGAAGGTAAACTTGCGCTGACAGTGTCTGTCCATTCAGAACTTGACCATCTTGGAACAGCTAAATCCGCTCACAGCACCATAAACTTCGGACTTCTGGGTTTAACTAAATTTTCACTCTGCCTTCGATGGGCGGAGGCCTCGCCGTGCTATCACCTTAGCTGGGATTCCGCCGCAGACGCAGTAATCGGGAACGTCCTTTGTAACAACGGCGCCAGCAGCGACGACACAACCGTTACCGATATTAACCCCTGGCATAATCATCGCCCTGCGACCAAGCCAGACGTCGTTACCTATAGTCACGGGGCGACAGTCTTCATACCCCTGAAGGCGCATTGGCCTTTCTATGTCACCATGCGCATGATTACGCGTGTAGATGACCACCTCCGGGCCCATCATCACATCGTTGCCGATGACGCAGGGACCGAGAATCTCGCAGTTGATTCCAACTCCAGAGTTATCCCCCAGCGAAAGGTCGGAGCCAAACGTGGCCCCTCGCTCAATATTAATATTCTTGCCTGCGTTCAAAATGAATCTGCGAGAAACCCACCCCCGAAGGCGTTTTGCTAAACGGCTGTGCTGGGACTTTGGAAGCCATTTTGGCAAAGCAGCATAGATAACCCTCCAGATACACTTGGTACTTAAATCTCTAGACATTCTTTCACCTATCTCGCAATTAACAGCTTACTGGGGAGACGGAGGGCCTGGACGGCCGCATTGTATATGGTCGAGAGTTTGTCGCTCGAATAAGTCAAACAGAGATAAAGGGCTATATATAACATTATGAGCACGGCATCAAATAGATAAGACTTTGGCAAGAATGTCCTGACAAGAAAGACTGCGACAGAGCAAGATAGAGCTGCGACAAAAACTGGAGCGCAGTTCTTGAGCATGCGCCTTGGGCTCAAACCAACTAGAAAATGAGAAACCACCAGTGTGATGACCGTCAAACATAGTTGGGCCAACCCTGCCGCAACCGAAAATGCCCCCCATCCATTTGCACATGCAAGCGAGAGGAGCGGGACCAGAATCACAAGGTATGCGAGCTCGACCATCATGGAATACATGGGCTTGCCCATGCTCCGGTATGCCTCTGCGCATATGTTGTTTAGCACAATTTTGATTGAACTACTGAAGAAGAAGAGGCCAAGATACAAGGAGGCATCGAGCCATTGGTCGCCAAGGCATACAGTGATAACGAGATCCCGGAACAACAGGAGGCAGCAGCACATGGGGACCAGCACGTACGCAAGACAAGCTTGAACCTTATAAAGAGTGGCGTCAAACGCCTTACGGTCGGAACTAAGGCGGGAAAGTGAGGAAAACAGAATAGGCATTACGGAAGACGTCACTATACCCATGACAGCAGTTCCCATCTGCGTGGCTGTCTTATACAAACCCACTTGGTTTTGAGTCATGGTGTTCGCAACGATAAACGTTCCCGCCCAGGAGACCAGCCAGATAGAAATCGTCTCCAGCAATGTCCACCCACTAAAGGAGAACATTTCCCCTAGCTCTTTAAATGAATAGAAGAAGCAAGGCCTCCAACTCGATTTGACTGTTAAGAAGACACAAATAAACACATTGCTTGAGATGGTGCCGAACACCATGGACCAATAATCGAAGCCAAGCAGCGCAAGGGAGACCGAGACCCCAAGCATCACCACTGAAGAAATGACCTTGGACTTAAATAGCACCCGATAGTCGAGTGCACGCTGAAAGAGACCGGTCTGGACACTTATCAGGGCGGTAAGAAGAATGGAGAAACCCGCCACTACGAGAACCATCCCGAGACCAGGATTCCCCACTGCAGTGGCAATTTGCTCATTGAACGCCGCAATGAGCATCCATAAGCCAAGGGAGACCGTAAGGTTGGTCCAGAAAGCAACACTCGCCGATCTATGAAGATCGTCCTTGCAGCAATACTCGTGTTGGACCAAATACTTCTGGAAACCAGCATCTGAAAACACGTCAGCGAAGGAGGTCACCATTGTCACAGAGGCCACTACGCCGAAGGCTTCAGGCGTAAGCAGCCTCGCGAGGACCATTGTGGTCAGAGGTGAAATGAGTTTTGCTGCGACCTGAGAGGCAAAAGCCCATCTTGTCGCAGAAGCGGCCTTGTCACCGAGTTGAGCTTTGGAATTTGCAGGATTTGCAGTTACGTCAGTTCTGTCAATCATCGACCTGCGGTCCAATCATGTCGCAATAGCAGCATAGATACAAAACGAGAAAATAGCCGCTGTTGAATAATTCGCCGAAGATTCCGCAGATTAGGAACGACACGAGGCATGCGCTCAGAGCGACTCTGACTTGCCAATTCGTAGTCCCGGCCAACGACTTTATCGCCATGACAACTAGGGCGATAAAGATAGTCAAGCCCGCAAAACCGTACTTGAGCGTGGTGTCCAGATAGGCATCGTGGGCATGATTCACAACCCAGCCGGAGTCGTTCATCAGTCTCGAGTGGGAAACCGTGAAAAACCCCGTTCCAAAAGGGTCATTGGAAATCCAGGACATCGCATCGTCCCAGATACTGGTCCTACCGGTGAAAGAGGCATCCCTTCCCAAGCCGTTCTCTATGACAGAGCCTAAGAGAGGCACCCTGCGCAGAATAACACAAACGAAAAACACAACGGCAGTGAAGACTCCCCCGACAACAGGGTCGAGTAGCACGGGCTTCTTCGAATTGGTCAGCATTGAGAACAAAAGAAGAGCGCTAAAGAAAAGTAGAACAGCAAATGAAGTCGCTGAGTCGGAGTAGTAGGCCGAAAGGATGCCGATGACCGTAACAATGAGAGTACGAACCGTGGTTCCCTTGTGGCGGACCACATCCAGGAGGTGAGAAAGAGCGATGGCGGGGATAATCCAATTGCGTAACTGGTTTTTGTGACCCAGGAGCCAAACGCCCGCCATTGCATCGGGATCGCCACTTTGGTAGTAGCCCGAGGGATGCGACCGGAGGCTGATAAGGATGAATGCCGCATTGGCGATGACAAGGAAGCCGATAACATAGAATGCCACAGTAACAAAAAGGACCGAATCGCCTTTCAGGCTCACCTGGGTCACCAGGCAAATCAGCACCATAGAAATCAACGTTTGAAGGTAGAGAGTGGAAAAGTCGCCCTTCAACGCGGTAAGGACGAGTCCAAGGGTCACAAACAGCACCGTTGCCAGAGTGGGGTAATCAAGTTTTATTGATCGCGCATTAATGAGCAAATAGGCAATACCAAATATGTAGCCGACCATTCTCAATGGCCGAGAAATAGCTCCCAGCCCGATAAGGCCAAGCTGTGACGGGGAGAAGCATCCAAAGATAAAAGTCGCAACAAGCAGCGCATTTAGCAGGCAATTGCCATCGCGTGGGCTTCTTACATTTCTTGTTTGGCTGAACGTAAATCTAGTGAATGAAAGCATCTATGAGCCGATCCGTCAACATCTTTGGGGAGCATGAATTTAATATGCTTTTTTTAGCATTAAAGCCCAGCCTACTTCGGAGTGATGGGCTAGCGAGCAATTCCCCCACTCGCTCCGCGAGCGTGGGAACGTCGTCGATTGAAACAAGATATCCGTTCTCCCCATCGGAAATGAAATCACTCGGGCCTGTGGGGCAGTCCGTGGAGATGCATGGAAGACCGGATGCCATCGCCTCAAGAAGCGAATTTGGCTGTCCTTCGTATCTGGACGTAAGAACGTAAACCCCAGCTTTTGAGAAAACGCTCGGCACATCTTCAGTGCTGCCCATCAACTTACAAATATCGGATAGCCCAGCTTGTTTAATTTCATTTGAAATGTCCTGGCGTAAGTCGCCATCACCATAGATTAGAACTTTAACGATTCGTCCCTGATCGCGAAGTAATGAAACCGCCTTGAGCATCATGATGTGATTCTTCTGTTCAACAAGCCTACCGACCATGACCACAGTATCGGAAACAGTTGGATCTACCTCGAGTTCAAGGAATTCGTCTGAGATGGGATTGGGAATGACGACCATCTTGTCTCTAAGGCTCTTGGGGAAATACTCTAATTGAGCCGTGTTCTGAACGAAGCAACCATGAGAGAACCTCATGGTTGCTAAACGGACAGCACGCATAACGCTAGAGCCAGGAACCAAGGCAGGATTATTTCTCACCGTCTGTATTAACTTGGTGTTCGTACCAACTGTAGCGGCAAACGTATAGAGACAAATGAACCAAAGGAACGGGATAGCGTAGTCAATCTTCAATTCCTTGAGCGCATATCTAATTTTTAGAATGCGATCGAATGGACTCGAAGCGGCGTACTGGCTATCGTCATTATAGAGGTACACCTTCCTCACGCTTGAATCTAACCTGTATTCCGAGCCTTGCGGAAACATCAAAACCACGCTTACCTCAAAGCCCTCCCTAGAGGACAACTCATTAGCGAATACGCTCAGTACGCGCTCGGCTCCACCAGAGGCTTTCAGGTGTTGAGCTAGAAAAGCAACCTTCACCGATGAATCCCCTCTATCTCATCAAATATCTGGGAACTGACGACCTCGGGAGTGTACGCCATGAATCGTGACAAGCAAGATTTGCGCATGGCCATGCGTTGGTGATTGTCGAGCTGCATAAATTTAGCCATCTCACTGACAAGGAGCGAATTATCTCCCAGCTCATAGCCTAGGCCGGTGACGTTATCCTCTAACATTTCAGCGTAGTACTGCCATCTTGCAGCTATAACGGGCACGCCAGCCGCAAGAGCATCGATAATGGTACCTGGAATGCCCTCTGTTTTCCATTTAGTCGGAAACAACAGGGCATCATAGGGCGCCACAGCCAGCGCACTTTGTTCAGGAGGGACGCAACCCTTGTACTTCACGTGAGGACATTCTGCCAGTACGTGCTCGAAATCAGTCTTGTAGACACTGTCGACGGGACCGTAGACGTCAAGGACGCAGGCTAGCCCTTCGGCATTCAGCGACTCAACGGCACGCGCAGCGTCACCCACGCCCTTCTGTTCGGTCACACGGCTAAAAGTACAGAAGCTGAAGGGCTCGCCGGCAGCATGCATAGGGGCCTTCAACGCACCTGCAGTCTGATCAAAGTACTTGAAGTTAGGTAGATACTCGGCATTGGTCACGCCCTTTTCGGCGAGCATATCCACTAGGTCACGCGACTCGACCCAGTTAACTTGGAACGAGTTGAGGTAGTTAACCCACTTTGGATACTTATCGAGATCGTTGGCGAGCGAACCACCAATTAGATTGTGATAGACACGTTTGCCCATGAACCTAGAAGCGAAGAAAAGAAGCGGGAAAAAGACCCTGCGCCCATTGATAGCGAGCGACACCACAATGTCACTACACGAAACCAAGCAGCGCGCAAAGTTTGCCATGACAGCCAAGGCGCGGTGGCGATAATCAAGAGTGTCAACCGTGACAACATTCTCAGCGCCATAATGCTCACAAAGCATGCGATAAGTCATGCGAGTCTTGATTGTCTGGCCATCGAACATAGTTTTGTCGGGATCAATACGACCAATGAGACCAATTTTTTTTGAAGTAGAATTCACAGCATCGTGCCCTTAACGACTATTTTAAGAAATAGTTAGTTGCCCACAGCCCTCAAGAAAGTAGTAAGAATGGTCGAGGAGCAAGAAATCATTCAAAGCCAAGAACGTGATCCTTCGCGAAAGATCACGCATTCGTTAGAATGATTTTTCGCGACAGAATAATTTAAGTTCATGCGCTAGAGCCTCCAGTAGCGGTACCCAGAGAAATCCGCCTTGTCGAGAATGCTTTTGACGTCAACGAGAACTTTCTCGGAGTCGGCCTTGGCAGCGAAGAGAGCCTTGTAGTCTTCACTCGTCATGGACACAAATCTGTCGTGGGCGACTGCAACTACAATCGCGTCGAGGTCGAGCATCTCCTCCATCGGGACGAGGTCGACCCCGTAAGAGCGCTTAGCATCAGCCGCATCCGCCCAAGGGTCGCAAACCAAGGGTTCGATACCGTACTGCGCGAAGCGCTTGAGGATGTCTTCGACCTTAGAATTGCGAACATCGGGACAATTCTCTTTGAAGGTGATACCAAGCACACCGACCTTCGCTTTGGCCGGGGCCAGACCCGCTTGGACCATCTCGCGGATGGCCGCGTCGGCTACGAACTCACCCATACCGTCGTTGACCTTACGACCCGAAAGAATAATCTGACTATGATAGCCAAGCTTCTCAGCCTCGTAGGTAAAGTAGTAAGGGTCGACGCCAATGCAATGGCCGCCGACAAGGCCGGGCTTGAAGCCCAAAGCGTTCCACTTGGTATTCATACCTTCGACGACCTCGGATGTGTCAATGCCCATACGGTCAAAAACCATGGCAAGCTCGTTCATAAACGCAATGTTAATATCCCGCTGGGAGTTCTCAACGACCTTGACAGCCTCAGCGGTCTTGATGGTGGAGACAGGGTAAGTACCGGCGGCAATTACAATGTCGTAGACGTTCTTAATTTCTTCGAGGGATTCGGCATCCTGTCCAGAGACAATCTTGCGAATAGTAGTTAGCGTGTGAACTTTGTCGCCAGGGTTGATGCGCTCGGGGCTATAGCCGACCTTAAAATCAATACCACACGTGAGGCCGCTTTCGCGCTCGAGAATAGGCACGCAGACGTCCTCAGTGACACCCGGGTAGACCGTGGACTCGTAGACCACGATAGAACCAGGCTTGAGGTGCTTACCCAGGGTCTCAGACGCACCGATCACGGGAGTTAAATCGGGAGTCTTGTCTTGGTTGACCGGCGTGGGCACCGCGACAATGTGGAAACGGGCCTCTTCGAGTGCGGTGGCATCTGAAGTGAACGCGACGGACGACTGGGAGACGGCATCGTCGCCAACCTCTTTAGTGGGGTCGAGCCCAGCTCTGTACTGGGCAATCTTACGCTCGTTGATATCGAATCCAATGACCTTGACGTGTTTGGCAAACTCAACGGCGATAGGCATGCCGACGTAGCCAAGACCAACGAGCGAAAGTTTAGTGTTCCCATTGAGAAGATCTTGGTAGATGCTCATAATATTTACTTCCTATTCTCTTGAAGATTGCATGATAAAGCTGCCAGAACTGGCAATATGCCGCGTAGAGCAGCGGCAGATGCTCTACGTTTCGGTAGATATTCCAAGTGCGCTTCACGGACTTGATAGGATCACTCGACAGTGACCCTGCACACTTGCGGTAAACAGCAAGTGGTTCATCGAGGCCATGGAGGGTATGCCCGGCCTTCATGACCTGACACCAAGTCGCGAAGTCCTGACCGCGCCTTATGTCGGGCATGACAAGAAGGGACCTATCGACAATGTTTGTGTCAAATAGCAGCGAGTGGCTGCAGGTAATCGTGTTCTTGAGAAACTGCTTATAAGTTATGGAGCTCGGTACATGAACATAGTTGATATGCGCCCCGTTCTCTTTGATGGTCTCGTAGGACGTGAAACACGCCCCGTAAGCGTTCTCGGACATGAAGGCGATTTGGCGCTCCAACTTTTCGGGGCTCCAAAGATCGTCGGAATCGAGGTAGGCGATATATCGGCCACGCGCCTCGCTCAGAGCTTTATTGCGCGCCCTGGCTACGCCCTGATTGATTTCTTGCTGGAAAAACCGAAGACGAGGCTCACTCGCGCAAAGCGACCGGACAACTCGAGCACTACCATCGGTCGAGCAATCGTCAACAACGATAATCTCCAAGTTGCTCATAGTCTGGGCCGACACGCTCGCAATTGTCTGAGCAATGTTAACCTCGCTGTTGTAGCAAGGAATGATGACTGAAACGAGAGGCGAGGTCTCTTGATCCGAATGCCGCTGACTCGTAACTAGTGTCATTTACCGGTCCTCCTAACAAGCATCACCTTGAAGGTCTCGAAAAATACGTCAATGTCGGTCTTGACATTTGCGTCACGCGCGTATGCGAGCTCTATCTTTTGGCGTAAGCCGTTCTCAAACGTGGCAAGGTTGCGCGGACCGCACTGCCAAGCGCCCGTAATACCCTGGGGCACGCTGAGAAGGACAGCACGATCTTCGGGTGCGTAATTCTGCACTTCGTCGATAGTGATAACGCGCGGCCCAACGATGGAGATCTGCCCTAACAGCACGTTGAGAAACTGTGGGATCTCGTCGAGACTCGTCTTGCGAATGAGCCGTCCCAGACGCGTAATGCGTGGGTCGTCATCCACTTTTCTTTCACGCCGCCAGGTGGCCAATTGCTCTGGGGTGAAATACTTCTCCACATCATCGGCATCCGCAACCATTGAGCGAAACTTATAAATGCGAAACGGCCTGCCGAGTCTTCCAACTCGCTCCTGAGAGTAGATAGGGCTGCCTTTGGTGTCGAGGGTGATAGCGACTGCCAGTACAGTACATGGCACCAGGCCCAAAAAGCACACCAAACCGCTGAAAATGATGTCGAAAATGCGCTTAAGGGCGCGGTACGACACGGGACGGTTGTCTAAGGAGCGGCAGAGATCTGCAAACTCGGGGGTGCCTGGTGCGGGGATGGACTGTGACCGTATGAACGTCGCAGCTCCTTCACGACCATCTTCACAGATGTCCACGTGCACGTCAGGTTGAGCGGACGTGGTAATGATATCGTCCTGTATGGTTATACGTCCCTTTGCTGGAGAAGCGCGACAATATGGCTTCTCAAGCGCATGCAACGAGGTATGTAACGCTGCTGAATTATCGGATTTGCTTGTCAACTGTTCCTTCAAACCTACGTCCCCGACCTCGGGGATCCTCCCTGTCCCGTTAAACATTCGCCCGTAGTTAGGCGATCGCCTTTTTAAGGTTTCGCATCGTGCGCTGCTCGGCTGAAAGCACGGCAAGGCCAACGCGCGTAGTTACGCGTCGGCCGCACAGGTCGAGCTCCAAAAAAGCAGTGCTCTTGCGTCTGTTAATGGTTTTGATAAGGCCTTCGTGGCCCAGCAGCGGACCTGCCGTCACTACGACCCGGTCACCGTCTTTTAGGGCCTCGCTCATGGGCACTACGCGGTCTCCCGCATGAGTAAAGCTGCCAATAAGCTGGACCTCTTCTTTTGCCAGCGGCACAAACTGACCGTCCTGGGAAAGCACCCGAGCAAAGTCGCCCATGCACAGCAGATACTGTTGCACGGTGCGGGGATCTGCCGTATCGCAAATGAGATAACCGGGAAAGAGCGGCTTGGTCGTGTTGACCCATTCGCCGTGTACCTTAATCTCGGTTTGAAATTGGGGAAAAAAGAGCTCCTGCATGGAACCAGCTGGCACCACACGCTCAATGCGCTCGCGCATCACGTCTTCGCGACCGTTTATGACCTGGATCACATACCACACGAGCACCACCCCCTTGCTGTCTTACGTGTGGCTCACGGGGTTTGGGTATGGCTTCGCCAGGGCGCTTGTGCGCAAAGGCGCTCCATATTCAAACCCTGAGCCCAGTTAGACAAGCACGTGGCTCTGCCTCACCGTGAACGGTATGTATAAACGCAGCTGCTAGAGACGCGGACGTGTATCGCAAAAAAGACCGCATCCCCAGCTGGCTGCGTGCAGCCCAGTCAAGCGGGTACAAAACTGGACCGCACGCAAACAGCTGCAGAACTGCTGCGATTTGTCATGAAATATCAATTCGAAAGAACAGCTTGCACATTGACAAGAACAATGCCTTTCAATGCGATACGCATGACGACGCTATTGGGGGTCGTGGTTTTCTGGCACCGCCGTTACGGCCGGATGCTGATCGACCCTGCGCTTTGCGGCTAGCTGGAGCCGTGAGCACAGTTGAACCCATGTAACGTTAAGTATCCTAGCACAGCAGGCGACTCATACGTTTTGGGGTGTGTTGAGCAACATATTGTTTATTTACCGTGGTCATGGGGGATATTGCGCCGTCTTGCACACATCGCCGCAGGTTTATGGGGGTGTGTGGGTTGGTGAACAATGCCTGAGTTGTATTACTGGCGGCGTGAATTGCTCAAACTATTATGTTTGGCTAACAAACTTTGTACAAAACCGGGAAGGTAATTGCACAACTTTTTGCGAGTGTTGGCGTGGGTGTCGCATTGCTAAGATGCTCATTGCGCAATAGACACGCCTGGCTACAGAGTCAACGCATTTTAGGCAGATTGTTGGGCAGCTTTTGGGATGCAGCTAGATGTGGGCGTAAGGTTTATCGGGCGAGGTTGACGATCCCGTCACCCAGTGCGAGGCTATTAGACAATTGAGGAGAATATATATAGAACATGCGTTCTATATCTGATAGAATAGAGTCAAAGGTATACGGGCAATGTGAGCCGGTACGGAGGCCCCCAATGGTACGTATCGGCGAGATGGATGCTTTATTCACAGAAACCGTCACTCAGAGCCCTTAGGCAGGTAAGCGCCCCTGCTGGCCGGCACCCATAAAGTTCGGCAGACAATCGAGTATCGAATTGGACATGCATGTGCCCAATGGATTGATGTGGAGCGCGAAAATGAATGGAAATCAGATTGTTCTCTTTGAATCCAACGACCGAGAGGTCACGATTCCTGTTGTAATTGACAAAGGAAGCGAAACTGTATGGCTGACCCGAAATGAGATGGCAGCGCTGTTTGATAGGGATGTCAAAACAATCGGCAAGCATATCAACAACGCTTTAAAAGAGGAATTAAGCGACGATGATTCAGTTGTCGCAAAATTTGCGACAACTGCTGCTGACGGCAAAAGATATCAAACTGATCATTACAGCTTAGACATGATATTGTCCATTGGATACCGCGTTAAATCTCAACGCGGTGTTGAATTCCGTCGCTGGGCAACCAATGTGCTCAACAAGTTTATTATTCAAGGACACGTTGAAAACGAACGTAGACTCGAGCAACTAGGGACAGTCGCTCAGATTATCGAACGTCTACCCGAGGACCTCGGCTCTCGTGAGATACTCGATATCGTTGAGAGCTATATAGATGTCTTTAAACTGCTCGATGAGTACGATCGTGAATCCATTGATCGGCCCAAGGGACAAACTGGGGTATACACACTCGAATACGAGCTCTGTATGAGATTAATAGCCCAAATGCGCAGCCGATTTACGAGCGACCTGTTTGGCGTAGAAAAAGATGAGTCCTTCCGCAGCAGTATCTCGGTAATCAATCAGTCGTTTGGTGGCCAAGACCTCTATCTGTCCGTACAGGAAAAAGCAGCAAATCTGTTGTACCTCATCATCAAAAACCATTCATTTCTCGATGGAAACAAGCGAATCGGATGCAGTCTCTTTCTCTACTATCTAGATCGCAACGGACTGCTTTTTCGCGGCTTAGACAAACGAATCGCAGACAGCACGCTTGTTGCTGTCGCGCTCATGATTGCTGAGTCGAGACCTGAAGAAAAAGACTCCATGGTCTCGCTGGTTATGAATTTTTTGGAGTAGATGAAGAGGCTGGCCCACAGCCTTGTATTTAGGAGCAGGTTTCAATCTGGAGGCTTTGGAATAACCCCATTTGGAGTCTCTCCCCAAATGGGGATCAAAAGATATTGCAAATAAAAAAGGCCACTCGATTGAGTGGCCTTGCATTCACGATGGTGGAGACGAGGGGGATCGAACCCCTGACCTCTTGACTGCCAGTCAAGCGCTCTCCCAGCTGAGCTACGCCCCCGTGACGAGGAGATACTATAGGGGAAGTTGACGCGGCGTGCAAGGACTTTTTTGAGTTGATTGTCTTACTTACGGGTTTTCCTGGGACGGGGCTGAATTGACTGATTTTGACTTCGGCAAAATCAGTCAATTAACCCACCGTCCCGATAAAACCCTCACGCGGCGGCACCTTACTTGTAGAGGAAGGCGATTGCGGTTCCTTGGTGGACTTGGATCATGGCCGTTTTTCGAACGACATTAGAGATGCCGGTGTCGGCTAACAGGCCTAGGGGGCTGTGATCTAGTTCCCACTCTAGGCCGTGTTCGCTTATCTCTGTGTTGGGAGCGACGGCGATGATGGAGAAGGTTTTACCCTCGGCGCTCTCGATGGTCCAGGTCTCGTCCTGGTGCAGGATTCTGGCCGTCACTTCGTCTTCTTCGATCCAGACGGGGGCGTCCGCATAGCCTGCCAGTAGCCCTAACACAGACAGAGACATGTCCGGGCGGCCGCCGGTGGCGCAGGTCGCAACCACTTCGGCGCCCGGCCAACGGCGGCGGACAGAATCGAGTGCCAGTGCCAGATCGGCGTAGTCCTTGTAGGGGTTGTGGCGTTCTACTTCAAAATCGGCAGCGGCATCGACCAGGGCGCGTCCCTCATCGCTTACGGTGTCGGCATCGCCCACGTAGACGTCGCAGCTCAGGCCAGCGCCCAGCAGCGCGTCGAGCCCGCGGTCCACGGCAACAACGTGGTCGCACTCCCCCGCTAGCTTACGCAACAGATCCGCGCTCGCCAGCACCGGCGAGCCGCAAACCACTAATACTTTGCAAGCCACGGCCCTCGCCTATCCCTCAAACGAAAGCACGCGGGCCAGATCCAGCTCCTCGTAGCTATCGATAAAGATATCGCAGTTGTCGCGCACATCGTCGCGCTTCATGCGGCCGTGCGGGTCATAGATGCCCACACGCTTAAAGCCTGCGGCGCCAGAGCTCTTAAGGCCAAAGACCGCGTCCTCAAACACCCAAGCGCGCTCAAACTTGCACTCGTGGCGCTCCTCCAAGCGGCGCAGAGCCAGCTCGTACACATCGGGGAACTGCTTGGAGCGTCCTGCCTCACCCGTCGTGGTAACAAACTCCATGTAAGCGTCGAGCCCGGCACCTGCGAGCGCAGACTGCACCAGCTCGGCCGGAGTGGACGTGGCCACGCACATGGCAATACCCGCCGCCTTCGCCTGCTCCAAAAATGCCAGGAGCCCGTCGCGCGGCGGCACCTTAGAGTATCCATCAATCAAAATCTCGCCCAGCTCGCGATACAGCTCCTCACCGTTTGCACCAATGCCCCACGTATCGTGGTAGGCCTGGCACTCATCCTCCAGCGACAAATGCTCAAACTGGGCAAAATCGTCGACCGTCACGTCGACACCGTGGCGGTGCAATAACTCGGGCTGGGCATAGGCCCAAACGGGGGTGCTATTAACCAGTGTGCCGTCGCAATCGAAAATAAAAGCGACATTGTGAGCGGCGGTCTGGGACATAAACATACCTTTCGATGTCAAATGGTAAACAACCTGCTAAAAACGTTTTACCAAACGTTAATCTAATAGTCTAGAAACCCTATTTGGTAAAACTGTCAAGAGTTTTACCATCGCAATTCTGCCAGTGGTATAAACATGGCGCTCGCCGATTAAACGCCGCCGCAAATCCACTTTTCTCCATAAAAGTAACGAACAGGTGTTATCGTATTTCGTGCCGAAAGTTCCACCGAGCACGCGAGGTGGAACGAATCATAGAACTATCGCCGTCCCCTCGATTCGTGCAGCCTTGGACCTTTCGCATCTAGTCACCAAGGCAACACGCTGCCGCGTCATGATGGGATCAAACGTGAGCGATACAAAGCTAAAGCCAGCAACCAAAAAGCCTGCTACCCGTAAAGCCGCCCCGCACGCACCGGAGCTCTCTAAGGACGATGTCTACCTGTTTGGCATTGGCATGTGGGAGCGCAGCTGGGAAAAGATGGGCGCGCACCCCGACACGCAGAACCGTACGCGCGGTTGGCGCTTTTGCGTTTGGGCGCCCGACGTAAAGAGCGTCCATGTCATTGGCGAATTTAACGACTGGAATGAGGAAGCCAACCCGCTGGTGCCCGTGCATACGAGCGCTATTTGGGAAGGCTTTATTCCTGGTGCCGAGCAGGGCCAGCTCTATAAATATCTCATCGAGACCAACGAGGGCGAGAAGCTCTACAAGGCCGATCCGTATGCCTTTAAGGCCGAGTGCCCTCCGGGAACAGCGAGCGTGCTGTGGACCCTCGATGGCTACAAGTGGAACGACGCCGCATGGCTCAAGCGCCGCGCCGGCCACAACCACATGTCGCAGCCGCTCAACATCTACGAAGTTCATATTGGCTCGTGGAAGCGCCACGGCGACGCGCCGCAGGGCGAGCCGGACGAGTACGGCAACTACCCCGGTCCCATGGATCCCTTCCCCGCACAGCGTGGCGAGTTCTACACCTACGACGACCTGTCGGTGGAGCTCGTGGACTACGTGCGCGACATGGGCTACACGCATATCGAGGTCATGCCGCTTATGGAGCATCCCTTCGATGGCTCCTGGGGCTACCAGACGACCGGCTACTATGCCGCTACGTCCCGCTATGGCGACCCGCAGCAACTCATGCACTTTATCGATGCGTGCCATGAGGCGGGCATCGGTGTGATCATGGACTGGGTGCCCGGCGGTTTTTGCGCCGACGCCCACGGCCTTGCCACCTTTAACGGCCAAATGCTGTTTGAGCACGAGATTCACCCCAACTGGGGCACGCACAAGTTCGATTTCGCCCGCGGCGAGGTCCGCTCCTTCCTGGTCTCCAACGTGCTGTATTGGCTCGAGAATTTCCACGTCGACGGCATTCGCATGGACGGCGTGTCCAGCATGCTGTACCTCAACTTTGGTATCGACGATCCCGGCCAAAAGAAGTTCAACAAGTACGGTACCGAGGAGGACCTGGACGCCAGCGCGTTTATCCGCCAGGTCAACTGCGCCGTGGAGGCACACTACCCCGACGTGATGATGATGGCCGAGGAGTCCACCGCGTGGCCGCTCGTGACCTACCCGCCGCAGGACGGCGGCCTGGGCTTCCACTACAAGTGGGACATGGGCTGGATGAACGACACCCTGCACTACATGCAGACCGATTTTCCGTGGCGCCCCGGCAACCACGGGCTGCTCACGTTCTCCATCATGTACGCCTTTACCGAGAACTTTATTTGCCCCTTGAGCCACGACGAGGTCGTGCACGGCAAATGCTCGCTGATCGGCCGCATGCCGGGTGACTGGTGGCGCCAGTTTGCCGGCCTGCGCACGCTGGCTTTCTACCAGATGACGCACCCCGGCGCCAAGCTCAACTTTATGGGCAACGAGATCGGCCAGTTTATTGAGTGGCGCTACTACGAGTCCATCCAGTGGTTCCTGACCGAGGAGTACGAGACCCACCGTCATCATCAGGCGTTTATCAAGGCGCTCAACCACCTGTACACCGCCGAGCCCGCCTTGTACGAACGCGGCTACACCGACGACGGCTTTACCTGGATCGACGCGGACAACTCCAAGCAGTCCATCGTGAGCTTTGTGCGCCAGGGCGAGGACGTCGATGACGACCTGGTGATCCTGATCAACTTTGACCCGGCGAGCTACGAGAGCTTCCGCGTAGGCGTGCCACGCGAGGGCGACTGGGAGGTCATCTTTGACTCCGACCGTCCCGAGTTTGGCGGCAGCGGATACGCCGGCGAGGAACCCTATACCTGCTCGAGCGAGCCCTATCCCTGGAACGGGCAGATGGACTCCATTGAGATTAAGGTTCCCGGCCTGGCAGGCGTGGTGCTTAAGCGCCGCGGTCCCAGCAGCTATAAGCCGCCCATGGTTGAGGAGCCCAAGAAGGCGACGCGCAAGCGTGCGTCCTCGGTGAAGCCCAAGGCGGCGGCTGCTAAGACGGCTCCGGCTAAGGCGAAGGCAACCAAGGCTGCCAAGACCGCCACGGCCAAGAAGTCAGCCGCCAAAAAGGCTGCCTCCAAGGCTAAAACAAGCACTGTTAAGGCGTCTGGCAAGGATGCGTAACAAAGTCGTTACACGTGTCATTAACCGCCCCGCGGGGGCGTAGGATACATGTCATAACCGTTCTGGGGAGCAACTCCCGGGGGAAAGGAACGTATGAATAAGATCTTCGACAACAAGCAGGAGTTTACCGAGCTCTATCGCGATGCCGTCATGAGCATTAGCGGCAAGAGCGTCGAGGCCGCCAGCGACCTGGACCGCTTTAATGCCCTAGCCAAGCTCGTGGCCGAGAAGGCACGCACCGTTGCCACCAAGAGCGACGCCCGTGCGGTATCTGAGGGCAAAAAGCGCGTGTACTACTTCTCGATCGAGTTTTTGATCGGCCGCCTGCTCGACAACTACCTGCTCAACTTTGGCGTGCGCGACATGGTCGCCGAGGCGCTCGATGACATGGGCTTCGACCTGTCCGTCATCGAGAACCAGGAGCCCGATCCGGCGCTGGGCAACGGTGGCCTGGGCCGTCTGGCCGCATGCTTCCTGGATTCCATGGCAGCCGAGGGCATTGCCGGCTACGGCAACGGCATGCGCTACCGCTACGGCCTGTTTAAGCAGGAGATTGTCAACGGCAGCCAGGTCGAGACCACCGACGAGTGGCTCACCCACGGCTATCCCTGGGAGGTCCGTCGTCAGGATAAGGCCGTGACCATTAAGTTTGGTGGCCGCGTCGAGGGCTTTGAGGAGAACGGCCGCACGTTCTACCGCACGGTGGACACGCAGGACATCCTGGCCGTCCCCTACGACATCCCCGTGGTGGGCTATGCCGGCGAGACCGTCAACAAGCTGCGCGTCTGGGCCGCTGAGCCGGTCGAGGAGCACTTTGATCTGGAGGCCTTCAACCGCGGCGACTATGCCCTGGCCGATGCCGAGCGCGCCGAGGCCGAGGCCATCAGCGCCATCCTCTACCCCAACGACGCCGGCGAGCACGGCCGTCTGCTGCGCCTGAAGCAGGAGTACCTGTTTGTCTCGGCCGGCATCTACAGCCTGCTCGACACCTTTGAGAAGGAGCACGGCGAAAACTGGGAGCTGCTGCCGCAGTTTGTGGCCATCCACACCAACGATACCCACCCCGCCATGTGCGGCCCCGAGCTCATGCGTATCCTCATCGACGAGAAGAAGCTCGAGTGGGATGACGCCTGGAACATCGTGACGCAGGTCGTGAGCTACACCAACCACACCATCCTGCCCGAGGCCTTGGAGAAGTGGCCTATCGGCACGTTCTCCAAGCTCCTCCCCCGCGTGTACCAGATCATCGACGAGATCAGCCGTCGTTGGCACGAGTCGTTCGACACCACGAAGGAGGGCTGGCAGGAGCGTCTGCGCCAGACCGCCATCCTGTGGGACGGCGAGATTCGCATGGCCAACCTGTCTGTGATCTGCAGCCACAGCGTCAACGGCGTGGCCAAGATCCATTCCGACATCATCAAGAACATCGTGCTCAAGGACTTCTATGCCCTGACGCCCGAGAAGTTCAACAACAAGACCAACGGCATCTCGCACCGTCGCTTCTTTGCCGAGGCCAACCCCACCTACGCCAAGCTCGTGACCGAGGCCATTGGCGATGGCTGGCTCAAAGACGCCTTTGAGCTTGAGAAACTCAAGGAGTTTAAGGACGACACCGAGTTCCTGAAGGCCGTGGGTGCCTCCAAGCGCGCCAACAAGGAGCGTCTGGCCGCCTACGTTAAGGCCGAGACCGGTCTGGTCATCGACCCCAACACCGTCTTCGATGTCCAGGTAAAGCGCTTCCACGCCTATAAGCGCCAGCTCATGAACATCATGAAGGTGATGGACATCTACAACCGTCGCATCGCCGATCCCAACTTCCACGTGATGCCGACGACCTTCATCTTTAGCGGCAAGGCTGCCTCGAGCTACACCTTTGCCAAGGAGACCATCCGCCTCATTAACTCCGTGGCCGACGTCATCAACAACGACGCCCGCGTGAACGAGGTCATGAAGGTCTGCTTTATCCCCAACTTCCGCGTGAGCAACGCCCAGCTCATCTACCCCGCCGCCGAGATCTCGGAGCAGATCTCCACGGCCGGCAAGGAGGCCTCGGGCACGTCCAACATGAAGCTCATGATGAACGGCGCCATTACGCTGGGCACCCTCGATGGCGCAAACATCGAGATCGCCGACCTGGCCGGCCGCGAGAACGAGGCCATCTTTGGCCTGACCGCCCCCGAGGTCGAGCAGCTCTGGGCATCAAACAGCTACTTTGCGTGGGATACCCTCAACGGCGACCGCGAGCGTCTGGGCCGCGTGATGGACGAGCTCAAGGGCAACACCTTTGCGGGTCTTTCGGGCAACTTCGAGAGCATCTACAACGAGCTCATGAACAACAACGACCCCGACCTGGTCATGGCAGACTTCCGCAGCTACGTCGACGCCTGGGAGAAGCTCACGAACAGCTACGGCGACCAGGAGACCTGGAACCGCAAGGCCCTGCTCAACACCGCCTCGAGCGGCTGGTTCTCGAGCGACCGCACTATTCGCGAGTACCGCGACGAGATCTGGCACGCGTAAAGGCGCGCGAGCTCCCTTTGCCGCACGGCATTATTCGACGGGCGCGACCGAGCGCCGCGCCCGTCGCAAATGGGTTTAGGAACATCGATGACAGAAGGAGAAATCGATGAGTAAGAAAGAATGCATCGCGATGCTCCTCGCAGGAGGACAGGGCAGCCGATTGGGGGCACTCACCCAAAAGATTGCCAAGCCGGCGGTTAGCTTTGGTGGCAAGTTCCGCATTATCGACTTTTCGCTGTCCAACTGCTCCAACTCGGGCATCGACACGGTGGGCGTTCTGACGCAGTACCGCCCCTACCTGCTGCATGCCTACGTGGGCTCCGGCGAGGCGTGGGATCTGGACAGCCGCGACGGCGGCGTGTCGATCCTGCCGCCGTACGAGACGCAGACCGGCGGCGCCTGGTATGCGGGCACGGCCGACGCCATTACGCAGAACCTCGACTACATCAAGGCCAACGACCCCAAGTACGTCCTGATTCTTTCGGGCGATCACCTGTATCGCATGGACTACCGCAAGATGCTCAAGACGCACATTGAGAACAACGCCGACCTCACGGTGAGCGTTATGCCCGTGCCGTGGGAGGAGGCCAGCCGCTTTGGCATCCTGACCACCGACCCCGAAGACGGCCGCATCACCAAGTTCACCGAGAAGCCCGAGAAGCCCGATTCGAACCTCGCGTCCATGGGCATCTACATCTTCTCAGCCGACGTGCTGATCGAGGCGCTCGAGGAGGACGCTCTGGACCAGCGCTCGAGCCACGACTTTGGCAAGGACATCATCCCCAAGCTGCTCGGTGAGAACAAGCGCCTGTACAGCTACGAGTTCCACGGCTTCTGGAAGGATGTTGGCACCATCGCCAGCTTCCATGAGACCTCGATGGACCTGCTGGGTAACAACCCCGAGTTCGATCTGTTCGACAAGAACTTCCCCATCATGTCCAACATCACCACGCGTCCGCCGCACTACATTGGCCCTGACGGCCGCCTGGACGACTGCCTGGTCTCCAACGGCTGCAAGATCTACGGCACCGCTCGCCACTCGATCCTTTCGACCGATGTCATCATCGAGGAGCGCGCCGTGGTCGAGGACTCCGTGCTGCTGCCGGGTGCGCACGTTAAGAGCGGCGCGCACATCTGCCGCGCTATTTTGGGCGAGAACTCCACGGTCGAAGAGGGCGTGAAGCTCGGCTCTGTCGATACCACCAAGGATACGGCCGTCGTTGGAAATGACGTCGTTATCGGGAAGGGGGAATGATCCGATGATCAATCGCAAGGCCATCGGTTATATCACCGCTAACTACTCTTCGACCTACGGCAGCGTCCTGCTCAAGGACCGCCCCATCGCGTCCGTTCCGTTTTTGGGCCGCTACCGCCTGATCGACTTCCCGCTGTCCAACATGATGAATGCCGGCATTAAGACCGTCGGCGTCGTCATGCCGGGTAACTACCGCTCGCTGATCGACCATGTGGGCTCGGGTAAGGACTGGGGCCTGGACCGCAAGAAGGGCGGCCTGTTCATGGTGCCCGGCAACGCGTATGGCACCACCAAGGGCGGCATGCGCTTCCTGCTGCGCGACATCATCTCCAACAAGACGCTGTTCCAGCGCTCGGAGAATCCCTATGTCGTGATGATGGGCACCAACATCATCTTTAACATGGACCTCAACACCATCATCGAAGCGCACGAGAACTCCGGTGCCCAGATGACCGTGGTGTACTGCAAGGCCACGCGCAATGTCGAGGACGAGACCAAACTCGAGATTAACGAGAACGGCCGCCTGACGGGCGTGAGCGCCGGCGTCGCGTACGGCGACAACGCCTCCATGGACTGCTGCATCGTCAACCGCGAGACGCTCCTCGAGATCATCGACCACTACCAGGCCGCCGACTATCTGGACCTGCTCGAGGCACTCCAGGGCGACTTTGGCAACATCGACGTGTGCAGCTACGAGTACAAGGGCGAGGTCGTGGGCGTGTTTAGCGAGAAGTCGCTGTATCGCCGTAGCATGGACCTGCTCGACCAGACCGTGGCCGACCAGCTCTTTGACCCCGAGCGCCCGATCCTGACCAAGGCTCACGACGTGCCGCCTTCGCGCTATGCGACCGGCAGCCACGCGTGCAACTCGATCATCTCGGCCGGCTGCATCATCAAGGGCACCGTGCGCAACTCGATCCTGTCGCGCGGCGTTGTGGTCGAGGAAGGCGCTTCGGTCACCAATTCGATCATCAACCAGAGCTGCATCATCAAGAGCGGCGCCCGCGTTGAGAACGCCATTCTGGACAAAAACAACGTGGTTCCCACCAACACCGAGCTTCGCGGCACGCCCGAGAACATCCTGGTGCTGGGCAAGGCTCCGTTAACTTGCGACACCACCATCGTACGTTAACGTTGGCACCGCAACATCGCTCGTAACATGTAGAATAGCCGCCCGGTTTGTGCCAGGCGGCTATTCTCGAATTGCAACATGGGAGACAATATGGCAGATTCCAGCAAAAAGATGCAGATCATGTTTGCCTCGGCCGAGTGCGCACCGTTTGTGAAGACCGGTGGCCTGGGCGACGTGGCGGGCTCGCTGCCTGCGGCGCTTGTGCGCGCCGGCGCCGAGGTCATCGTCATGGTGCCCAAGTACGCCACCATCAAGGACGAGTACAAGGCGCAGATGGAGCACTTCTCCGACTTTTACGTGAGCCTGGGCTGGCGCAATGAGTACTGCGGACTCGAGAAGCTCGAGCACGACGGCGTCACCTATATGTTCGTGGACAACGAGCGTTACTTTGCGCGCGACTATCCGTACGGCTTCTTTGATGACGGCGAGCGCTTTGCATTCTTCTCCAAGGCCATCACCGAGAGCCTGCAGCACCTGCCGGCCGGCTTTGAGTGTGACATCCTCCACTGCAATGACTGGCAGACGGCACTGGCGCCCGTGTTCTTGCGCGAGTTCTACCAGGGCCTGCCGCTGTACGACCGTGTCAAGACCGTGTTCTCGATCCACAACGTGGCGTTCCAGGGCCAGTTCAGCGACACCGTGATGGAGGACATTCTGGGTGTGGCGCATATTCCGGCGGCCGCCTCGCAGCTGCGTTGCGATGCCTGCAGCATCAACTACATGCTGGGCGCGCTGCGCTATGCCGATGCCATCACCACGGTGAGCCCCACCTATGCCAACGAGATCCAGACGCCCGAGTTTGGCGAGGGCCTGGACGGCGTTCTGCGCGAGCGCTCCTATGCGCTGCAGGGCATTTTGAACGGCATTGACGTGGCGGGCTTTGACCCGGCGACCGACAAGCGCATTGCCGCCAACTACACCGTCGAGGACCGTTCCGGCAAGGCCGTGTGCAAGGCCAAGCTGCAGGAAGAGCTGGGGCTCGAGGTTCGCGACGACCGTCCGCTCATGGTGATGGTCACGCGCCTGACGCGCCAAAAGGGCATGGACCTGGTCATGTACGCACTCGACCGCATCCTGGCCGGCGGCGTGCAGGTGGCCGTGCTGGGTACCGGCGACCGCGACTACGAGGACGGTCTGCGCTACTTCCAGGACAAGTACCCCGGCACCATGGCCGCGCGCATCGAGTTCGATCCGGCGCTGTCGCAGCGCATGTATGCCGCCGCCGACATGTTCCTGATGCCTTCGAAGTTTGAGCCCTGTGGCCTGTCGCAGATTATCGCCATGCGCTATGGCACCCTGCCCATCGTGCGCGAGACCGGCGGCCTGAAGGACACCGTGCAGCCGTACAACGAGTTTACCGGCGAGGGCACGGGCTTCTCGTTTAGCAACTTTAACGGCGACGAGATGGGCGACGCGGTGTTCCGCGCGGCGCGCCTGTTCTGGGATAACCGCGACGCTTGGAACCAGCTGGTCACGCAGGCCATGAGCCAGGACTTTAGCTGGACGCGCTCGGCTGACAAGTATCTGGACCTGTACTTCTTTATGCATCCGGAGATTGAGCGGCCGGCGGCTGTTGTCGACGAGCCTGTGGTTGTGGCTGAGAAAGTTGAGGCCGAGCCCGAGCCCAAGGCCGAGTCGGTTGTTGAGGCGCCCGCTGCTGCTGAGGAGCCCAAGGCTGAGGAGAAGCCGGCTGCGAAGCCTGCGGCAAAGAAGACCACGACTCGTAAGACGACGACTAAAAAGGCCACGACAACAAAGGCCGCTGCGAGCAAGACCACCACTGCCAAGGCAACTACCGCCAAGGCAGCGACCACGCGCAAGCGCACCACCGCAGCTGTCAAGAAGGCCGCCGAGGCCGAGGTCGTTCCCGAGGTAAAGGCCGAGACCGCTGCAGCCGAGGTTAAGCCCGCGGCAAAGGCTCCGGCCAAGACCGCCGCCAAGAAGACGACCGCGTCCAAGAGCACAACCAAGACCCCTGCCACCAAGAAAGCTACAGCTACCAAGGCCACTGCAACGAAGGCTGCCGCAAAGCCGGCCGCCAAGGTCGAGGAGACGCCTGCCGAGTCCAAGGCGGAGGCAACCGTCGAGGCCAAGCCTGCCGCCAAGACCACCTCGCGCAAGCGCACGACGACAGCCAAGAAGACCATGGCAAAGACCGCAACTCCCAAAGCAGAGACTAAGCCCGCTGCTGCCAAAGAGGAGCCCAAGGCCGAGGTAAAGGCCAAGCCGACGCCGAAGGCCGCTGAGGTCAAGGCCGCACCGAAGGCAGAGGCTAAGCCCGAGCCTGCCAAGGAGACTCCGGTCTCCCCCGCCACTCCGGCCGAGGAAAAGGCTCCGACCAAGAAGACCTCCGTCCGCAAGGCAACTGCCACCCGCAAGCGCCGCTAATCCTGACGATTAAAACTTAATCCTCAACGCAAAAGAGGGCGCCCCAAGCAGGCGCCCTCTTCTTGGTTGAACCCCGCATTAAAAAGAGGGCCGGTTTACTACGACAAAATGGCTCCGGCCGACCACGGCGAGTAATCATCGAAATTGGCAACGCTTCTACCTGCAGTTTTAATATCACTAAAATGACTGTGGTTGAGATCATTCAATTCGTCGTAGTAAACCGGAGCTGTTTTGTTTGGCTACAAATACTATCTACATAGGCGTTTTCGAGTATCGCGATAATGTGGATGGTAAAACGATTTTTCTAGGACAACCGTTCGCCGATAATGAGCGGCTGTAGTTTATACAACTAAAGTGCAACGATATACTTAAGTACTGTGCGTTTAGCCCATGGCCCGTTGGCCATGACTGTATAGAACTGGACCGTACTATGAGATTGATTCACAACAGCCGCCTGCCGCAGTTTCGCACTCCGTTTGGCGCTGTGACCACTGGAACTTCCGTTGCACTCTCGGTGATTTTGGAGGATGCCGACCCCAACCAGGCAACGCTTACGCTGCGCACCTGGGTCGATGAAATCGGTGAGTCTCTGTATCCCATGACGCACGAGGGCGACGGCATATTTACTGCAGAGCTTGAGTGCACCGAGCCCTGTCTTATCTGGTACAGCTTTATCTGCAATATCGAGGGCCAGCCCGAGGTTCGCCTAGGCGCGCCGCAAGGTCGCACCGGCGGCGAGGGCGTAACCTACGACTACGCCGAAGTGCCGTCGTTCCAGGTCACCGTCTACAAGCACCGCGAGAACCGTCCCACCTGGTACGAGCGCGGTATGGTCTACCAGATCTTCCCCGATCGCTATGCTCGCGACGAAAACTGGCGCGAGCGCACGCTGGCCGAAGTCGAAAAGCCACGCAACGGAATCCAGCGCCGCATGGTCGAGGACTGGAACGAGCCGCCCGTGTACGAGCGTGCCGAGGACGGATCCATCAAGACCTGGGACTTTTACGGCGGCTCGCTCAAGGGTATCCAAAATGACCTGCCCCGCATCGCCGAGCTGGGCTTTACGGCCATCTACCTCAACCCCATCTTTGAGGCCGCGAGCAACCACCGCTACGACACGGCCGACTACACCAAGATCGACCCAATCCTGGGCACCGAGCAGGATTTTACCGAGCTGTGCCAGGCAGCCGAGAAGCTGGGCATCTCCATCATCCTGGACGGCGTCTTTAACCATACGGGTGACGACTCCATCTATTTCAACCGCTACGGCAACTACCCCGGCGTGGGCGCGTGGCAGAGCGAGGACTCGCCGTGGCGCGATGCGTTTTATTTCCACGAGGACGGCTCGTACGACTGCTGGTGGGGCGTGGGCAACATGCCCGCCATCAATGAGAGCTCCGAGCTGGTACGCGAGCGGCTTCTGGGCAAGGACGGCGTGATCCGTAAATGGCTACGTGCCGGCGCTCATGGCTGGCGCCTGGACGTCGCTGACGAGCTTTCCGACGACTTCCTGGCCGAGATCAAGAAGGCCGTACTTGCCGAGAAGCCTGATGCACTGTTGCTCGGCGAAGTCTGGGAAGACGCCTCCAACAAGATCAGCTACGGCCATCTGCGTCGCTACCTACAGGGCTCCGAGTTGGACTCTGCTATGGATTACCCCTTCCGCGACATGGTCATCGACTTTTTGATGGGCTACAAGAACGCCTACCAGGCAGCCGAGGAAATCGAAACCCTGCGCGAGAACTATCCCCGTGAGGCCCTGTCCTGCGCACTTAATCTGCTTTCGAGCCACGACCGTCCGCGCATTATCTCGGTGCTCGGCGGCGGCCCCGACGAGTCGCAGCTGCCCGAGTGCGAGCGCAGCAAATGGCGCCTGGACGAGAACTCGATGGGCCTGGCCAAGAGCCGTTTTTGGCTCGCCACGCTCATGCAGATGACCTTCCCCGGCGTGCCTTCGATCTACTACGGCGACGAATACGGCCTGGAGGGTCTAACCGATCCGGGCAACCGCCGCACCCTGCCGACCAAGGACCAACTGCACGACTTCGACACGCTGGCTATTGTCAAAAACGCCTCCGCCGTACGCCGCGCACTGCCGTTTATGATCGACGGCGAGATCAAGGCCTTCGCGCTCAACGACGAGGTGCTGGCATACAACCGCACGGGCAGGGATGGCGAGTCCGCGACGGTTATCATTAACCGTAGTCTGCGCAATTCGCACCGCGTGACGATTCCGGCGCTCGACGAATGCGCGAGTGACGTGATCAGCGGTCACGAGTGCGAGATCCACAACGGCACGGTCACGCTCGATTTGTATCCGCTGGGCTCGTCGATCATCTATCACCATGCCGAGCAGCGCCTGCAGGAGCCGCTCGATCACGGCGCGGGCGTTGTGTGCCATATCACCTCGGTACCGACCGATGACGGCAAGCCCGGTACGATCGGCGCACCCACGCGTCGCTTTATCGACCATCTGGCCGCTATGGGCATGCGCTACTGGCAGGTCCTGCCTGTCAACCCGACGGACTTCTTCCGCTCCCCTTACGCCGGTCCTTCGGCCTTTGCAGGTAATATCGACCTGCTGCCCGAAAGCCACGAGGAGCTGGCGGCCGACTTTGAAACTTGGAAGGCCCGTGGCGGCGAGGATGCCGATCCGCTGTACACCGCGTTTAAACATCGCAATGCCGATTGGCTCGAGAAGTACTGCGTCTACATGGCCGTCAAGAAATACTTTGAGGGCGAGTCGCGCCACGATTGGCCGGCAGATGTTGCGCGCTACAACGAGCACCTGATTGACGACAAGCGCTTCCACGACGAGGCCGAGCTTCAGGCGTACATGCAGTACCGCTTTGACCTAGCCTGGTGCGAGCTCATGAACTACGCGCACAAGAAGGGCATCGAGGTCATCGGCGATATTCCTATGTACGTGTCCGACGATTCGGCAGATGCGTGGAGCGAACCCGAGAACTTCTGGCTATCCGATACCGGCAAGGCAATCGAGATCTCCGGTGCGCCGCCCGACAACTTTGCGCCCGAGGGTCAGGTGTGGGGCAACCCGACGTTCCGCTGGGACCACATGAAGCAGAACGGCTATAGCTGGTGGATGGATCGCCTACGTCGTGCGTTCTCACTTTACGACCGCGTGCGTCTGGATCACTTCTTGGGCTTCCACAGCTACTTCAGTATCCCCGCTGGCAAGGCTTGCGCCGAAGGTCGCTGGCTGGCGGGACCGGGCAAGGACCTGTTTCAGACCGCCTATGACGAGCTGGGTCCGCTCAACTTTATTGCCGAGGACCTGGGCTATTTGACGCCCGGCGTTCGCGCCATGGCCTCGACCTGCGGCTTCCCCGGCATGGACGTGCTGGAGTTTGGCGACTACGACGTCCGTTGCGGCGTGCACCCTACGCCAGGAAAGATCCTGTATACCTCGACGCACGACACGTCGACGCTCGCGGGTTGGTGTACGCGTTCCTTTGCGGGCGGCGACGAACCGAGCGGTGTTGAGGTGGCGGCCAAGCTGATGAGCGATGCGCTGGCAAGCGACGCTCCCCTGGTGATGATGCCGCTGCAGGATGTCCTGGGGCTGGGCGACGACGCGCGCATGAACGTACCGGGCGTGGCCACGGGCAACTGGACCTGGCAGGCTGACGAGGCCGACGTTGCGGCCGCCGAGGGCAAAACCGCACAGCTCCTGCGCAACACGCATAGATTCTGGGGCGAAGCGTGATAAAACGCCCGATATAGGGTACAGTTACAGACGTTTGAATTTTTGCGGGCAGAGTAATCTGCCCGCTTTGTGCTGAAAAGGAAGTATTATGGCGCGCTACGATTACAAGTGCTCGAGCTGCGGCAACGTGTTTGAGGTTGAGCATCCTATGTCCGAGACTCCCGAGGTCGTGTGCCCCAGCTGCGGCGCTCCGGCCGCCAAGACGTTCTCGGCCAGCGGTATTAAATTTGAGGGCAGCGGCTTCTACAACACCGACCAGCGAAGCGGCGGCTCCAGCACCAGCGCCACCAGCGGCTGCTGCGCCAACTGCCCACACAACCACTAACAGGCAAGTAGCCCCGCTCCCAAATTGACTACTCTGGAGTTGCGCCACGAAAGCGGCCCATTTACTACGTTTGACCCGTATTGGTCGAGCATAGCAGCGTATTTGCAAAAACGGCAAGCCGTCTACCTGCGGTTTTGATTTCACAAAATTCGGCATGGATGAGGACAGCCGGTTTAACATAGTAAATAACCGCATTTCATGGCGAACGGATCGAAGAGGCACAAAGTAGCTAAAATAGTCCCGTCCCAAATTAGCTGATTTGGGACGGGACTTCGATTTACTGGCGGACCAGCCTGGCGCAGAAGTGGCCGTCGTAGGAGTCGGCGTTTACCGGCACGCTTTGGAAGAGGCCTCGATCGTTCTGGCGTACGGATACGAGCTTCTTGGCCTGATCGAACTCGGGGAGTTGCAGAATCTGCGCCTCGGAGAGCGGCTCCAGGCTAAAACCGGTGCCCTCGGGAGAGTTCAGGAACGCTTCCACGACCTGTGTGTTCTCCTCGTCGAAGACCGAGCATGTCGCATAGATAAGCTCGCCACCAGCAGCCACGCGCGCAGCGGCTTCCTTGAGCATCGTCAGCTGCAGCTTGGGCAGCTCAACCGTCACATCCTTTTCGGTCAGGCGCCACGGGATCTCGGGATGACGACGCATGGTTCCGGTGCCAGAGCACGGCGCATCGATAAAGACTGTGTCGAACTTAACCGGCTCGCCAAGCATGGCATCAAACGATGTGAGCACCTCATCAAGCTCGCAAGCATCACCAGAAACCGTACGAACGCCCTGAATACCGGCCTTATGCAGGCGAGCGAGATTCAGATCGCACTTGCGATCATGCAGATCGAGCGCCGTATGCTGACGCTCATAGCCCGTACGCTTGGCCTGGCACATCATCACATAGGTCTTGGTGCCACGACCGGCACCAATCTCAAGGCAGCTACCAGGGCGCGTAGCAGCTGTGGCGATAAGTTGCGCGTTGAGATCAGATGCCACCGCGGCAGCACGCTCAAACGCACCCGAAGCAACGGTAACCTGGGCATCAACCGGGGCATGGCAGCCCGGGAAGACAGGTGCGACGAGCTGCGAGATATACGGATCGGGCTTGGAAGCAAAAGCGTTCTCATGCAGGGCCAGCGGCGCGGGGGCCAGATTGCCGGCAAAGTTAAGCGCACCCTCTGGCGTGTCAAACGATGCTATAATGCGAGCGCACAGCCATCGCGGCAAGCCCATCAGGCGAGACAGGCGAACCAAGCGTCGCTCAGACTCATCCACATCGGACGCAGTAGCAAAGTCCTCAACATTGTCCGCAACCTTATGCAATACAGCATTGGCTAAGCCAGCGGCGGACTTAGCACCACTGCGAACGAGCTCAACTCCCTGACTTACGGCAACGCGGCCCGGCGTATGCAGATAGAGCATCTCGAAGGCCGAGATACGAAGCGCCATGCGAACACGCGGCGCAACCTTTTTGGGCTTATCGAGAAACTGATCGAGCAACTCGTCCAAAATACCCTGCGTGGCGGCAACACCGAGCGCCAGGCGAGCGGCAAACGCAGAATCGCGCTGGTCAATGGCCTTGGCCGATGCGCGAGAGGACAGCACGTCGCGCGCATACATGCCGCGGCGATCGGCCTCCATCAGCACATCGAGCGCAAGCTTGCGCGCGGGAGACAGCTTGCTCATGACAAAACACTCCAGATAAGATCGGCACCCTGCAGGCCAGCAGCCCAAGCAGAAGCAGTCATAGCACGCTTGCCATCAGGCTTAACCTCGAGCAGTTCAACCGAGCCATCAGAAAGGCCCAGGTAAACACGCTTGGCCTTAACGAGAACCTGACCCTCGCCGAGCGACACATCAGCCGCCGCAGCATCGAGCACACGCACGGTCTTGCCGGCAATCACGCAACGAGCAGGCGCGGTATCGGACGAAGCCAGCACATGACGCACGCAATCAAGCGCCGCCATCTGCGGATCCAAGCGCATCTCCTGCTTGGAAATCTTGGCAGCATGGGTAACGAGTGCCTCATCCTGTTCAGTCCACACGGCGGTGCCATCGGCAAGAGAAGGAAGCGTATCGGCAAGCAGTTTACCGCCAAGCTCACCAAGCTCCATGGTCAGCGCCTCAGCATGCTTACCGGCAACCGACGTGGAAGCCTGAGCACAATAAGCACCAGTATCCACGCCGTGCCCGATGCGCATGATAGAAACGCCAGCAACCTCATCACCAGCGAGAATCGCACGCTGAATGGGAGCAGCGCCACGCCAACGAGGCAGCAGCGAAGCATGAACATTCACAATACCAAGCGGCGCCATATGCAGCACCTCATCGGGCAAAATGCAACCATAGGCAGCCACACAGAAAATATCAGCCTGGGCAGCCTTGAGCACCTCAACAACCTCAGGCGTCATACGATTAGCCTCAATGACCGGCAACCCCAGCTCCAGTGCCTTAGCCTTAACAGGAGACGGCTCTAGCTTCTTACCTCGCCCACGAACAGCATCGGGACGAGTAATAACGAGCGCAACCTCATTACCAGCCGCAACAAGCGAAGTCAGCGAAGGCACAGCAAAATCAGGCGTACCCATAAACACAATACGCATAAAAGTTAGTCTCCTCTCAATAACGAGCCGAGACGGCTACAAAAAAGCGTTCTTGGTCGCAAGCGCGCCCAGCCGCAAGAATAGTTCAACTGAAACAAATATACCCAAAAACAAAGAAAGAGCCGCATAAAAGCAGCCCTCCCAACAAAGCACCTATCAGCGAAGACGCCCCTCCCTGGCCCGACGGCACCCGGGCGAGACAAGCAGCGTCAACGTAGTCCCCGGGGCGCCCGCCTATATCGTCCCGCGCGCAGTTTCGCAGCGCAGCGAGAATGTTTGAGCACGGGATGATATAGGCAGGCGCCCCGGGGACGGACAAAACTACTCCGTCTCGCCCGGTCGAGCGCCGCGGGCCAGGGCGTCCTGGTACTCCTTGACCGCCTTGAGCCTCTGCATCGGCTTCAGTCGCTCGAACATGGTGTTGCCGTGCAGGTGATCGATCTCGTGCTGCAGGCACACGCAGAACAGGTCGCCCGAAGCCTCATAGCGAATCAGGTTTGCGTCCAAGTCGTACGCCTCGACGACGACATGGTCGGGACGCTCGATCTCGCAGCTAATGCCAGGGATGGACAGGCAGCCCTCGCTAAACGGCACCAGATGGTCGCTCTGCTCAACAATGACAGGGTTGATGAGCACGTACGGGTCGTAGTCGTTCTTGTCGCTGTAGTCGCAGTCGATGGTGACGAGTTGAATAAGCTCGCCGATCTGCGGAGCAGCCAGGCCGCAACCGCCGTTGTCGAACATCATCTTCTTCATCTTCTCGGCAAGCGCCTCGATCGCCGGGGTGATCTCCTCGATCACGGCGCACTCCTGACGCAGGCGAGGGTCGGGCGACAGTACGATTCCGTTGGCTTCCATGGCCATCCTTTCGGGTTGTTACATCAAATCATAGGCATCGACGTCAACGCTCACGCTTACGCCGCGCACGGAGCCCACCTCTTTGAGGCAGGCGTCGATATCATCAGAGACATGGTACCCCACGGGCGACTTCACAAGCAGATGGAAGCGGTAACGGTCCTTGGCTCTCTCGATTACACACGAAGCCGGGCCCAGCACCTGCGGCATGGCACTCCCCGCCCTCAAAAAGTCGGGCGCGGCGGCATGCCAGCGGCGCTTAAGAAGCTTTGCAATGCGCCCAATGTAGTCCTGCGCGTCGTCTCGGTTTGCCGACCACACCAAGATGTTGACCAGGCGCACAAAGGGCGGATACAGCGCGTCGCGCCGCTGGTCCAGGTCGTAGTCGGTAAAGATCGAACGGTCGTGCTCAGCGACGGCGCGAATGACCGGATCCTCGGGCAGGTAGGTCTGGATGATCACCTCACCGGGACGATCGCCGCGACCGGCACGGCCCGCCACCTGTTCCAGCAGATCGTAGGCGCGCTCCCCTGCGCGGAAATCGGGCAGCTTGAGGGCGAAGTCGGCATTGACCACGCCCACGAGCGTGACCTCGGGAAAATCGAGACCCTTTGCGATCATTTGGGTGCCCAGCAACACGGCGCAATCGGCCGCATCGAACTGCTCGAGCAGCTTTTTGTGCGCATCCTTGCCGCGCGTGGAGTCGGCATCCATGCGGATGATGGCGACGTCCTCGGGCAGCATCTGGTGCAGTGCGTCCTCGATCTGCTGCGTGCCCAGCCCCATTTTTGCCAGGTAGCGACTGCCACATTTGGGGCAACGGCTTGTGGGCGCCGGATAGGGCTGCACGCGCCAAGACGAACCGCATGTGTGACACTGCAGCGTGTGCGTGCGCTCGTGATACGTAAGCGCGGTGGAGCAGTGGTTGCAGGTGGGGACGCAGCCGCACTCGCGGCACATCAGGAATGGCGCAAAGCCACGGCGGTTATGCAGAAGCACGGCCTTCTCGCGGCGCTCGACCACACGCTCCAGGCCTTCCATCAGCGGTTTTGAGAACATGGAGCGGCTGCCGTGTGCGAACTCGCGACGCAGGTCGGCAATGCGGACCGTAGGCAGCACGGCGTGTCCGGGGCGCTCGGGCATCTCGACGCGCGTCCACGTGGCACCGCCGTACGTTCCGCGACGGCAGCGATCGAGCGCTTCGGCAGAAGGCGTGGCCGACCCCAGCACGAGCGGGCAGCGATAGCGGCGCGCCATCTCGGCTGCCACCTCGCGCGCATGGTAGCGCGGACTGGACCCTTGCTTGTAGCTGGTCTCGTGCTCCTCGTCGATGATGATGAGGCCCAAGTCGCTGAGCGGGCAAAAGAGCGCCGAGCGGGCGCCCACGACCACGCGGGCGGCACCGCAGGCAACCATATCCCACTGGTCCAGACGCTCGCCAGCAGAAAGACGCGAGTGGAAAACGGCGACCGTCTCGCCAAAGCGCGAGCGGAAGCGGCCGACGGTCTGGGCCGTCAGCGAAATCTCGGGCACGAGCACGCATGCAGAGCGGCCTGCCGCGAGCACGCGCTCGATAGCGGAGAGGTAAACCTCGGTTTTGCCGGAGCCGGTGACGCCGTCAACCAGCACCACGTCGCCATGAGCGTCCAGACGGGCGCGCTCAATCTGCGCGAGTGCCCGTTGCTGGCCGTTGGTAAGGGAAACCGGCGCCTTGCCGCTTGCCGAGGACAGCGTGGTCTGCTCGCTGCAGCCACGCCACGCACGGCGTTCCTCCACCACCACGACGCCGCGCTTTTCGAGCGCCTTGATGGTCGCCGACATGCTGTTATAGAGAAGGTTGAGGTCGCGAGTCGTGACCGGGCCGCACTGCAGCGCCTCGATGAGCTGGCGCTGGCGGACCGCGGTCTTGGGTGGCGAATAGTCAAAGCCATCGGGCGTAAGCATCACCCAGCGGTTTTGGATGGGTTTGACGGCTGGACGTTCAACCGTCCACACGCCGTCGTCACCCTTGACCACACGCGGACTGCCGCCCGGGGGCAAAAACAGGCGCAGGCACTCGGAAAGCGTTGCGACGTACTCGTGGCTCATCCAGCGTGCGATACGGGCGGCTTCGGCGGTAAAGAGCGGTTTGCTGAGGATAGCCTCGACGGCTTTAATACGCGCGGGGTCGAGGGCGTTGTTACCCTGCAGGTCGCCCAGCTCAGGCGCAATATCAACGATATAGCCCGCGGCGGCACGGTTACCAAAGTGGACCAGGACCGTGGATCCGATCTGGACCTCGTTGGCAAGGGACTCGGGGATGCCGTAAGCAAACGGTTCCGACAGCGCACGGGTGGGGATGTCGAGGACCACGCTCGCGTAGGCGGCGATGGGTTCGGGTGCAGGCTCGGGCTTCACCGGAGTCTCCTCCGGTTCCGGCGAACCAAACAGCGACAGTTGTTGAGCCATACACCACCTCTAACGAACGGACCTGAAAGGGGTGGGACAAAATAATCAGTAGAGTTTGTCCCATGGCCGATACGAGTGTCGAGCTTGTTGCGTCACTCGAACATGGGACAAACACTACTGATTATTTTGTCCCAGCAACCCACTCATCGGTACAGAAACAAGAGCCCCGCTCTGAGTGAACGGGGCTCGGATACATACGTTTGCGCAGCGATTACAGCGCCATCGTACGGGCGCGATCGATGCGCGCCAGGCAGTCGTCGCGGCCGACAAGTGCCATGGTCTCGCCCAGCGGAGGGCTCACCATGTTGCCGCAGACGGCGACGCGCACAGCCTGGAAGACCACGCGCTTCTTAAGGTCCATCTGCTCGGGCAGCGGCTCAAGCGCGGCGTCGATGTTGGCAGCCGTCCACTCGTCCACGCCCTCGAGCGCGGCCTTGGCGGCATCCAGAATGGCACCCATGCCTTCCTTGGCAAGGCCCTTGTTGACGGACTTCTCGTCATACTCGAGCGTCTCGGCCGTAGCGAAGATGGGGGCGGCGACGGTCACGGCGTCGGCCGGCATCTTGGTGCGCGGCTTGACAATGGCGGCAAGCGCGTCGATCCAATCCTCGCCGTACTCGACATTACCCTCGATGAGACCCGCCTCGTGCAGCTCGGGGACCATGATCTCGTCGGCAAACTGAGCATCGGACATGCCGTTGATGTACTCGGCATTGACCCAGTCGAGCTTCTTGGGGTCAAAGGTCGCCGGATTCTTGGAGATGCGGTCGAGCGAGAACTTACTGGCCAGGACATCGCGCGGGATGATCGTGGTCTCGCCGTCGAGCGACCAGCCGAGCAGCGCCAAGTAGTTGACGAAGGCGTCGGACAGGTAGCCGGCGTCGCGGTACTCCTCCACCGAGGTAGCACCGTGGCGCTTGGAGAGCTTCTTGCCGTCGGCGCCCAGGATCATGGAGATGTGGGCGAACGTGGGCACGGGCGCGCCGAGGGCCTCGTAGACCATGACCTGGCGCGGGGTGTTGGACAGGTGGTCGTCGCCGCGGATGACATGGGTGATCTTCATCATGGCGTCGTCGACGACGGTCGCGAAGTTGTACGTAGGCGTGCCGTCGGAGCGGAAGATGACGAAGTCGTCGAGCTCCTTGGCGTCGAAGGTCACCTCGCCGTGGACGGCGTCGTGGATGACGACGTCGCCGCGATCCTCGGGCACCTTGATGCGCAGAACGTAGGACTCGCCGGCCTCGATGCGGCGGCGGGCCTCCTCGGGATCAAGATCGCGGCAACGGCGCTGATAGCCCTGGAAGGGGTCCTTGCGCTCCTGCGCGGCCTTGCGATCGGCGTCGAGCTGCTCCTTGGTGCAGAAGCAGGGATAGGCCTTACCCTCGTCCCAAAGCTTCTGGGCGGCCTGCTTGTACAGGTCCAGGCGCTCGGTCTGGGCGTAGGGGCCAAAATCGCCGCCCACCTCGGGACCCTCGTCCCAGTCCAGGCCCAGCCAACGCATGGCGCGCAGGATAATCTGCGTGTTCTCGTCGGTAGAGCGGGTGGGGTCGGTGTCGTCGATACGCAGGATGAACGTGCCACCGTTTGCACGGGCGAAAGCCCAGTTATAGATAGCGGTGCGGGCGCCACCGATGTGCAGCTTGCCCGTCGGTGAGGGTGCAAAGCGGACGCGAACGTCTGATGCCATGGAAATCTCCTCGATTGCAGGATGGATGTCTAACCGCATTAGTATAAAGCAACAATGCCCACCTCCGCACAAAGGGCACCGACCCACTCATTGGGGACAGACTTAAATGAGTAGGTGCGGAAAGGGTGTGAATGTTTGATTTACGCGCTATGATGTGCCCTTGCATAGAGAGCCCGTCGGAATGGTAACGGTCGCCGGGACACGTTTTTGAAAGGACAATCATGTCAGAAGAACTTCGTTCCATCCCGCCCCAACACGGGTCCTTTGTATTTACGTCGGAGTCGGTGACCGAAGGCCATCCCGATAAGATCGCCGACCAGATCAGCGATGCCGTCCTCGACGCAATCCTCGCCAAGGAAATAGAGCTACAGGAGCAGGGCTATATTGCGCCCAACGGCGTGCCCGCCAACGTGGAAAACGTCCGCTGCGCCTGCGAGACCCTCGTGACCACCGGCACCGTCATCGTAGCCGGCGAGATTCGCACTCAGGCCTACGTCGACGTACAGGAAATCGCCCGCGGCGTTATCCGCCGCATTGGCTACAACCGCGCCAAGTTCGGTTTTGACTGCGACACCTGCGGCGTTATGAGCCTCATCCACGAGCAGTCGCCCGATATCGCCCAGGGCGTTGACGAGTCCTTCGAGACCCAGACCGGCGCTACCACCGACCCGATCGACCTGATCGGTGCCGGCGACCAGGGCATGATGTTCGGTTATGCCTCCAACGAGACCAAGACCCTCATGCCCATGCCGCACTACCTGGCAAGCCGCCTGGCCGAGCGCCTAGCCGCCGTGCGTCACGACGGCACCCTCGCCTATCTGCGTCCCGACGGCAAGACCCAGGTCACCGTGCGGTACGAGGAAGGCAAGCCCGTCGAGGTCACGACGATCGTCATCTCCACGCAGCACGCCGCCGAGATCGAGGACATGGGCAAGATCAAGGCCGACCTCATCGAGCACGTTATCACCCCGGTCATGGCCGCCGAGAACATGCCGTGGGATGGTGCCGACATCTATGTGAACCCCACCGGCCGCTTTGTCGTGGGCGGCCCCATGGGCGACACGGGCCTCACCGGCCGCAAGATCATCGTCGACACCTACGGCGGCTACGGCCGTCACGGCGGCGGTGCCTTTAGCGGCAAGGACTGCACCAAGGTTGACCGCTCCGCCGCGTATGCCGCGCGCTGGGTCGCCAAGAACGTGGTCGCCGCCGGTCTGGCCGACCGCTGCGAGGTCGAGCTTGCCTACGCCATCGGCGTTTCCAAGCCCCTTTCAATCATGGTCGACACCTTCGGTACCGCGCATGTTGCCGAGGACAAGATCGTCGAGGCCGTCGAGAAGACCTTCGACCTGCGCCCAGGCGCAATCATCCGCGACCTAGACCTGCGTCGCCCCATCTACGAAAAGACGGCAGCCTACGGTCACTTCGGCCGCGAAGACGCCGACTTCACCTGGGAAAAAACCGACCGAGTCGAAGAACTCAAAGCAGCCTGCGGCCTGTAAGCTAGCGGCAAAAGCTACAGCCAAATCGAAACGCACCAAAAGAGGTACCGGACCAACCGGTACCTCTTTTTTATTAATCGGTGGTGAAGATGAGCCGACCTGGGACGCAGAATAGGTTCCCAGCTGATGAATTTTGCAGCAAGCGTGCCCCTACCATGTATCCTAAGTTCCGAGGGCTTTGGTATTTGGTCGATCGCGAGTTCCGCACGAGCCGGAGGCCACTTAATGTGGCCTCCGTGCGAGCCAGGACTGTAGAGCAGGCGACCAAATACCAAAGCCCTCGGAACGACGGGATAGAACAGGAGCGCATATGGCAGGCAAGCCGCAAACACTAGCTACGACCTCGGCATTCGAGATCTTGGGGCCCGTCATGGTCGGCCCCAGCTCATCGCACACCGCCGGCGCCCTGCGCTGCGCCCAAGTTGCCGCCAGCCTGTTGGAAGGCCGCATCACCAAGGTCACCTTTGGCCTGTGGAACTCCTTTGCCCACACCTACCGCGGCCACGGCACCGATCGTGCACTCGTCGCGGGCATCCTAGGCCTCGACACCGATGATGAAAACATCAAGCAGGCCTTCAACCTCGCACGCGAGCAGGGCCTCGAATATCACTTTGAAATTAAGGGCGACGACGCCTCCATCCACCCCAACACCGTCGACATCGACATGGTCGACGACACGGGAGCCACGGCACAGGTCCGCGGTGAAAGCCTGGGCGGCGGCAAGATGCGCATCAGCCGCATTAACGGCGTCGGCGTCGACATCTCGGGCATGTACTCCACGCTCTTCGTGGCGCACCAGGATGTTCCCGGCGTGCTCGCCGCGCTCACGAACCTGCTCGCCTACGTACACGTGAACATCGCCTTCTGCCGCACCTACCGCACCGAGGTGGGCGGCCAGGCCTACTCCGTCTTTGAGACCGACGGCGCACCCGACGACACCGTCGTCCCGATGCTGCGCAAGCTCGACAATGTCGATTACGCGACCTTTATCGAGCTCCCCGGTTCTGCCTCGTCGCTCTCCCCCGGCGTCTCAGCAAAGGAAATCTTCGACGACGGCGAGCAGCTGCTCGATGCGTGCGAGGAACGGGGACTCAGCATCGGCGCCGTCATGGCCCTGCGCGAGGCGCGCCTGACCGGCGAGGCCCACGCCGTCGCCGCCATGCGCCGCGTGCTCGACGTCATGCGCGAGGAGACCACGGCCCCCATCGCCAATCCTCAGCGCTCGCTCGGCGGGCTTATCGGCGGCGAGGCCAAGCTCGTTGATGCCACCGGCCGCAACGACTTGAGCGTAAGCCTGATGGGCGCCGTCCAGACCGATGCCGTGGCCCGCGCCATGGCTGTCCTTGAGCGCTCCGCCACAATGGGAGTGATCGTCGCCGCCCCCACGGCCGGCTCCGCAGGCGTCGTGCCCGGCTGCGTGCTGGCGCTCGCCGACCATCTGCAACTGGACGATGAGCAAGTCATGGACGCCCTCTACTGCGCCGCCGCCATCGGCCTCAACCTCACCACGAGCGCCTGCGTCGCCGGCGCCGAGGGCGGATGCCAAGCCGAGGTGGGAAGCGCGGCCGCCATGGCCGCCGCCGCGCTGGTGCAGATGCTCGGAGGCACGCCTGAGCAGGCACTCGACGCCAGCTCCATCGCCCTGAGCAACCTGCTGGGCCTGGTCTGCGACCCGGTGGGCGGCCTCGTGGAGGTGCCGTGCCAAAACCGCAATGCCATCGGCGTGGCCGCGGCATTTAGCTCGGCGCAGCTTGCACTTGCCGGTATCAAGAGCCTGGTGCCGTTTGACCAGATGGCGCACGTCATGCTCTCCGTGGGCCACGCGTTGCCGGCCACGCTGCGCGAGACGGCAAAGGGTGGCATCGCGCAGGCTCCGGCCGCACTTTCGGCCTGTGCAAAATGCGGTGTGCGCGGATAGCGACAAAGAAAGACTCGAAGGTGGGACAAATGTCCCACCTCTTTTGAATGCCACCGTTTCCATACCACAAACAACTGGGTAATCGCTATAATGCAAGCCCAGTAAAAACACGATGAGCCGCAAGGCGAAATCCGAAGGATATGCATACGATGTCGCAAAACGATCGAACTCAACTGATTCCCGATCCGCAGCAGCCGAGCAGGCACACCGGCGGCGTTCAGTCGCCGCGTCCTATCGCGCCGAGCCGCGGTCAGCAGCGAGGTGCGGCAAACGTTTCCCAACGTCCGAACAAGCAGCATCAGCAGCGCCAGGCAAATGGCAATGCGCCCAAGCAGCCCCCCACGCACGCTCGAGGCGATCGCGGCCCAGCACGCAAACCCACCGAGAACAATAAGTCGGGCAAAAAGACGACGCTCTTTGTCGTTCTGGGTCTTATCGTCATTGTCTATATCGTAGGCGTTGTAGCGTTTTCGCAGGTAGCCTACCCCAACACCACTATCGCCGGCGTCGATGTCTCGTTCTCCAACGCTTCGTCTGCCGCCACCAAGGTCAACTCGGCTTGGAAGCACTATAAGCTCACCGTGACAGGCGATGATTTTAGCTGGACCTATCAGCCCGAGTCCGATGAGCCCATTGTCGACGGCGAAGCTGCCGCAAAAGAGATTATCAGCCGCAACGAAGCCATTGTATGGCCGGTTCGCCTTGTAGAATCCTTAAGCGGCAAGACCAAAACAACCGCTAGCTCCAACGAAGTCGATCTTGATCAAGACGTCGACCTGTCCATGCTCTCCGACACCTTTGACCAAAAGCAGTTTGAGAAGGATCTGGGCGCCGCCATCGACGAGTTTAACGAGGGGCGTTCGGGCGCGTTCGAGGCCAATAGCTCCTATGACGAGCAGGCCGGCAAGTTTACCGTCGAGAAGGCGCGCTCCAACGAAAAACTCAACCGCGAGCATGTCATTAAGTATGCCGAGCTCGAGCTTGCCTCGCTGGCCGAGACCGTAGATCTTTCCAAGCTCGGCAACGATGCCTATGAGCCGCTCAATGGAACGCTGACCGATGATCAGATTCAGGCCGCATGCGATGCCGCCAACAACTTCTTGGGCGTCAACGTGACCCTCAAGCTCAACGGCGAGGATGCCGGCAAGGTTGATGGCAGCTCCGTGTTGCAGTGGATCAGCTTTGCCGATCCGGCCAACCCCACGCTCGATACGTCGCAGATCAGCAGCTGGGCAGCCGAGCTCGCCAACGGCTTTAATACCGTGGGCTCCACTCGCTGGTGGACGCGCGCCGATGGCAAGCAGTGCGCCGTCGAAGGCGGCGACTTTGGTTGGTCCATCGACAGTACCTCGCTCGCCAAGCAGGTCGAAGACGCCATTAACAACAAGCAGACCGGCGAAATCGATATCAAGTACTCCCAGAAGGCCGACACCTTTACCGCAAAGGGAGAGCCTGACTGGAAGGCATACGTCGATGTCGATCTGTCCGAGCAGCACGCGCGCTACTACGACGAGAGCGGCAATATTGTGTGGGAGGCCAACTTTATTTCCGGCAAACCGGGCGAAGACGCCACCCCCGAGGGCGTATGGCAGATCAACAGCAACGATGGCGCCAGCAAACTCATCGGTGCCAAGCACCCCGAGACCGGCAAGCCCAAATACGAGAGCCCGGTTAGCTACTGGATGCCGTTTGAGGGCAATATGGTCGGATTCCACGACGCCACCTGGCAAAACGATTCGAGTTTCGATAACGCCGAATCGTACAAGTGGTGCGGTAGCCACGGTTGTATCAACCTGCGTCTGGCCGATGCCAAGTCGCTCCACGAGCGCATCAAAGTCGGCCTCTGCGTGGTCGTGCACTCGTAACGCAGCTAACGTCTACAACAAGTAAACAGCACGGCGACAAAACTTACAGTACCGTCATCCGCAACTTCTATACGCCCGCCTATCGCGACGGGCGTATATACTTATCGGAGCCATATCGATAAAGGAGACGCTATGTCCAAGGTCCCCACGATCAATCCGGGTCCTGACGATTCCGATCGCATGCCCCAAGATGCCACCGAGACCCTGCCGATTATCAGCGCTGCAGACACCAAGCAGCCCCAAACGAGTCTCGACGATTCGACCGATATCTCCGATGAAGAAGCCTATGCAAAGCTCAAGGCAAAGCGTGACGAACGTCAACGCAAAAAGCTGATTCGACGCGGTATTACCGCCGGCGTCGTGGGTGCCATCGCGCTCATTGCCATTGTCGCAACCCTGGTTATCGACGCGCAGCCACAGGGCGCTTGCGGACCTGTGACCGACATGGTGACCGAGGGCACGTTTACCACAACGGTCGAGGCGAAAGGCCAGCTCAAACCAATTTCGTCCTCAGTGGTCTCCCCTTCTGTTGACGGCACGGTCGATTCGATCAACGTGCAGGCAGGCCAATCCGTCAACGAGGGCGACGTGCTTATGACCATTAAAAACGACGAGCTCGATCGCAACGTTGCCGAGGCGCAGCGTGCAGTTGCAGCCGCTCAGGAAGACCTCACCAACGCGCAGAAAGCCGCAGCTGCCGCGCAGGCCACCCCAACGACGGACGTCGACGGAGCTTCCGCAGCGGCTGGCATCTCCGCCGCATCAGCGGACACGAACGCCATATCGGCCGCGCAGCGCAGCCTCGCATCGGCCCAGGCAAACCTCGATCAGGCGAACGCCAAGGCCGCCAGCCGTACGGTCACGGCCCCGAGCTCGGGCAGCATCGTGGAGCTCAACGCCAAGGTGGGCGCCACGGTAACAAGCGGCATGATCATGGGCGAAAGCGATACGAGCGGCGGCAAGCAGTGCATGCAGATCGCCGACCTGTCCAAGATGAAGGTGACCGTGCAAGTGGGCGAAAAGGACATCGCCAAGATCGCCGTTGGGCAGAGCGCCAACGCCACGTATCCCGCGTTTCCCGATATCGTGAGCCAGGGAACCGTTACGGCCATCGCTTCGGTGGCAAACTCCGACGCCGCCAACGGTGGCGGCGGCAACGTAACCTTTAACGTCGACATCCTCATCGAGGCGCCCGACGCGCGCCTGAAGCCGGGCATGACGGCCGAGGTATCGGTGGTGACCGAGCAGCTCGACGACGTGGTGATGGTGCCGACGATGGCGCTCATGACCGAAGACGGCGAACACTATTACGTCAACGTGGCAACCGATGACGAGGGCAAGCAAACCCATCGCGTGAAGGTGGCCGTCGTGACGCAAAACGACAACGAAGCCGTAGTCGGCAAGACGCAGGTCAAGCGCGACGACCAGGGCAACGAGATCAACCCCAACGTGCCGGTTACCAAGCTGCGCGATGGCGACACCCTCGTCATGGACACCGGAGCGGACGCAACGGCTGACGGCGGCTTCAGCGCGGATTCGGGCAGTATGTCTGCCGACGAGGGCATGTAATGCGTCCCGTCATCGACATTCGCAACGTGCATCGCATCTTTGAGAGCGAGGCGGGTTGCGCCCATATCTTGCACAACGTGAGCCTGGCGGTAAATCCCGGCGAATTCGTCGCTATCACTGGCCCCTCGGGCTCGGGCAAATCAACGCTCATGAACATCCTGGGCTGCCTGGATAAGCCGACGGCGGGCGACTACTACCTGCAGGGCCTCAACGTGGCCGAGCTCGATGATGACGAGCTCACCGAAGTCCGCGCCCTGAGCATTGGCTTTGTCTTTCAGAGCTTCAACCTGCTGCCGCGCCTGTCGGTTATCGAAAACGTCATGCTGCCGCTGGCATACACTAACGTGCCCCGTAGCCAGCGTGAAATGCGCGCCGTGCACGCGCTGCAGGCCGTCACGCTGCCCGTCGACCACTGGGACCACCGCATATCCGAGCTCTCGGGCGGCCAGATGCAGCGTGTCGCCATCGCACGCGCCCTCGTCAACGATCCGCCCATCATTTTGGCTGACGAGCCAACTGGAAACCTGGACTCCGCCACGGGAGCACTCGTCATGGAAACCTTCCACAAGCTCCAGGAGCGCGGCAAAACCATCGTGCTTATCACACACGACCCCGGCATCGCCGCCGAGGCCGACCGTGCCGTGACCATCCGCGACGGTCGCATTCACGACGGCGCGTATATTCCGCATGCACCGCGGACCCTGCGCAGCGCCGTAGATAGCCTGCCCATGATTTCCGCCTCCGCCAACCCGTCGAAAGGAGTGATGGCATGAGCGCTCGCGATCTCATCCAGGAAGCCCTTCACTCGCTCGAGGCCAACAAGGGGCGCAGCCTGCTCACCATCCTGGGCATTGTCATTGGCATCGCCTCGGTCATTGCCATGACTTCGCTCATCGGCGGCATCCAAAACAGCTTGGTCAACAGCCTGGGCCTCAATGCGGCGCGCATGGTGCAAATCTATTCGTCGCAAGAACTCACCGAGTCGGACATCGAGAAGCTTCAAAAACTGGTGCCGCAGATAGAGCAGATCGGCATTGTCGACAGCGCGTATACCGAGTACAAGACTGGCGATAAAAGCTATACCGTCATGGCACAGGGTGTCGATAGCGACATGCTCGATGCCGTGGGGGCCAGCAAGCTCGTTGCGGGGCGCACCTATTCCCAGGCCGAGTCCCAATCAGGCTCGCGCGTGGCGCTCATCAGCCGCGGCGGCGCCGATCAGCTTTACGGCAACGAACAGGATGCGCTGGGAAAAACCATCAAGGTGTCCAACGGCGAGGTGCAGATTGTAGGCGTGATTGATGGCGGCAGCGACTCCATGGGCTCGCTCACTTTGTATATGCCACGCGAAACCATCTCCGGCCTATTTGGCGACGAGAATCCTTCATTCCCCAGCGTGACGGCACTTGCCGCCGAGGGCACGGACATGGATGAGCTCTGCAAGACCATCGAGTCCAAGGTGCGCGCGATGAAGGGCATCGAGGAGGAGGATGAGTACGACAGTGTATCGGCGACATCCATGAAAAGCGCTATCGACTCCCTCAATTCCTTTATGGGCGCCTTCTCGCTCATCATGGGAGCGGTTGCCGGCATTTCGCTGCTTGTCGGCGGAATCGGCATTATGAATATGATGCTTACCAACGTGACTGAGCGCATCCGCGAGATCGGTATTCGCCGTGCCTTGGGCGCCAGTCGCCGCGATATCACCGCGCAGTTTTTGGCCGAATCCTCGGCACTGTGCGTCACCGGTGGCCTGCTGGGTGTCCTGATTGGCTATCTGCTGGCCTGGGGCCTCGCGATGTTTGCCGCAGGATCAGGGGTTCTCAGCGAGCTCGGCGCCAGCGGGCAAATCACACCGAGCTTTTCAATCGCCACGGTGCTGCTGGCCTTCGCCGTCTCCGTCGGCATCGGCGTAATCTTTGGCTTCTACCCCGCTCGCCGCGCGGCAAAGCTCAACCCGGTGGAGTGCCTACGCTACCAGTAAGCCACCACCAACAAGTTGCGGTGAATTAGGAACCGAATATGCTATCTAGCAGCAAAAACAGACACTATTTCACCGCAACTTATTGAAGGACTGTTTGCGCCAGTTCTGGGCGTCGTCCTCGAGCTATTGATGGATGACGGGCTTGTACGGGTCGAGCTTGCACGGGGCGATCCTCCTCGCGGGCGGGAGGGCGCGCAGGCGCGACGAGCGCCTAGCGCACGAACTCCCGTAAGAGCGCGTCTTCCACTTCCCGAAGCGAAAGGGCCCCGCTTCCCTCGGCGGGACGGGTGACCACAATACAGCGCGCTCCCACGTCGCGCGCGGCGGCGAGCTTCTCGGCCGTGCCGCCTACGGTTCCCGAGTCCTTAGTCACAAGCCACTGGGCGCCCACCTGCCGAAGCATCGCCTCGTTGAGCTCGCGGGTGAAGGGCCCCTGCATGCCGATGACGTGCGACGGCGAAAACCCCGCGTCGATGCACTTCGTTATAGCACCGGGCAGCGGGAGCACACGCACAAAGAAGCGCTCCGCGAAATCGGCGACGCGCGTGTAGGGAGCAAGCTCCTTGCTCCCCGTCGTGAGAAGAGCGCGACCCGGGTTCTCGGAGAGAAAGCGCGCCGCGCAGGCGATCGACGCGACCGACACGACGCCTTTGGGCAGCGCCTCGACCGGGCGCGCAAGGCGCAGGCATCGTGCACCCACGGCGAGCGAAGCGGCCCGGATGTTACCGCTTGCGAGCGTAGCGAAGGGGTGCGTGGCGTCGACGACGATGCGCGCGCCGGAAAGCTCGCGCTCCATGTCGGCCTCGTCGAGCCTGCCCGCATACACCTCGATGTCCGGAAGCTCGCCCAAAAGTTCGCCTCCGTACTCTGTTGCCGCATAGGCACGGGCGGGGATGCCCGCCCCGCTCGCCCATTCGCACAGAAGGCGGCCCTCGGTGGTGCCGGCGAAGATGCGCAGCGCCGGCGCAGATGCGGGAGCCGTCACTTCGGGCCGCCTGTGCGCGTGATCTGGTAGAGTAGCGCGTTCATAATGGCGGCCGCCACGGTCGAGCCGCCCTTGCGACCCCTCGCGACGATGGCCGGCACGCGTCGCGCGAGTAGCTCCTCTTTCGCCTCGACCACGTTCACAAACCCGACCGGCACCCCAACGACGAGAGCGGGCGCGATCTTCCCCGCGTCCATGAGCTCGGCGAGGCGCAGAAGTGCTGTGGGAGCGTTGCCGACGGCCACGATGAGCGGACCCTCGATGCCGCAAGCTTTGTCCATGCTCGCAACGGCGCGAGTCGTGCCCGCGGCGCGCGCAGCCGCGGCGACATCAGGGTCGGCCATGAAGCACACGGCCTTGCAGCCGAGCTTCGCGAGCGCGGGCTTGCTTATGCCTGCGAGCGCCATGTTCGTGTCGGTGAGCACCGTGGCCCCTGCGCGCAGTGCGTCGAGCGCACAGTGCGCGGCGTCATGGGTGAACACGAGGGAATCGGCGTACGAGAAGTCGGCAGTGGTGTGGATGACGCGCTTCACGACGGGCTCTTCGAGCGGCGGGAACGTGCGGCCGCCGAGCTCTTCGGTGATGATCTCGAAGCTGCGCCGCTCGATGTCGCCGGGCGCCATCTCCTTGGAATCCATCTAGTACTCCACTCCTTCCCTTGCACATATCCCCTGCTCGTAGGGGTGTTTCTCGCACCGCATCTCGGTTATGTAGTCGGCCTTCTCCACGATCTTGCGGGAAGGCGCGCGCCCGGTGAGCACTACTTCGACGCCGAGCGCGGACATATCGAGCGCGCGGTCCACGAGCGCCTCGTCGACAAGCCCCATCGAAAGCGCGTCGAGCGCCTCGTCGAGCACGAGCAGTCCCTCTTGCGCGCACTCGAGCTCGACGAGCGCGGAAGCGAGGTTCCCATCGTGCAGCTCGCACGTCGCGGCAAGTTCTTCCGACGTCATCGACCAGGTAAACTTGTCCGACGCCTTCCCCGCGAACACGGGCACGCCGAAATGCTCAGCGAGCAGGCGCACCTCCCCGCTTTCGCCGTCTTTCAGGAACTGTACGACGACGACGCGGCGGCCTGCAGCGAGCATGCGAAGGGCGAGGCCCATCGCCGCCGTGGTCTTGCCTTTGCCGTCGCCATGATACACGTGGATCATACGCCCTCCTCGATAATGCGGTAGACATACTCCATGTCGAGCGCCCCGCGCACGACGTCGGCCAGGCGGTCGAACTCACGCGCACGGTGATCGGCCGCGGACGCCGCGCCCGCGTCACCCACGACGCTCTCGGGCAGGCCGCGCATGCGCGCGAGCGAGCGCGCGAGGGCGAGCGCCACCCCCGGTTCGTCGAACAGGCCGTGGAGATAGGTTCCGAACACGTTACCGCAGGCCGCGCCTTCCGGTTTGCCGCCAATCGTGCCCGCAGGGGCGCAGGAGACGGTCGTTTCGCCGTCGTGAATCTCGTACCCGCGCGCCATCATGCCGTTCCACACCGAGAACGCGCCTTGGGCGCCCGTGATGCGCAGTGCCGACTGGGCGAGGCGCTTTTCCTCCTTGAACACCGTACTTGCAGGGATGAGCCCGAGCCCGCGCGCGGTGCCAGCGCCTTCCCTGCCGTGCGGGTCGGAAAGCTCGTCTCCCAAAAGCTGGTAGCCTCCGCATATGCCGAGCACCGGCGTGCCCGTGCCCGAAAGCGCGCGTACACAGGCCCCGATGCCGCTAGCCGCAAGCCAGCGCGCGTCGTCGAGCGTAGTCTTCGAGCCGGGAAGCACCACCAGGTCGGGTCGGCCCAGATCGGTCGTCGAGGAAACGTAGCGCACGCCCACGCCGGGCACGCGCGAAAGCGGGTCGAAGTCGGTGAAGTTCGACAGATGCGGAAGACGCACGACGGCGACGTCGATGACGCCGCGCGCCTCGCGGGCAGATAGGCGCGGCGCGAGCGAGTCCTCGTCGTCCAGGTCGAGCGTAAGATACGGCACGACCCCCACGACGGGAACCCCGCACATCTTCTCGAGCGGGGCCAAACCCGGGCGCAGGATTTCCACATCGCCGCGGAACTTGTTCACCACAAGCCCCCGCAAAAGCGCGCGATCCTCGGGCGCAAAGAGCGCGACCGTACCGTAGAGCTGGGCAAACACCCCGCCTGGGTCGATGTCGCCCACGAGCAGCACGGGGGAGGACACGGCGCGCGCGAGCCCCATGTTGACGATGTCGTTTTCGGAAAGGTTGATTTCGGCGGGGCTGCCGGCGCCCTCGATGACGATGACGTCGTTTTCCTCCGCGAGCGAATCGAACGCCTCCAAAATCTGCGGCATGAGCGCCTTCTTTCGCGCGAAGTAGTCCCTCGCAGCGAAGGCTCCCTGCGCCTTGCCGGCCACGATGAGCTGGCTTCGGTGGTCGCTTTCGGGCTTGAGAAGGATGGGGTTCATGCGCACGTCGGGCGCGATGCCGCACGCCTCAGCCTGCATGATCTGGGCGCGCCCCATCTCGAGCCCGTCGGCCGTGACACCGCTGTTGAGCGCCATGTTCTGGCTCTTGAAGGGAGTCACGCGCAGGCCGTCCTGCGAAAGCACACGGCACAGCCCCGCCGCAAGCAGGCTCTTACCCGCGTTCGACATGGTGCCCTGGATCATGATGGGCTTCGCCCTACCCACGGGTATCGACCTCCTTCGCCGAGCCTCGGCCATCCGCGCCCGCCATAGCGCCGCCACAAGAAACGCCGCCCCGTTCGTCGGGTTCGCCTTCGCCCGATGCACCTTCCGCCCGAAGCGCGCGGCCGAACGCCATCGCAAGCCGGGCATTCTCCTTGCGCGTGCGCACCGCGACGCGGCACCAGAAACGGGACAGTACCGAAAACGAGTCGCACGTGCGGACCAAAACCCCCTGTTTATACAGGCGCTCGGGGATGTCTTTCGCCGGAGTGCGGACTAAAAGAAAGTTCGCATCCGATGGCACGACGGAAAGCCCGAGTGAGGAGAGCTCGTGGGAAAGCCACGCTCGCTCGCCCGCCAATACATCGCGCGTGCGCGAGACGTATTCAACGTCTTCCAGGGCGGCGATGCCCGCGGCCTCGGCGACCGAGGAGACGGGCCACGCCTGCCCCGCCCGGCGAATCCCCTCGATGAGTTGGGCGTTTCCGCTGATCAGATATCCCAACCGCAACCCCGCCATTCCGTAGAGCTTGGTGAACGCGGAGAGCACGGCCACATGGCGCGAACACGCGGCACGTGCGGCCACGCTCCTTTCGCGGGCGTCGGGCGCAAATCCGAGGAAGCACTCGTCCACGACGAGCAGCGCGCCCACCTGCTCGCAGCGGCAAGCCGCGGCATCGATCACGCTGGGGTCGACGAGGCGCCCCGTCGGGTTGTTCGGATTGCAGAGGTACGCCACGTCTCCCGGCCCCTCGATCGCGCGGGCGAAGGAGGCGGGCACGTCGAAGTCGTCCGCTTCGGAGAGCGGGAACTCCTGCACGCATGCGCCGTAGTACGATGCCGCCTCCGCATATTCAGAAAACGTCGGCGCGCACACGACGATGCGTTTCGGGCGCACCGCCGCGGCGAGCCGCCAGATGATGTCGGACGCGCCCGCGCCGCAGACGATAGTATCTTCGGGAATGCCCTGGGCGCGCGCTAGGGCGCGAACGAGCGCGAGGCTTTCCCTATCGGGGTAGGCGTCGATTCGAGAAAGCGCCTTGCAAGCTGCGGCGACGGCGCGCGGCGAGGGGCCTGCCGGATTCACGTTCACCGAGAAGTCAATGAGGTCGGAGGCGTCCCCTTCGCAAGCGATGCCAAGCGATTGCGTGCTACCCCCATGCGCACGGGCGCGCAGGATTCCCCCGGCAGCCCGGGGCGCGGCGTGGTCTTCCCTCATGCCATCGCCCCCACGGCGAGCACGACCGCCGCGCGCGCGGCACCGAAGACGACGAGCGCGCATACGGACGCGGCGAGCATAAGCCTTGTCGCCCGGGCGATGTCGCCCCACTCGATTTCGCGGGACGCGTCGCCTATCGTCGGTTTCTCAACGAGCTTGCCGAAATACACCGCGGGTCCTGCCAGGCGCAGCCCGAGCGCGCCCGCGCACGCTGACTCGGTCTGTGCCGCATTCGGGCTCGCATGGCGACGCCTGTCGCGGCGCCAGATGTGCGCCGCCCCGCGCGCGTCGAGCCCGACGATCGGGCATACGGCGATCATAAGCAGGGCCGATAAGCGCGAGGGAATCCAGTTCGCCGCATCGTCGAGGCGCGCCGAGGCGCAGCCGAAGTCGATGTAGCGCTCGTTTTTGTAGCCCACCATGCTGTCGAGCGTATTCACCGCCTTGTACGCCATGCCCAAGGGCGCACCCCCGATCATAAGGTAGAAAAGCGGCGCGATGACGCCGTCGCTCGCGTTCTCCGCCACCGTTTCCACGGCGGCGCGCGCGACGCCCTGCTCGTCGAGAACAGACGTGTCGCGTCCCACGATGAGCCCGACGGCTTCGCGCGCCGCGACAAGGCCGCCCTTCGAGAACGCACGGGCCACGGCCAGGCTCTGGCGGCACAGCTCGCATGTCGCGAGAATCTGATAGCTCGCCCATGCCTCGACCACGAAGCGCAAGCCGGAGTGAACCATGCCGCAAAGATGCAGGATTCCCCAGGTCAAAAGTCCACACGCAAGCGGAAGCGCCACGGCGAGCACAAGCCCTGCGGCGCGCGTGCCCGCGGACGTTTGCGGGAATGCGCGCCGCAGGCGGCCTTCGGCCCACGTGATCGCGCGCCCCATGGCGACGACGGGATGGGGAAGCCAGCGCGGGTCGCCGAAGGCAAGGTCGGCCGCGAACCCGGCGGCGACGGCAAGAATCGTCATCACAGGGCATCGCCCCCCCAAGCGGGGCGAACGTCGCGAAGGCAGCGCCCATCCCAGGTGGCGGCCCATGCGCCGCCCGGCTCGGTATGCACGTCGAAGTATCCCATTTTCGGGACAGCTAGCTCGGAGAGCAGCGCTTTCACGGTACCCGCGTGAACGACGAAGACGGCGCGCCCACTCCCCTGGGCGCGCTCCGATTTGCACGCCTCCCGAAACGCCGCGACGACGCGGCGGGTGAAATCGCTCTTGTCCTCGCCATGCGGGCAGCGCGTCTCGCACCAGGAGTCTACCCAGGCGTGGTAGCGCGCATCCTCTGTAAGCTCGGCGGCGCTTCGTCCCTCGAAGTCGCCGAAATCCATCTCGCGCAGACCGGGGCACGCCATAAGCTCCGCGTTCGGGAAGAGGATGCGCGCCGTCTGGTCGGTGCGGGCCATGCCGCTCGTGATAACACGGAACACGTCACGATAGCACGCGAGGTCGCGCAAAGCGCGCTCGCCCGCACTCGACAGGGGCTCGTCGGTGCCCGCCCCGCTGTAGCGATGGTCTTCCGTGCCCGCCGTGGCACCATGGCGCACGAAGACGACTTCCAAAAGCGCGCCCGCACCCTGCGTCCCTCGAGGCGCATCGGCAAGGTTTCCTTTGATGACCTGGGGTATCCCGCACGTCATGCGCACGACGACGTCGGCGCGCGCAGCGAGCGCGCATCCCAGGCGCCCCGCGCGCTCGCGCCATTGGGCGTCTTCCGCACGCATAGGGACGACCCCCGAGCCGACCAAGGACAGAATCACTACGTCGAAGCCGATCAGCCGCTCGAGCGCCCGGTCAGCGTCGAGCGCGCGTACGAGTTCCTCAGCACGGTAAGCGACACGGCCGGCAAAAGCCGCGGGCACGCCGCCCTCCGCAAACTGCGCCGCGTCGACGAAATCGTCCGCCGCGAACCCGAGCTTTTCGCGCACGAAGGTCCTCTTCCCCGAAAGCGCGCCACCTACCACGAGCATCATAGGAGCATGCCCCCCGCCACCAGCATGGCAAGCATCGCGAGCTCGGCCCATTGCAGAAACCATCCGGCCAAATCCCCCGTCACTCCGCCGAAGCGGGACAGGGCAACATGGCGGTACCACGCGAGCGCCAAAAGCCCCGCCACCGCCATAAGGGCGCCGACGGCCTGAGCGCACGCGACCATCCCTGCAGCCGAAGCCGCAGCGAAAGCGCAAAGCGGCACGACGATCGCCGCGCGCTTCTTCACAGGCGAAAGCCCCGCGGCCATGCCGTCCGCCCGCGCAGCAGGCCAGCATTCAACGGCGAGCCCCGAAAGCGAGCGGGAGTACACGAGCGAGCACAGAAGCGCGAGGAACGCCCCCGCCGTAAGCGGCAGCGCGGTGAACAGGGAAAACTGCAGAATAAGGTACACAACAACACCGATGACCCCGAAGGCGCCCGCCCGCGGGTCGTGCATGATCTCGAGCTTTCGCTCGCGCGGGGCCCAACTTGCAAGCGCATCGGAGGTGTCGCAGAGCCCGTCTAGGTGGATGCCTCCCGTCACCGCCACAGGCAGCGCCACGAGCACGGCCGCGACGATGGTCGCGGGCACGCCGAGCAGGTTCGCAACGTGTCCCCACGCCGTCATGAGGAACCCTTCCGCAAGGCCCACCAGGGGAAACGCGGCAAGCGCATGGGTTGACCCGAAATCGGTCCAGGCCGATTTCGGGACGGGGATGCGCGAGAACGTTCCGAACGCCGCGCCGATTGCCTCTGCTATCTTCACCTTGTAGGTCCTTCACCTTTCATCCACACGGGAATCCCGCATACCACTTCGACTGCGCGGTCGGCCAGCGCCGCCACGCCCGCGTTCACGCGCGCGAGCGCGCGCCTCCATGCCTCGGTCCCCTCATCGTAGCGCATCTCATCGGCGAACACGTCGACGGTGACCACCACCGTATACGCAGCGGCCTGAGCGAGCCGTTCGATGCCTCCGAGCACCTCGCACGCCGCAGCGTCGGGGTCACGTGGGGACAAGCCGCCTTCCGCGAAAAGCTCGTTCGCAACCAGGTTGCCCACGTCCTCCAAAAGAAGCGTACAGCCGCGCGGAAGCCCGGACACTGCGGCGCCCACGTCACGCGTGCGCTCGAGGGTGGAAAACCCCTTGCCCTCGCGCAGCGCCCGATGGCGCGCGATGCGGCGGGCGCCCTCTTCCCCGAAGGGCTCCATCGTTGCCAGGTACACGCGGGGGCCGTCGTGCCCGAGGCACAGGGACTCGGCGTAGGCGCTCTTACCGCTCGCGGCGGCGCCGATGACGAGCGTCACCGTCATTTCCCGGCCTCGAAATGCTCGTAAGCAGCCATGCCAGTCGCCGTGAACGTCTTCCCATCCCGGTACACGCGCAGCGCCGAATCCAGAAGGGGCAGATACGCCATGGCGCCCGCGCCCTCGCCCAAGTGCATGCCTGCGTCGAGGGGTGCCTTTATGCCAAGCTCGCGAAGGAGCTCCTGGCTTGCGGGTTCGCTTGATGCGTGGGTGCCCACGAGGTAGCCCAAGGCGTTGGGGCACAGGCGCGCCGCGCACAGGGCCGCCGTGCAGGATATGACCCCGTCGAGGAGCGCCGGCGCCTTCGAGGCCGCGGCCCCCAGGTAGAAGCCGCACATCGCCGCGATGTCGAAGCCGCCCACCTTCGAGAGCACGTCGATCGGGTCGGCGGGATCGGGCGAGTTCGCGTCGATAGCGCGCTCGACTACGTCGCGCTTGCGCGCGAGCGAGGCGTCCGAGAGCCCCGCGCCGCGCCCGACGAGGCTCCGCGCGTCCGCCCGGATGAGCACTGCGGCCACCGCCGCCGAGGTGGTCGTGTTGCCGATGCCCATCTCGCCCGCGGCGAGAAGGCGCACGCCGGAGCGGGCAAGCCCGCACGCGACGGCGATTCCGACCTCGATCGCGCGCACGGCCCCATCGCGAGACATAGCGGAGCCGTGAGCGATGTTGCCGCTCCCCCGCCGCACGTTCGCGCGCACCATGCGCGCGTCTTCTATGCCCCGGGCCATACCCACGTCGACGGGCACGACCTCGGCACCCGCGAACGCCGCCATGCGGCAGGCGCTCGCGGCCCCCTCGCACATGTTGCGCGCGACGGCTCGCGTCACATCTTGCCCGCTTTGCGACACGCCTTCGGCAACGACCCCGTTGTCGGAGAAGAATACCGCGAGCGCACGGGGAAACTCGGCCACCTCGGCGCTCCCCTGAGCTGCGGCGATACACGCGACGGCGTCTTCAAAGTCGCCCAATCCCCCCAAGGGGTGCGCGATGGAGTCCCACGCGGCGTACGCGGCGGCACGGGCGCACTCGTCTGCGGGCGCGATCCGGGAAAGCGCGGCTTCGAGCACGGCGCCCGGCGCCGACGAGAACGCGCGCTCGACTTCCTCGCGGATGCAGGCAAGCGCGGTTTCGGTTGCTTCAGCCATGCCGCCTCCTCTCTGCGAACGACGCTGCGGCAGACGCGAACGCGCGCGCAACGTCGGGGTTCGCAGGATAGTACACATGCGGGAAGCCCGCCACCAGGGACGGGGTGGTCGTCATGCACGGCCAGCCCTTGTCGCGCCGGGGCTTCTGCGCCCAGAAGTCGCCGCCCGGGCAGGTGGACTGCCAGTAGTGGAACTCGTGCGCGCGGATGCGTGTGCCGCGCGGCCCGTAGAGCCCGTCGCGTTGGGAAGTAAGCTCCACGTACCCGAAATGGGACAGCCTTCCCCCGTTCTCGCTTGCGCCCTCAAGGGCGCCCGCAACAGGCCAGCGCCGCCCCTCGCTATCGGCGATTTCGCGCTGCAGGTACAGAAACCCACCGCATTCGGCAACCGTCGGCATGCCGGATTCCACCGCGCGCCGCACGGCCGCGCGCATCGGCGCGTTCTCGGAGAGCTGTCGCGCATGGAGCTCCGGGTAGCCGCCCCCCAGATAGAGCGCGCTTGTCCCCCGGGGCAACTCGCTATCACACAGGGGGCTGAAAAAGGCCAGCTCGCAACCCAGGTCCTCGAGCGCGCGCAGATTCTCCTCGTAATAGAACGAGAACGCCTCGTCACGCGCGACGGCGACGATGGGCCGCGCTCCCGCGATCGGCTCCAACCGGTAAGGTTCCTCGCGGATATCGGGTGCCGTCGCCGCTATTTCGAGCAAGCGGTCGACGTCGATGCTCTTTTCCACCAGCTCGGCCATCTTGTCGATGCGCGCGGAGAGCTGCTCGACCTCGTCGGCGGTCACAAGCCCCAGATGCCGGCTTTCGAGCGAGAACGCCTCGTCGGCGGGGATATTCCCCAAAACCGCGACGCCCGTGTGCTTCTCGATCGCAGGCGCCGCGTAGGCGCAGGCAGCGGCGCTCGTCTTGTTCAGCACGACGCCGTGCACGTTCGCACAAGGCAGGAACTCGGCGATGCCGCGGATTACAGCGGCGAGCGATAAAGACGCCCCGCGCCCGTTCACCACTAAAACGACCGGCGTTTCCGTGTCGCGCGCAACCTGGTAGCTGCTCGCGTCGGCCACGCCGGGCGCCATGCCGTCGTAGAAGCCCATAACCCCCTCGAGCACCTCGACATCCGCGCCCGCGGCGCCGCGTGCGAGCAGGGCGCGCAGCGTCGGGGCGTCGGTGAAGAAGCCGTCTAAATTGCCCGAGCGCGCACCCACGACGCGGCGATGAAAGAGCGGGTCAATGTAGTCGGGGCCGCATTTGAAGGCCGCGCATGCAAGGCCGCGGCGCGCGAGCGCGCGCAGGAGCGCGCACGTGACGACCGTCTTGCCGCTCCCGCTCGAGGGCGCAGCGACCATGAAGCGCGGAATGAACGTGCTCACCGGGCACCGCCTTCCCCACCTGCGGCGTTGCAGTTAGCAAGCGAGACCACCTCAACGGATGGGTTCCCCTCGACAGATAGGTCCTCCCCGACAGGCGACTCAGCAAGCGCGCCGACTTCGGCAAGCTCCTCGGCATCCGCGCCCGCACCACGCGCGCTGACGAGGAACACGGGGTTTTGCGCCTTCATAAGATGGTGCGAGCCTACAGCCTCGGCACGGGCGGCCGACACCTGGCACGCCTCGAACCCCTTAAAGCGCGAACCCGAGAGGAGCGCGCACGCCTCGGTGAGCGTCTCAACGGTGACGCATGGCACGCACAGGCGAACCTGCGAGTTCTTCTCGAGCGCCGCCTCCACGATGGAGGGAAGCTCGCCCGCGCTCCCGCCGACGAACACGGCGTCGGGGACGGGCAGTTTCGCGAGCGCTTCGGGGGCGACACCGGGGACCGCATGCACGTTGCCGCACCCGAATGCATCCGCGTTCTCTCGGATGAGCCGCACGCCGGCCGCGTTGCGCTCGACCGCCCATACCGACCCCGCTCGCGCGACGAGCGCCGCCTCGATCGACACGCTCCCCGTGCCGGCGCCGACATCCCACACGGTGTCGGTCGCGGTAAGGCGCAGCTTCGCGAGCGCGACGGCGCGCACCTCCTGCTTGGTCATGGGAACGTCGCCGCGGATGAAGAGCTCGTCGGGAATGCCCGAGGAAGCGTACGGCCAGCGGGAGCTCGCGGCGCGGGATGCGCCCGCAGAGTCCGCCGCGAAAGAAGCCGCCGCGGGCGCAGACGCGCCGGCCGGCGCCTCGGAGGCTGCGCTAGAGCCCGCAGGCGACCCGGCGCAGCCTGCGAACTCGATAAGCATCACGTTCAAGTCATCGAACGTCTGACCTGCGATTTCACTTGCGGTCGCGCAGGTGATGCGCTCGTCGGGGTACGACAGGCGCTCGGCCACCGTCACGCGCGCGTCCCCGAAGCCCGCCTGCACAAGCTCGCCCGAAAGCCGCGAGGGGTCTTCCCCGCCCGACGTGGCGAGGAAGAGCTCACCTGCGCGCTCGGCCTCGGCCACGATGTCGCACGCCACGCCGTGAGCGCTCGCGAAGCGCCAATCCTGCCATGGACGCGCGAGGCGCGCGGCGAGATACGACGCTGAGCTTATGCCGGGAATGACGCGCACGTCCACCCGCGCGTCGCCGGAGAGCGCCTCCACCAGGCGACGCGCGCCGCTGAACAGCCCCACATCGCCCGTCATCACGACCACGGCGCGCTGCCACGACGCCGCATCGGTGAGCGCGGCGACGATGTCCGCCGTCTTCACGAGCTCGCATCTCACCACGTCGGGCGGCACGTCGATGCCGACAAGCGCGCGATGAGCGCCGATGACCACGTCGGCGATGTCGATCGCGTCGAGCGCCGCGCGCGAGAGCAAGTCGGGGTTTCCGGGCCCCGCCCCGATGATCGCTACCTTTCGCATGGAATCTCCCGATACCCGCGCGGCGTGACCATACGGCCGCCTACGCGCTTCGTGTCCGCGTTGCCGACGAACACGGTGGTGAACATGTCGGCATCGAACTCCCCCAGCTCGGAGAGCCTGCACATACCCGACTGCTGCCCCTCGCGCCCGATGTTGCGCACCCAGCCGCAGAGCGTGTCGGGGGCCTTCCATTCGAGCATAATCTTCGCCGCGCGCGAGAGCCTGTCGGCGCGCTTTCTGCTGCGCGGGTTGTACAAACAGATGCAGAAGTCGGCGCTCGCCACGGCGGCGAGCCTGCGCTCGATGACCTCCCACGGCGTGAGCAGGTCAGAGAGCGACACGACCGCGAAGTCATGGGCAAGCGGGGCGCCGAGCACCGCCGACCCGCTCTGAGCCGCGGTGGCCCCGGCGATAACTTCCACGTCTACATCGGGGTAGTCCTCCGCAAGCTCCAGCACGGGGCTCGCCATGCCGTACACGCCCGCGTCACCGCTGCACACGAGCGCCACGGCTTCTCCGCTCTGCGCGCGCGAAAGCGCCAGGCGGCACCGTTCGACCTCGTGCATCATCGGCGTCGCGAGATGCGCCGCGTCGGGCACGGCGGCGAGCGCGAGCTCCACATATTTCGTGTACCCCACAACGAAGTCGGCCGCCTCGAGCGCGCGCCGAGCCGCAATCGTCATGCCGTCGGGGCCGCCCGGGCCAATCCCCACCACGAAGAGCTTTCCCATCACCGCTCCTTAAACGAAAGTTCGATAGTTACCTTGGAAAACGCGACGGTCACGCCGCCGTGAGCGAGCTTCGGGAAGATAAGTTTGCCCCCGCCCGCGAGCGCCGCGCGCTCGCACACGTTGTCGACCCCCACCGTCGCGCGCACGAAATCAGATGGCGAAACGCTGCCTTCGACCTGCGACAACTCCTCTGCGGAATACGTCGCGAGCGGTATATTGCGCGCGCGGCAGAAGGCGAGCAGACCCTCCTCGTGCGCCTTCACGTCGATCGTCGCCGCTTCGCGCACGGCCGAAGGCAAGATGCCCGCCTGCCCGCACGCGAGAAGAAACGCCTCCCCGATCGCTTCGGCGCACGCACCGCGACGGCACCCTATGCCCGCAACGATGCAGGGCACGACAAGGCGAAGCGGCTCGGGCACAGGCGCCTGCGCCCGCACGCCCGCCGGCTTCCCCGTCTCGCCGGCAGGCACGACCTCGCCCGTTGTCTCCGCCGCGCGAACGGACGCACCTGCATTCGCGCCAGCGAACGGCGTCACGACGATATCAGCCCGAGCGCGGTCGGACGCAATGTAAACCCCCTCAGGCGGCTGTCCCGAAATCGGCATGTCGGAATAGAGCGCCACGCGCCCGCCCGAAAGCAACCGCGCCGACACTCGCTTGATAGCCTCGGGATTCGAAACGGCGAGCCCCGCACAGCGCGCCCACGTATCCACCGCCCACACGCCGCGGACGTCGGTCGCCGTGGTGATGACGGGGATGGCCCCTGCCGCGCGTGCCACAGTTTGCGCAAGCTCGTTCGCACCGCCCAAATGCCCCGACAAAAGCGGGACGGCAAAGCGCCCCGCCTCGTCGATCACCACAACCGCGGAATCGCTTGCCTTCGAGGCGACATGCGGCGCGATCGCCCGCACGGCGATGCCCGCCGCGCCCACGAACAGAAGCGCGTCCGACGCTTCCCACGCGAGCGCCGTCCATGCGCGCAGGTCGGCCTTCCCCTCGCCGAACCCGCGCGAAACGGAAACGTCCCAGCCAGGGTCATCTTCACCTATCTGCGCGCAATCGGAAAGCGCGCGCGCGGTGCGCTCCGCCAACGCACACCCCCTCTCAGTGAACGCTATGCAGGAAACCCTCATCTAGCGCACCACCATCGTCGAAAAGTAGCTGCCCCGATCGGGCACATCGTCGAGCGAGCGGTACACGCGCTCGCCCGGAAGCCCACAGTCCTCTACGAGCTCGGCACCGTCGAAGGCGCCCTCCTCGCGAAGGATGCGCTTCGTGTCCGCAAGCGAGCGGCGCGCCTTCATGACCACCTTCGTCCCCGGCCAGCCGATTGCGCGGCGCACGTCGTCGTAGCCGCCGGGCACGATGTGCAGAGGCGACGACATCTCGGGCGTGAGGTCGCGCTCGAGCGCCGCGGCGACCGCGCAGAAGCTCGGCACGCCGGGAATGGCGCGCGCCTCGAACCCGCAGGCGCGCACGTCGGGCGCTATGCGCTGGAAGGTGGCGTAGATGCTCGGGTCCCCCAGGTTCAGCAGCGCGACGTCGCGGACCGCATCCAGGTGCGCGACAAGCTCGCGAACAAGCGAGGCATGCTCGGCCGCGCGGCACTCGGCGTCGCGCGTCATCGAGAATCGCACGGGGATCACCGTCTTGCCTGTAAGGTCGACGGCGCCGCGCACGATGTCGAGCGCGACCATGGCCCCGTCCGCCGTCTGCGGTGCGGCGATGACCGGACACGATTCGATTGTGCGGACGGCCTTGATCGTGAGCAGCTCGGGGTCGCCAGGCCCCGTGCCCACCCCGTACAGCACGCCTTTACTCATACGTAGCCCCCAATTCCCCGATAACTGCATCGGCGCCCGACGTGCGGAAAAGCTCGCGGCGCTCGGCGTCGAACACGACCGCGGCGATGTCGCATGCGCCCGCCGCGCGGCGGCGCAACCTGTCATCGATTGCCGCAGCGAGCGAGGCGCGCGCAGCGTCCCCCACGCCGGCGGCCTCGATTACCTCGAGCGCCGCCGTGGTCGTGACCGACGACATGATCTCGCGCACGGTCTTCGTTCCCGCGCCGGCCAAGGCCGCGTGGGCGGCCAGAATCTCCGCGCGGCAGTCGGCGGTACGCGAATGGGTGTCCATGATGCCGCCCGCGACCTTCACCAGCTTGCCGATGTGTCCCACAAGAAGGACATTGGTAAATCCCTCGCGAACGCAGCAATCAATCGCATCGCCCACGAAGTTGGAGATGAAGACCACCGGCGCACCGTTTAGGTGGAAATGCCCCGAGATGAACTGTGCACCGTAGTTGCCGGGCGTGAGCACGACTCCGCGCCGCCCCATAGCCGCATGCTGCCGGATCTCGAGCTCGATGCTGTCGCGCAAGGCAGCGAGACTGCGCGGCTCGACGATGCCCGTCGTGCCCAGGATGGAGATGCCGTCCTCTATCCCCAGGTGCGGGTTGAAGGTCTTTTCGGCAAGGGCAACACCCTCGGGTACCGAAATCGTCACAGCGATATTTCCAGAAAAGCCGTGCGCGGCGCACACCTCGCGCACCGCCGAAGTGATCATCGCGCGCGGCGTCGCGTTGATGGCGGCCGCCCCCACCGGCTGCTCGAGCCCGGGCAACGTCACGCGCCCCACGCCCACGCCGCCATCGACGGAAACTTCCGATTCGCGCGCGGGCACGCCCTTGCTGCCCGCAGCACCCGTGCCCGACCCCGCATGTTCCACGCGCGCGTACACGAGCACGCCGTCGGTCACATCGGCATCGTCGCCTGCGTCCTTTCGCACGGCGCACTGGGCGCACCCCTCGCCGATACATGCGTCGACCACGTTCGCCTCGACGGGCAGCCCGCCGGGGGTGACGATCGACACGCGGCCGACGGACTTTCGTGACAAGAGCATCTCGCAGGCCGCCTTCGCCGCGAGCGCGGCGCAGCTCCCCGTGGTGTAGCCGCAGCGCAGGCGGGTCGTCCCGGTATATATGTAGTGCTCGAAGGCCACGCTAGCTGCTCGCCTTCCGATACCCCGTGGCAAACGAAGGGTCGTATAGCTTGCTGCGCTCGTACGACTCCGCTTGCGCGCCGTTGTGCGCAAGCCCGCCGCGAGCTCCGAGCACGCGGCCCACCACCGCGAGCGCCGTGCGGTCGATGCCCTCTCGCGCGCCCGCATCGGCGAGCGTGCCCACTGTGCATCGCACCACGCGCTCCTCAGGCCAGGTCGCCTTATACACGAGCGCCGCCGGCTCGTCGGAGCTGCGGCCTGCGGCCAAAAGCTCGGCGGAAAGCTCGGCGAGCATACCCGAGCTCAGGAAGATGACCATAGTCGAGCCGCTTTCCGCCATGGTGCGCATGCCCTCGCCCGCGGGCATGGGGGTGCGCCCGGAAAGCCGCGTGATCACGACCGACTGGCTGATTCCCGGCAGCGTGTATTCCTGGCGAAGCGCCGCCGCGGCACCGCAAAAGCTCGACACGCCGGGCACCACCTCGTAGTCCACGCCGCGCGCGTCGAGCGCGTCCATCTGCTCCTGGATGGCGCCGTACAGGCACGGGTCGCCCGTGTGCAGGCGCACCACTTCCTCGCCCCGCGCATCCGCCGCGCACATCACGTCGAGCACTTCCTCCAAGGTCATGTGCGCGCTGTCGTAGACGACGCAGGATTCCTTGCACTCGGCGAGCAGCTCGGGGTTCACAAGGCTCCCCGCCCAAACGACCACGTCGGCCGCGCGCAGAAGACGCGCCCCGCGCAGCGTGATAAGGTCGGCGGCGCCCGAACCTGCGCCAACGATATGAATCATCCGAGCCTTCCCTTCCCGTTTCTCATCGCAACCGTTTACGCCGCCCTTCGCACAGCGGGCAAGACACGGCGCCCGCAGCGGCAATCGGCGCAAATACGTAGGCAGGAGGCGCAATGCCGCCCGCCCTGGCTTTGACACGCCCACAAACGCCCACTATCATAGTGGTAGTTTCGGCAACGAGCATATGACAATCGAATAAAAGGAAACGACCGGCGCGGTGCCCACACAGTCCGCGCTGGCTTGCGGAGGGAACCAGGTGGGAATCCTGGGCAAGGGACATTACTGTGTAGGACGCGCGGGCGAACCGCCTCGCGCCCCAAGCCAGACTGCTTCGCCTTTTCCTCACGGCATCGCCGTGGCGTTATCTCCTTGTGAACCCCGAGGAGTGCGCTTCCCTTTCGAATGCAAGAAACAGGCGCGCTATCCCTTTGCGGACGAGCGCGCTTTTCTTTCGCTTGTGCCGATAAGCAACTGTCGCCGGGGGACCGGCAAACCGAGGAAAGGGAAAACCATGTCCGACCAGATGTCACGCCGCGGCTTCATGGGCGCCGCAGCAACCGGAGCCGTCGCGCTCGCCGGATTCGCGCTCGCGGGCTGCTCCAGCACCTCCGCGAGTCCCGAGAAATCGAGCGAAAAGGAGAAGGCCGTGAAGCCGGTCATTCTCGTCACGAGCTTCGGCACGAGCTACAACGACTCGCGCCACATCACCATCGGCGCCATCGAAGACGCTATCCGCGAGAAGTACTGGCAGGACTACGACATCCGCCGCGCCTTCACCGCGCAGATCATCATCGACAAACTGAAGAAGCGCGACAGCATCACGATCGACAACATGACCGAGGCGCTCGACCGCTGCGTGGAAGACGGCGTGAAGGAAATCGTCGTGCAGCCGACGCATCTCATGGCTGGCCTGGAATACGCCGACGTGAAAGACGAGCTCGACAAGTACGCCGACAAGTTCGACAAGATCTCGCTCGGCGACCCGCTGCTCACCTCCGACGACGACTACAAGAAGGTGGCCGCAGCCATTAAGGAGAACATGGCGTCCTTCGACGACGGCAAGACGGCGCTGTGCCTCATGGGCCACGGCACCGAAGCCGATTCCAACGCCGACTATGCCAAGATGCAGGAAGTGTTCAAGAACGAGGGCTTGACGCAGTTCTTCGTCGGCACCGTCGAGGCTGAACCGACCTGCGAGGATGTTATCGCCGCTGCGAGCGCCGCAGGGTACAAGAAGGCCGTGCTCGCGCCGTTCATGGTGGTCGCGGGCGACCACGCGAACAACGACATGGCAGACGAGACCGACCCCGACAGCTGGGCTGCGAAGTTCGTGGCCGCCGGCTTCGAAGTGACGTGCCTGCTCCAGGGTCTGGGACAGAACGCCGCGGTCGACGACATCTACGTCTCGCACGTGGACGACGCCATCGCCAAGCTGTAAACTCGCCGCGCACGGGGGCGCCGGTCGCGTCCCCGTGCAACGGGCATGCGCCTTCCCCGACCGACGGCGCATGCCCGTTGCATTCGCATCCCGCCCGCCCACCGCACGGCGCGGGCGGTAGAAGCGATTGAAAGGAACCCCTCCATGTTGAAGAAAACCCTCGTCTTCGCCCTGTCGGCGGCGCTTCTCGCGTTCTCGCTCGCCGGCTGCGCCGGAAATTCAAGCGACAGCGCAAAGGCAAGCAATACCGATTCCCAGGAAAAGACCGAGCAGGCGGCCGATGCGACCGAGGGCGCAAGCGCTGCCCCCATCACCGCCGACAAGGTAGCCGACGGCACCTATCCGATCACCGTAGATTCCAGCTCGAACATGTTCAGGATTGTGGACGCCCAGCTCATCGTGGAAAACGGCTCCATGCACTGCGTGATGACGCTTTCCGGCACGGGCTACGGCAAGCTCTTCATGGGCACGGGCAACGAGGCTGCCGCCGCGAGCGAGGCCGACTTCATCCCCTATGTGGAAAACGCGGAAGGCAAGTACACCTACGACGTGCCCGTTGATGCGCTCGACGAGGACACCGCCTGTGCCGCGTGGAGTATTAGAAAAGAGCAGTGGTACGACCGCACGCTTGTGTTCGAATCCGCCGGCGTCGATCTGCGCGCCGACGCACTGAAGTAACGCCATGCGGTTGATTCTCCCCAAGGGGGAAAACAGGAAGCGCCACAGCATCGCGGCGCGCGCGATCACCTGCGTTCTCGTCGCCCTGCTCGCGCTTCCCTTCGCGGGGTGCAGTGCGAGCCCGAACGCGACCGGTGGCACGGCGGGCTCTCAGGAATACACTGTGAATGTCTCGCTTTCCGGCGGGTCAGGGCGCGCAAGCATCGCCTCACCCACCACAATTGTGAAGGATGGCGACACCTACACCGCGACCATCACCTGGTCGAGTTCGAACTACGACAAGATGACCGTCGACGGCGTGGACTACGCACCCGTAAACGACGGCGGCAACTCCACGTTCGAGATACCCGTCACGCTCGACGAGGACATCGCCGTGTCGGCCGAGACCGTCGCCATGTCGACGCCGCACACCATCGACTACACGATCCACTTCGACTCATCCACCATGAAGGAGAAATCGGGCGACGATGCAAGCGGCGGCTCCCCTGCGGGAACGGCTTCAAGCGCCGCGGCCGACTTCCACAACGCCGATTTGGGCTGTGGCTGGGAGCCGACGGGGGCGCTTCAGCTTGAATACGCCGAGCACTTCACTGTCGACGAGTTCGAAGGCGGTCTGCGGCTTATCTGCGTTTCGAATGGAGAACGTTTCCTCGTGGTGCCGCAAGATGCGAAGGTACCTGATGGGTTGAGCTCCGACATCGCGGTCATAAGGTGCCCCGCCAACAAGGTGTACCTCGTGTCGTCGGCGACGATGTGCCTAGTCGACGCGCTCGATGCGAACGACAATATCATCATGTCGGGCACGAAGGCCGACGACTGCTCGGTCGTGGGCTTCAAAAGCGCACTCGAAAGTGGGGCGATCGCCTACGGCGGCAAGTACAGCGCGCCCGACTACGAGCGAATATCGGCCTCGGGCTGTACGCTCGCCATCGAGAACACCATGATCAACCACACGCCCGATGTGAAGGAAAAGCTGCAGAAGCTCGGGCTCGTCGTGCTCACCGAACAGTCGTCGAGCGAGCCCGAAGCACTCGGGCGCGTCGAGTGGATTAAGCTTTTCGGCGTCCTGTTCGACAAGGAAGACGAGGCCGCGCACCTGTTCAACGAGCAGAAGGCCCGCGTCGAGCAAACGTCGGGGCTCGCGTCGTCAGGTAAAACCGTGGCGTATTTCTACATTAACTCGAACGGGGCCGCCGTCACGCGGCGGGCGGGCGACTACGTGGCGCAGATGATCGAGCTTGCAGGCGGCAGCTATGCGCTCGATGACGCGCAGACGGCGTCGACGTCAGGTTCGTCAGTAACGCTCGAAATGGAGCGCTTCTACGCGACGGCGAAGGATGCCGACATCATCGTCTACAACGGCACCATCGACGAGTCAGTTACCACCTTGAACGACTTCGTAGGCAAAAACGCGCTATTGTCGCAGTTCAAAGCCGTGAAGAACGGCAACGTCTGGGTCACAAGCGCCGACATGTACCAGCAGATGACTTCTACCGCCGACATTATCGACGAGCTGCACGGGGCGTTCACCGGCAATGACGCGAGCGACTTCCATTATCTGAGGAAGCTCGGTTAGCGCCATGAGAAGCCGGCTTTCCATGGCATACGACGAATCGGGGCGCGCCGCGCGGTGTCGCGTCGTGACGGCGCTGCTCGCTGTTGCCCTCATCGTGCTCGTCGGGGCCAACCTGTGCATCGGGAGCGTGCTCGTGCCCGCAGACCACATCCCCGGCATCCTTTCGGGCGGCGCGGCCAATTCCATGGAAAGCCAGGTCATCTGGGAGATTCGCCTGCCGCGCGTGCTTTCAGCCGTGCTTCTCGGCGGGGCACTTTCGCTTTCCGGGTTCCTGCTGCAGACGTTTTTCAACAACCCCATCGCCGACCCGTTCATCTTGGGCGTCTCCTCGGGCGCAAAGTTCGTCGTCGCGCTTACGATGATCGTACTTCTAGGCGCGAACCAGGCCATGTCCTCGCCGGCCATGGTGGCCGCAGCGTTTCTGGGCTCGCTTATCACCATCGGCTTCGTGCTCCTCATCGCACGGCGCATAAGTTCCATGGCCATGCTCATCGTGGCGGGCGTCATGGTGGGATACATCTGCTCGGCGGCGACGAACTTCCTCATCGCCTTCGCCGACGACCAGTCCATCGTGAACCTGCACAACTGGTCTTTGGGTAGCTTCTCGGGTTCGAGCTGGGACGACATCGCGGTCATCGCGGTCGTGGTGGTCACCGTGAGCGCATGCGTATTCGCGATATCGAAGCCCCTTTCCGCCTTCCAGCTGGGAGAAGCCTACGCGAAAAGCGTCGGCGTGAACGTCGAACGCTTCCGCGTGGTGCTCGTCCTTCTAGCGAGCATGCTCTCCGCCTGCGTGACCGCGTTCGCTGGTCCGGTGTCGTTCGTAGGCATCGCGGTTCCGCATCTCGTGAAGTCGGCGCTAAAGTCGTCGAAGCCCATCCGCGTGATTCCTGCGTGCTTCTTGGGAGGCGCCATCTTCTGCGCGGGCTGCGATTTGATCGCGCGCACGCTGTTCTCTCCCGTCGAGCTTTCCATCAGCGCCGTCACCGCCATCTTCGGCGCTCCGGTGGTTATCGCGCTCATGTTGAAGAAGCGGGTGAGGTAGATGGGGGAATTCGTGCCGCGGCCCAAAACGCTCGGAGGGGACATTCCATGCTTAGACAGTCCTGAGCTCGCACGAAAGCGCCAGAAGGCACTTTCGGCTCGTGCGGAACTGCGCGCGGAACGCCTCCTCCGAGCGGAGCCGAACCTCGAAACTACGGTCGAAACGCAGGCTGACGGAGCGCCGCTTTTCCACATAAGCGACCTGTCGGCGGGCTACGACAAGAAGGTCGTAGTCGAAGGCGTCGATCTGGAGGTTCGCGCGGGCGACGTCGTGGCGCTCATCGGGCCGAACGGCTCGGGCAAGTCGACCATCTTGAAAACCATCACACGCCATCTGGCACCGCTTGCCGGCGCGGTCGAGCTCGACGGGCGGGAGGTTTCCCGATGGAAGACGGCGGAGTTTGCAAGGAACCTTGCCGTTATGCTGACAGATCGCCCCCGGACCGAGCTCCTCACCTGCCGCGATGTCGTAGAGGCGGGAAGGCACCCCTACACCGGGCGAATGGGCACACTCTCGCCCGACGACCAAAGTCGGGTCGACGAGGCCATGAAAACCGCACATGTGGAAGAGCTCGCCGAGCGCGACTTTATGCAGATAAGCGACGGGCAACGCCAGCGCGTCATGCTCGCACGCGCCATCGCGCAGGATCCGCGTGTGCTCGTGCTCGACGAGCCCACGTCGTATCTCGATATCCGCTACCAGATCGACCTGCTGCGAATACTTCGACACCTTGCGAAATCGCGGAATGTGGCTGTCATCATGTCCATCCACGAACTCGAGCTCGCGCAGAAAAGCGCCGACAAGGTGATTTGCGTGAAGGACGGCCGGGTCTTCCGCGCCGGCGTACCCGAGGACATATTCACGCGCGAGACGATTGGCGAGCTCTACGGCCTTCAGCATGGCACCTTCAACGAGCGCTTCGGCAGCGTGGAAATTGGGCGCCCGCACGGCGATGCGCACACGTTCGTCATCGCCGGCGCAGGTACGGGGTCGGCTGTGTTTCGCCAGCTCATCCGGCAGGGCAAGGCGTTCTACACGGGCGTTCTGCACGAAGGGGACATCGACTGCGAGCTCGCGCGCGACCTGGCGGCGGAATGCGTGGCCGAGCGCGCCTTCGAGCCGATCGGGGATAAAACCATAGCCCGCGCCAAAGAGCTCCTCGTCCACTGCGCGCGCCTTATCGTGTGCCCCGCCACCTTCGGCACCATTAACGCCCGCAACGCAGAGCTCGTCGAGTTCGCACGCTCGCACGGTATCGAGGTCATGCGAGCGTGCGAAGGCGCATCGGAGGATTCCCAATTGGGGTGGAAAGGATAAACTGGACTTTCTTTTAAGGATCCTCAGGCTACAGCTCCTACGCCGGCGAGGTCTACAAGGCGCCGGAGAACCTCGTAAACAGGAATTTCCACGCCGACGAGCCCAACCTGCTGTGGCTCACCGACATCACCGAGTTCAGGCTCCCGGGCGGCGAGAAGGTCTACCGGAGCCCGGTCATCGACTGCTTCGGCGGGATGCTCGTCGCCTGGTCGATCGGGCTGCACCCCGACAAGCGCCTCGCGAACTCGAGCCTGCGCCTAATCCAAGCGAGATTCCAGACTCGACAGGCCATTGAGAGTCAGGTCGTTGGCGACCTCAGAGACGCGCTCAATAGGAACCGAGCCGTCAGACAGCGCCCACGTGCGATAGATACCGATAATGCCTGACAGCAAAAACGCCAGATAGTAGTCGAACATCTCATCCTTAAGGCCTTGGGGCAGCAGATTGCGCTCGGCAATCTCGTGCTCGAGAGGTGCACGAAGACGAGCCATAAAATCATCGAGCGGAATGTTCTCGATCAGCTGACGATTGAGCACCAGGTTGTTGCATAACGCCTCGTTAACGGTTTTAAAGAAGGTCGCCGCCGCTCCCAGGGCGCGCTCGTTGGTGTCACCGTCCATTGAAGCAAGCGTTTTCTCGACCGAGTCGACAATCATCTCCACCACATCGACGGCAATGGCATCGAGCAGGCCGTCGACCGTACCAAAGTGAACGTAAAAGGTCTTGCGGTCGACATTGGCCTCGCGCGCGATGGCACTCACCGTAATGTCTGCCAGCGGCTTTTCCATGAGCAGGCGCTCGAAAGCGGAAAGGATGGCATTGCGGCTGCGAACGATGCGGCGATCAATACGCGGTTTGCTGGTGGCCATGGGCGTGTCCCTTCGATATGCGGGCATACATCAACAGATGAGAGATAATCTACGTAAGAGGATTATCCCCCATCCGGCACAAAAAAGCCCGGCAATATGAAGAACGCACGACTGCCCTACTGCGACTTAGGGTGCTTCTTCTTATTGAGTGCCGACGGAGATACGCGAATACCGTCGCCTGTCTGGCGCACATAGGCTTTATGAGCCGGCTTAGCGGTCCCAAAAGCCTTCTGAGCGTGCTTCCTGGGATCAACGGTAACAGCATTCGTGGGGTGCGGCTTAGTGGGCGCAGAGGGCGTCTGAGGCTCGCGGCCGAGCTTGCGCATCACGCGATCCCAGCGCGCATGGATGCTCTCGTTGTGGGCGCTCTTAAGGCCCAGCAGGGGCGCAGCCAAAATGGTCGGCGCGATAAACGTAATGAGACGCCACAGCAGATAGCCGGCGGTCGAAGCCGACCCAAAGAAATGACCCAAGAACAAAGCAAAGCCGCCCTCAGCGCCACCAGTTCCACCGGGCAAGGGAACCGCAGAGCTCAGCAGCTGGACAAAGGCGCTCGCGGCCATGACCGAGAAAAAGTCGACCTCGTGGTGGCCAAAGGCGAGCATCAGAAAATACGGCACCAGATAGAAAAACGCGAGCTGCAGCATGGTGATAAACACGGTGAGCAGCATGGAAGAAAAATGTCCGGCCGAAAGCTTGAACTTCTCGGAGAAGGAGTAGATCTCGCCATCGACAAACGAGCGCCATCCATCGATCTTAGTGGCCGAGACACCTATGCGCTCGAGCCAATTGATGATGCAGTGCGCGACGCGCGTGACGGTCTTAGGCATGAGCGCGACGGCGAAGATGCCGAGCAGGATGCAGCAGTGACCGCCAAAACTAAAGACGCACAGCAGCGTCATGTCGCCATAGCGCTCGGCAAAAAACGGCATGCGAGCAAGCAATAGGATAGCGCCCCAGGCAACGAGGCCAAACTGATACACAATAAATCGGGTGAACTGCGTGGCACCCGCTTCGCCCACGTTTTGGCCCGCTTTGGTCAGGCGGTAGATCTGGGCAGGCGTAGAGCCCATCATCATGGGCGTCAGGTTGCCAAAGAAGATGCCACTCGCCTCGACCGAGATCAGGTCGCGAATGCCGACGGGTGAATTGGGGTCGAGCCAGACGGCGATCGCATAGGCCACAATGCCAAAGAACAGATACATAAACATGCAAAGACACGCGACAACGAGCCAGGGCGCCTGGACGCTCGACATAGCAGCCCAGAACTGCCCCATCTGCCCGGTTACCACCAGATAGACGATATAACCCACCAGCACAACGCCGATAAAGATTGCGCCGCGGCGTGCGCTCTTATTGTCATCGCCGCCCGAGGCCTCAACCTCGACCTGGGGCTTGGACGTATGCTGAGAGGACTCCGTCATGAGACTCCTTCTAACAGTCAAAATATCTTGGTTATTGTACCCGTAAGGGCCATAAGCAGAACGCAAAGCTCTTGTTCAAACGGGAATGACAGACAGTTGTTTGATAATAAAAAACCCGGCCTTCCGTGGAAAGACCGGGTATCAGATGCGTGGTAGCCCGTACCAGATTCGAACTGGTGATCTCCGCCTTGAGAGGGCGGCGTCCTAAACCGCTAGACGAACGGGCCACATAACATCTGCACTGCCGTGCTGCGAGGAAATATATTACGGGACAAAAAACATCAGCGCAAGAAGAAATTCCAAATTGCCGAAAAATTGTCGACAGGTTATGGAACGCGCAGGTCAACTAATTAGCTAATTCAAGTTGAGATGAACCAAAAGGGTTTCGCGATCGTTGGGGATGTTGTCCTCGATAACGGCTTCGAGGGCGGCGTTGAGTAGCTGGCCTAGCTCGGGCCCCGGCTTCACACCGGCACGAATCAAGTCGCCGCCGTTGATAGCAAGCATCTTGAGCGAATAGGGCTCCCCCGCCTCCAACAAATCATGGGCGAGTGAGCGCATCTCTTCGATCGTCTCGACGTAATAGAAGCACGACGGCGCCTTGCCCAGCGTGTCGGCACGCTTAAGGTCCATAAGCTCGTCCATCAGGCGCGGCGTATCGACGCCCTCGCCCGAAAGCAAGCGCATCATATTGAGCAAGCAGGAGCGCTCGGGGCGCAGCGGCTTGTCGTGGTACTTAATGAGCAGGCACACGTCGCGGACCAAGTCGTGCGAAAGCGCCAAGCGATCCATGATGGCGCGCGCCTTCTTGGCCCCGAGCTCGGGGTGACCGTAAAAGTGGCCGCTGCCCGCATGGTCGACCGTAAAGCAATCGGGCTTGGAAACGTCGTGCAAAAACGCCGCCCACATTAGGCTCATTGAGGGTGTAAAGCCGTCGCACAGCGCCAACTCCCCCGCCACCGTCAGCACACGGGCGATATGCTCGTAAACGTTAAACGCATGATAGACGCTGCGCTGATCAAACCCGCGACCCGCTGCCAACTCGGGCACGGCGGCGCAGATGAGCTCGGGGTAGCGCAGCATGGCGTCTCCCCCTTGGCCGGTCGAAAGGATACCCTCGAGCTCAATGCCCACGCGCTCGCGCGCCACAGCATCGAGCAGCGGCGCGCACTCGGCAAGCGCCTGTTTAGTCTTAGGCTCGATCATAAAATCCAGACGGCAGGCAAAACGCACCGCGCGCAACATGCGCAGGGCATCCTCGTTAAAACGACGCTTGGGATCTCCAACGGCGCGGATGAGCTTGCGGTCTAGGTCGCCCTGACCATCGTAGCGGTCGACAAGACCACGCTCGGGATGCCAGGCCATAGCGTTAACGGTAAAGTCACGACGCGCCAGATCGTCCTCAAGCGACGCCGCACGCTCCACACTCTGGGGATGGCGGCCGTCGGTGTAAAAGCCGTCTAGGCGGTAGGTGGTGACCTCAATGCGCTCATCATCGCAAATAGCCGTGATGCCGCCAAATTTTATGCCCGACTCAACCACGGCAATATCAGCCGCTTCGAGCGCCTCTTTGGACTCCTGCCACAGGCCGCTGCAGCACATGTCAACATCGTGGCTGGGGCGTCCCATCAGGGCATCACGTACCCAACCGCCCACGTACCAAGCCTCAAGACCTGCTGCCTCAAGCGCACGCAGGACACGGATAGAGGCATCGGTCGGCTGCGTACCGTTGAGCGAAACATTGCACATGCCTATGGCCTCCTGCGACTATCAAATTGGCTATCGATTGCGTCTGCAAGAAGTCTAGCAAGAAACAGCCTCCACTGCACACGCAAGTCCGATAAACAAAAACGCATCCGTCCTGGTCTAAGACGGATGCGAAATAATTGAACTATTCAGGCAAGGTGCCGGAACTAGCAAACCTGACGGATTGCAATACCCTTCTGATACTCATCGACCTTGGCAAAATCGCCCAGACCCGGGCACTCGACCACGTTGGCGCCGGTGGCCATCGAGAGGCGCAGGGCATCCTCGACGCGCTCGGGGGCGTCGTGCCACACGGACAGGAAGGCGGCCAGCGAGGAGTCGCCCGCGCAGACGGTCGACAGCAGCTTGACGTCGAAGGTGCGGTTGGCAAACCAGATGTGCTCGCCGTTGGAGAAGTACGCGCCGTCGCCGCCGAGCGTCAGCAGTACATTCTTAGCGCCCTTGGCGTGCAGCTCGGCCATGGCGCCCTTGACGGACTCGTCGTCGCCACCGCTCACCTTAATGCCAAAGATGTCGAGCAGCTCGTCGTCGTTAGGCTTAATGAGCAACGGCTCCATAGCAATGAGGTCGGCCAGCTGATGGCTCGAGATATCGAGCACGAACTCGGCGCCCTTCGCCTTCACGCGACGCAGGACCTCTGCCAGGAAGCTCTCGGAGGTGTTGGGGGGCAGCGAGCCGCTGATAACCAGGCAGGTCATGTCATCGAGCGAATCGATAAGCTCAAACATCTCCTGCTCGTTGGCTTCGTTGATGGCGGCACCGGCGTTGACCATGTTGTACTCGGTGTCGGGACCGGCGTTGAGGAACACGTTAACACGCGTGATGCCGTCAGTCCACACGGGCTTGACGGGCACGCCCAGGGCCTCGGCGCCCTTAACGATATACTCACCCGAGAAGCCGGCGAAGAAGCCCAGGATCGTGGTGTCGACGCCGTAGTGGTCGAGCGTAAACGAAACGTTGAGACCCTTGCCGTTGGGGGTGTAGACAGCGTTACGGGTGCGGGTAACGGTGTTGGCGGACAAGCCATCGCAGGAGATGTTGTAGTCAATAGCGGGATTTGCAGTAAGCGTGTAAATCATGAATGTTCCTTTCACGAAGTAACGTGTTAATGAAAGTATATTCCACGCTTCGGCAAAAGGCTACAACAACTCGGTGAACGGTGTGGAACGCGTGAAGCGCGGCTCCGAGGTTCGAGTGGGACAAAAAAACGGCGCCCCGGTCGAAACCGGGACGCCGTATGCGCACGAGTTTGTCGTGTTTCGCTTACTTGCGATCGAGCTTGCGAACGGCAACGCGCTTGCTGTACTCGTCGACGTGACCAAAGTCGCCGATGCCGACGGACTCAGCAACGTTGGCGCCGGTGGCCATAGCGAGCTTCATGGCCTCCTCGACGTTGTCGCGATCCCTGTACCACTTGTGCAGGAACGCAGCGAGGGTGCAGTCGCCGGCGCAGACGGAAGAGACAAGCTTGATGTTGAACTCACGCTTGGCATACCAGATGTCCTCGCCGTTGGAGAAGTAAGCGTCACCGCGGCTACCACGGGTGAGCAGCACGTTCTGGACGCCGGCCTCGTGAGCCAGCTTCATGGCAACGCGGACCTCGTCGTCGGTGTCGACCGGCACGCCGAAGATAGCCTTCATCTCGTGATGGTTCGGCTTAATGAGCAGCGGCTTCTTGTGAGCGAGCTCCTTGAGCTTGTCGGAGGACAGGTCCAGGACGACGTCGGCGCCACGGGCCTGAGCGTGCTCCATGACCTGAGCCAGGAAGTCGGGCGTAGCTTTGGGAGGCACGGAGCCGGAGACGATCAGGCACTCAAGGTCGCCCGCGGTGTCCAGGATGTTGTAGAGCTCCTCCTGATGCTGCGGCGTGATCGGAGCACCGGGGTTCAGGATGCCGTACTCGTGCTGGCCATCGTTGACGTAGGTGTTGATGCGCGTGATACCGTCGGTCCAGACCGGGCGGCAGAGGCAACCCAGGTTCATGACCTCCTCGACGATGAACTTGCCCGTGAAGCCGGCGAAGAAACCGAGCGCGACGGTGTCGACGCCCATCTTCTTAAAGGCGAAGGACACGTCGAGGCCCTTGCCGTTAGCCGTGTAGCTGGCCGAGCCGGTGCGGACGTTCTCGTCGGGCTCGAGCGGAGAGCTCGAAACCGTCATGTCGACAGCCGGGTTAGCGGTTAGCGTGTAGAACATTTACAGTACCCCCTGTATATGTGAGGGCCGCGTGGCCGGCCCATTCCAACCACGCGGTTACCTCTGATACCAAATTAGCGAGCTGCGGACTCGAGCAGTGCCTTGACCTCGGCAGCGGTGTTGCAGGCGAGCGCCTTCTCGGCGAGCTCGTCGCACTCGGCCTTGGTCCACTGGCTGATGGTCTTGCGGGCGCGCAGGATGGACGGAGCGCTCATCGAGAACTCCTCCAGGCCCCAGCTGATCAGCAGCGGCTCGAGCAACGGATCGGCAGCGGCCTCGCCGCACATACCGACCATGATGCCGGCCTTCACGCCGCTCTCGATGATGTTCTTGAGCGAGCGGAGCACGGCGGGATAGTAAACCTGGTACAGGTTGGAGATGGTGTCGTTGCCACGGTCGGCGCACATGGTGTAGCCGATCAGGTCGTTGGTGCCGATGGAGAAGAAGTCGGCGACCTCGGCCAGGCGGTCAGCGAGCAGCGAGGCGGCAGGCGTCTCGACCATGATGCCAACCTCGATGTTCTCGTTGAACTTGCGACCCTCTTCGGTCAGCTCGGCCTTGCACTGCTCGACGAGCTCCTTGACAGCCAAGACTTCCTCGACGCAGGTGACGAGCGGGATCATGATCTTGACGTCACCGAAGGCGCTGGCGCGCAGCAGGGCGCGGAGCTGGACCTTGTACTGGTCGGGGTTGGCCAGGCAGTAACGCACGGCGCGGAAGCCCATGAAGGGGTTCTCTTCCTTGACCATGTGCAGGTACGGAATCTCCTTGTCGCCACCCACATCGAGCGTGCGGATGATGACCGGAGCGCCCTTGAGCGCGCTGGCGACCTTACGGTAGGCGTTGAACTGCTCCTCCTCGGAAGGAAGCTCAGCAGAGTCCATGAACAGGAACTCGGAACGGAACAGGCCGATAGCCTCGGCGTCGTGATCGAGCGCGTTGGGCACGTCATCGGGGTTGCCGATGTTGCAGGCAATGATCTTCTTGATGCCGTCGGCAGTCACGGACGGCTTGCCGCGGAAGGCCTCGAGAGCCGCCTTCTCGGCAGCGAAAGCCTCGGCCTTGGCAGTGTAAGCGGCGAGCGTCTCCTCATCGGGATCGGCCTCGACGATACCCTTGCCACCGTCGACGACAACGGTCATGCCGTTGCGCAGTGCGGTGCAGCTGTTGGAAACCGAAAGGACAGCCGGGATCTCGAGGGCGCGCGCAATGATTGCGGAGTGCGACGTGCGGCCACCAGTCTCGGTGACGATACCGGCAACGTGCGCCTTATCGATCGTGGCGGTCATGGACGGCGTGAGGTCGTGCACGACAACGACGGTGTTCTCGGGCAGGACGGAGAGGTCGACGACCTCCTTACCCAGCAACTCGGCAAGAATGCCGGTACGGATGTCGGCGATGTCGGCCGCGCGCAGACGGAACATCTCGTCGTCCATGGACAGGAACATGTTCTCGAACATGGTCGAGGTGTCCATGAGCGCCTGCTCGGCGCAGGTGCCGCCGTCAATGGCGGCGTTGATGGCGTCGGTCATGCCCGGATCCTGAGCCAGGACAATGTGTCCGCTCATGATCTCGGCCTCGGCCTCGCCCACCGTCTCCTTCATGTGGTCGGCCTGAGCCTGGGTCTTCTCGCAGAAGACCGAAAGAGCGGTCTGATAGCGCTCCTTCTCTGCTGCCGAATCGGCAACCTCGTGCGGCTCAAACGTCAAGTCGGGATCGACGGCGACCATGACGGTGCCGATACCGATACCCTCGGAAGCGTTGACTCCCTGATACATTCCCATTCCTCTCTCCGTGTCATGTGATAAAGCGTTTTGCCATATCCATGACAAAAGAGCGCAGCTTCCTTACAACAGGTCACTGCGCCCCCAAATATGAACTTAGTTGTTCAACATGCGACCCGTTTGAGTTCTACTCGCCAAGACCGCTCTTGATGAGCTCAATGGCAGCAGCCAGAGCCTCGGCCTCATCGGCGCCGTCGCACTTGACCTCGACCTCGGTACCGCAGGGGATACCAGCAGCCATGAGGGCCATCGGGGACTTGCCGTTGACCTCCTTCTCGGGGGTGACGACCGTCACGTCACAGGCGTACTTGCCCATGGTGGAGGCGAACAGACCAGCCGGACGCATGTGCAGACCCTGAGGATTAACGAGGGTAGCCTTCTCAGAAACCATAGTTGACTCCTTTTTTGTGTTTAACCCCTGTCATGCATGTGGCAGGAGTCAGATTCACGACGTTGTTTATATTAACTCACATCAAACGGTTTTTCATTGTGTTTCGCACGAATTGTTGGACAGATGTCGTTCGCTGTCCGCTCGCCTGCCGGGCGGGGCGGTTAAGTTTGCTGCTCTACAGTCCTGCGCAAGACGGAAAGCACATTAAGTGCTT
>URPK01000003.1 GCA_900549715.1 uncultured Collinsella sp. | reverse complement strand
CGCGATTGGCGAAAATACGTTGGTGAAAATGGTGAAAAATATATTGACGCTAACAGCGTCAGGAACCCGAGCGCCCCCCTCGGCTCGGAGTTCACCTGCGACATGAGCAGCGCGCAGTCCGCCGCCTCCAGCCGGTCGAACCTGGCCCCGGCGCCCTTGGGCAGCAGCTTCCTGATCTCGACGTGGTTCTTCTCGCACGCGCCCTTCTGCTGGCTCTGCCGGGGGTCGCAGTAGAAGAGCCTGGTCTCGCCGTCCCGCTCGCCGAACAGCGCCGCGATGGCGCCCTCGTCGGCGAACTCGCTCCCGTTGTCGGTGAGCACGGCGCCGAAGGCGCGCCTCGCGCCGTCCTCGCCGAGGACCCCGCGCAGGGAGGAGAGCGCCGCCAGGACCGAGGCGCACGTGCCGTCCGGCGGCGGCAGGGCCAGCTGGAAGCGGCTCGGGCGGTGCAGGAGCGTGAGGAGCCTGGCGGAGTCGCCCCTGGCGCCCTCGACGGTGTCCATCTCCCAGGCCGCGGCGCAGGCGTCCTCGCCGAGCGCGAGGAACGACGCGTGCGACCTGCGCGCCGAGTGGGGCGTCGCCCTCCCCGGGGCCCGGCGCGACCTCGGCCTGTAGCCGACCTTGCGCCTGAGCTCCATGTTCGTCATGCCGTCGTAGCCGGCGTCCACCCACCTGTAGACGGTGGAGGCGCTGAGCCCGGGGGTCGCCGCCGCTATCTGCTGCGGGGAGAGCCCGCGCGCGAGCCCGTCCCTGATGGCCGCGAGCTTGGCGGCGGCGCCCTCCTCGGACTCGTCGATCCCGGACCTGCTCGCCGACAGCTCGGCGTCGGCCGCCTCCTGCGCCATCCTTGCGCTGTAGAACACCCTGGGCCTCCTCGAGCAGCCGTAGCCCCTCCTGTGCGAGCAGCCGTTGCAGCACCTCGGCCACGCGGAGAGCCTGGGGCAGGCCCCCGAGAGGTCCGCGGGCGCGGGCTCGCCGTAGCGCGAGCGCGGCGCGGTGACGTAGCGGTGCGCCGCAACCTCCCTGGTCACGGTCGAGGGCGACCTGCCGAGCTCCGCGGCGATCTCGCGGGCGCTGCGGTTGCGGTCGAGCATTCTCTCGACCGTGTTCCTCTCGTGCCTCGTGAGCCTCCCGTACGACCTCCCGGACGGCTTGGGTCTGGACATTTCGGCCTCCCTCCATCGCGGGCCGGGGGATTCCGGCCCCTCTGGGGTTGCCTACCCGGATTCGCGCCTCAGGACTCAGCGCAACGCGTTGCGCTGAGTCCTGAGGCTGTTGCAATGAAAATGAGAATCAAGGATGTGCAGAAACTCTGGTCGGAGCCAAAATACCTGTTGACTCGGGCGGCGAGCGGGGTAATATGGACGGGTTACTTGCAGAGCCCCGTGAATCTCTGTAACAACACGTACTGTACATGGAGGAGTCTAAGTGATTTCGAAATCGACTCACTACGCCAAGCAGGGCGAGGTCCAGCGCAACTGGGTTCTCGTCGACGCCGATGGTGCTGTCCTGGGCCGTCTTGCCACCCAGATCGCAATGATCCTGCGCGGTAAGAACAAGCCCCAGTTCACGCCCAACAGCGACTGCGGCGACTTCGTTGTCGTCATCAACGCCGATAAGGTCCAGCTTACCGGCAACAAGGCCGACACGAAGACCTATTATCGCCACAGCGGCTACAACGGCGGCCTCAAGGCTGAGAGCTTCCGCCAGGCTATGGAGAAGCACCCGGAGAAGGTCATCGAGCGCGCCGTTCGCGGCATGCTGCCCAAGACCACCCTCGGCCGTGCCCAGATGACCAAGCTTAAGGTCTACGCTGGTGCCGAGCATCCGCACGCTGCCCAGAACCCCACGAAGATTGAGCTGGAGGCTTAAAGATGGCTGAGAACACCGTTGTCTACCAGGGTACCGGCCGTCGTAAGAACGCCGTCGCCCGCGTCCGTCTCGTCCCCGGCACCGGCAAGGTGACCATCAACAAGCGTGACGCCGAGCAGTATTTCGGCCGTCATCAGCTCGTTGAGAACGCCCTTGCTCCCTTCAAGGTGACCGACACCGCCGGTCAGTTCGACGTTATCGCTCTGTGCGATGGCGGCGGCATCTCCGGTCAGTCCGGCGCTCTGCGCCTGGGCATCGCTCGTGCTCTTCTGAACGCTGGCGATTACCGTGCTGACCTCAAGAAGGCCGGTTTCCTTACGCGCGATGCTCGCGTGGTCGAGCGCAAGAAGTACGGCCTCAAGAAGGCCCGCCGCGCTCCCCAGTTCTCCAAGCGCTAAGGTTTTATCTCCTTACGAGATACAATGTACAAGCGGGGCCTACCGACTGCTCGGTGGGTCCCGCTTTTCTTTTCGACTAGGGTGGGCGGCTTCGTTTTGCCCACTTGGGAAGGAGCGATCCTATGCCCCAGAACATCTTCGGTACCGATGGCGTCCGTGGCGTCGCCAACGCCGACCTCTCGTGCGACCTCGCGTTTCGCCTGGGCCGCGCGGCGACCAAGTTCCTTGGCCCGGACATCTGCATCGGCCGCGACACGCGTCTTTCGGGTACCATGCTCGAGAGTGCTCTGACCGCTGGCATTATGGCAGAGGGCGGTCGTCCGCATTGCTGCGGCGTTATCCCTACGCCGGCCGTGGCGCTGCTCACCGTCCAAAACGAGCTCGACGGCGGCATCGTCATCTCCGCTTCGCACAATCCGCCGGAGTTCAACGGCATCAAGTTCTTTAGCCGCAAGGGCATGAAGCTTCCCGATGCTGTCGAGGAAGAGATCAGCGCCTGGGTCATGTCCGAGGAGGCCATGGCTGCCGACACGCTGCCGACCGGCGCCGGTGTGGGTCATATCATCAAGATGAAAGACGCCCGCAAGGCCTATGTCGATCATGCCATCAGCACGCTCGACGGCCTTAAACTCGATGGCCTGGTTGTTGCCGTCGACTGCGGCCACGGTGCTTCCTGCCAGACCACGCCCGCCGCGCTGCAGCGCCTGGGCGCCACGGTCCATGCCATCAACACCGATTACTGCGGCACCGACATTAACGTTGAGTGCGGCTCTACGCACCTTGAGCCCCTGCGCGAGCTCGTGCTGCGAACCCACGCCGACATCGGCCTGGCCCACGACGGCGACGCCGATCGCGTGCTGTTCGTGGACAGCGAGGGCAACGAGATCGATGGCGACTACATTCTTGCCATCTGCGGCTCCGACCTGGCCGCTCGCGGCAAGCTCGCCAATTCCGAGATCGTCTCGACCGTTATGTGCAACCTGGGCTTCTCCATCACAATGAAGGAGCAGGGCTTCGAGATGGTCCAGACCGCCGTGGGCGACCGCTATGTTCTTGAGCGCATGCTCGCGGATGGCGCCGTCATCGGTGGCGAGCAGTCCGGCCACATCATCTTCCTGGAGCACAACACCACCGGTGACGGGCTGGTGACGGCCCTGCAGCTGCTGGCCGTGCTCAAGCGCACCGGCCGCACCCTCACCGACCTTGCCGGCATCATGAAGAAGTACCCGCAGGTACTCGTCAACGTGCATTCGGACAACAAGGCCGGCCTGGACGATTGCCAGCCCATTTGGGACGCCGTCGCTGCCGCCGAGAAGGAGCTCAACGGCCGCGGCCGCATCTTGGTGCGCCCGAGCGGTACCGAGCCGCTGGTTCGCGTTATGGCCGAGGCGGAGACGCACGAGCTCACCCAGCGCGTTGTCGACGACATCGTCGAGGTTGTCAAGCGTGAACTTCCCTAATGGTCAAAAACGGGTGCCAAGTGGTAAACTGTTAAAGCAATTTTGATTGATTGGTATGTCCGAGGGGGAGCATGTTCACTAAAGTCCTAAGGTCTTTTGGTATGCGTGGTCGAGTCCTTACGCTGGATGCTCCCATCTCGGGCGACGTCATTCCGCTCTCCGAGGTAAACGATCAGACGTTTGCCACCGGCCTTTTGGGCCAGGGCGTTGCCATTCAGCCTACGGGTACGCGTGTGATTGCGCCGGCAGACGCCAAGGTCGAGGCCATTTTTCCCACGGGTCACGCCGTTGCGCTCAACACGGTCGATGGCTTGGACGTGCTCATCCACGTTGGTTTGGACACTGTTCAGCTCGAGGGCAAGCACTTTACTGTACATGCGCAAGTGGGTGACATCGTCCATAAGGGCGATGTGCTCATCGAGTTCGATCGCGAGGCAATTGCTGCCGAGGGTTACGATGTGACGGTTCCCATCTTGGTGTGCAACTCCGTTGAGTTCTCGAGCATCAAAGGCTCCGTTGGCGAGCATGTCGAGGAGATGGACCAGCTCATCGTCGCGCGTGAGCGCTAGTCGCTCCGCTTTGCCTTTAGCCTACAATTCAAACACGTTTACGGAGGGCGCCCTTGAAAGAGGGCGCCCTCCGTGGCAAGATGGGATTTGTCCGAAGCTAAACAGCTTTGGGTCACCGTGGACGGGCAGGGGCCTCGACGCGGGTAGACACGAGACACATACATTACGCGACCTCGCCCTGGTGGCCGCACACGTTGGTTGCGGCCGACGCGGGCCGCGGGCAAGTGCTTGTAAGGGGAGCCTTGCCTCTCTTGTACGAGAAAGGACGCGTAATGAAGATCATTAAAGCTAAAGACTACGAGGATATGAGCCGCAAGGCCGCCAATATCATCTCGGCCCAGGTTATTCTCAAGCCCGATTGCGTGCTGGGTCTTGCCACCGGCTCCACTCCGATTGGCGCCTACAAGCAGCTCGCCGCTTGGTACAAGAAGGGTGACGTCGACTTTGCCGAGGTCAGCACCTACAACCTTGACGAGTATCGTGGCCTTTCGCACGACGATCCCCAGAGCTACCACCACTTTATGCGTGAGAACTTCTTCGATCACATTAACATCGACCTGAACAACACGCATGTGCCTGATGGCTCCAATCCCGACGCTGCCGCTGCCTGCTCTGAGTACGACGAGATCGTCGCTGCCGCCGGTTACCCCGATCTGCAGCTGCTCGGCATCGGTAACAACGGTCACATCGGCTTCAACGAGCCCGATGACCACTTCTCCAAGGGTACGCACTGTGTCGACCTTACCGAGAGCACTATTCAGGCCAACAGCCGCTTGTTTGACAGCATCGACGATGTGCCCCGTCAGGCCTACACCATGGGCACTCAGACCATCATGTATGCCCGCATGATCTTGGTTGTCGCCAATGGCGAGGCCAAGGCCCAGGCCGTGCATGACATGTGCTTTGGTCCGGTTACCCCCGAGTGCCCTGCCTCGATCTTGCAGCTGCACACCAACTGCGTTGTCGTTGCCGACGAGGCCGCCCTTTCGCTCTGCGAGTAGCGAAAGCCTATCACCTCGACATAGCTTTGCCGAAGGCCTCCGCTTTGCGGGGGCCTTTTTGCTGAGCGTACGCCGTGTACTTGACGAAAACCTTGCCGTGAGCTTGACGGGTACGTCTGGTGCAGCATGATTCATTCCATAACAGATACTATGCATAAATGCTATGAAAAGGTCGCAGACGGTAGCTGGCGCTAGGTGAGTTGCGCAACATAATTGAACAGCGTTCATTTGAGGTACACTGCCAAAGGATGGGACAAGCTGGCAAGCGCATTGACCTGCGCAAAGACTGATTGGTTGGGGGATAAGTTTCAATCGGACCACGCTGAACAAAAACTTGCCATTTGCGTACCAACAAACATCCTAAACCGTAGCATCGCTCTATTCATCTAGCGATACATATGGTCTAGCGTTACGGTGTCCATGTGGTCGAGTTGAGGAGCGGGCATGGTTAACGATTTGGGCAATACGGATGACCTCGAGCTTATACCTCTGGGCAGTAGCTATATGGTGCGGCGCGATCGCTTGATGAACGAACTTATCGCCAAGGGCCGAAAGGCCGGCATCGTAGTCCTCTACGCGCCTGATGGCTTTGGGAAAACCTCGGTGCTGCTGCAGTATGCCCAAGAGGTTAAAAGCGATCCGACGCGAGGCCCCGTGCGAATCATCGAGGCAGACCGCGCCATTGGGCGCGAGGTGTTTATGCAGCTCGAGGTCGTTACCGAAGAGCTTAAGGACAAGCCGCACTCCCTGATTGCAATCGATAACGTGCCTAACCTCAGCCAGAGCGAGACCGAGGAGCTGATCGACCGAATCCGAAGCCTGCGTGCTATGGGGGTTGGGGTCTTTATGAGCTGCCGTCCTTCGAATCGCCAGCTGATTCATGGACTGGGCGATTCGATTAAAGTCAACGCGCAGATGCTCAAGGTGCATGCCTATGAGTATTCGGCGTGGGCATCGGCGTTTTCGATCAGCACATCGCTCGACTTCTATCAGCTTACGCAGGGTGTGCCCGAGCTCGTCTCGGCTATGCAGTCGGGACTATACGGGCAGGGAGACGTTGCCCAGATGCTCGAAAACGAGATCGTCAATATTTACGGTGCGGCACTTGTTGATCTGGCGTCGCTCGAGAACAACGCCCTGTTTAGTGTGGCATGCTTGATGGTCTTAATGGGTGAGGGCAATATTTCGGAGCTCGAGGCCTGCGGTGTTAGGCTTTCGGCGATTGACCAGTCCTATCTCGTCCGCGATTATCCCATTTTTGGCGTTGATCCGGCAGGCCGGAGCTTTACCTGCTTGGGTACCGAGGACAACGCACGCCTACGATTGCGCAAACTGGTCGCCGAAATTCGCCCCGAACTCGTTGTGCGGGCGGCGCGTATATTGATTAAAGCGGGGCGCTGCGATATCGCGATGGACCTCGCCGACGCGTTTTTGGACCGCAGTGCGGTGTTGGAGCTTGCCGGGCAGTATGGGGTCGATCTGGCCCTGACAGGGCATGGAGGGGATGTCTGCCGCGCGGCGCTGGGAAAGTCCGAGGCAGATGGCCAGGCATCGGAGCCGACGCCTGACGAGGCACTCGGCATCTATCTGGCGGCGGTGAGCGTCTCCAATACAAAGCTCGCGCGGTATATGGCCTCAATTATCGAGCGTGCGGGCGAGCAAGCGATTTGCGAGCTCGATCCCGTGTCGTGGAAGGTGGCGCATGCGTTTACGGCCGCCTGTTATGGAGATAGCGGTCTGGGGCTTCCGGCAAGCCGTACAGCGTTGGAAAGTGAGGCGTCTTGTGCCGCACTCGACATGCTGTCCGCACATGTCGAGATAAAGCATGGGCTGACCGAGCGGGCGAAGGGCGGTGAGATCCTCGCGGGGCTCAAAACGGATAAGGCCTACGATTGCGAGCTCGATATCGCGGGGACGTTTGTGCGGGCGGACCGCATGTTGACGGAGCTATTTGATGGATCGTATGCGGGGATCGATGAGCGTGATGACGAGATGGCCCTGACGCTCGAGGCGCTCGAAGCGCGTGGAATCCGAGCGCTCGCCATCTGGGTGCGCATGGTGTTATCGGCGCGGCGCCTGCTTGCCGGCATGCCGGTGACCGACGAGCAGGCATTCAATGAGCTCGACCGTTTTGCCGTGCGCGTGCGTGACAATCAAGTCCAGTTGTTTGGCTTGATACTGGAAGGCTGGCAGTCGCTGGCCGAGGGGCGTCCGGTCAATGCCAAATTCCGTGCGGTGCAGGTGCTCAGGCTTGCCGAGGAATCGATTGGATACATACGCGACAACGCACTGCTGCTAGAGCGCGCGGCGTACTTACGCAATACATCGATGGTATCGGTGCGCGAAGAGGCAGAGCTGCTCGATTTGAGTCGGACGCAGGTCGGTGGTGCCGAGGCTTGGATAGTGGCGCTGCATTTGGCCTCTGCGGGCCGCGATAGCGACCTTGCAGCCTGGATGTCCATGAACCGCCCAGGGATTTTGGATCCGTCGTATCGGCTGTTTGCGCGTCTTGCGATGCATTGTCTGGGTGAGCCGGCTGCTAGAATTCGAAAGAAGCTCCCGGTGCGCGAGCTGTCGCGGTATTCGCTGCGTGACGACTTTGAGGGCGAAGGCGAGCGTCTGTTCCAGGCCGGCGATGCCGAGGGTGTCGATATGATTGGCCATATCGAGATCCGCATGTTTGGGGCGTTTCGCGCCGAGCGCGACGGGTTTCCCATCACGGATAAGATGTGGCGCCGCAAGAAAGCGGCAACGCTTGCCGAGCGGCTTGCACTGGGTATGGATGCGCTGGTCGACCGCGAGACGCTGGCTATGGAGCTGTGGCCCCATGCCGAGTTCAATAGCGCTCGTAACAATCTGTACTCGACGATATCGCGCCTGCGTTCGGCCTTGGGGCCGACACCGGACGGCAAGTCGTGTGTGCTGATCCAAAACGAGTGCATTGGGCTTAACGGCGATTACGTCAAGACTGACGTGCGGTTGTTTGATCAGATAAGCCGCGAAGTTTTGGGAAATCGCACGGGTGCGCGCGGACCCCATCTGGTCGAGCTGTGCCTTAAGATCGAGCAACTCTACGCCGGCCCGTTGTATGTTCCCAATGGCTGTAATCCCACCTACTTTTTGCGTATGCGGCGCATTATGGAATCGAAGTATATCGACTGCATGATTCGGGGCGCGAATGCCGCTCTAGAAGAAAACGACCTGCAGTCGGCGGTATGGCTGGTGGAGTCGGGGCTGCGGCAAGAGACGGCGCGCGAGGACATGGTGCGTTGCGCCATGCGCGTCTACGGTGCGGCGGGGCGACGACGCGATATCGTCGAGCTGTACAGTGGACATATGCATCACCTGAGGGAGCAGGTCAATGGCGTGCCTGAGCCCGAGACGCGGCGTCTGTACGAGCGCTTGGTGGAGGGCAGGCTCAACCGCGTGCTCGTCGAGCGATAAAAAATGAGCGTCCGAATTGCTCGGACGCTCGCAAGCTTGATGTATGTTGGCTCGCCGGATCGTCGGCTCTTAGACGAGCTTAATCTTCTCGATGTCCTTGCGCGAGGACTCGCGATACAGCGAGAACTTGCGGCCGATAACCTGGACGACCTCGGCATGGCAGCGATCGGCGAGCTCTTCGGCGGCCTCGCGGGCAGAAAGGCTGGAGCCGTCCAGCACGGAGCACTTAACGAGCTCGTGCTTCTCCAGGTAGGCGACCGTCTGCTCGACGGTGCCCTCGTTGACATCGGACTTACCGATGATGATGGCGGGGTTGAGGTGATGGGCCATGCTGCGAAGCTGCTTGACCTGTGCTCCTGTCAGTGCCATGGGTTCTCGCTTTCTATGTATGGGGCGCCCCGCGACGGGGCCTTAATCTACGTGAGCTGTCCCACGATAGCGCAGGAACGGCGCGGTGTGGAGCGCGTTTGCCCAGTTCAAAAAGAATGCGGATGCCGAGGTGATGGGCAGTGCGGGCTGTGAACGGGCTACGAGCGGGATTCAGAGACCGGTTCCCATGCAATAAACGCCCAGCGAACCTTACGGATATGGTCGAGCATATAGCGCCCCTGCGGCACGCCCTTGGAGCCCGGCTCGCCGGCATGGGGGTTTTCGATCATGTGCTGAGAGATATAGTCGCGCAGGCGGTCGATCTTATCCTCGTTGCCATGCTCGAGCATACGGGAAAAATCCGCCACGCCTGCCTCAAGGCTATCGAAGGTATCGCGACGAGGCGATTCAAAGTATGTAACCTGCGGCAGGGCACCCATCTGAATGAGGATGTTGAAGGCGTACACAAAGCCATTGCTGCAGGTAACCGAGGCGCCGATAGCGTTCATCAAGTGCAGGTCATAGCGCGGGCTGGAGTTGGCGACCATCGTGACAGCACAACGGCGACGAGCCGTACGGTCGAGCTTGGCAAGCGCACCTTTTAGATTGGTCGTCGTAACCGACCGACTGGCAAAGGCAACATCCACCGCTTTCGCGACCGGTCCAACCAAATCCCAATCATCATCCCAAGCAAGCTCAAGCGGTGTAATGCGATTCTCGAGCCCATAGTACTCAATGCCAGCATCAAGCGTGCCCAACATGGCAGGGGAAAAGTCAGCAGCAATCACAGGATGTCCGTCTTGCGCAAGCGGAATAGCAATCGACCCAGCCCCACACCCCATATCCAGCACCGACTCACCAGGCTTTAACGCCAACAGCTTCATAAAGTCCCGGGCATACGGGGCAGTCTCAAGCGGCCGAAAATGCCGAGCCCGCTTATCCCACTCAAAAGAGTCATCAGCCCGCCGCCGACCAGCTTGCAAACGCATCCATTCGCCATTCCAATCAGCAGAAAGAAGCCCAGAGCGAGCATCCCCATCAACCACGGGCCAACCTCCTAGCAACAAAAAAGCGACTCCTCCCAAAAGAAGAGCCGCAACCAGCATATATCAGAAAGAACCGATCCAACGCCAAACCGCCGTATCAACCATGTGGTGCAGGAGCGAAGCAACTGCAACCGGGATAGAACCCAACCGAGGTCCCGTTGTGCGGGAGCCCCGGGGAGGGCAAATATATAAGGTCGATCGCGAGTTCCGCACGAGCCGGAGAGCACTTAATGTGCTCTCCGTGCGAGTCAGGACTGTCCGAGCAGGCGACCTTATATATTTGCCCTCCCCGGGGCTCCTCGCCCGAACCCCTCAGCTAGTTCTTCAGCGAGTTCAGCGGTGCCGGGAAGCGTCCACCACGGTGGGCGAGCACGGTGCCGGCGTTGGGGTTCACCGGCATGATGGGTGCACGGCCGAACAGGCCGCCGTACTCGACGCAGTCGCCCACGCCCTTGCCGATGGCAGGGATCACGCGGACGGCCGTGGTCTTGTTGTTGATGACGCCGATGGCCATCTCGTCGGCGATGATGCCGGCGATGGTCTCGACCGGGGTGTCGCCGGGGATGGCGATCATGTCCAGGCCAACGGAGCACACGCAGGTCATGGCCTCGAGCTTCTCGAGCGAAAGCGCGCCGGCCTCGACGGCGGCGATCATGCCGGCGTCCTCGGACACGGGGATAAAGGCGCCCGAGAGGCCGCCCACGCTGGAGCTGGCCATGACGCCGCCCTTCTTGACGGCATCGTTGAGCATGGCGAGCGCGCAGGTCGTGCCGGGGCCACCGCAGGTGCCCACGCCGATGATTTCGAGGATGCGCGCGACGGAGTCGCCAATGGCAGGCGTGGGAGCCAGCGACAGGTCGACAATGCCTTTCTCGACACCCAGACGATGGGCGGCCTCGCGGCTCATGAGCTCGCCGGCACGGGTGATCTTAAAGGCGGTCTGCTTTATCTTTTCGGCGACTTCCATCATCGAGGCGGAATCGGGCAGCGTCTCCAGGGCAGCGGCCATAACGCCGGGGCCCGAGACGCCTACGTTGATGACGGCGTCGGCCTCGCCACCGCCGTGGACGGCGCCCGCCATAAACGGGGAGTCCTCGACCATGTTGGCAAAGCAGACAAACTTGGAAGCGCCAACGGAATCCTGGTCGGCCGTGAGCTTGGCGGCGTCGATGATGGTCTGCGCGGCCATGAGCACGGCGTCCATGTTGATGCCGGCACGCAGGCTGGCGACGTTGACGCTGGAGCAGACGCGGCTCGTGGTGGCGAGCGCCTGGGGGATGGACTGGATGACGCGTCGATCGGCGTCGCCGATGCCCTTCTGGACGAGTGCGGAGAAGCCGCCCAGGTAATCGATGCCGAGCGTCTCGGCCGCGCGGTCGAGGGCATGCGCGATGGGGGTGAGGTCCTCATCCTTGCAGCATGCGGCGATCTGCGCCACCGGGGTGACGGAAACGCGCTTGTTGACGATGGGGATACCGTACTCGCGCTCGAGGTTCTCGGCGGTCTCGACCAGATGCTCAGCCGTGTGCGTCACGTGGTCGTAGATCTTCGTGCACATGCGGTCGAGGTTCTCGTCACCGCAACCCATGAGCGAAACACCCATGGTGATGGTCCTGATGTCGAGGTTCTGTTCCTCAACCATGCCGCGGGTTTCCGCGATTTCTGCGGGCGTGATCGCCATCCTTGCGCTCCTATCTGCCAAAACGAGCATAGTCTTATCTATTCTAACGTGCCGCACGTGCCAAGTGGCGCATGCGGCACGTTTTGGTGCTCGGTTGTTTCCGTTGTGTTACTGCCCAAAGACCTCTTCGGCGATACGAGCGCTTTCGGCGGCGTCCTTGGCGTAGTAGTCCGCGCCGATCTGCTTGGCGTATTCGGGGGTGAGCACGGCGCCGCCCACGATGATCTTGACGCCCGGCACCTCGGCATGAAGCAGCTTGATGGTCTCTTCCATAGCCACGACGGTGGTAGTCATAAGCGCCGAGAGGCCGACGAGCTTAATATCACGCTCCTGCACGGTCTTGAGCACTTCTTGCGGGTCAACGTCGCGGCCTAGGTCAAAGACGGTGTAGCCGTAGTTGTCGAGCAGCATTTTGACGATGTTCTTGCCAATATCGTGGATGTCGCCCTTGACGGTGGCCACGCAGATCTTGCCCTTGTCGGCAATCTCGCCGGCGGGCATCAGGCGCTTGATGGTGTCGAAGCCCACGCGTGCGGCTTCGGCCGAGGCCATAAGCTGCGGCAAGAAGAACTTGCCCTGGTCAAAGAGGACGCCAACTTCGTCGAGGGCGGGGATAAAGTGATTGTTGATGAGGTCCATGGCGTCGTGGTCTGCCAGCAGACGCTCGGTCTCGGCAGCGATCTCGCCTTTGCGGCCCGAGACGACCATGCGACGAATCGGGTCGTCGTTGCCGTCGTTGCCGTCGGTGCCGGCGGTGCCAGCAGCGGGCGCGGCATCACTCGATGCGGCCTGAGCTGCTGCCGGGTTTGCGGCGATCTTATACGGATCGGTCCAGCCGGCGTAGCGCTCGATGTATCCGGTCGAGCCCTCGTCCTCAACGCTCAGGACGCGATAGCTGTAGACGGTGTCCATAAAGCGCTTGGAGCCCGGGTTCATGATGGGGGCATCGAGACCTGCGCCGAAGGCGGCAGCCAAAAAGACCGAGCCCAGCAGCGGGCGGGCAGGCAGGCCAAAGCTGATGTTCGACACGCCGAGCGCGCATTTGACGCCCAGGCGCTCCTTGCACAGGGACATGGCGCGCAGGATCTGCTCGGCCTGGCGTTGATTGGTCGAGGCGGTCATGACCAGGCAGTCGATGAGGATGCGGTCCGGTCCGATGCCGTAGCGGGCAGCCTCGGCCACGATGCGCTCGGCGATGGCAAAGCGGGCCTCGGCGGTATCGGGGATGCCGCCTTCGTCGAGCGTAAGGCCGACAACGCTGGTGCCGTAGTGGGCGACCAGCGGAAAGATCTCATCCATGATCTGCTGCTTGCCATTGACCGAGTTGATGATGGGCTTGCCGGCGTAGCGGCGCACGGCGGCCTCGACGGCCGCGGGGTCGGTGGAGTCGATCTGCAGCGGCAGCAGCGTGGAGCCCTGGAGCTGCTCGGTCGCCTGTTGGATGATCTTGACCTCGTCGATCTCGGGCAGGCCCACGTTGACGTCCAGGATATCGGCACCCTGCTCTTGCTGGCTGATGCCCTGGCTCACGACATAGTCCAGGTCGCCGTCGCGCAGGGCCTGCTGCAGGCGCTTTTTGCCGGTGGGATTGATGCGCTCGCCGATGACGGCGATCTTGTGGCCGTCGCAGGGAAGGTCCACGACCGTTTGGGCGCTCGTGACCGACATGCTGGGCTTGCGGTGGCGCGGGCTGGGCGTGTGGTTGTCGATAAGCGTGCGCAAGGCCGCCATGTGCGCCGGCGTGGTGCCGCAGCAACCGCCCACGACGCTTACGCCGTCGGCGATCATGCCGGCGACGGCCTTGGCGTATTCGGGGGCCTGGATGTCAAAGACGGTGTTGCCGTCGTCGTCTACGTGGGGGAGTCCCGCATTGGCCTGCACCATAACGGGCTTGTCCGTTACGGTGAGCATGCGCGCGGCGAGCCCCCGGAGCTCGGCCGGTCCCTGGCTGCAGTTGATGCCCAAAACGTCGGCGCCGATGGCGTCGAGCGTGATGGCGGCGACCTCGGGGCTCGTTCCCAGGAAGGTGCGACCGTCTTCCTCAAAAGTCATGGTGGCAAAGACGGGCAGGTCGGAGTTCTCGCGGCAGGCGAGGACCGCCGCCTTGATCTCGGCCAGGTCGGTCATAGTCTCGATAATAAAGAGGTCCACACCCGCGGCGACGCCGGCGCGCACCTCCTCGGCAAAGAGGTCGTAGGCCTCGTCAAAGCTGAGGGTACCCAGGGGGCGAAGCAGCGCGCCGATGGGGCCGATGTCGCCGGCGACGTAGTGGGCGCCGGCCGCGCGAGCGCAAGAGACCGCGGCGGCAAAGACATCTGCCACGGTGGCGGCACCGTCGAGCTTGTGGGCGTTGGCGCCAAAGGTGTTGGCGGTGATCACGTCGCAGCCGGCCTCGACGTACTGACGCTGGATATCGGTGATGACCTGGGGCTCCTCAAAGTTGAGCAGCTCGGGCAGGGCGCCTGCCTTCATGCCGGCGGCCTGCAACATGGTGCCCATGCCGCCGTCGAACAATAGGTGCCCCGTGCCCTCGATGGCAGCGCGCAGACGATCGTCCTTAATGCGAAGGTCGTCAATCGTGCGTGTCTTGTACGTGGCGCCGTTGCAGCGCGCAGTATTGACGGGCGCTGCCAGCGCGGTACCGTCCAGATCATGAGTAATAAGCGGAGTAAACATCGATGGCTCCTAATGGCTGGAATAGCAGGTGGTGTGGGCGGCGCGGAAGCGGCAGTGCTCACGCATGCGGCAGATAGTGCAGGTGGGGCGGCTCTGGGCGTCGTGGACCTCGCCATCGAACAGACCGATCACCGCGGTCACGCTCTTGGTGGGCATGAGCAGGCTGGTGGGGGTAACAGTAAGTCCAATGAGGCGCGTGGCGTTGAGTGCATCCACGATCGAGCGCTGGGCCGAGAGCGGGCAGTCGCCATAGCCGGGACTGAAGCGCCAGTTGCCGGCGAGTCCGTGTGCGGCGGCCGCAGCCTTGACCTGCTGGTCCATCTGCTCGACGGCGGCTTCTACGTAGGCAGAGCATGCAGCGTCGAGCACAGCTCCCTCCAGGGGTTGCTGGGCTCCCGTGGTGCGCAGACGACGCTCGGCGTCCATGCCGAGGGTGCATGCCATGAGCGCGGCAAAGCGGGCGTCTTTGAGATGTCGATAGATGTCGCGACCCCGCAGCTCAACGTTGGTGCCAACCAAGCGGATGCAGGGCTCGCCCTGCTCGTCCACGCCCGTGGCATCGATGTCAAATACGCGGCGCACGCCACGGGGCTCAATGTCTAGCTCCAGACGCTCAACCACAAGCTCAATACGCTGCGACAGCTCGGGCTCAATCTGCTGACCGCCGTAGCCCAGGTAGCGCAGCATCTCGGCACGGTCGACTCGGGGGCGATGGGCGGCATCGATACGGTAAAGCGCCGGCGACGCAAGGTCGGCCGGCACTTCGACAACGGTTGTATCGACGTGCGGATTTTCCATTACCCCAGGCGCTCCATAATGGTCGCGGCGATCGCAGGACGGTTCATAGTGTACAGGTGCAGACCGTCGGCGCCGTGCTCCTTGAGGTCGCAAAGCTGACGGGCGGCATAATCTACACCGGCTGCCTGCAGGCTCTCGGGGTCGTTCTCGTACTTGGCGAGAATCTTGATGACGGGGGAGGGCAGCGACGCACCGCACATAAAGACCATGCGGCTGATTTGCGACTTGCCCATAAACGGCATGATGCCCGCGGTAATCGGCACGGTGATGCCCGCCTTGTCCGCAAGCTTGCGAAAACGGTAGAAGCACTCGTTATCAAAAAAGAGCTGCGTCACAAAGAAGCTTGCGCCGGCGTCCTGCTTTTGCTTGAGGTATTCGACCGAGAGGTTGAGATCCTCACAGGCAATGTGGCCCTCGGGGTAGGCCGCGGCGCCCACGCAAAAGCCGGCGTCGATGAGCTCGGGGATGAGGTCGCGGGCGTAGGCGTAGTCCGAGGCGGGCTTGTCGTCCTCGGTCGCGCCGGCAGGGAGATCGCCACGCAGGGCCAGGATGTTTTCCACGCCGGCCGAGCGATACTCGTCGATCTTGGCGGCGATATCGGCGTGCGACCGGCCCACGCAGGTAAGGTGTGCCACCGAGGGTGTATCGAATTCGCTCGTAATCATATGCGCGATGGGAGCGGTGGTGGCACCGTTGCCCGAGCCGCCGGCCGAGCAGGTGACCGAGACAAAGCTCGGCGAAAGCTTGCACAGATTGCCTGCCACTTCGCGAGCCGTGTCGAGGGTCAGCTCGCCCTTGGGCGGGAACATCTCAAACGAAATGGGCGCGGTGCCCTGGGATGCTGCCTGCTTAAAAACCTCGTCGACGCGCATATCGTGCTCCTCTAGATACGTAATAGTGTGATGTGTTGTAAGGATTCTACAGCACCACTGTGCCATGGTGGAGTTTCACGTGCTATTTGAGGATACCAATCAAAGATGCCTTGCTATCGGCTTTCTCTATAACAGGGCGGCTAATTTTGCCACGGGCTATAAAGACTGGTATTTCGCATCAAATACCAGTCTTTATAGCCCGTGGCAAATGAGCTACCCGTAAACTGTGCGGGTAGGTCTGCTATTTATACAGTTGATTGGCTGTTGAGGGTGGCAACGCCGCCTCGATAGGGTAACCTCATTGATTGGTTTCGCGACGGCAACATAACGGTAATGTCGCGGAAACACGGCGAGTCTAAGCTATGACTCGTTCGTTAGTAATCAACACCGCTTCTCACGCGGTGCCGATACGAAGGGAGTTCCGTATGGCCGAACTTACTGACCGCTTCGGGACCATGGTGTTCTCTGAGGAAGTCATGAAGGACTACCTCCCCAAGGACATTTGGAAGCGCCTTGCTGCAACCCTCGAGGGCGGTGAGCCGCTCGACCTGGATGTGGCCAACGCCGTTGCCCATGCCATGAAGGTCTGGGCCATCTCCAAGGGCGCGACGCACTACGCGCACTGGTTCCAGCCGCTTTCGGGCATTACTTCCGAGAAGCACGACAGCTTCCTGGAGCCCAACCACGACGGCACCGCCATTACCAAGTTTACGGGCAAGAACCTCATCCAGGGCGAGCCCGATGCTTCCAGCTTCCCCAACGGCGGCCTGCGCGCCACCTTCGAGGCCCGTGGCTACACCGCTTGGGATCCCACCAGCCCCGCCTTTATCAAGGACGATGTCCTGTGCATCCCCACGGCTTTCTGCTCCTACACGGGCGAGGCCCTGGACAAGAAGACCCCGCTGCTGCGTTCCATGACCGCGCTCTCGCGTGAGTCTAAGCGCGTTTTGGCACTGTTCGGTAAGACCCCCAAGAAGGTCGTTCCTTCCGTGGGCGACGAGCAGGAGTACTTCCTGATCAAGAAGGACGCCTACCGCAAGCGCAAGGACCTGGTCATCACCGGCCGCACCCTCTTTGGTGCTGCTCCATGCAAGGGCCAGGAGCTCGAGGAGCATTACTTTGGCGCTATCCGCCCCACCGTCTCGGCCTATATGAAGGACCTGGACGATGAACTGTGGGCGCTCGGCATTCCCGCCAAGACCAAGCACAACGAGGTTGCTCCCTGCCAGCATGAGCTCGCCCCTGTCTATGGCGAAGTCAACGAGGCCATCGACCAGAATCTGGTCATGATGGAGAAGATGAAGCTCATCGCCTCCCGCCACGACTTGGTCTGCCTGCTGCACGAGAAGCCCTTTGAGGGCATCAACGGTTCGGGCAAGCACAACAACTGGTCGCTTGGCACCGAGTCCGAGAACCTGCTCGATCCGGGCGACACCCCGCTCGACAACCTGCAGTTCATCGTCTTCCTCACCGCAGTGATCGAGGCCGTCGATAACTATCAGGAGCTCCTGCGTGCCTCCGTTGCCTCGGCCGGCAACGATCATCGTCTGGGCGCCAACGAGGCTCCTCCGGCGATTATGTCCATCTTCCTGGGCGACCAGCTTACCGAGGTCGTCGAGAAGATCATCGATGGCAAGGCTTCCGTCCATGCCACGCGCGGCGTGCTTGACCTGGGCGCCGATACCCTGCCCAAGCTGATGCAGGACAACACCGACCGCAACCGCACCTCCCCGTTTGCCTTCACCGGCAACAAGTTCGAGTTCCGTGCCTGCGGCTCCGAGCAGAACGTCTCCGATTCCAACCTGGTGCTCGATGCCGCCGTGGCCAAGTCGCTCAAGTCCTTCGCCGACGCGCTTGAGGGTACGCCCGAGGATAAGTTCCAGGACGCTGCGCTCGAGTACTGCAAGAAGGTCCTGACCGACCACCAGCGCATCCTGTTCTCCGGTGACGGCTACTCTGACGAGTGGCCCGTCGAGGCCGAGAAGCGCGGCCTTGCCAACAACAAGACCACGGCCGACGCCCTGCCCGCCTTTGTTTCCGATAAGGCCATTGCGCTCTTTGAGGAGACGGGTGTCCTGACCAAGGCCGAGGCTCAGTGCCGCTACGACTGCAAGCTCGAGAAGTACAACAAGCTCATGAACATTGAGGCCACCACGATGGTTCGCGAGGCGCGTCGTACCTATCGCCCGGTCATTACCGCCTATGCCACCAAGGTCGCTAAGGGCCTTGAGACTATACGTGCCGCCGGTGCCGATGCTGCCATGCAGTGCGAGCAGAACACGCTCAACAAGCTCTGCAATGGTATCACCGCCATCAACGACTCCATTAAGGCGCTCGACGCCGTGCATCAGAAGGCCGAGGCTCTCGATGGCCAGGAGCAGGCCAACGTGTATGCACACGAGGTCGTTCCCGCTATGGATACGCTGCGTGCCGCCGTGGACGCCATGGAGGAGATCGTGGCTGCCGACTACTGGCCGGTTCCGACCTACGACGACATTCTGTTCTACGTGTAGGACAGGGACAACATACCGTCACGGTTGAAAGCCGGGGTCCGCATCGCGCGGGCCCCGGCTTTTTGTTTGTGAAGGACGCTTTGGAGTCCGTTTTGCAACTGATTCGCCCACGCAATAAGGGGCCGTGGACAAAAAACGTCAAATATGAGTACTGTCACTAAACTAGTTCCATATCAAAATGGCAGTTTTTGCAGAGTTGGACCACATATGTCCAGGTATATAGCTGAGGTCGGGCCCAATCTGAGCACTAGGTCGTTGATTTGACATCTGATTCACCATCTAAAAGGCCAAATTCGCTGTTACTAAATCGGTAACAGTACTCACATTTGCCATTTTTTGCCCACAGGCCTTGCGATGGTGCCGGGATCCGCACCCTGTCGGGTTCGAATCCCGGCGTATGGGTAGCAAAAAGCCCGCTACCGAATTGGTAACGGGCTTCTCAGATTCTGTGGTGCCCCCAGCGGGATTCGAACCCGCGATATCCACCTTGAAAGGGTGGCGTCCTTGGCCGCTAGACGATGGGGACAGCGGGAAAAAGTATAGCAGACTTTTTTTGCCGGCGCGTATATCGTTGGCAAACTGGAAAACCACCACATAGGAGCTGGCTCTCTATCCCGATTCTCAAACATCTCAACCTGTAACATCTGGGCGGGCAAATCGGCTCTATCTGTTACAGATCGAGACAAAAGGCAGGCGTCGGGACGAACATCTCATTCTGTAACAGTAAGACGACTTTTAACGGTCTAGATGTTACAGATTGAGACAAACCGCTGGGACGGGTCAAAACAACCACAAAGGTGCCTATCCCCTTTGTGGTTGTGAGGTGCTAGGGGAGGAGCTTCATGGCGGCGTCGTGGGCGGCGTGCTCGTAGGTGTCGTCGAGGGGTTTGAGCGGCAGCAGAGCTGTGGCCTGCGCATCGCCGCGCCGCTCGAGGGCGTGCGCGATCAGCCAGTCGGCGAGTTCGGGGTTCTTGGGCAGTGCCGGTCCGTGCAGGTACGTGCCGATGACGCCCTTGTAGATGAGACCCTCAAAGCCATCATCGCCGTTGTTGCCGGTGCCCGTGACGACGGACGTTCCGAGCGGCGTGGCATCGGCGTCCAAAAGCGTGCGGCCGCCATGGTTTTCGAATCCCACAAAGGGCTCAGGTGCCAGGTCGGTTTTGACGGCTACGTTGCCGATCAGGCGGTCGGAGCCGCGTACGGTTTCGGCGGCAATGACCCCCAGACCCTCGATGCGATCCTCGCCCATATAGTACGAACGGCCGAGCAGCTGATAGCTGCCACAGATGGCAAGCAGCGAGCCGCCATCCTCAACATAGGCCGCGACCTTGTCTTTTTGGGCGAGCAGTTCGTGTGCCACGGCTAGCTGGTCGCGGTCGGAGCCGCCGCCCATCATGACGATATCGGCATCATGCAGATCGAGCACCTCGCCCATGCGGACCTCATCCACGCGAACGGGGATGCCGCGCCAGGCGCAGCGGCGCTCGAGCGCGATAACATTGCCGCCGTCGCCGTAGAGGTTAAGGGCATCGGGATACAGGTAGACGATGCGCAGCGGGCGCGAAAGCTCGACTGGTGCGATGCCGACAGGAAGAGCGCTGCCGTCGGCACGGGCTACGGCGCGCCCGGCAACAGCGTCGGAAGTGGCGCCCTTCAGTCCGTCGAGTTCTTTGACCAGCGGCGGGAAGGCCGTGTAGTTGGCGACGGCGTAGAAGGTGTCATCGGCGGCCTCGTCTGCCACGGCGCCAATTGCCTGCGCGACGTCCGAGATAATCGCGGCATCGATGCCGGCGTACTTGAGGCGCACCTGCATGTCGTGCGCGCGCGTGCCTCCGGCAAAGGCGACAAGACCCGGCGTGTCGGCGATGCGCTCAAAGTCGACGTCGTAGATCCACGATACATCGTGGCCGTCGGCATCGTTGTCGTTGAGGAAGAAAGCGCAGAGTCTGCCGTCTGCCGTCTTGATGGACTGGATTTGTCGATCGAAGCCTACGGGATTCTTGGCCAGGTTGGCCTCGACGGTGCGGCCGGCGATATCCCAGCGCCCCATACGACCACCGGCGGGCACATAGGCATCGAGCGTAGGCTGTAGAAGCGCCGTGTCCACGCCCAACTCGTGCGCGGCAAAGAAGGCGGCGGCAACGTTATAGACCATGTACAGGCCGTTGTAGCGTGTGACAATGTGTCCGGCGCCCGCGTCGGGCGCAGATCCAAAGACCAGGTCAAAGCCGTAGCCGTCGCAGCCGAGCTTCACGCCCGTCACGCGACGGACAAGCGCGGGGCGGGCCCAACCGCACGAGGGGCAATGGTAGGCGCCGAGCTGGCCGTATTGCACGTAGTCATACTCCAGCGGCGCGTTGCACTGCGAGCAAAAGCGCGAGTCGCTAATGCGGTCAGACTCGGTGTTGGTGGCGCCGTCGATGCCAAAGGCAATACTCGCGTTGGGAACGCGCGCGGCGATCGCGGCACACAGCGGATCGTCGGCGTTATAGATAAGCGTCGTTGTCGGCGAGAGCTCCAACGCGTGGGCGATGACCTCCTGGGTGTGATCGATCTCGCCGTAGCGGTCTAGCTGGTCGCGGAACAGGTTGAGCAGCACAAAGTACGTCGGCTTAAGCTTGGGCAGAACGCGTACGGTGTAAAGCTCATCGCACTCAAAAACGCCCACGCGCTTGCCTCTGCTGGTGTGTTTAAGGCCGCCGCGGGCCTCGAGCAGGGCACCCACCACACCAGGCTCCATATTGTTGCCGGCACGGTTGCACACCACGGTAGCACCGCTGGCAGCAACGGCGTCGGCGATGAGGTTGGAGGTGGTGGTCTTACCGTTGGTGCCGGTGATCACCACGCTGCGGTCGACCAGGCTCGCGAGGTCGCTTAGCAGCTCGGGGTCGATCTTCATGGCGATGCGGCCGGGGAGTACGCCACCCTGGCGCTTGAGGACGGAGCGCAGTCCCCAGCGAGCGATATCGCTCGAGGTGCAGGCAAGAGATGAGCGGAGGTTCATGAAACCGTTCCTAACGTAAACGACATGGTCGGGTCGAGTGCGTCACTAAAATCCATAGCGGCGCGCAAATTCCTGGGCAAGCTGCGACACGTCTTCGCAGGCATTGGCCCAGGGGGCAAAGTCGGGAGTGTCCGAGATAATGCCGTCCGCTTCCCAAACGGCCTGGTGCGAAAGATCCCAGGGATCGCGTGGCTCGGGCCGGCAGGGAAGGTACGGTGTCTGGTACATGGGATTCAGCAAGAAGAACGCGCCGCCCTCGCAGCGGTTGGCGAACTCACGTAGTGCACGCACCGCTGGACGCATCTTGTTCGTTTTGAACAAGAGGATTGTGCGGGCGAGCAGGTACCAGGGGGAGTTCTCGAGTGCATCGGCTCCCACCTGTTCCTCGAGCTGGTGGGCTAGGGCAAAAAAGCCGTCCTGATCTTCCAAGCGAGCGAGGGCGAGCAGCACGGTGCCTGCGGCTCGGGTGGGATAGCCTTCTGCCTTAAGGACGCGGCGGGCGTAGTCGGCGGCAGCACGGTAGCGAGCGCTCGCCATGCACAGCTGCGAGATAGCCTCGAGCGTGTGGAGCCACCCGATAAGAGCCGGCTCGTTCACGGTGAGATCTGCCGCTGTCACGCCGTCCGTCAAAACCTTGTTGGCCCAGTAGTGTGGGGCCTCCATATCGAACCCGGGCACGCTTTGCTGCAGGTAATCGGCCGTGGTCACCTCGAGCTTCATCAGGTCGCCCAGGCAGGCGTCAACGGGCGTGTCGGCCAGGATGATGGCGAGCAGCTGCGCGTCGACGGCCAGTGCATCGACGCGGACAATCTTGAGCAGCTCGTCGCGCATGTCGTCGAACAGGCGATTGCGCGTCTGCTCGAACTCCTCGTCGCTGCCCATGTCCTCGATGCGATGGAGCTCGTCGAGCAGGTGGCGATGAACACCGGCATAGGACAGCAGCGCCTGGGCATGCTCGGACTGCGCATACTTTTGGGGATTCGCGCTAATGTCGTTATGGACAAGCTCGCGTGCTGCATCGGTGAGCTCGGGGTGCGATGCCAGATAGGTGCGCTCCAAGTAGGCGGGGATGTAGACGCTCGGATCCATTAGAAGTCCCCTCCCTTAAATGGAAGCCCCTGCTCGGCTGCGCGCAGGATGCGCTCGTCGATCTGGGAGCGCACGATGTCGTTGGTGGCGACCCAGGCGGCAAAGCTGGCGTTGTCGGGAGCGCCCAGGCCCTCCTGCAGTACCGGCGTCGCCTCGGACAATGCAAGGACAAGCTCGTCGGTCGAGCCCACGCCCACGTTAACGCGGGCATAGACGCCATCGGGAAACTCGGTTTGGAAGTAGAGCGCCTCGGCGGCGTGGGGGCACGAACGCACAAGGATACGCAGGTAGTGTTCGGCACTCTCGTAGTCCAGCTCGCGCCAGGCTGCGCTCATCAGTGCGATGAGCGTCCACGGGTCCAAGTCGCGCTCTGCATCCTTGGGACGGCGGCGCAGCGGGGTATTCGCGAGGTACGGCACGGAGTGAGCGGAGCGAAAGCGCTTGAGCTCCTCGGCGGGGTATTCGAGCTTTGCCATGGCGAGCATCGCGGTGTGGCGGACACCGGCGGGGTCGTTGGGCGCAAAGTCCAAGCTGCGATTTGCGGCTTCGAGCGACATGCGATAGCGGCCGCTAATGAGGGCGCGCGATGCCAAGGCGGCAAGCCAGCGCAGATAGGGGCGGCGCGTAAGGTCGCCTGCGGCCTCGCGCTCGTAGGGGTCCTGCGCCGAGGCGATCTTGAGCGCCAGATCGTGCTCCACCTCGTCGCACTTGGACACCAGATACTGCACGTATTCCTCGTTGGATTCGGCGGTGAGCGCCGTCAGCATGCGCTGAGCATCCCAGTTGGCCGGATCGAGTGCGGCTGCCTCGCAGAGCATGTTCTCGGCAGCTGCCTCTTCCTGCTCTGCCTGGGTATCGTCAGGGATAAAGGGAATGCGGTAATCGACGGCCTCGACCACCTTGGCAATGAGGTGCCCGGCGCGGTCGCGGTCGTGCACGATGAGCGGTGCGGGGTTGCGGGTGAATTGTTCCATCAGACGCTCTACGGCGGCAGCGTCGGTGAGCGGGATATTGTCGCGGCGCAAGGCCTCAAGAACGAGGCGATGGCAATCCTCTTGAATGGGATCGAATGCCATGGGGCCTCCTTTGCTGCGGTTAGGGTTCAAATGTTTCTATATAAAATTCTAGTTTACCCGCATGTGGCACACCGGGGGTGCCGCACTTGGACTTGCACCTTTGCACCACGAAGACGGATGTCGCACAAATGTCGGCACCTTGGACGACCGAGTGGTATCACGGTGCCGCAAACGGTCGATTTTTGGCGGCGAACGGTGCATATTTTGGAGGGGCACAGTCCTGCCCAGGATATGTAGTCAACCTTGATAAAACGTTTGCCCAGCTTGGGAGTATGAATGCCGCACAAGGGTCTTCAGGGATAGAAAAAACGTTTCATCATTGGCGGCTTTAGGTGAATAACTGACCAACCAGAACGGTAGAATAGTGTTTGTCTGAGCGTTGAGACGTTTAGACATCGCGCATTGTCATCGCCGGCAACGCGCAAAACGGTCCTAACGGAGCCAATCGGGTGCTCCGTTATATACGCAAGTCTAAGAGGGGCTTGTTTAGGAGGCACAGTATGGGACGTTTTACCAATCCTCGCGATCTGTACTTTGGTGAGGGCGCTCGCCACGAGGTGAAGAACCTCAAGGGCAAGAAGGCCATTATCGTTTCTGGCGGCAGCTCTATGCGCCGCGGCGGGTTCTTGCAGGACGTTGAGGCCGACCTTAAGGAAGGCGGTTTCGAGGTCAAGCTGTTCGAGGGCGTCGAGTCCGACCCGTCCATTGAGACGGTCATGAAGGGCGCCGAGGCCATGCGCGAGTTCGAGCCCGACTGGATTATCGCCATCGGTGGCGGCTCGCCCATCGATGCCGCTAAGGCCATGTGGGTCTTCTACGAGTATCCCGAGGAGTCCTTCGATAACATCATCCAGCCGTTCAGCTTCCCGGAGCTGCGTCAGAAGGCTCATTTCTGCGCCATCTCCTCTACCTCCGGCACCGCTACCGAGGTCACCGCGTTCTCCGTCATTACCGACTACGCCAAGGGCATCAAGTACCCGCTGGCCGACTTCAACATCACCCCTGATGTCGCCATCGTCGACCCCGAGCTCACCTACACCATGCCCGCCAAGCTGTGCGCTCACACCGGCATGGATGCTCTGACCCACTGCATGGAGGCCTACGTTTCCACCTGCGCCTCTATGTTCACCGACGCCAACGCCCTGCACGGCATCCGCGAGATCGTCGAGTGGCTGCCCAAGTCCTATGCTGGCGACCATGAGGCCCGTCAGCACATGCACGAGGCTCAGTGCATCGCCGGTATCGCCTTCTCCTCGGGCCTGCTCGGCATCGTTCACTCCATGGCTCACAAGACCGGTGCTGCCTTCGAGAACGGCCACATCATCCACGGTGCCGCTAACGCCATGTACCTGGGCAAGGTTATCCAGTGGAACTCTAAGGACCCGCGTGCTGCTGAGCGTTACGCTTACGTGGCCAAGGAGATCCTGCACCTTCCCGGCGAGACCAACGAGGAGCTCATCGCTGCGCTCGTCCAGAAGATTCGCGACCTCAATGACCAGCTCAACATTCCGCAGTCCATCAAGGATTACGCGAATGGTGGCGTGAAGGTCGACGCCGAGAACCCGCAGATGGTTTCCGAGGAGGAGTTCCTCGCCAAGCTGCCCGAGATCGCTGCGAACGCCGAGACCGACGCCTGCACGCCCGAGAACCCGCGTGAGACCAAGGCTGCCGACTTCGAGAAGATCCTCAAGGCCTGCTACTACGACACCGACATCGATTTCTAATCGACTCTTGTTATCGTAACGAGGGGCTCCGCACGTATCCGTACGGAGCCCCTTTCTTTTTTCTTTTAGAGAATGGGATAGTTATGGCTGCAATTTTCAATAGCCCCAGCAAGTACATCCAGGGCCCGGACGAGCTGGCCAAGCTCGGCTCTTATGTTGAGCCGCTTGGCGCTAAGGCCCTCGTCATCGTGACGCCTTCGGGCAAGAAGCGCGTCGGTGCCAAGATCGAGGGCGGCTTTGCCGAGGCTAAGGCCGAGCTGCTGTTTGAGGACTTTAACGGTGAGTGCTCCAAGGGCGAGGTCGATCGCCTGGTTGCGCTCGCTCGCGACAACGGTTGCGACATCATCGTCGGCGTCGGTGGCGGCAAGATCCTCGACACCGCGAAGGCCGTCGCCTATTACCTGGAGTCCCCGGTTATCATTTGCCCCACCATTGCTTCGACCGATGCCCCGTGTTCGGCGCTTTCGGTGCTCTATACCGATGACGGCCAGTTCGACAAGTATCTCTTCCTTAAGGCAAACCCCAACATTGTCCTTATGGACACGACGGTTATCGCGGCGAGCCCGGTGCGCCTGACGGTTTCCGGTATGGGCGATGCGCTCGCAACCTATTTCGAGGCTCAGGCGACGCACGATGCCGACGGCGGCACCTGCGCTGGCGGTAAGGGCGGAATGGCCGGCCTGGCGCTCGCCAAGCTCTGCTATGAGACGCTCATGGCCGATGGCGTCAAGGCCAAGGTTGCGCTGGAGAAGGGTGCGCTCACGCCTGCCGTCGAGCATATCATCGAGGCCAATACGCTGCTTTCGGGCATTGGCTTTGAGAGCTCGGGCCTTGCTGCTGCTCATGCCATCCACAATGGCCTGACGATGCTGCCCGAGTGCCACGGCATGTATCACGGCGAGAAGGTCGCCTTTGGCACTATCGTCCAGCTGGTACTCGAGGATACCCCGACTGAGAAACTCGAGGAAGTCTTGGGCTTCTGCATTGAGCTGGGCCTGCCGGTCACGATGAAGGAACTTGGCGTTGCCGAGCTTACGCGCGAGCAGGCCATGATTGTTGCCGAGGCCGCCTGCGCGCCCGATGACACCATGTGCAACATGCCGTTTGAGGTGACGCCCGAGATGGTCGCAAACGCCATTCTGGGTGCAGACGCACTGGGCCACTACTATCTCATGGATGAGTAAATCAAGCTAAGGAAGGGGCAAAGCCAGCAGATGGCTTTGCCCCTTTTTTGCTAAGGTGCAAAGGGGTCAGGTTACTTTGCACCAATCGTTGTTTGATGAAGGGTGGATTCTCGTATGGCGCTTCCTATCGTTTACGGCGGTCCCGGCCGGTATGTTCAGGGGCCGGGGGAGCTTTCGCGCCAGGGCAGGTATTTGTCATGGTTGGGCTGCGCTGCCTATGTCTTGTTTGACCAGGGCACCGAGGATCGGCTGTGCAGGCAGATCGTCGATGGATTTCTGGACGACGATCTGAGTGAGCCGTTCTTTAAGATTTATGACGGTCCGTGTACGGAAGAGGCCGCTGTCGAAATGGCTAAGGAAGCCCAGGCTGAGTATTGCGACATGGTGGTGGGTATTGGCGGCGGCAAGATGCTCGATATCGCCAAGGCCGTTGCGTTTTATGCCGAGTTGCCGTTGTGCGTATGTCCCACGGCGGCTTCGATGGACGGTCCGTGCAGCGCGATTTCGGTGCTGTATCACGAGGATGGATCGTTCGACCGCTACCTGATGCTTGAGAAGAATCCAGACCTGGTCGTGGTCGATACCAGCGTGGTCGCGGCGGCCCCACTGCGTATGACGGTCGCCGGCATGGGCGACGCGCTGGCAACGTACTTCGAGGCACGTTCGTGCGCCGCGGCGCATGGCGCCAACGAGCATGGTGGCGCGCCGGGACACTTGGCCTTGGTTGCGGCTCGTGCCTGCTATGACACGCTTATGGAGTGCGGCGTCGCTGCCAAGCGCGATCTCAAGAAGGGGCGTATATCGCCGGCGGTTGAGCGTCTGATCGAGTGCAATATTCTGCTCTCGGGCGTCGGCTTTGAGAGCGGTGGCTTGGCGTTGGCACATGCCATCGCCAACGGTCTGACGATTCTGCCCGAGTGCAAGGCCATGCACGGCGAGGCCGTGGCATTTGGCCTGGTGGTCCAGCTGCGCCTGGAGCGTGCGCCCGAGCTTGATCAGGTGCTCGAGTTTTGCCAGCGCGTTGGTCTGCCGACGACGCTCGAGGAGCTGGGTCTTGGCGAGATTTCCGATGCCGACCTGCAGGGTGTTGCAAATGCGGTCTTTAGAAACGAGCGTAATATGGCCAACGAGCAGGCCAAGGTGACCAAACAAAAGCTCCTGCAGCTCATGTGCGAGGCATAGTTTGGCGCTTGATTGACCTTGTGCAATCGAGACGGCGATAGGCCATGGGCTATTTGCCTCAAAGGTGCTCCGCGTGTAATTTGCCCGAGGCGTGGGCCGATAGCGTATCATTATCTCTTGCTTGTTTGCACTGCTCAGGGAGGGGCCGCGCATGGCGCAAGAACACGATCTGTTTGATGACATTATCGAGATCAGCAAGGGTTTCGACTTTCTTAAAAACCCGCTTGGCGGTGTGACCGATGCACTCGATCCGTCGTCGCCGCAGTGGAATCCTGCCGACTACAAGGAGCGCCCGCGCGGCAACACCATTCCGTGCCTGACCTGCAAAAACGAAAAGAGCGGCTGCACCGCGTGCATGGACGTGTGCCCGGTCAACGCTATCGAGGTCGAGGAAGACGCCATTGAGATCCTCGACTCCTGTCGCAAGTGCGGCCTGTGCGCCGCTGCCTGTCCGACCGAGGCGATCATCTCGCCGCGCCTGGCGCCCAAAAACCTGTATGACGATATCGTCTCTGCTGCTACGAGCCACGAGACTGCCTACGTCACCTGCACGCGCGCCCTTAAGCGTATGCCGCGCGAGAACGAGGTCGTCGTTGCCTGCGTGGGCGATATTACGGCCGAGACCTGGTTCTCGGTACTGGCGGACTATCCCAACGTGAGCGTGTACCTGCCACTGGGCGTGTGCGATAAGTGCCGCAACACCGGCGGTGAGGACATCCTGGGCGAGGCGATTGCGAAGGCCGAGGAGTGGTCTGGCACGGGTATGGGCCTGGAGGTCGACCCCAAGAGCCTCAAGTGCCATAAGCTTCGCGAGTACGAGCGCAAGGAGTACATGGAAAAGATCGCCCGCACGACGGGCCTGACAGTGACAAAGCTCAACCCGGCGACGGCGGCGCTGGCCTCGGTGACGCAGAAGCTCAAAGCCCATCGTCATCAGATTACCCAGCTGGAGCGCACGCTCAACACCATGTGCGGCACCACGACGACCAAGCGTCGCCGTTCGCTCACGCACGGGCGGCAGCTGGTGCTTTCGACACTGCAGAACCATCCCGAGCTTGCCCAGAACATGCAGGTGAGCACGCCGGAGTGCGATTTTGACAAGTGCACGTCGTGTGGCGAGTGTGTCAACGTGTGCCCCACGTTCGCCTGCGATTTGGTGGGAAGCGGCCGCTTTGCGTTGGAGTCCACGTATTGTTTGGGCTGTGGCGCCTGTGTCAAGGTTTGTCCCGAGCATGCGCTCAAGCTGGTTCAACACGACGCGTCCAATCTGGTTGTCGTCGACCCCGAGGCCGAGGAAAAGGCTGCCCAGAAGGCCAAGGCCCACGAAGAGGCGATGAAGGCCAAGGCCGAGGCAAAGGCCAAGCTCGACAAGATGCTCGACCAGGTGGAAAAGCTCGCGGACTAGCTGGCGACCCCAATCTCTGCTTCATTTGCGCCGCCGTGGCGTCCGGGTTCGCCTGGATGCTGCGGCGGCGCTATACTTATACAGTTTGAAGTATCTGTACCAAAAGGAGCTGTCGTGTCCCTTTCCATCGGTATCGTGGGCCTGCCCAACGTGGGCAAGTCTACGCTGTTCACCGCGCTTACCAAAAAGACCGGCCTTGCCGCCAACTACCCATTTGCCACGATCGACCCCAACGTGGGTATCGTCGATGTGCCCGATAACCGCCTGCAAAAGCTCGCCGATATCGTCAACCCGGGCCGCATTGTGCCGGCTACGGTCGAGTTTGTCGACATCGCGGGCCTGGTGAAGGGTGCCAACGAGGGCGAGGGCCTGGGCAACCAGTTCTTGGCAAACATCCGCGAGACCGACGCCATCTGCGAGGTCGTGCGCTACTTTAAGGACCCCAACGTTATGCGCGAGGTGGGCCGCACGGGCGAGTTCGTCGATCCCGCCGGCGATGCCGACACTATCATGACCGAGCTCATCTTGGCCGACATGGGCACGCTCGAGAAGCAGCTGCCCAAGCTCGAGAAGGAGGCCAAGCGCGACAAGGAGCTCATGCCCAAGTTCGAGGTGGCCAAGCGTCTGCTTGCCTGGCTCAACGAGGGCAAGCGCGCCGCATCCATGGAGATGACCGACGAGGAGCGCGCCGCTGCCAAGGGCTTGTTCCTGCTCACCATGAAGCCCATCCTGTATGTGGCCAACGTAGACGAGGACATGCTCAACGAGGACCTGGCGCCCATCGATGGCGTCAAGCCGCTGCCGATCTGCGCCAAGATCGAGGCCGAGCTTTCCGAGCTCGATCCCGAGGATGCGGCCGACTACCTGGAGAGCTTGGGCCTGGAGCAGCCCGGTCTGGACGTGCTCGCACAGGCCGCTTACAAGCTGCTCGGCCTGCAGTCGTTCTTTACGGCCGGCGAGATGGAGGTCAAGGCCTGGACGGTGCGTCAGGGCGCGACCGCTCCGCAGGCCGCCGGCGTCATCCACACCGACTTTGAGCGCGGCTTTATTAAGGCCGAGGTCATTGGCTACGACGATTACATCGAGCTCGGTGGCGAGCAGGGCGCCAAGGCCGCCGGCAAGCTGCGTATCGAGGGCAAAGAGTATGTCATGGCCGATGGCGACGTCGTGCACTTCCGCTTTAACGTGTAAGGACGACGCATATGTTTAAATATGGCAAAAAAGCTGGCTACATGGGTATTGCGTTGCTCGTACTTGCGGTGATTCCGCTGGTGGTTGCAGCGTGTGTTATCCCCAACATTGGTCCCGAGGTGGCAACAAAGTTTAATGCCGCCGGCGAGGCGACGCGCTGGGGCAAGAGCTACGAGCTGCTGGCACTGCCGGTGCTCAACCTGCTGCTAAGCGTGGCGACGTACTTTACGGCAGGACGTCAGGCTAAAAACAATGATGACTCCGCCGCCATGGCGCGCATCGTGTGCGAGCGCTACCTGCGAAACGGCTGCATCACGGGTGTGTTCCTCAACGTGATCAACGTTTACTTTATGTACTCGGCTATTACCGGAACGGGCTTTGGCTTTGGTTTCTAGCTTGTCCTTTTAGTCAACGAGCCTGCACGCATATTCAATGGCTGCTGCGAGGCCGCCGCTCGATCGTGGTTTAAAGACCATGTCGGCGGCGGCCTCGTTTTCGTATCCGGCGCCGCGAAGGGTGAGCGCGGTACCGGCTTCCAGGAGAAGGGGCAGACCGCGTTGGCTGGTTGCGATTACGGCAGCCTGATTGAGCGAGCAGCTGTGCGCTTGGCATTGGATGGCAAGTTCGCCTTGCGCCGGGCAAGGGACCAGAACGGCGGCGACGCGACTTGATAGCAATGCAAATGCTGTGCGCTCATCGGGCGAAAGACATTCTGCTTCAACGACGACGAGCTTGGGCGGTGCGCTGTTTGTGCGAAGCGTGGCTCGGTACGTGCGGACCGAAGAACCCGACATAGAAAACTCCTGTGTATTCGGCAAAACGTAAACTATAGTTTACGTTTATGTTCGGCTCCATTTCAAACTCGTCTGCATGGACGAACGTGCTAAACAGATTCTTGGCAGGCGGGTCGAAGAGACGCGCAGGGACCTTGGTATCTCCAAGGTCGATTTTTGTGTGGCGACAGGAATCAGCCGACCCTACCTCGACCGAATCGAAGATGGGACGGCAAATTTCACGCTCAAGGTTCTATTTAAGATCGCACCCGCACTCGGCATGACGGTGTCAGAGCTTCTCGAGGGTATCGAATAGGGGATACCCGTCGACAACTGAATTACGCCATCGGGATGCGGTCGTGGTTGACTTGGCTGTAGAACAGGCGCTGGATTTCGGCGGCATCTCGTGACTGGCCGAGTGCCCACATGGTTTTGGCCACGAGCGTCTCGGTGGTCATGTCATCGCCGCGCAGAATGCCCGGATGGTCGGCGTAAGCGCGGCCGACCTCGTAAACACCCAGGTCAAGGCCCTCTTCGGGGACTTGCGTGGTCATAACGACGGTGCGGCCCGAATCGACCCAGCGGAAAATTGCCTCTTGGAACGACTCGCCGGACTCGCCGAACTCGGGGATGCCGCCAATGCCAAAGGTCTCCAGAATCACGGCGTCGTAGCTATCTGCCAGAGCGTCCAGAACGCCAGGGTTCACGCCGGGCGTGAGCTTGAGCACAAACACGCGTGGGTCGATGTGGTCGTAGAAACGCACCGGGTTTTCGCCCTGATGAGTGCCGTGAAGCCCGTTGCGTACGATGCGGTCGTTGCGGATGTAGGCAATGGGCGGATAGTTGACGCTAATAAACGCGTTAAAACTCATGGTGCGCTGCTTACGGGCGCGTGTGCCGGCAATGGCGACGCCGCCAAACACGATCGAGACGTCATGCGAATGCTCGTCGAGCGCATAGAGCAGGCTCTGGTACAGGTTGAGCTTGGCGTCGGTAAAGGGGTTGCCCATGGGCTTTTGCGAGCCGGTGAGCACGATGGGCTTAGGGCTGTCCTGGATCAAGTAGGAGAGCGCCGCGGCCGTGTAGCTCATGGTGTCGGTGCCGTGCAGAATCACGAAGCCGTCGTGGTCGGCATAACCCTCGACGATGACGTCGCGGATACGCATCCAGTCGCTGGGACGCATATTGGTGCTGTCGATGTTCATGGGCTGCACGACGTCGAGCTCGCAGAGCCCCGAGATCTCGGGGACGCTCTGGGCGAGCTCCTCACCGGTCAGGGCGGGGGAGAGGCCATTGCCGTCCTCGGTTGATGCGATGGTGCCGCCCGTGGCGATGAGAAGGATGCGCTTCATGCTGGTATTCCTATCGTATTTGCCGCCGCAAAGGCGGAGTCGTTCGGCAGTATTGTGGCACAGGGCGTCCAATGTTCAAACGTATTACATCATCCGTAACGTTTGGTAACACTTCAATTGTCGTCAAACAGGGGCCCAGGTCGTGCGTTTGCCGTGCGCTGATGGCTGCGAGGGACGAGAAATCCCATATAACGTGTACACTATGGAAGTTAATTTCGTTCATTCGCGCGGGTGGGCACCGGCTCCCCGCCAACAAGAGGGGGAACCATGGATCAAAAGGCTTCCGCAAAGGTCCTCGTACTCGACTTTGGTGCGCAGTACGGTCAGCTCATTGCCCGTCGCGTCCGCGACCTCAACGTGTATTCCGAGATTGTCCCCTGCGACATCTCGGCCGACGAGATTCGCGAGATGAACGCCTCTGCGCTCATCCTTTCCGGCGGCCCGGCCTCCGTGTACGCCGAGGACGCTCCGTCCATCGACCCCGCCATCTTTGACCTGGGCCTTCCCGTCCTGGGCTTTTGCTACGGTCATCAGATCACGGCCGTGACGCTCGGCGGCAAGGTCGGTCACTCCGAGGTGGGCGAGTACGGCCGTGCCACTATTACGCGTACTGCCGGCGCCAAGCTCTTTAACTCCACGCCCATGGAGCAAACCGTGTGGATGAGCCACCGCGACGCCGTGTCCGAGGTGCCCGAGGGCTTTACCGTTACCGCCAGCACTGACGTGTGCCCGGTTGCCGCCATGGAGTGCGTCGAGCGCAAGATTTTCACCACGCAGTTCCACCCCGAGGTCAAGCACTCCGAGTACGGTCAGCAGCTGCTGAGCAACTTCCTGTTTGAGATCTGCGGCCTGGAGCCCAACTGGAGCATGGACAACCTGGTCGAGACCATGACGGCCGAGTTCCGCGAGAAGGTCGGCGACGACCGCGTGATTTTGGCCCTGTCTGGCGGTGTCGATTCCTCCGTCGTGGCTGCACTGGGCGCCCGTGCCGTGGGCAAGCAGATGACCTGCGTGTTCATCAACCACGGCCTGCTGCGCAAGGGCGAGCCCGAGCAGGTGGAGGAGGTCTTCACCAAGCAGTTTGACGTCGACTTTATCCACGTCCACGCCGAGGACCGTTATGCCGAGCTTCTGGCCGGCGTGACCGAGCCCGAGGAGAAGCGCCGCATCATCGGTACGCAGTTCTGGAAAGAGTTCTTCGCCGTGGCGCAACAGCTTGAGACCGATGGCAAGCCGGTCAAGTACCTGGCTCAGGGCACCATCTACCCCGACATCATCGAGTCCGGCGCTCGCAAGACGGGTGGCAAGACGGCCACCATCAAGAGCCACCACAACCTGATCCCGTTCCCCGAGGGCGTGCACTTCGACCTTATTGAGCCGCTCGACCACTTCTTTAAGGACGAGGTCCGCGCACTTGGTCTGGCGCTTGGCCTGCCGGGTCATATCGTGTTCCGCCAGCCTTTCCCGGGCCCGGGTCTGGCCATCCGCATCATCGGTGCGGTCGACAAGGAGAAGCTCGAGATTCTCAAGAATGCCGACGCTATCGTGCGCGAGGAGCTCGACGCCTACAACCAGCGTCTGTTTGAGCAGACCGGCGAGCGCAACTCCGAGCACAGCTGCTGGCAGTATTTCGCGGTCCTGCCCGACATTAAGTCCGTGGGCGTTATGGGCGACGAGCGCACCTACCAGCGCCCGATCATCCTGCGCGCCGTCGAGTCCAGCGATGCCATGACCGCCGACTGGGCCAAGCTGCCCTACGACGTCCTGGCCCGCATCTCGGGCCGCATCGTTGCCGAGGTCCCCGGCGCCAACCGCGTGTGCTACGACATCACGTCCAAGCCGCCCGCGACGATCGAGTGGGAGTAAACGATATTCGTTGATTTCAAGCCTCTGACCTGCGAAAACAGGTCGGGGGCTTCTTGTTTTGCAACCTCTGTGCAACCTTGCGGTTTCGCGCCCCGTGAACAGGGGACGTAGCACTGTTCACGTCTGGGCCCATGTCGGCACCGATCAATGCCCGTGCTGCTTCTACTTGCGCTTCAGCTTCCGCCGCTCGAAGCTCGTCGCCCGGGGTTCCTCGCCAGAGGAGAGCTGACCGTTCCTTGCGAAACCGCGAGACCAGCTATATCCGCTTGCTGCGGGCTTGCTTGAGCCAGTTCCTCTTGAAAGAGCCTATACCTCCGAAGAACTTGTTGTACGTCTCACCGTTCTCCTTGGCCTCGTACTTGACCAAGGCAAGTTCGATGGTGCAGAGGTAATCCGCCACTTGCTCGAGGCGGTAGTCGGTCATCGAGGTCTTGCGGCGTCGGACGACCCCTTTTGAGAGGACCTTGCCCACCGAGCGGTCGAGCGCCTGCTTGACAATGTCCTGACCGTTGTCGTAGTAAACCTTCACATCGTCGAAGGATTGAAAGAAGCCCAGGTGTTCAATCATGGCAGAGGAGATATCGCGCCCCATACGCTCCATTAGCCTTGCCGGGTCTTCGAACTGGCTGCGGCGGTAGACGAACGTGATATAGGAAATGGGAAGTTTGCGGATGAACGAGGAGAAGTAGGCGAGCATCACCTTGCGCTGCTCGATGTCAAGAAACTCATAGTCCTTGTGCCCGTTCATGAGAGGCTCGGAGTGAAACGGAATGTTAGGGAGATCGGCCCTGGCAAGCTTGGCCTCATAGCCCGTGACCGCCCCGGCGATGCTGTCTGCCTGGTCGTGAAAGACGAGTGTGAGCAGGTAGTAACGGGCTTTGCCGCCGCGGTCGCCGCTCTCGTCGACGAAGATGCTGAGCTCCTTGGCCAATGGGGACTCCTAATGGAATAGATAAAAAAATAGCCGGGGGACTCCCCCGGCACTTGGAGGTAGCTTAATGAGCCACCAACAACCTTATAGCATGCGCTGGCGGTGAATGCAAGGGGGGCGAGCCGGTACATTGCGTCGCGGCTGATACGCAGCATCGCGCACGCCTCGTCGGTGCCGAATATCGCGTTGGTCGATGCGATGAGCCTCACCTGGCTCCCGCTAATGCTCTTGGTCATGGTTGTCCTCGAGCTCCTTTCGTCTCGAGGCTCCCTCGCGTCCCCGGCCGCGGGCGGCTCCCGGGGCGGTCGCCGCCGTCATTTCCTCCCGCTCCTCGACTCGATGTAGGCGTCTACTGACGCCCTCGAAACCAGGAGCTTCCTGCCGAGCCTGTACGAGTCGATCTTTCCCGACCGGATGAGGCCGTACGCCTTGTTTCGGCTCGCCCTCATGTACTCCTGCATCTCGATCACCGTCATCCATTCGTCGCGATCTTGGTTGCCCTCGGGCGCGGCGCATTCGGCTGTGCGTGCCATGGTTCCTCCAATCTTCCCGTGCGGCACCGCGCGATGCGCCCGCGCGCTCCCGCGTGCGTTTTCGTCTGCGCGACGATTGAACCGCCTGATTGCGGTTGGCGCGCACGACGGGAGCGGAGACGGGTCGAGCTGGGTCGAGCTGGTCGTGCCTTCACGAAACGGCCATGAGACGCGTGCCTTAGCTGGCAGCCAAGTCCCTGAAAAGTAAAAGACGCCCATGCGGGCGCCTGCCTAATAACTGGAGTTGTTCGGTTGTGGTCGGAATGCTCGTCTCCCGCGGTGCTATCGTCCGGGGTCCGGCATCTGTCGTTCGCCTCTTCTGTCGTGTTTGATGTTGCGTGTTCTGCGAACGATCTTATGCAGGTTTTTCAATCCGTTGCCCCAGGTGCACCCAGATAAATGGTGCCCATCTGTTGGGATATAATGTGGCTAATAGGATGGTTATGCTGCAAAGGGATGAGTGGGTGGCGAAACCGGTTTTGCGCCGCCGGCCTAAACAGTTTTTGGGTAAATCGATCAGCGTTTCAACGATGTCCTGCATTCATGTGAATACAGGCGAATGCAGGACGATCCTTGCGCCAAATGGAGCCTACCCATTGAGCTTGATGCCGAAATCAGCGACTTTCGACAAAAACCTCTCGTTGTCACGATTGGAGAGAAGCTTATTTTGCGTATAGCCTATATATTCAATACTATTAATTCCTTCACGTCCGTGATATTTTCCAACTTCTTCACCCTTCAAGGTAGCACTGAAAATAACCTGATTAGGGAGATCGATAAACAGGGGGAGCACACGTTCCTCCCTTCCTGTCGATAGCTCTTCGGCGCGAAAAGAGTCAATAACAATAGGTAAGCCGTGATGTATGTGCTTGGCAAGTGAATAGGTTTTTGCAAGAAAGAACTCGGTAGCTTCGCTTCCGATATAGGGGCTGTTGTTGGTAGTAAAAAGGTCCGTGTAATCTTCGACGGAATCACTTTCATTGATTGTGCGGCGCACGTCATTCATAGTGGCTAGCAGGGCCGCATTGAAATCCGCTCTGTCCTCGCTAAGCTCTTTATCGATTGTTTTTGCCTCTTTGAGCTGTTCGTCGATACCGTCGATTTGGTCCGAGATATTGGTTATCTCTCGATCAATTGCTTCAAGGTCGGCATAGTCCTGACGTGCAGCAAAAATATCCTCCAGGGTTATTTCCCTAGAATCCGCAAGCTTATTGAATTGATTTTGGAGTTCGCGAATCTCCAGGTCGAGCTCCTCGATCTCTTTTTGATATGCGTCGATCTTACGTTGGACGCTCAGAAGGATTTGCGACCTCATTTCACTCGTCGTTATGTCAAACACATAATCTGATCCTGGAAGCTTGTAACCAATCTCATCCGATCCACAGTTCATGCAAATCACGGAGCCGACCTTGATTTCCCGATTTAAGGAATTCAGCTCCTTCTTTACTGCCTGATTCTTGGCTCGGCGCGTATGAGCATGGTTGCGCTCATTCGTGAGGCTGACTATCGAATTCTTTAGGAAATTGAGTCGCTCGATGAAACGAGCAGTCTCTTCTCTATTTGCTGTTGGGCTAACCACGGCAAGCGAGGTTCCAATTTTACGTAGTGTCGATGCCTGCTTGGCAAGCTCTTCTCTTCTGGTTTTAAGAGCGCTCCTCTTGTTCTTGAGGTCTGCAATAGATTTCTTATCCAAGGTACGAGCATCTAAGCCCTTTAAGGCATAGACCATTTCCTTAAAGTCGTCTTTGTTGAAATAGCTTGTACTGGTACGGGCAGTGCTTCTACCGGCCTGAGGAACGAAAGCAATTTGAGTGTAGAGAGGGAGTCCCACTATTGTCTGACTACCATCTTTAGTAATGGTGGGTAAAGGTGAGATATGGTCGTTCCAGAAAACGTCAAAGTCACCCGAGCTTTCGATTGGGATAATCGTTCCTCCATCCAGCACGACAAACGAATCCCTGTTTCTTAGTATGGAAAGTCCGCGTCCATCAACTTCGAGGTCAACAATAAAGACATATTCGTTGCTTTTGAAGCTTGGAGGGAAGCGTGCTTCAGATCCAAGCGCATACATTATTGCCTGCATAACGATGGTCTTACCAACATGGTTTTCATCGCTAGAAATGATGTTCACGCCAGCGATTGCGAAATCATCCTGGATGTAGGATTCGTTCTCGTTGCCTATGTAAACGGTTTTGATGCTAATCATGGGCGAAGTCCATCCTTAATGGTCGCAATAAAGTAGAGGTGAGATCTTCTGGTCAGCTGAGTGCAGGAGGCTAAGGTGCCTTCGCCGATCTTGCTATAAATCTGCTGTATATCGGCTTTGGGGTCATCCTGAATGATGTCTACGATTTCGTCCAGAAGATGCCAGAAAGCAGCAAGGTTGTTTTTGTCAAAATACTGAAGGCAAAGTTCATTCCTGCAGTCTTCCTCCACGTCTTCAATTCGCATTTCCGGAGGAAGCGAATTGAGATAAGGCCGGAAACTGTCGGGAGATTCTTCTGTCAGAAAACTCATATTGAGGAGGCGCTGAATTACCAACAGACGAATCTGACGGGTTGACATGGTGCGTCCGAAATCCATGACAGCGTCAGGCCTGTCTATGGCTCTTCCGGCAATTCCGGCACGGTTTTTGAGCGATGACTGTTGGTCGCGTATCGCTCCAAAAATACCAAGAAGGGTCCGCTTGTCCGTTAAAAGAGCGGAAGAGTTGTGCGCAAGAGCGCGGATGTACTCGGTCTCGTCCTTCTTTGCTACAACGAATCTAACACAGCTCAAGAAGTCGTCAATGGCGTCGTCATCGATCAGGCCGTCGGGAATGTCGTTGTGCCTCTTCTTGCACGCCTCGATGAGATGCTCACGGACGCTCGCCTGCGATTTTGGCTTCAGCTGTTGAAATCGAAATTCCGTTAGCGTCGGATTCTCAAGTGTGGTTGGGGATACGCCCCCGACAAACAGGGTAAGCGTGTCGAAATACTTTGAGAATTCGCTTGCTCTATTTTCAAAAAGCGTAGCTAGATACTCGCCCAGCTTTGCTGGGGTTATTTTTGTTTCGCCTTTTGACTGCACATCATGAAGGGTATTACAGGAGTTGTCCATTCCTGTAACGTCATTAAAGCAGTCAATGGCGAACAAATCGATTTCATCGCGTTCAGGGGCAAAACACATCATATGCAACAGAGCACAGGTTTCAGCCCTGTTGCCACTGGGAGTCCCTCTTTCTGTCGAGATAAATCTATACGTCATTTCAAATACCTGATAGTTAGTTGACGGCAGGATAGTTTCACTCTGGTGTTCTTTGGTTTTACTGAGAGATCGAGCAACTTGTTGTTGCATGCTTCATATTGGACAATCAAATGTATCCCTGCCTACGAGAGAAAAAGGAACGGATAGTAGTTCTTTAGGCTCCAACATATACTATGTTGCGAAAACCGTTTATGCATTGAGCGTATTATAACGGAGCGATACAGCACGATACTGGAGGGACGAAAGGACGCCTCCGAACCTTTGACGAGAGTTAGCCACTTGCGACGATTCTATCGTTCATATCTATTTTGCATCATTGTTGACCTGCGGAAACGCAAGACCGCAAAGCCACTGGCTACGATTTATCTCGCGCCGTGGTCGTCAATCGATCATTCGATGGGTTTGGCTCCTGTATTCGGGTGTTTTGAGCCCTCAAAACCAACCCGTTTTTGTCTCCGGGACAAAAATGAAACTGCGGGTTTGCGGTTGGGGTGCGGACGAATAGTTTGCGAATTTGTCCCAGGATTTGTGCCGAACGCTTACGTGGAGACACGCGGCGGGATTCGGTGGCAAGACGGCCAAGATCGACGACCCAGCTGGAGTTAACTGGATTGACACAACGGCAAACGAGCGTGAAAGAGTGGGAATAACGGGAACTGGCTTCTAAACTCGCGTTTTGATACCGTCGAGTACCGCCTGATGCTGTTTCGGCAACGCTGCAGGGCAAAGCCGGGCTTATAGGACAAAATATGTGTCCACGTTGGGGGCATCGGCGCAGGTCGATGCCCCTTTTTCAGCCGTTTAAATTCCGTGCCCGCTTTTAACCGCTCGGACAGAATGTGTGTCCGGTTGCCTATCGTTCTCGCAGGTAGATAACCTTTTCCGGAACCGTTAAATACGCTTTCGGAAGAGGTGCCCATGAAGGCCGTTTATTGCCCCTACTGCGGCGGTCGGACCAAGCGCAACGGCAGGACCTCATCGGGGTCCCAGCGGTGGAGGTGCACGGCCTGCGGTGCGTCGACGACGGTGAGGTACGACGACACGGCGACAAGGCTCGGGGAGTTCCTCGGGTAGCTCCTCTCGAAGGACTCGCAGGCCATGATGCCGGGCGGCGGGCGCTCCTTCAGGCGCAGGACGGCCGAGTTCTGGGAGGTCTGGCCCATGCCCGTCCCCGACGGCGAGCTCCACCGCGTGCTCTACGTCGACGGGATCTGGGTCGCGCGCGACCTCGTGGTTCTCATATGCTGCAGCGGCATGGGCCGCGATGCGCGCGAGACGGGACTCCGGGGAGATCTCCGAGGAGGAGTACCTCGACTGGAAGCGCGGGTTCGGCGGAAGGTAGATTTTGGCGGTTAAGGGGGCATTCCTTGCTAAACCGCAATAATACGGTCCATTAACGGAGTGTTTGCATTATTCGGGAGCACTGATGGCTTTGGGGCGCTGCGGGATCTTTTTTCTGCGCCCAGTCGACTTGAAAGAGGGCGTCAGGGTGGGGAGCACACAGTTTGCATGCTTCCTGGTTTGCCGAGTTTGCATCCATATACAGCGCGGCTTTCCTCCTAAACGTAATAGCTTGGGGCGTTCTTGTGTAGTGTGCCCGGCATTCGCTATTCGAAACCGACCAGTTCGTTTTGCTTCGGATAGTACAGGATGTATATTCGACATTAAGGATGTGCTGACCAACTGGGATCTAATTGAGGATGGTGCAAAGATGGGGTTATCTTGGTTGTTGAATGATTTCATCTGTAATGACCTATATGCTCCGTTTGTTGTCAAACTGGACAATGACTACTATTCCCGCCTTATGGAGAAATACAACATTGTGCTCAACCAGGCGGAAAAGGCCGGTGCGGATGATGGCAGCCTGGCAATAATAAAGAAATATCGAAATAAAATCCTCGAAGCCCTGCGTAGTTACTACAAGGCCGATATTGCAAAAAGCAACACAATCATCAGGAATTTGGTTTCAGAAGTTCGTTCCGATCCTTTTGCGGTTGCAAAGCTAGATGAGAGTTGGGCCTTTCCGGGGAACAGGAGCCAGGAGATACAATTCTTTCGGTCGAGAACAGGGAGTCCTTCTAGCGCCTATGCGGCAAAAGAGATGTTGCATTTGCCGAAGAGCCTGAGATCTAAGACCGGAAGCTACAGGTTTAGTATCCCCGGCAGCCCGGCCTATTATCTTGCAAATTCTTCGTATGGATGCTGGATAGAGACGGGATTTCCACCGGAAATCGATTTCAACGGCTCACCGGTAGTTTTAGACGGCACGCAGAAAATACTTAACTTGGCAATCAATGTGAGAGATTTCGGCGGCTTGGACGGTTTCGATGAGGGGCGCGTTCATTGCTGGCTTAAACTATTCATGCTCATGATAGCGACCTCGTACAGAATCGACGAAGCTGACAGAACGTTCAAGTCTGAGTACATCGTTCCCCAGGCAATAATGATGGCGTGTAAGAAGCATGGTCTTGACGGGGTCGCCTATTATTCCCGGCGCGTGGAAGACGACGTATTCGCACGCTGCGCCGTCAACCTCGCTCTATTTGTTAATTATGATCAGCACAAGGACTACTCTCCGCTCATTAAACATATGAAAATAGATGATTCCTTCAACTATGCCCTGTACAAACAGCTCTCTCCGTCGCTGAGATGTAGAGACTATGAACTGAGGTCTGTCGACCATGCATATATAACGAATATTGGCAGCTATGACAGACAGCATCCCTATAGAGAAACAGAGTTCTTCGAGTTCGACAGATACCTGTTCGCAACGTGGAAGGGAAAGACGAACGGGAGGGGAAAAGACGTTCTTCCTTGGGGTGTGTCCGTTGATTAATGTTTGGAAGCCGTAGTGATTGCCGTAAAAATTCAATTGGACATGAAATGAAGATGGCGGCGAATGGTGATAAATAGTGGTGCTCGGTATTGACTGCTAGCGTTGGAAGCCTCTCGCCAGAAATTGGCGTTGAGTTCATTTTGAGTTCAATTTTGGTATCTGAAAACCGCCTGATTCCAGTAAATGGGGAGACGGCAGTGCACCACGTAGACGAGAGACCATGGGAATGCACGATTTGATTACTGAGTGGGAGTAAACCGAGAGCCTAAAACGGCACGTTACAAAAGGTAGTGAATAGCAATGAAACCCTAGGTAGAATAGGCTATCTGGGGTTTTCATGCAACGCCGCGATGCACTCCAAAACGCTCTATTTGGAATAATTAGTCCAGGCAATGAAGACGGACGCATGAACGCTGGAAGGACGGTGTGAGACCCGTTTGGATCCTCGGCACTCATCCGCATTATTGTTGCCCCAATGCCCTCTGCATCAAGCGAGGTCGGCGGTTAAGTAACGGCTCGGCGAGTGTTATTTTGAGAGCTACGCGCATCTAAGGCGAATTTTCGTGGTAAAAACTACTTGCCGGAAACCGCGGCTTTCAGAGTACGGCTTACGTGTACGTTTAACCTCCGTGGGCGACGGGGTGCCGCAAGGCGTAGAGTATCGCTCACCTGTAGGGGCAGCGTCGCTTTAGGACCGAGGGTTCGGCCTACTACGAGACGCCCCAGCGCATCATCGACGGCAACACCAAGCGCATTGTCTCCGAGTGCCAGGCATGCCTCGACCGCTACGAGCGCGAGGGAAGGCCCCGCTTCGCCGTCGACATCGACCGCATCGTGGGGCTGCTGGAGGGCGAGAAGTAGGGCACCTCGGCTCAGTCTCGAGCCATGCGGAACCGCTTCACATTTTTGAACGCCGCGCGCCCCAAATACCCGAGAAACAGGCCATGAGGTGCGGCGGCGCACTCGTGCCTGCGCGCAGTCATCTCCATCAGCGTCTACGGTGCGCTACAACATCGCGGGCAAACCGCCTGACAAGCCGAGCATTCTGATCGTTCCGTCTATGAGCTACGTTGCCGTGCGGGGCGAAGGCGATCCCAATGCCGAAGGCGGCGCGTAGCAGAACGCGTTGCCGATGCCCTACGGCGTCGCCTATACCATCAAGATGTCGAAAAAGGGCCCGCGAGAGATCGAAGGCTATTTCGACTTCGTCGTGCCGCCGCTCGAGGGCTTCTGGTGGCAAGACCGCGCCGATGGCGAGATCGATTACACGAGGAAAGACGACTTCAACTTTATCTCGTGCATCCGCCTGCCCGATTTCGTCACTTGCGATAGTTAGTGGTCGGGGACGTTCTTTAACGACTAGTCATTTAAGAACGATCCCAATGACTATGCTGCTTGCCTTCGTTATCTGACGACCTGGACGGCAAGTGCGCTCAACTGGATAAGAAAAAGCCGGGGAAAACGTCCCTGGCACTTGGAAGCCTTGCTTGCGGAAAACCAATTATTTTTAAATCATGGGCTGTGCGAAAAGGCAAGTACATGAAACGATCGCTCCAATGGCGAAGCCCCAGCCTGCGCGCCAGCCCATAGGCAAGCCACCTGAGACCACTCACTTTGCTCACCGCTGACGAAGACTTGCGACCTGGGGTTTGCGAGCTACTCGCAGAACCCATGTTGCATATCAAGCTTTAGACTGACTCAGCCAATCACTTCTCGTCAGGCAAGCGATATGTTCTGTACGGATGTCGCCCATCAGCTCACAGCAGACGTCCTTGCGGGTGCGGTGCCAAATAAAGCCGCATTTTTCCTGAACGCGTTTCGATTTCTCGTTCCCGTCGAAGTATCCGCACCAGATTTTGTTCAGTTTCAAGTCCTCGAAACCATGGCGGACGAGTTCTCGAACCGCCTCCGGTATCAGCCCCTTGCCCCAGAACGGGACGCCGATCCAGTAGCCTATTTCTCCCTCAGTGTCCGGAATCTCCTTGTCGGACCGCGCGCCAATCATCAACCCTATGCTTCCGATGGCCCTGTTGTCTTCCTTCAGGCAAACGGCGTACGTCTCCGGCGCGGAAAACACGGTGCGGATGATTTCGGCGCTGTCGTCAACGCTCGAGTGAGGCGGCCAGCCGGCAATCGGCCCCACCCTGTCGTCCTTCGCGTATCTGTACAGGTCCTCTGCGTCCGTTTCGGCCCATGGGCGCAGTATCAGCCGCTCGGTTGCCAGTTGCATATCCATCTCCATCGACTACTTTCGATTGATGCTCAGTGCCCATTGTATTTGCTACGATTAAACTCGGCACAGGGGATACTGGTTTCCCGTGCGAAAACGCTCATGCCGCTAAATTGAGCGACCGCCTGTACTGCAGCGGGATCATCCGCCCGAGCGATCCCTTAATCCGTCGCCCGTTGCGCCAATCGGCAGAAGCCACGCGTGGACGCTAATCGCTCGAGCGAATCGTCGTCGGTTTCCGTTTAACGATTTCTTTTTCCGCTATTATCCGACCCTCGGACTTCCTCGTGATAGAAGTAGTCCACGATCACCGGATGCCCCTGGGGGACTCTGCCATAAGGCATTTCGTTGTCCACAAAGGGGCAATCGTACTTCTTGGCCATTTCCTCGGCTTTTTCTTCAAGCGCTTCAAAATAGCTACGGTTGCGCTTGTTATAGATCTCATCGTAAAGCGGTACGAGATCGGGATGTTTCTCGGCGATATAATCCAGGATCGTTTTTTTGAAACCACCCCGAAGATTGAGATTTTCGAGCCAAAACAAATCGCACCGATCCTTTACTCGCTCAAAAATCATCTCAAAATCCGTGATGCCGGGAAATACCGGGGACACGAAGCAGACCGTACGGATACCTTCGTCATACACCTGCTTCATAGCAGCGATACGACGCTCGATGCTCGACGCGGAGTCCATATCGTTCTTGAAGTTCTCATCCAGCGTGTTGATCGACCATGAAACGGTCACTCGTCCAAGCTTCTTCAGCAGATCGATATCCCGTACCACAAGATCGGACTTTGTGCAGATCAGAATATCTGCATCGCTGCCAATCAGCTGCTCCAGGAGTTTCCTGGTATTCCCGAATCGCTCCTCCTGTGGATTGTAGCCATCCGTCACAGAACCGATAACCACCCGCTGTCCAGCGTATTTCTTCGGATTCTTGATTTCCGGCCAATGCTTCACATCAAGAAAGGTGCCCCATTCCTCCTTGTGTCCGGTAAAGCGCTTCATAAAGGAGGCATAGCAATACTTGCAGGCATGCGTGCAGCCTACATAGGGATTGACCGAGTAGCCGCCTACCGGCAGGCTGGACTTGGTCATGATGTTCTTTGCTTCCACCTCATTGATGAGGATTCTATCGATCACTTCCGCCATGTTCTCTGCACCTCCAGCACTCTTTCGAATTCTTCCGGTAATTCCTGAATCATGTTTTCGTCCCCTATGACAGAGACGAGGTCTTCCTTCATAAACATTGGAATGCCAAGCGCGTGCGCCTGGTCCGTCAAAGACCATGCCCACTCCGGTTCCGTATGAACCTTCCTGCTCTGCGCCCCGGTCATGGTACCGACGACGATCCAGTTGATTCCGGAAAGGTCGACCGTACCGGGATCGTCGAATAGCGGCTCAAAAGTAACGAAGAAGTGATTTGCTTTGAGGTTTTTCCGAAGGGCGTCGATACGCCACAGCTCCGCTTTTCTCGTCACCGTAACGCCGAACCATGCGTTTTCCAGGTCGGTATCTAAATCCAGCAAATCGGGTCTCTTGGTCAGGAACAGGAACTGATGCTGTGGATTCTCATGGATCTTTGCAAATACCTCGTCTCGCCATTCCAGCTTCCACCCGGAGAGATCGCTCATGCCGGTAAGGAGAAAGTTCTGCGGGCGTTTCTTTTCCATCATCTTGAGCTTGCTCGGGAAGAACGCAGGATCAGCGAAGTCGTCAATCATATGCCAACGTTTCACATTGTTACGGGCATAGCAATATGGACACCCCACCGTGCAGCCGATGACGATATTCATATTCTGAATCTGATTTTTGATGCAGATGCTCATAACGCCTGCCTACCTGCCTCTCCCGTAAACACGCAATCAGCCTCCTCCACCTTGCGGGCAAAAGCCTCGATATCTTGCTTGCAAGCAGCAGGCTCGCAATCGCTCAAATCGTATGACGTGCCGCCGTTTCGATAGACGGACCGATGGGAAAACGATCGGCTGACAAGCCCGATGCCGAGTTTCTCGCACAGGGTCATCCGTACTCCCTTTCAGCTATAATAAACAGGTGTCTATAAACAGTATCCTTGTTGATTTTCTCAGGGGCAATGAACAAACGCGTGCACCTGTCGATAAACGAACAGCTACTGGACATTGTCAAACGACTCAGATTGGAGAGGCGATGGGAGAAACCAAGATCGACCACCGGCGGCGCTACACCCTCTCGGTCATACAGGAGGCGTTCTTCGCGCTGCTGGCCGAGGTCGGCTTCGCGAAGATGACGGTGGCGGACATCTGCCGCCGCGCCGAGATCAACCGGGGAACGTTCTATCTGCATTACGAGGATAAGTACGCGCTGCTCGATGCGCTTATCGACGAGGCATTGGCAGCGGCTCCCCCGCTTGAGGGGGTTGAATCGGCAACGCTTTGCCAGCGTCCGCCGGCAGATGACGATTATCGCCTGCTTTATTCGGACAGCGACGCATACGCTCGCGTAGCCCAGCGCGTCATAGAACGCGGAGCGGAACAGATGGTTCCCTGGGTCATGGAGAAAACAGGGCTTTCACGCGAAGACGCCTTCCTGCTCTTCGTCCACAACGTCCAGGGCAATCTGGCCGTCAACCGCCTGCTCGGCTGGAGACGAGGCCCCGAGTTCGCCCATGCCCAGGAGCTGCTCAACGCCTATTCCGAAGGGGGCTTACTGGCGGTATCCGCTCTTCGCGATTCCGATAACCCATCGTGACCTGCGATTCAGGAATACCAGCCTCCGAGCCCTCTCGTTCGGAGGCTGCGGCTAAAACCTCATTGCGCGTCTACCGCTCCGCGTTACTCGCCACCTGCCCGCGCCACCGAGAGCAGGGCGCCCAAATCGGCCTGGATCGCCCCTGCCTTGCTTCCAAGCTGCAACGGAGCCGAGCCGCCCGAGATGTTTACGCTCAAAAGGTGCGCATCCGGCAGCTTCGCGGTCATGCTCCAGAACGGGAGCGTGATGATGCCGGGGGTCATCTCGCCCACGCCGAGCTCCAGCAACAGCACGCGGCGATCGCTGCGCTCGCGCACGAAGCGCTCGTATCGTCCGAGGCTCTCGCGCCAGGCCGCACCCTGCAGAAACGTGTCGTCGCGCACCCACGGCACAAGCTGCCAGCCGCAGTGCGGGCATCGGGGGACATCCTCGCTGAGGACCTCGAACCCCGCCATGCCCGCGAGCATGCGCTCGACGTAGGGGCTCGCGTCGAAGAGCTCGTCGCAGCATGGCTGCTTGCATTGAAGGTGCGCGAAGCTTCCCTGATAGTTGCAGATCCTCTCGGTGGGAAACGTCTTCTCGACTTGGGTGTCCACATTGGTGCTCAGGATGAAGTAGTCCTTATGGCCGATGAGGGACCGTAGGTCGAGATAGGGCTGCGAGGTCGGCTCGCGCAGCATGAAGTCGATGTATCGCGCATAGTATGCCCATCGCTGCTCGAGGCTGGGGTAGAGGTGGTAGAAGCCGTCGAAAAGGCTCTTGAAGCCAAAGGCTTGCTGCCAGTCCGTCATTCCGGCGCGCGCCATGCCTGCGCGGTTGTAATGGTTGAACCCGGCGGCGCTTGACATGCCCGAGCCGATGCCGACGATGATGGCGTCGGCATCGTCGATAAGGCTTCGAAGCCTATACGCTTCCCTCTCTAGAGACGGCATTGGGCAATCTCCTCGAAAGCCGGGGCCATATCGCCGTCAACGAGAATCGTCTCGCACGATGCATCGGGCGCCATAGCCTGGCTGTAGTTGAACACGATGTAGGTGGCGTGCTCGCAGACGTTCGCGATCTGGGCGAGCATGTGCTTTATGATGCCGTTGCGCAGTCCCACGCCAAGTTCGAGGATGGCGACCCTGCCGTTGCGATGGGCTTGCACAAGGCGCTCGAGCTCCTCGAGCTGGGCCGTGGCGAGGGCGTCTGGATGGGCGAGACGCCGCTCGTCGATCGACGTGTGCGTGCTCCCCTCAGTCTCGAGCACGCGGTCCTCGTCGAACCCAGCGCGCACGAAGTGCCCATCGATGTTGCACGTGACCACGAAGGTGTCGGCGTGCTCCGTAAGACGCCGCAGCCCGTTCATGAGCGGGCTGGGCTCATATTCGAGATATTCCTTTTGATGAAACCGCTCGGCCCATCGGCGTCGCACGCTGGCATCTGGGGAAGCGAGCCCCTGCAGTATGCAGCCAATGCCGTCTGCCTGGGCGAGGTCCCCGTACGCCTCCTGGAAGTGGGTGTCGGCGCGGAAGAGGTTGAGCCCCTCTGCCATGTCCAGCCCGTTGCTGGCGCCGATGATGACAAGATCCGCCTCGGAAAGCGCCGTGCCTATGCGAACTGCTTTCGCCGTCTTCATGCGCTACCTCCCCAGCGTCTTGCGTACGCCGGCGAGCACGTCGGCGATGTCGGCGCGGATCGCCATACCGCGGTCCTCGATCGCACGGGGCAGAAAGCGCGTCTTGTTGTTTACGCCGATGTAGCTCGCCTGCGGCAATTGCGCCGTGAGAGCCCAGAACGGCTCCTGGATAAACGCAGGCGTCATGCGGCCCACGCCCAGCTCAAGGAAAAGGATTCTCTGCCGCGCATGCGCGTCGAGCCAGTCGGACACCTTGCGGTACTGCTCCTCGTAGAGCTCGCCCTGCAGGAAGTTGCCGTAGCCGCGAACCCAAGGGAACGCCTCTGCCCCGCAGTGCGGGCAGCGTGGCACGAGTTCCGTCGGAACCTCCAGGCCGTCTCCCATGGCCTCTACCATGCGGGAGACCGGCTCGACCGCATCCCACACCTCGTCGGTACAGCAACGGGAGCACTGGAAAAAGCGGTGGTCGCCTTGAATCTCGGCCACCTTCTCCCAGGGGTAGATCTTCACAAACTGCGTGTCTTGGTTGGTGGTGAGCACGAAAAAGTCCTTCTCGGCAAGAATGGCGTCGAGGTCCTTGTAGGGCTGGCGCAGCGGGGCGTTGAGTGTGGTGTCGAGGAAGGTGGCAAGATAACCCCAGCGTGCCTCGGCGGTGGGCCAGCGGTAGGTCGACCCCTCAAACGCGCCCCTGAAGCCGTAACGCTCGGCGAATTTGCCGAAATGCCTGCGATAGGTCGCGTTGTCCTCGTAGTAGAAGTCGCCGCCGCCCGCCGCGGAGAGCCCGGAGGCCCCGCCCACCAGCACGCAATCGGCTTCTTCGATCATACGGGCGAAGTCCTCGATTTGCTGGTCGTAGGGCTCGGGCTCGCGGTCACTCAGCTCATAGGGCGTGCTGCCGCTGCGGTAGGCGGCATGAAGGGAAAACGATCGGTTGGTGAGCTCGATAACGAGCTGCTCGTACAGAGTCACCGGATACCTTCTTTCAGCTATTATGAACAGGTGTTGATAAAAAGTATCCATGTTGATTTATGCGAGAGCAATGAACAGCTTCGATGCGCCGTCGATAAACGAACGATTGCTGGGCATTGTCGAGCGTTGCGATTGGAGGGGCAATGGAATCGGGGAAGATCGATCGTCGCCGACGCTATACGCTCTCGGTCATACGGGAGGCGTTCTTTTCGCTGCTGGCCGAGGTCGGTTTCGCGAAGATGACGGTGGCGGATATCTGCCGCTGCGCCGATATCAACCGCGGCACGTTCTATTTGCACTACGAGGACAAGTTCGCGCTGCTCGACGCACTTATCGACGAGGCCCTGGCGGCGGCGCCGCCGATCGAGGGAACGGGGACGGGCGCCCTCTGCCAACGCCCGCCGGCAAACGATGACTATTATCTGCTCTACTCGGATGACGACGCGTACGCCCGGGTGGCGCAACGCGTCGTCAAGCGCGGCGCTGAGCAGATGGTTCCCTCGATCATGGAGGAGACCGGGCTTTCGCGCGAGGACGCCTATCTGCTCTTCGTCCACAACGTCCAGGGAAATCTCGCGGTCAACCGTCTGCTCGGTTGGAGGCGAGGGCCCGAGTTTGCCCACGCTCAGGAGCTGCTCAGCGCCTATTCCGAAGGGGGCATGCGGGCGGTATCGGCTCGCCACGATCCCCGTAGTTGATCTTGACAGCGTGCCATTTCAGGCAGGCGACGTTGCTATGGCCCCTCTTTGGTTTTCGATGTTGTATAAGGCAATCGCAATCGCCTTGAGCTTCTTTAGGGAACTTGAGCAAGAGATATGGCCTGCTGGCGATTGATTAACCCCATTTGTTTTGGTTACAAGAAAAAATGCTGCGCGCCTGCAGCATGAAGGAGAGGGAATCCTATGAATATCGTTGTATTGAGTGGCAGCCCGCGCAAGGGCGCCAATACCGACACCATGGTCGAGGCCTTTGCCGAGACCGCGCGAGAGGTCGGCCATACGGTCGAGGTCGTCCGCGTTGCCAGCAAGAAGATCGCCGGCTGCTTGGGATGCCAGTATTGCTTCTCCCATGAGGGCGTCTGCGTGCAGAAGGATGACATGGTCAACGTGATCGAGTCGCTGAAAGACGCAGATATGGTTGTCTTCGCTTCGCCTATCTACTGGTTTGATATCACCGCACAGGAGAAGGCTGTCATCGACCGCCTGTACGCCTTCGGTGCCACGGGTTTCCCGTTCACCAAGACGGCCCTTTTGCTCGATAGCCACAGCGAGGGCGTCTATGATGCGGCGATCGCTATGTACAAGTCGGCCTGCGCATACTGCAAGTGGGAGGACCAGGGCATTGTCACCATTAGCGGCATGACCGAGCGCGACAGCATGGTATCGTCGCCCAAGCTGGAAAAGGTGCGAGAGCTCGCTCGCAAGCTCGCCTAAGGGCAAGAAGAACGCATGGCAATCAGCGTTGGTGGAAATGCTTGCTGTCCTTACCGAGAGATAGGGGCGAATTCCCTCAAGTGCCGTATAGAACAATTTTTAAACGCAGAAAAATAACTGAAAACAAATTAATCCGCGTTAAAATATTGTCAAATAGAAGTTCATGAGGGAAGGTTACGTATGCGTCGCAAGGCAGACGAGCTCCTTAGGGAATGGCGAGACAGAGCTGATAGAAAACCTTTGCTGGTCAAAGGCGTGCGCCAGTGTGGCAAGACCTATTTGCTCAGAACGTACGCCCAGGATCTTTTCGAATCGGTTGTCTACGTTAATCTTGAGAACGACCGGTCGGCGCGAGCGGATTTTTTGGGCGGTCTTGACCCTCATTCGATCGTACGTGCGATCGAGGCTCGTACGGGACAGCGTATCGTGCCTGGCAAAACCTTACTGTTCATTGACGAGATCCAGGCATGCGAGGAAGCGCTCACTTCCCTTAAATACTTTTGCGAAGATGCTCCCGAGTATTACGTTGCGGCTGCCGGGTCGCTTCTTGGGGTTGCCATTAACCATCAGTCGTATTCGTTCCCCGTCGGAAAGACCGACTTGATTGAGATGACCCCACTCGATTTCGAGGAGTTTCTCTGGGCGATGGGGCACGATCAGCTGGTCGACGAGATACGCTCATCATTCGAGATAATGGGTCCTCTTGCGCCAAGCCTTCATGAAAAGGCGCTTGGGCTCTATCGACAGTATCTTGTTGTTGGCGGAATGCCCGAGGCGGTCCAAACGTACATCGATGATCAGTCAATCATTGATGTGGCCGAAAAGCATCGGATTATTCTCGACGGATATTCCGCCGACACCAATAAATATGCTGATGAACGCTTGAGCGCAAAGACGCGTGCGTGCTTCGATTCCATTCCACAGCAGCTTGCCAAAGAGAATCGTAAATTTCAATACAAGGTAGTGCGAGCGGGGGGCAATGCGTCTCTCTTTGGAGATGCTCTCGATTGGCTTGTATTGTCGGGTACGGTGGCGCGCTGCAGCCTAGTCGGGCAGATCGAAAGCCCTTTAGAGGCCTTCGTTAACCCTTCTGCTTTTAAAATCTATCAGGCGGATACAGGGCTGCTGGTCTCCAAGGCCGGTGCTCAACGCGCCGATATTCTTGCCGGTATCGGCGGCACATTCATGGGTGCACTTACCGAAAACTACGTTGCCCAACAGCTTTCAGCCATGGGTTATCCACTGCATTATTGGGCGCGAGATAATCGTGCGGAAATCGACTTTGTAGTAGAGAAGCAGGGATGCTTGTCTGCGATTGAAGTCAAGGCGGGGGAGAACACAAGATCTCGAAGTCTGTCCTCACTTAAAAAGACCCATCCGGGCGTGCGCCTTATCAGGCTATCGACTAAGCCCTTTGGAATGAATGATGGGCTTATGTCTGTTCCGCTTTATGCGGCATTTTGTCTATAGGGATGATGCTGGTGTAATGCATGGGGCCCGGGGCGCAGCGTTTACTGCGCTCCGGGCCCCGCTGCTTTGTAAAACCATGACGGTTTAGTCGCCGTTGTTTTAGTCAAACAAACTCGGCATGTCATTTTCCTTCATGAGGGCGCCGGCGGAGGGCAGACTCTGCGCGGTGAACTTTTCGGCCGAGACGCCGGCGCCAAGGATCTCCTCGGTTGTTCCGACGGTGGTGACCGAGCGGCCCTTCTTGGCCGTAAAGGCCTGGACGCCCTGCGTGTTGGTGGTCGTCTTGGTCTTGAGCAACGACGTGTTGAAGTTCATCAAACGATAGTCGCTCGAGACCAGTGCGATGTCGCGATCTTCCTTGAGTACCTGGGCATACAGCAGCTTGCTGCCGCCGTAGATAGCGTTCTTCAGGCGTTTGCGGTTGGTCTTGGTGACGTATCCAGAAAGCGCGACGCGCACCACGCGGCCGTTCTCAAAGACGAACAACACGTCGGCCTTGTAGTCCTCGGGGTCGATGACCCAGATGACACTCTCGTCGGGTTCCATCTCAAGATCGGTCGGCAGGTACGAGCCCAGCTGGGCCGACTTGGTGTCCTCAAATGCCGCAACCTTGCACTTGTACACCTGGCTCTTGTTGGTAAACACGAGCAGCTCGTGCGTGTTGGAGGACGGGAACTCGATAAAGGGTTTGTCGCCGTCCTTGTACTTGAGCGTGGTCGCCTTTTTGAGTACGCGGTCCGTCATCTTCTTAAGGTAGCCATCGCGCGAGAGCATGATGGTGACCGGGTACTCCTCGACCTCGGGCTCCAAGCTTACTTCGACAACCTCATGGGGCTCAATCCTGCCCGTGCGGCGCGGCATCACATACTTCTTGTTGACCGCGGCCAGCTCGTCGCTGATGACCTTCTTGATGTTCTCCTCGCTGGAGAGGATCTCCTCAAGCTCGGCGATCTCGCCCTCAAGCTTAGCGATGTCCTTGGTGCGGTTGAGGATGTACTCCTCGTTGATGTTGCGGAGCTTGAGCTCGGCAACAAACTCGGCCTGGGTCTCGTCGATGTCGAAGCCGCGCATAAGGTTGGGCACGACCTCGGCCTCGAGCTTGGTGCCGCGGATGATGGCGATGGCCTTGTCGATGTCGAGCAGAATCGCCTCGAGGCCGTGCAGCAGGTGCAGGCGCTCGGACTTTTTCCCCAGGTCAAAGTTAATGCGGCGACGCGTGGACTCAATACGCCACTTGACCCACTCGTGCAGGATCTGGCGCACGCCCATAACACGGGGATAGCCGTCGACGAGTACGTTGAAGTTGCACGAGAACGAATCCTGCAGCGTGGTCGAGCGATAGAGCTTGGCCATGAGCTTGTCGGGGTCGACGCCGCGCTTAAGGTCGATGGCAATGCGCAAGCCCGAAAGGTCGGTCTCGTCGCGGATGTCGGCGATTTCCTTGACCTTGCCCTCCTTGGAGAGCTTGACGATGCGCTCGATGATGACATCGGTCTTGGTGGTGTAGGGAATCTCGTAGACCTCGATGATGCGCTCTTCGGGGATCCAACGCCAGCGGGAGCGAATCTGGAAACTACCAAGGCCGGTCTCGATGATCTTCTCCATCTCCTCGCGGCGGTAGATAATCTCGCCGCCGGTCGAGAAGTCGGGCATGGGCATGTACTCGAGCAGGTCGCAGTCGGGATCCTGCAGGTAGTGCATCGTGGCAGTGCAGACCTCGTTGAGGTTGAAGCCGCAGATGTCGGACGCCATGGCGACGCCGATGCCCTTGTTGGCCGAGACAAGGATGTTGGGGAACGTGGTGGGCAGTAGGCGCGGCTCCTTCATGGCGCCGTCGTAGCTGTCGACGAAGTCGACCGGGTCCTTGTCGATGTCCTTGAAGATCTCGGCGCTGATGGGGGAGAGCTTGGCCTCGGTATAACGCGAGGCGGCGTAGCTCAGATCGCCCGAATAGTACTTGCCAAAGTTGCCCTTCGACTCCACGAAGGGGGCAAGCAGCGCTTCGTTGCCGGTGGCCAAGCGAACCATCGTTTCGTAGATCGCGGCATCGCCGTGCGGGTTGAGCTTCATGGTTTGGCCCACGATGTTGGCGCTCTTCTGGCGCTCGCCCTTGAGCAGACCCATCTTGTACATGGTGTAGAGCAGCTTGCGGTGCGAGGGCTTAAAGCCGTCGATCTCGGGGAATGCACGCGAGACGTTGACGCTCATAGCGTAGGGCATGTAGTTGACCTCGAGCGTCTGCGTGATCGGCTGGTCGGTGACCTCGGAATGCAGGCCGATGACGTTCTCGGCGTTGACCTGCTTCTTCTTTGGCTGGTTCTTCGTCTTCTTCTTTGCCACGATTTCCTCTTGAACTTCTTATGGGCTGTCGTTATCGATTTGCTGCTACTGCAGGTCCAGCTGATCCAGATATTCCTTGCCGTGCTCGGAGATATGGCGCTTGCGGCCCGCCTCGTCGTTGCCCAGCAGAAGGTTGAACATGGTTTCCATCTTGATGACGTCCTCGGGCTCCACCTTGATCAAACGGCGCGTCTCGGGGTTCATGGTGGTGAGCCACATCATGTCCGGATCGTTTTCACCAAGACCCTTGGAGCGGTTGATAGAACACTTCTGGTCGCCGATCTCTTTAAGGATGCCGTTCTTCTCGAGCTCGGTGTAGGCAAAGTAGGTCTTTTCTTTGCAGTTGATCTCGTAGAGCGGAGACTCGGCGATATACACGTAGCCCTCGTCGATAAGCGTAGGCACCAGGCGGTAGAGCATGGTGAGCACGAGCGTGCGGATGTGATAACCGTCGACGTCGGCGTCCGTACAGATGATGACCTTGTTCCAGTTGAGGTTATCCAGGTCAAAGGCACCGAGGTTCTTGATGCGCTTGTCCTTGATTTCCACGCCGCAGCCCAGCACGCGCATAAGGTCCATGATGATGTCGGACTTAAAGATGCGCGGATAGTCCTCCTTCAGGCAGTTGAGGATCTTACCGCGGACGGGCATAACGCCTTGGAACTCGGCATCGCGCGAGGTGCGAATGGCGCCTGCTGCCGAGTCGCCCTCTACGATGTAGATCTCGCGGCGGCTCTTGTCCTTGGAGCGGCAGTCGATGAACTTTTGCACGCGGTTGGCCATGTCGGTCTTCTGCTGCAGGTTGGTCTTGATGCTCTGGCGCGTCTTTTCGGCGTTCTCGCGCGAGCGCTTGTTGATGAGCACCTGCTCCATAATTTTGTTGGCGGCGTCCTTGTTCTCGATCAAGTAGGTCGAGAGGCGCTCCTTAAAGAAGGCCGTCATGGCCTGCTGGATAAAGCGGTTATTGATGGCCTTCTTAGTCTGGTTTTCGTAGGACGTCTGGGTGGAGAAGCAGTTGGTCACCAGCACCAGGCAGTCCTGGACGTCTTGCCATTTGATGCCGCTCTCGTTTTTGTTGTACTTGCCCTGTTGCTTAATGTAGGCATCGATGGCGCTGGTCAGAGCGCTGCGGGCGGCCTTTTCGGGCGAACCGCCGTTCTCGAGCCATGACGAGTTGTGGTAGTACTCCTGCATCATGAAGGTGCGTGAGAAGCACATGCACGCGGTAATCTTGACGTTGTAGTCGGGCAGGTCCTCGCGGTCGCGACCGCGACGGTCGGCCTCGATGAAGAAGGGCTCGGTGAGGTAGTCGGCACCGACCTTCTCGAGCACGTAGTCCTCGATGCCCTTGGGGTAGCAGAAGTCCTCTTCGGAAAACTCGCCATCGTCGCCCTCGATGCGCAGGCGGAAGGTCACGTTGGCGTTGACCACGGCCTGGCGGCGCATGGTCTCGCGATACCACTCGTGGGGAATGCTGATCGAGGTAAAGACCTCAAGATCGGGGCGCCACTTGATGGTGGTGCCGGTGCGGTTCTCGTCGCTGGGCTCAATCTCGAGCGCCTTCTTTTTAGCGCCGACGACCTTACCCTTCTTAAAGTGCAGAGAGTACTTGTTACCGTCACGCCAAACCGTGACGTCCATGTACTCGGAAGCGTACTGGGTCGCGCAGGAGCCCAGGCCGTTGGTGCCAAGCGAGAAGTCGTAGTCGCCGCCCTGGTTGTTGTTGTACTTGCCGCCGGCGTAGAGCTCGCAGAAGACGAGCTCCCAGTTAAAGCGCTTCTCGGAAGGGTTCCAGTCGAGCGGGCAGCCACGGCCGTTATCCTCTACCTGAATGGAGCCATCGCGAAAGGCGGTAAGGGTGATAAGTTTGCCGTAGCCCTGGCGTGCCTCGTCAACGGCGTTGGACAGGATCTCGAAGGCAGCATGCGCGCAGCCGTCGAGCCCGTCCGAGCCAAAGATGACGGCGGGGCGCAGGCGTACGCGCTCCTCGTCCTTGAGCTGGCGGATACTGTCGTTACCATAGTTTGCGGTGTTTTTTGCCATACTCGCTCTCTCGGTGCTCCCTTGCTGCGTTTTAGTCATATAGATAGTCAAGGTAGCATAGCCCAGCCCACAGACGATTCTACCTAACACGAAATCCATCGAACGCGCGTTCGTTATCGGTATGGAAACCGACGGCTTATCAAATGATAGAATTGCCGCCACAAATGTTTTTATTAAGGGGGCTCACAGTGACCGAGAAAGAGAAGATGGAGCGCGGGGAGTGGCATGATGCCAACTTTGACGAGGAGCTTCTGGCAAAACGGGCGAGGGCAGAGGAGCTCTGCCATGACTTCAATATGGGAAAACCCGGAAGCAACGCGCAGCTTGACGCCCTAAAAACCTTGCTCGATACCGATCTTCCGGCGGGGCTGACGGTCCTTTCGCCTGCCTACTTTGACTACGGGGACAAGACAACCTTTGGCGACGGCTGCTTTGTGAACCATGGCTGCTACTTTATGGACGGTGGTTCTATTGCCTTTGGTGACAACGTGTTTATTGGGCCGTTTTGCGGCTTCTATACCTCTTCGCATCCCCTTGGGGCAAAAGAGCGCAACTTGGGTCTCGAGAGGGCCCTGCCCATTGTTGTTGGCGATAACTGCTGGTTTGGCGCGAACGTGTCCGTACTCCAGGGGGTTACCATCGGCAGCGGCTGCGTTACCGCTGCGGGAAGTGTTGTGACGGAAGACCTTCCGGACAACGTGATGGCGGCAGGCGTTCCCGCGGTCGTCAAGAAGATCATCGAACAATAACGGAGCTATTAAGCGATGGGGCACGCATGGTTCCGGCAAATCCGGTTATTGGCGTGCGCGTTGGCCATGCCGCGGGCATCGATTATGAGTAGCCATGTGCGAGAGCCCCGAATACTTCGCTGGCGTTGGTCATCTTTGAGGTCTCGGCGCTGAGATAGGACGGCACTTCGCTTTCTAGGCGGGCGCCTTGAGCGTCTTCTTTATACGTGCGAGTTCACGCTCCCTGCCGAAGTCCCACTTACTCGGGTCCTTCCACTCGGTTCTGCCCGAGTAAGATTGAAAAGCGAATCGAAATTGCATGTTCCTATGGCGATGACGAACATGGTTTCCATAATGACAGATATAGTTGACATCTTCTGATGGATGCAATATATTTCTGTCATGTTGCAACGGATATCTGTCCATTACTACGAAAGGAACTCCATGCCGGGCAAAAAGAACCTACGCATGAAGGCGGCGCGCGCGGCAGCTGGCCTTTCGCAAGCCGACTTAGCCCAAGCCGTGGGCGTTACGCGCCAAACCATCGGCCTTATCGAGGCGGGCGGCTATAACCCCACGCTCAATTTGTGCGTGGCAATCTGTAAGGCGCTGCGCGTTACGTTGAACGACTTGTTTTGGGAAGACGAAACCGACGCCGACCCTAATGCTCTTTAGGAGTTCACTATGAAATATGAAGATCTGAAAATCGTGCAAAAGTGGCGTGAATATGCCGGCCCAAAGGATGAACGCCTGGAGGCTGAGAGCGCGAAGATCTACAAGATTGGTTTCGTGCTGCTTTCGTTTGGCATGTTGATGATCTTTTTCTACCAGTTTATAGCTCGACAGGTTGCGTGGGTTCACAGCGACGCCAGTGAAATGCCGCATGGCTTTGCAACGCCGTTCGAGGCAGCCATGTATTTGTGGCTCGTTCTCGTGATGTTGATTTGCGCAGGACTGCAAACGCGGAAGGGCTATGTCGATACCAATCGTTTTGGGCAAACCGAGCATCTTCCTGTTGGATATTTCCTGCTTGTCAGCGGTCTTAGCGGCGCCGCGTTCGCGCTTGTTATTGCCGCAATGCGCTGTATCGCTGAGGCGCAGATTGTACCGCTCGAAAGCGTCTTTTGGTTGGCGAACCTGGCCACGGGCGTGTTCTGCGGTGCGACGATTTTCGCGGCCACGTTTGCTGTCCTGTGCGCAACGTTTTTCACGGCGAAAAGACGCCGTGCCAAGCTCGAGGCAGAACTCGACTCCTCAGACGACATTTAATGCGCAATGGGCTGGCTCTGGGTATTCAGAACCAGCCCATTTTGATGTTCGATGAGCCGAGTCGGCGTCTCTCACAAAGGTAACTAGGAGCTAGCGAGGCCTATCCGAATTGACCTCATTGGCGGTGTCTTTTTCGAGCGCCGTGCGGCGGGCGCTGTAGACGACGAGGCCGGCACCTGCCGCTGCGAGTGCTGCAGCGGCTGCCGTAAGGGGAGCGTTGACATCGCCCGTGCCCGCAAGCACGCCCGCTTTTCCGGAGCGCTTGTTAGTGCCGTGATCCTTGCCGCTGCCAGAGCCACTGCCGCCACCGGAGCTGCTTCCGCCGGAGCCACCTCCACTCGAGCCGCCATCGCCATCAATCGTCATCGGTGCATCGTGAAGCCCCGTCGTATCCGCGTTGTCGCATACGCCGACCTGAACTTCTGAGCGTTCGCATGCCGCGTCGGGCACATGAAGCTCGTGCAGTACGGCACTCAGCGCCGAGTTTGCGCCCGGTCGAATTTCCTCGAGCGTTACGGGATCGAGTGCCACCAGGTCACGCGCCTTCGCATACAGCGTGACGCGTTTGCCCACCTCGTCGCCCCAGCTCTCCGGGATGGCAAAGCTCATGCGGAACTGTGCCGTGCAACCCGGTGCCAGCACGGCGTTGCCGTTGTCGGCTACCAGCGGGTGCGTCGCAAAACGTGCGCCCAGCGTCTCGAGTGCGTACTTCACGTGTGCCATGTCGTTGGCCGAAGCGTCCTCGGCAAGCTCCGGATCGTAGATCGATGCCGTGCGTGCGTTCACTCCGAATCCGATGGATGCGCTGGAGAACGGCTGGCTGGAGCCCTCTCGGTACAGATCGATCGTGCCGGCGGTCAGCAAGGTGTTGCCGTCGTTTCGCACCGTGACCATGAAGGATTCGCCTGCTGCTCCGGGCACCACCGCGCCCGAGGTGGCGACCGCCCCTGTCGGAGTGGCACACGCCACCAAGGGCACTTCGATGCCGTGTAGCTCTGCCTCGCTCTTCTCCGCGCTCACAATGTGCGTGGCGAGCGTGGAGAGCATGCCTCCCGACGTCAAAAATGTCGTTATCTGATCGACGGGATGGTCCAGTTCGCACATCACGAACGGCTCCGTGAACAGATCGCCTGCCAAGGTGCTGGCGAAGATGCGGAAGTGCTTGCCCATCACTGCTACCGGGTTGCCTTCTTCGTCGTAGGTTTGTCCCACCTTGCCATCGGTGTTCTCTACATAGAGCACGCACCTGCCGTTGTTGCTCACGCTAAACGCTGCCGGGCCACAGCCTGCGGCACCCACGGGCTGCGTTGCAAATGCCGATGCGCCTCGCGTCCAAGTAATGTGCTGCAGTTGCTCGTTGACGGTTGCCAAAAAGCCCGAGTGTTGTGGCCACGGCACCGCACGGGGCACTGTGGCGTCTGGTGACATAACGCCCCAGCCCGCAATGGACTGGCCGATCACGGCGTACGATGCGCAGCCGCAACCGTCTGCGGTCTCGTACGCAACGGGCACCACCATTTTGCCGTTGATATTCTCGGGCTCGCCCAGCTCGATACTCGATGGTGCTTGCGGAAAGCGGAGAACTTGGCGGAACGTCAGGCTGTCGCCCGAAACGTCCGACCACAGGGCAAAGCACTCCAGCGCAACTTCGGCCTCGCTGCCGAGCGCCTTTTCTGCGGTGGTTCCGCGGCGGTGGAGGTAGGCACCCGACAGGCGCCCGTCGACCAGCGTCTTACCCACCGTGATACGCGGGCACTGCAGGCAATGGTAGCCATCCTCTTGCAGGCGGCCGCGCGAGATGCTGCGCCATGACGTATGCGACACCACGCGGATCTCGTCATTACTTATGCGCAGGCGCACAACGGACAGTATGCCGGCTGTGCTCGCCGTATCGAAAAGGGTGTTGTCACCGGCGGGGCGCTCGCCCGAGACCAGCAGCACGTAGGCGTCCCGGTTTCCTCTACCGTCCGTATATTCCACCACGTCGAAGTCGTAATCGTATATGCCGTCGCGCTCCACGTCGCCCTCGCCAAACCCAAGGGGGAAGTCCACGGGTGTGGGAGCGGACCACGTGCCGTTCGTCTTTGTATGCACCACCAGGCGCGAGCGGCCATTGTCGCCGTAGCACACCGAGGCGATACGGAACAGGCATTCTACACCGGCAATCATTGCCAGCTTCATGTGGGCTTCGCTGAGCACGCCGGAAAACAGCACGTTGTCGCTCGAGGGCTTGATGCCGCCACGCTCGTCCTCCGACACGCCGGTAGAATTGGCGTTGGGGTCCGCAACGGCGTTCGTCGCCTGCCCGATATAGGTGTACTTATACATTGGCGCGGCGTTTTCGTCGTTCTCTATCAGTGCATGGACGAAATGCTCGGTCTGTCCCGTGTCGTCGCTTTCTGCATCCGCCTCGAGTTCAATGCGCGTAACCGCTTGATCCCAATCGCGCACGACAGGCGCGACGTTTACGGCAGTGGCCTTAACCTCGGCGCGTGCGAGCAGCTCGGCGTTGGTGACAATGGTGGCCGATGCGATAAATTGCGGCACACCACTTGCCTCGGCGTTGCCGGCTGAGCCGAAGCGGGCATCCAGCGTATAAGGTGTATCTCCACCCAAGGCCAGCTCAGAGCGCTGAAGCACATACTGATCGCCATTGTTTACTGACATATCCCACGAATCGGCGAGTGTGGGCCACGATCCCGACCAAGCCTTGGTGGTCCACTTGAACATTACGAACTGGAGTATCACATCGACATCGACGTCTGCACCTACGCGCAGTCGCGGAAGCTGGTGTCCATCCGCCTTCTCGTACCCAATGAACAACGTGAGGGATGCGGCGCCGCGCACGGCAGACGAGGCGACGCCTGCAACGCCGGCTCCAAAGGTGACGGCAAGCCCGATCTGGATGGTGAACGAGCCCGACGTGTTGGAATAGTCGAGCGAAATGTTCTTGAAAAACGCCGCGCCGCTACCGTGCGTGTGGGCGCCCACGGCGAGCGCCAGCTTCGCTAGCACCCAGGGGTTGACGTTTAGGAAAAACGGCACTGGTCCTAGGGTAAACTGCTCGGTCCAATTGAGGTCGGTTCTTACCTGGAAGAGGGCCTTAATATTGCCGTATGCGGGGTCGTTGTTATCACCCCAGGTTTTGCCCACCCAGTCGTAGGCGAGCGATCCGTACAGCTGCGTGGCGATATCCATCGTAAACAGCAGTGTGCAGTGATGGCGAAGCAGTTTGGTGTTCCTCGGATCGGTACCCGAACCGGCGCTCATGCTCTTGTATTGATTCCACTTCCCCTCCATCTCGTCGAGGTAGCGGTTTGCCTGCTTGGCGCCCGACTCACGCGGTGACTTCTTCCAGTACTCCGGATCCGGATTGCCCGAATCGTTCATATAGCTGGCTGGTTTGTATCCTCCGCCAAACAGTACGTACCCGGCAAACGAGAAATCGAACAGAATGGGGAACGAGGGCATCCAGCAGGTGAACTTGTTGCCGCCGATGCCGGGAAACGCCGCTGGGAAATCAAACGGAGTGATCTCTTGGTCCATAGTGGTGGGAATGATGGTGGTCGAGCCCGATTCCGACTTTGCGGCCGGCGCGGTGACAACGGCCATAGGGGATGAGAGCGTGTAGGTTTTGCCCTGATAGTCGAGGACAAAGCGCAGCTTGCACCCTTCTTCCAGAAGGCCCGATGCCGCGTCGAGAAACTTGTCTTCGAGTGTGAACGTCGCCAGATTATTCGCGCCCGATGCGCTGGCCTTGACTTGGCCAATCTGCGTGACGGTTTCGGATGAGCTGCCCGCAGCGGGCGTCACTTTATTGATATGCAACGTTGCCTGCCCGCCCTGCGGTAGATGGGCCTGCACGGTAAAGGCGTGCGTGTCGGGTTGGTCGTTTCCGGCGTCGTCCTTCGGCAATGCCATGAACGTGGCGTCGGCGTACTGGATGTCCCATTCGTCGAACGTGAGCTGTCGAAAGTACGGCTCGCCGTCGGAAAGCGGACGTGTGGGTGCGGTAATGGCGGTGCCGCCTTGGACACGCGCGAGGGGAATCTCGACGTCGCGGTAGCCCGCCATGCTAATGGAGATGCCGCCGTTAAAGTCGTACGCGTCGAGAAGCGTCGCCTCGTCCACGTAGCCTTCCGAAAGAGGGGCGACCTCAAAGATGGCCGTGCCTTCGTCATTGGTCGTGGCGGTGAGCTGCTTGCCTGCGGCATAGCGCGATGTGAGCGTGACCTGGGCACCTGTGATGGGCGTATTCTTGTTGGCGACGTCGACCACGACCATACCGAACATGGTGCGCGAGAGAACGAGCACCCTGAAGGGGGTCTTCTTCGTCGGCATAGGCCGTGGTGGGCGCGAACGGCAGCAGAAAGGCATTTTCGCTTCCCGGCACGCGGGGCAACATAATGCTCGCTAGCGAGGACGCTCCGGCAACAAGTAACGAACGGCGATCAAGCATCTTTGGCTCCCATCCCGCAGGTATCGGTGGAAATAATCCAATTTTGCGAGAAGGTGCCACGTGGCGGTAGTGCCGTTCAAGGGTCAAAATGTCCAAATTGAGCGCGCGAAAGCGCCAGGCGCCCGAAGTGCTTTCGATACGCCGGGCAGTCTGGCCGCTAGCGCAACATGTGGGCAACCAGCTCGGCGCGAGTTCCGATACCAAGCTTGGCATACACTCCTGATAGGCGGTTTTTAACGGTGCCCGGCGACACACCCATATGACGAGCGATTTCGGCGTTGGTCCACCCACGACAGGCGAGCATGGCCATGGTGAATTCTGTGGTCGTTAGATCGTCGGCCACGTCCTCGCCCGAATCGGGGTTGTGGATGCGCCGCCAGCCGTAGCTGAAGCGGTACGTGATCTCGATGATGCGCGCGAAGTCGTCAGGGTATTGCGTTTTTAGGCACGCCTCGATGAGCCCCTGCAAAAGGCCGTGGTGCTCGCCAATGAGCTCGATAAGGCCGTCGGGACGCGCAATGTCCCAAGCGGCTCCGAAGTGTGCCTTTGCGGCGTCGACGTCTTTGAGACTCATGCATGCCATGGAAGCTGCCAGGTGCAGGAACAGTTCCGAGATGGGATAGCTTCCCTGTTTCATGATCAGGGCGTTTTCCGCCATGCCCAGACTGCGGCCATATTCGCCGCGCAGGTACAGAGTATGCGCCATCACGTAGCTGGCGAACAGGCGCAGGCCTTCGGGCAGATGCGCTGCAAGCGGATAAAACTCTTCGGCGGAATACGGGGAAGGCAAGTGCAACAGGACGCTCGCGGCTGAGGCGAACAGGATATGCATGGCGTGGACGGCGGGCGATTCCCCGTCGGTGGGCGTATCGAGGATGCCCGCAAGGCAACGGCGGGCGTCGGCGATACGGTTGAGCGACAGACTGGCGTATCCGCAGATAAAGCAGGCAGAATAGCGCAGTGCTGGATCGGTGGCGTCAAGATAGGGACGCGCCGACTTGGCAGCGAGGGCGGCCTGTCCGCGAAAGTACAGCGCTTCTGCCGTGGCAATGGCGCGCGAATCGGGGTCGGAAATGCCTGCAACCGCAGCGTCAATCTGCCCCGGCACAAAGGCGGTGCACATCAACGGCATGGGAACGCATGGGTAGCCATCGCAGTTCATCTTCCATCTCCCAACAGCTGGCAACAATAGCAGCAATTGTACTCCTGTTGCTCGGGACTGGAATTTGTTGGTATCGTCTACGATTATGCCGAACGTATAAAGGGAGGTCCCCGGCATCTGCCGCGTGTGCTACGACCTCACGCCCAAGCCCGTCGGCACCGTTGAGTGGGAGTAAGCTTCTACTCTTTTGGACGAATTGCATTGACGGAGAAGGGGGTCCCGTGCAAACGTGTGCGGGACCCCCTTTCGTTTTACTGCTCGGTTAACGCTGCGGATCGTTTTGGAAGGGTTACGAGCATGGTCGTTCCGCGCTCCGAGCTCTCTTCGACCTCGATGGAGCCGCCGTGAAGCGCGGCGATCTCCCAGACCAGCGCAAGCCCCAGCCCCACACCGCCATATGCCCTGCTGCGCGATTTGTCGACGCGAAAGAAGGGCTGAAAGATGCTCGTCTGGTATTGCTCGGGAATGCCCGGCCCTTGGTCACGCACACGTAGCAGCACGCGGTCGTCTTCGGTGCGGGCGTTGATTTGCACGGTCGAGTTGGGCGCGCTGTAACGTATGGCATTCTCAGCCAGGTTGAACAGTAGCCGATAGATCAACGTGTCGCTGCCGATCGTCTGCGCGTCGCCCTCGCTTGCAAGCGTGATGTCTTTTTGCTCGGCAAGGGGCGCCAGGTCGGTGAGCACTTCTTCGATCATCGGCGCCAAGTCAATCGCATCGTTGCAGGGGACGCTGCGCAGCTCGCTCATCTCGAGCAGGGTCTTTGTCATGTGCGTCATTCGCTCGGTCTGCTCCTGCAGCAGCCGGAGCAGGCTCGCTGTATCCGCATCGGCGTCGGGGTGCTCGGCGCAAAACAGCTCAACCTGGGCTTGCATGAGCGCAAGTGGCGTGCGCAGCTCGTGCGCCGCATTGCCCGTAAACTGTTTTTGTGCGGAAAATCCCTCGTCAAGGCGGGAAATCATGTCGTTAAACGATGCGCTGCAGCGCCTGAGTTCAGAGGGCACGTCCTCGCTGATCTTTGTGTCGGCGAGGTTGTCGGGCCGCACGCTCTCGACTTGCGCCGCAAAGGAGCGCAACGGCTGCAGCGCATGTCCGCTCACAAAGTAGGCCAGCACGCCACCGAGCAGCGTCACCGCCGCGGTTATGCACCAGCTCGTCGCGCTAAACGATGCTTGGGCGTCACTCACGACGATGGTCAGCTCGTCATCGAGCTCTTTGCTTGCCGGGTCAAATGAGCTGGGCGATGCGGTCTCCACCTTGCTGTGCGCCGACGCTTCTGCACCAATCGAGTCCATGTAGCGCATGCCGGAGTAGCCAACCAGGCAATTCATAAGTACGCAGGTTGAACATATCAGCAGTGCCGTCATCAACGTGATGCGCCACTGCAGCGACAGCCGCTTCATTTGCCGTCCTCCATAACGTAGCCTTCGCCGATTCGGTTGCGGATGGGGTCGTGCCCCAACGCGCCGCGCAGCTTTTTGCGCAGCGACGAGATGTGCACGCGGGTCGCGTTGCTAAAGCTGTTGACGCTGCTGTCCCATACATGCTCGATAAGCTCTTCCTGGCTCACCGGCCGCCCCTGGTTAAGCATCAGGTATTCCAAGATGCCGGTCTCCTTGCGCGTGAGGGATAGGGTCTCGCCGCCCACGGAGGCGAGGCGCGCTTTGGTGTCAAAGCTCAACAATCCACAGGCTAGAACAACGTCGTTTTGCGTAAAGCGCCTGAGCGTGAGACTGCGTATGCGTGCCGCCAGCTCGTCAAGATGGAACGGCTTGGTGAGGTAGTCGTTGGCGCCCGCATCGAGCCCCGCTACCTTGTCGGAGACCTCGCCACGTGCCGAGAGCACGAGCACCTTGGTCTCGCAATCGGTAATTCTGAGTTGCCTGAGCACGGTCATGCCGTCGACATGGGGGAGATTGAGGTCGAGCACGACAAGATCAAAGGTCTCGACATCGAGCAGATCGAGGGCCTGCTGCCCGTCGTAGCAGCAGTCGACGCTATAGGCCAAGTTGCGCAGGCTGCGTGCGATCGCATCGCACAGCGCCCGCTCGTCCTCGACGACCAAGATGCGCATAACGTTCTCCTTGCATAGTCATTCACGCTTAACACGGATTTTATAGTCGGTATGGTCCAATGGGTCGCGAAACGAAAGGAGTGGTCAGATTGTTCAAAGCGATTAAGCCTGTGGCGCAGGTGGCTTTGCTGATCGTTGGGGTAGCCATGGTTGGCTTTGGAATTATGCGCGGCGAGGCAGATGCCGTGCTGGCCAAGGCAATCAGGCTGTGCTTGGAGTGTATCGGAATTGGATAAAAGAAAAAACACTGCATCGCATCTTTTGGCGAGATTCCGCGGATTGATTCAGGCGGCGGCGACGCTTGCGACCAATATTCACCTGCCTAACTTTGCCAAGGGCGGTATCTACCAGGGAGCCGGCAAAGCCGTCTGCGTGCCGGGGCTTAACTGCTACTCGTGTCCAGCGGCCTCGGGTGCGTGTCCCATCGGGTCGTTTCAGTCGGTGGTGGGCTCGTCTAAGTTTAGCTTTTCGTATTACGTCACCGGAACGCTCATTCTAATCGGCGTGCTGCTGGGACGTTTTGTATGCGGCTTTTTGTGCCCGTTTGGATGGCTGCAAGAGCTTTTGCATAAGATTCCCAGCAAGAAGCTCTCCACGAAAAAGCTCAAGCCGCTCACGTACATCAAGTATGCCGTGCTGCTGTTTGCCGTGGTGCTGCTGCCCGTCTTGGTGGTTAACGATGTGGGTATGGGCGACCCGTTCTTTTGCAAGTACATCTGTCCGCAAGGTGTGCTCGAGGGCGCGATTCCGCTGTCCATCATGAACGTGGGAATCCGCTCTGCGCTGGGAAAGCTCTTTACCTGGAAGCTCGCGATCCTCATTGTGGTTGCGGTGCTGAGCGTGCTGTTCTACCGCCCCTTCTGTAAATGGATTTGCCCCCTCGGCGCATTTTATGCACTCATGAACAAGGTGTCGTTGCTGGGGATTCAGGTTGACCAGTGCAAATGCGTCTCGTGCGGTAAGTGCGCCAAAGTGTGCCAGATGGACGTGGACGTTACGCGTACGCCCAACCATGCCGAGTGCATTCGTTGCGGCAAATGCGTGGGCGCATGCCCCGTCGATGCCATTAGCTTTCGCTACGGGCTGGGTGTGACGGGCGACAAACCCGCGCAGCCCGCGCAAGCCTGCGAAAACAAATAGGTACCTATATTAGTTTCGATATAAACGGAGGAACCATGAAACTGTCAAAAATTGCGGCTCTGTTGATGCTGCCCGTGCTGGCGCTGACTCTCGCGGCGTGCTCTGCGCCCAAGGGCGACGCGAAGGGTGCTACGAGCGGCGATGCGCAGATTGCCGAGCTCATAGCGCAAAAGCCGTCGAGCGCCGAGGAGGCGGCCAAGCTGTACCAGCAGCTGCTGCAAAAGGAAAACGAGATCTTTGCGAGCGATAACGCCCTATGGGAAAAGGTGTTCCTTGCGGCCAACAAAGACACTCCCATGATTGAGGACGGCAAGAACTACGGTGACTTCTTGCTCGATACCATCGAGGGCGCCAAGGATCAGTTTGCGGCTGACGAGCTTAAGACGCTTAAGGCCGGCGCGCAGCAGGTCAAGGAGATCGAGGACAAGCTCATGGCGCTGGAGAAGGAGTTCCCCGGATGTGGCAGCACGCCCGGCGAGGGGGAGAGTGTTGATGCCTCGACCGCAGGCATGACCAACGGCGAGAGCGGGGAGACGAAGTTCCCCAGCTTTAAGGGCAAGGACTTGGACGGCAACGATGTAAACAGCGACGAGCTGTTCTCCAAGAACAAGGTCACCGTCATGAACTTCTGGTTTACCACCTGCAAGCCGTGCGTGGGAGAGCTGGGCGATCTGGAGAAGCTCAACAAGGAGCTTGCCGAGAAGGGCGGCCAGGTCGTGGGCGTTAATTCCTTTACGCTCGATGGCAACAAAGACGAGGTGGCTGATGCCAAGGACGTGCTTTCCAAGAAGGGCGTGACGTATAAGAACATCTGGTTTAAGTCGGACAGCGAGGCCGGAAAGTTCACCTCCAACCTGTACTCGTTCCCGACCACCTACGTGATCGACCAGAACGGTAACATTATGGGAGAGCCGATCATGGGCGGCATCAACTCCGCTGAGCAGCGCGAGGCGCTCAACAAACTGATCGATCAGGCACTCGCGAAGAGCGAACAGTAAGTCCGTGGGACAGACAACTGAAGGGGAGTCGCTGGAAACAGCGACTCTTTTTTCTGCTTCGGGGTAGCATCATGGGTATACGTCGAAAGGGCACGCAGCTTTTCGTGCATTGCCTGAGCGGTGCGCGAAGCAACCAAGCTGTGAGTTTTCTTAAGCGTTTGGGGTACGGCAGTGTCAAGAATATCGGCGGCATAAGCGGCTACACGGGAAAGGTGGTGCGTTGGCTATGAAGGTGGTTATCGTTGGAGGCGTCGCAGGCGGCGCATCGGCGGCCGCACGTTTGCGCAGACTCGACGAGCAGGCCCAAATTGTCATCTTTGAGCGCACGGGTTTTGTATCGTATGCCAACTGTGGGCTTCCGTACTACATTGGCGGCGTGATAGAAGAAGAGAGCGCATTGACGCTGCAGTCTCCCAAGGGCTTTTGGGATCGCTTTCGCATTGCGGTCAAGACGAGTCACGAGGTGTTTGCCATCCATCCCGATTCGCATACGGTCGAGGTTCGCAATATGCTGACGGGCGAGGAATTTGTCGAGACGTATGACAAGCTCATCCTGTCGCCGGGTGCAAAGCCGATTCGCCCTGCGTTGCCGGGCATCGACTCGGATAAAATCTTTAGCCTACGCACCGTTGAGGACACGCTGCGTATTCACAGCTATGTTCGAGAGCGGCGACCGAGCAGTGCCGTCGTGATCGGCGGCGGCTTCATTGGCGTCGAGACGGCGGAGAATCTGTGCGAGCTGGGGCTCCAGGTGACCCTTCTGCAGCGTCCCGTCCAGCTTATGAACAACCTGGATTACGACATGGCGACCCTTTTGCATACCGAGGTGCGTGAGCACGGTATCGATCTGCGCCTCAAGGCCGATGTGACAGGTTTTGAGGAAGTTGATGGCCGCGTTGTCACCCATGTTGCGGGCGATGACCCTATCGGAGCCGATATGGTGCTGCTTGCCATTGGCGTGGCACCTGAGAGCCATCTGGCGCAAGAGGCGGGGCTCGAACTGGGCATCAAGGGGGCTATTGTGGTCAACGACCGCATGGAGACCTCTGCTGCCGACGTGTATGCCGTGGGCGATGCCGTGCAGGTCACGCATCAGGTGACCGGCGAGGACGCGGTCATTTCGCTCGCCGGCCCCGCCAACAAGCAGGGGCGTGTCGTCGCCGATGTCATAGCCGGCATGGACAGCTGCTACCGCGGATCGTTGGGCTCATCGGTTATCAAGGTATTCGACTTGACGGCGGCAAGCACGGGACTATCCGAAAAGGCAGCACACGCGGCGGGAATTGACTGCGACAGCGTGGTCCTGTCGCCCGGTTCGCATGCGGGTTATTATCCGGGTGCAACGCCCATGACCATGAAGGTTATCTTCGAGAAGCAGGGATTGCGCCTGCTGGGTGCGCAAATCGTGGGCATCGATGGTGTGGACAAGCGTATCGACGTTCTGGCGACTGCCATCCAGGCAGGCATGCGCGGCGATAGGCTTAAGGATTTGGACCTAGCATACGCGCCGCCGTATTCATCGGCGAAGGATCCCGTCAATATGGCGGGCTTTATGATCGAGAACCTCAATCGCGGCATACTGGCGCAGTGGCATTGGGAGGATGAGCCCAACTTGCCACGCGATGGCAGCGTGCAGCTGCTCGATGTTCGTACGGAAGGGGAGTATGAGCGCGGGCATATCGATGGTTTCGTAAACATTCCCGTCGATGATCTGCGCAATCGCCTGGGCGAGCTCGACCGGGCCAAGCCGGTTTACGTGATTTGCCAGAGCGGCATTCGCAGCTACATTGCTTGCCGCATTTTGGCGCAGCATGGCTTTGAGTGTTTTAACTTCTCGGGCGGCTATCGCTTCTTTGCAGCCGTGACTGAGGCTCGCCGCGGCAGCGCTAACGTTATGCCGTGCGGGCTCGAAAAGTAGCGCGCATTGGAATGTGACAAAGTGACAGCCTCTTTGTCACATCGGGGATGTTATATGCGGGATGGTGCGCCATGCGGCGTGCTGTCCCGTTCGTTTTTTGGCGCGGTTCGTTACATTCCTCACTGGTATCGGCCAAAAATGAGGATAGAGTAGGACAAGCGCGCCGAACGTGAACGGCGGGGGAGCGGGCGAGCGCGCCCGCGCGAGAGAGGTTGCCGTCCATGCTGGATCTCAGAGATATTTGCAAAAGGTACGTTACGCAGTCGTTTACGCAGGTAGCGCTCGACAGCGTAAGCCTGTCTTTTCGCGATAACGAGTTTGTAGCCATCCTGGGTCCCTCGGGTTCGGGTAAAACTACGATGCTCAACGTCATTGGTGGACTCGACCATTTCGATTCCGGCGACCTGTTGATCGATGGCATCTCGACCAAGGACTTCAGCGACCGCGATTGGGATGCCTACAGAAACAATCGCATTGGCTTTGTGTTTCAGAGCTACAACCTCATTCCGCATCAGACCATTTTGGAAAACGTGGAATTGGCGCTTACGCTCACGGGCGTGGGGCATGCCGAGCGCCGCCAGCGTGCACGCAAGGCGCTTGAGGCAGTCGGTCTGGGCGAGCACGTTAACAAGCGCCCGAGCCAGCTATCGGGCGGCCAGATGCAGCGCGTGGCTATTGCCCGCGCCCTGATCAACGATCCCGAGATTGTGCTGGCTGACGAGCCGACCGGCGCCTTGGACTCAACGACATCCGTGCAGGTCATGGATTTGCTCAAGGACGTTGCGCGCGACCGTCTGGTCATCATGGTCACGCACAATCCCGAGCTGGCGTACAAGTACGCCACGCGCATCGTCACCCTGGCGGACGGCAAGATCACCGACGATTCAGATCCCTTTGATGCTGCCGAGGCCGCGCGTCGCGAGGCCAAGCCCACGCGCAAAACCTCGATGAGCTTTGTGACGGCGCTGGGGCTTTCTGCCCGAAACCTCATGACCAAGAAGGGTCGCACGGCCATGACGGCCTTTGCGGGCTCGATTGGCATTATCGGCATTGCGGCGATCCTGGCGCTGTCCAACGGCGTAAACGACTACATCAAAAAGGTCGAGGAGGACACGCTCTCGAGCTACCCGCTGACGATTTCCAAACAAGACTACGACCTGTCGTCCATGATGGGCGGCCATGGGGCTACCGATGAGGAGGCGTCCAAGGGCGAGGGCTCGTCCGATGACGCTACCGGTGGCAAAGCTAAGGGAACCGACAAGATCCCTGTGGTCACAGCCGTAAAGGACATGTTCGCAAGTGTTAAATCTAACGATATGACAAGCTTTAAGGCATGGCTTGACGACGACGGCGACGGTATCAATAAAGAGGTCAACGCTATCCAGTACGGCTACGGCGTGACGCCGGTTGTCTATCGTGCGGGCAAGGGCGATGAGAAGCCTGTCCGGCTGGTGCCCAACGCTATGACCGAGGCCATGAGCGGCGGCGCGAGTTCGGCGGCAACGGTGAGCATGGATTCCATGGGAACCTCGGTCTTTAACGAGATGATTGACGACCAGAGCCTGCTCGACAGCCAGTACGATGTCGTTGCCGGCCATTGGCCTACGTCTGCCAACGAGGCCGTGATGGTGCTTTCGAGCCGCGGCACGGTGGGTGACTACACGCTCTACAGCATCGGTGCGCTGGATATCGATGAGCTCAACGACCTGGTTAACAGTGCCATGACGGCCGACGGCAAGGTCGAGACGCCCAAGGCCGGCACCGACTTTACCTACGACGATGCGCTGTCCACGACGTTTAAGGTGCTGTCGCCGTCCGATGCCTATCGCAAAAACGAAGAGACCGGCATGTGGACTGACATGTCTGGCGATGCCGACTTTATGGCGGCCAAGGTTGCCGACGGTATTGACGTGCGCATTGTGGGCGTGGTGCGACCCAACGAGACGGCCAACGCGAGCGCATTGACTCCGGGCATTGCCTATACGCATGCGCTGACTTGCCAGCTTATGAAGCGCGCCGCCGATTCGCAGATCGTGCAGGAGCAGCTTGTCCACCACGAGACGGATGTCTTTACGGGCAAATCTTTCGATGAACTGCAGGGCGAGGCCAAGCAGGGCGTGGATCTGGGCAGCATGTTCAGTGTGGACGAGGCGGCGTTGAAGAGCGCGTTCTCGTTCGATGCATCTGCACTCTCGGGTGCTGCCGGTGGCATGGATCTTTCGGGCATCGATTTGTCGGGCCTGGATATTGACCTTTCGGGCGTTGGCAAGGACATCGACTTCAGCAGCATCATGGCAAAAGCACCGGCCCCAGATTTCTCGGGCATCTTTGACGGTCTGGAGCTCACGCCCGAGCAAATGCAGCAGGTGGGAACGCTTGTCAACCAACTGTTTGAGGGCTTTTTGCAGTCTGATCAGTTTAAGGCGCTGTCGCCCGAAGATCTTAAGGACGCGTCGAAGCTCGCCGCCGCGTTCTCGTCGTATCTTGAGAATGATGTCGCAGCCCAGCAATACCTGGCTCAGCTCAGGGCGCTCGGCGGCGATGCCCTGGCCGAGCGTCTGCAGCAGGTGATGGGCGACTATGTGCAAAAGCAGCTGGCTCCGTATTTGCAGCAGTCTATGGATCAGGTGATGAAGGCGGTCAGCGAGCAGATTGCCACGACGGTATCAGCTCAGCTCAAGGCGGGCGCGGCAGGGCTTATGGACCAGATGGCGACGCAGATGTCTTCGAGTTTTGCCAACCTGGCGAGCGCCATGCGCGTGGATGCGAACGCCTTTGCTCGCGCTATCCACTTTAACATGGACGCTGAGGACCTGAGTTCGCTCATGATGAGCTATGCCAAGGCGTCGCAGCTCACCTACGACAACAATCTGACCACGTTGGGCTATGCGGATGAGGCAGATCCCATCTCGGTTAAGATTTTCCCGCGCGACTTTGAGGCCAAGGAGCGCGTACTCGATCACATCGATGCGTATAACAAGCAGGTCAAAGCCGCCGGCCACGACGAGCAGGCAATCTCGTACACCGACTACATGGGCATTATCATGGGTTCGGTAACCGACATCGTGAACACCATCAGCTTGGTGCTCATCGCATTTGTGAGCATCAGCTTGGTCGTCAGCTCCATCATGATCGGCATCATCACCTACATCAGCGTGCTGGAACGTAAAAAGGAGATTGGCATCCTGCGCGCGATCGGCGCGTCGAAGCGCAATGTGGCCAACGTGTTCAACGCCGAGACTTTCATCGAAGGCCTCATTGCTGGCGTCTTCGCCATCGTCGTCGTGGTGCTCGTGAGTTTTCCGGTCAATGCCTGGGCGCTTGCGGTCAAACAGGTCCCCAATCTGATGAGCCTGCCCGTGCAGGATGCGCTGGTGCTCATCGCGATTTCGGTGTTGCTGACGGTTGTCGCTGGCCTGCTGCCGGCCCGCAGCGCATCCAAGAAAGACCCCGTGGAAGCCCTGCACTCCGAATGATGTGACAAAGGGACAGCCCCTTTATCACATTCATCTCCCTGCACCTAGTTCGTTTTGCTCATCAGCGTGATGCGGATGGCTGGATGGGTATGCTCGTCAAACTCGTCCTCGGGTTCCGTATCAAACGAGTAATACGCTTTGACGGGGCCGTCATTCGTCCTGATAGAGATTCTCTCGTAGAGCGAGCCGTTCAAAAAAGCCTGCCTAAACTCTTCGGGGAGCTTCTGCGCTGCTAGGAGCTCGGGGCTTGTGGTCTTGACGTCTATGGTTTGGACGGCAGAGGAAAGCTCGTCAAGGTCGAGCTCGATACGGGTAAGGTTGTCCTCGAGGCTCGCGCCGGGGTCGACCTCTGCCGCGTAGCTCACTTCCGTGAGTGTCCCCTTGTTGTCAAAATCCAGGTACGTATAGGTCTTTTGGGTATCGGAGTCGCCGTCGTGCAGATAACCGCGGACGTGATAGCCGTAATCTTGATATCGCTCGTAGGGGTCATCGGCGGACACGTACTCGCATGAGGGCTCTAATGCCTTGCGAGCAATGGCGATCTGCTCAGCCGCGGCCGCGGCGTTCTCCTGCATCTCGATGTTTCCCTGCGCCAGCTGCGGGATATAGGCGCCGCATACGATCGCGAGGGGCAGCGCCACAAGCGCGATGACCCACTTCTTTGCACGGGGGACAGGCACGCCACAGGCCTCTGCCATAGCCTTCGCGTTGGCGAAGCTCTCGGTAAGCACGTCTGCCGCGGTGGCAACGGCGCCTACGGCAGCGGCGACTTCTGCCGCGCCGCCCAGGTTGCGCGCGGTCTCGTTGTCGCTGTTCTTGAGCAGGCGCGCGGCGGCCTGCGTGCCAACAACGCCTGCGATTTGTGCCGAGCGGTCTTTCTCGCTCTGCTCGACGGCGAGCCGGCGCTGCATTTCCTTCCACTGCTTGCCACGCATGCCAAAGCGCGGGGCGAGAGCGCAGTAGCAGAATATAACGAGCTCGATGGAGGTGAGCACCAAGGCGGTCATCATGCCTGTCTCTTGGAAGCCTTCGTGATGGAAGACGATGTCGTCGACCATTTCGAAAGGAATGATCGATAAGGGCAGCACGAATGCCATGGCAAGCGCCGCGCCGGCAACCTTGGGGCAAATGCAGTATCGCTGGATGCGCTTACGTTCTTGTTCGGAGAGTGTTGCCATAGCTGGTCCTTGGAGTCGTGGCGGTCATTACGGCGCGCGGCGCGCGGGATGTATCAGTCTGAGCTAGCGCTGGATAAGAACATAGAGCAAAATACTCAGCGCGATGAGCAAGATACCCGCGATGTTAAACATCAGCGTGGCAAAGTCGCCCACGATGGGGCGCTCGACATAGCTCTTGTCTGGGCTGCTGGGGTTGTAGTGCACAGTCATTTGGCTGCCGAGGGGCCAAAGCTGCTCTGCGAGAGTATCTAGGCGTGCGATGGGTCCTGTCTGTACGTGCAACCAGCCCTTGGCGTCTTCGTACGCCGCGCTTTGCGTGCGGACGGGGAGTCCCGACAAGCTTTTGGTCTTTACGCCGCGGAATTGTTTTCTCACGTGGTACCGCGTGCCGTCGACGGTGTACTCCAAAACGGGATACATTCTGCCTTCGCCCATAAAGCGGTGGTCAATGACCGTTCCCATGATCATAGCGGTGCAGGCCTTGGCTTTCCTGCGGGCGGCGGCTTTCATGAGCGTGCTCATTCCGATAAGCAGGATGCCGATGCCTCCAACCGAGATGAGCGCGAGCAGGGATATCTGCGACGTGGTCACGGCGTTCTCCTTTGGCGCGATACCGTCATATGTGACTCAGTATAGGGAATCCTGCCATCGATGAGTGCATGGTCATGCGGCTAAAGTGTCATGGCAGCTCGATGGGTTTGCCATGTCGGCTTGCCAGATGGTCCTGCCGAGCATACGATGCGCTGCCTGGGCGTTGGCAAGGATGCTTTTCGCGCCCGTCGCAATGGGACGTCTCTCCTTGCCATCACTGCTTTTTGCCTGATACCGAGCGCGTTTTCATGCATGTGGAATCGGTTTTAGCTGTTGGATTCAACTCTTATGGAATGCGTGCCCCTTACAGTCCTCGGATGGATTCTGCCAGTGACAATAGGGCGCCTCGTTATGCGGCAGGAGACTGCCCCTTTGCCATATTGGGGCCCTTGCGAAATCGATGTCAAATACTTTTCCCGAGAAGTGAACGAGTGAAAACGGACCCCCGAAGCATCGGCACTTTTGGCGTGCAATTTCCTGCGGTTTTGCCAGTCGAATCCTGCAGTTTTAACGTCTAAAAATGTCGATGTTTCGGGGGCCCAAATACAGCCGTTCACTTCTCGGGAAAAGTATTAGACCTCGAGATGTAGACGGCGTTTGAGAGCAGCAGCTAGAGTGTAAACCTGCTTGCAGCTCCTTTCACTGTTTGTCCTGCATCCCAAAGCGCGGTGCAAGGGCGCATTAGCAAAAGATGGTGAGTGCGATTGCGGGGAGTGTGATTGCGGAATACATTCCCGCTGGTTGGAAACCCTTTTGGCGAAATACGATGTCGTTGGTCATGCGGAGTGGCAGCCTCAGCAGACATACTGCGAACGCCATGACGAGGACAGTTGCTGCGATTTTGGGTATGTGCAGTATCACTGGATGCACTTCTTGTCATGTTCGGTGAGCTGCTGCGCGAAGCCCTCGATCCCCATCGTTTTCCGTCTGTGGCGTACACATGTCCCTGAGCGTAAATGATTAGCAGGCGTTTGTTCTTTGTGTGCGGTAACCGGAAATCAAGGAATAAGGCAAAGGGGCCGTTCCTGTGTCACATGTGTTGCATGCAAAAGCAAGGAAGTCGCAAGGAGTGGGGCGGGGATACCGGTATATGCCTCGGATACAATCGAATCCATGCTAGAAAGAGGCTCTGATGATTAAAAAATCATTTTTCAATCCGTTCTCGTCCCTGTTGCTTGCGCTGGCCGGTTTGGCTTTTTTGGTCGATGTCGTTCCGCAGGCGCAGGGCCAGACGGGGGTGTTCGCGCCTACTGTGTTGTTTGCAATGTGGCTGGTCGGCGGCTTGGTGCGTCTGTTCTATGAAAATGAGGCTATGCGCACCTTCAATCGCCATATGCTGAGGGCGAGCCATGCGGCCGTTTGGAAGCGTGTTGACGCATGCTGGGTTCAAGTCAATGCCGACCGGCTTGTGCCTGGCGATGTGATTCGCTTGTACGCTGGCATGCTCTGCCCGGTCGATGCGATTCTTGCCCAGGGCAATCACATTCTTGTTTCCGAGTCATCGCTTACAGGCGAGAGTGGCCAGACCGCAAAGCGGGAGGGCGAGACCGTTCGCGCAGGGACGACTATTGTTGATGGCAAGGCCTCGGCAACCGTTCTTGCATGTGCCGACAAGGATGAGGCCGTGCCGTGCCGGCGCGCCCGCCCTGCCACGCAGTTTAATGTTGGGGCCAAGAGCATTTGCGCGGCTTTAGTCAAGTGCATGCTGATTGTGTTGCCGTTTGTCATTACGATTCGTGGCGTCGTGTTGGGCGACTGGGCGCAAGCGCTGCTGTTTGCTTTGGGAACGGCCGTTGGTCTGGTTCCCGAAATGCTTCCAGTCGTTACGAGCGTCTGTCTGTCGGGCAGCGCCCGTCGTCTCAAAAACAAGCAAGTCATCGTTAAGAACGTCGATGCCATGGAGTCGCTGGGCTCCATAGACGTAGTGTGCGTGGACAAGACGGGAACGCTGACAGAAGATGTCGCGGTGCTTGAGTACTACACCGATATCCTGGGCAACGAGAGCGAGCAGACCCTCAACTTGGCGTATCTCGAGAGTATGAATCAGGGGACCGTCGCCAATCAACTTAACCGGGCTATTGCCGATGCGTGTGCCGCACCCGAGCTTCGCCTTGCTGCCAAAGATCTTGGCCATGCATTTACCCTGTATGCGTCCGATCCCTTTGATCACGTTGTCAAGGCGTCGGGCGTTAAGCTCGGCACCACACCGGGGGCACTTGGGTGTCTGGGGCTGCCTGCTCGTCCCGACAGCCGCCTGACCATCGTTAAGGGCGAGGTCGAAAGCGTTTGCGCACATTGCGACTGGGCGAGCTTTAAAGGCGAGCTCGTTCCCATGAATGAAGAAGGGCGCCAGAGCGCCTACGAGGTTGCCGAGGATATGCGTGCCGATGGCATCAAAGTGCTCGCTGTCGCCTACAGTACGACGGCGGCGGGTTGGGACGGTCTGGTGCTGTGCGGTTTTCTGGGCTTCTTCGACCGACCAAAGGCTAGCGCCCACGCTGCCATTCGGTCACTTTCCGACCTGTCTGTCGAGGTGCGCGTGCTGACCGGTGATTCGGCGTCGGTCGCTCGTTCTACCTGTAAACGCCTTGGGATTCCCGCCGGTAACGTCATCACGGGTGCCATGCTCGATGCCATGGAGGAGTCCGAGGCGCTTATCCAGGTGGGGCAGACTCGCGTCTTTGCCGAGCTCACGCCCGCGCAAAAGGCGCGTATCGTAGGGCTCATCCGGCTTTCGGGCCATGCCGTCGGCTATATCGGCGACGGCGTGAATGACGTGCCGGCGCTTACGGCGGCAGACGTCGGTATCGTTGTGGATTCTGCCGCCGCCGAGTCCAAGAAGGTTGCCGACCTCGTGCTGCTCGAGCGCGACCTGGGCGTCGTTGCCGAGGGCGTACGCGAGGGCAGGGCCTCGTTCGCCAACGCCTCCAAGTACATCCGCATCGCGTCGAGTTCTAACTTTGGCAATATTTGTTCGGTGGCTGCCGCCAGCATCTTCTTGCCCTTTGTGCCGGCGACCGCTACTCAGCTGCTTTTGCTCAACTTGCTTTACGACGCGACCTGCCTGGCGTTGTCGTGGGATAACGTTGACGGCGAGGAGATTGCTCGCCCCAAGGCATGGTCGGGCAAGGGCCTGGGTGGCTTTATGCTCCATTTTGGCTTTGCGAGCTCGGCCTTTGACATCATCACCTTTGCCATTTTGTTCTTTGGCGTGTGCCCCGCCGTATGCGGTGCATCTTTTATGGCGTTGGACGACGCGGGTAGGGCGGCCTTTATTGCCATGTTCCAAGCAGGTTGGCTGCTGGAGTGCGCATGGACCGAGTCGCTGGTGCTTTTGGTCTTGCGAACACGATGCGTTCGCGGGGCTGATCGCCCGCGCCGTTTGCTCGCGATGATGGTCGGCATCATGCTTGTCGCGTCTGCCTTACTCGCACTGGGTCCGGCGGTGCAACTGATCGGTCTTGCCGCTTTACCGGCGTGGTATTTGGGCGTCGTCGCACTGCTCAGTGTGCTGTACCTTGTTGTCGTTTCGGTCATCAAGCGGGTCTACCTGTCCCGTGCGAGCAGTTTGTTCTAGGGTGGTTCTATGCAAACGAACAGAACCAACATAGCGATCACGCCCGCCGAGGCCGCCGAGCTCAGCGGTGCGCTGTTCTCGTCCGGCAGTGCCGCCGCCCACGAGCTTGCGCCTATATTTGCCGATGTCGCGTCGGGCAGACTCACATCCGTCGAACTCATGCTCGCGGGTTCGCAGCCGGGTTCCGCCGCAGAGCCCATCGTTATCGACGGGCTGTCGATTGACCTGGCTTCGCGCACCGTGAAGGTCTTGGGTGTACCCGCCTCGCTCACGCCCAAGGAGTTTGACATCCTTGCCTTTTTGGCCACCAATAGGGGCACGGTCTTTAGCAAGGAAGAAATCTATCGAGCGGTGTGGCGGGACGAGTATTTGCTCGACGACAGCAACATCATGGCCTTTGTCCGAAAGATTCGAAAGAAGATCGAGCCCGAGCCCGACAACCCGCGCTACCTGCTAACCGTGTGGGGCGTGGGCTACAAGATGACGGAATGACGCTTTGGCCTATTGCCCCCGCCAATAGAAAGCAGCAGAACAATCCTTGCCGAATCGCAAGAAAGCCGCAAGAAACCAGCCATGTGCCTGGTCTTGCGGCTTTTCTATGCTGTGAACAGTCGCAGACGCGAAGGAGAGGTGAGGACCTTGAGCGGCAGTGACAGTACCGGAAGCGCAGGGCGGTGTGCGTCGCCGCGGTCCCATCTTGTTAAGGACCGCCGCAGCTAAGTTGCTCTGCATGCAATCGATAGAACGGAGCGTAGTAAGTGAAGATGTTAACCATGCACCGTGCGGCTTCGACGGCTCAAGCGCAGCACGATTTGATTCGGCATCGTGCGGAGGGGCGCATCCAGTATGCGGCGACCATTCCGCTGAGCGATGCTATGACATGGGTCGGGTCCAACCTGGGTGGTCTGGATCGCGACGAGGTCGCACACAGTGAGGCGGACAACGGGCGCAACGTGGTCACGCGCGGCAAGAATAAGTCGCTGGCCCGCAGGCTCGCAGACGCCTTCGTCAACCCCTTTACGGCAATCCTATTTTTCCTGGCCATTATCTCGGCGGCAACGGACATGGTGTTTCCCGCCCTTTCGCTTATGGGGAGCGTGCCGGAAGATTTCGATCCGCTGACCGTGATTATCATCACCACGATGGTGGTGCTTTCGGGCACGTTGCGCTATATCCAGGAGGCGCGTAGCGGCAACGCGGCCGAAAAGCTGCTCGACATGATCACGACGACCGTGACGGTCACTCGAAAGGGTGCTCCCAAGGAGGAGATTCCCATCGACGATGTGGTGGTCGGCGACATTGTGCACCTTTCCGCTGGCGACATGATCCCTGCGGATGTGAGAATCATCGAGGCCAAGGACCTCTTTGTGAGCCAGGCCAGCCTGACGGGTGAGAGCGAGCCTGTCGAGAAAATGCCCACGACCTGTGTAGAATCCGATTCGGCAACGTCGTTCGAGAATATCGCCCTTATGGGCAGCAGCGTGATCTCGGGCAGCGCGACCGCAGCCGTCTTTAGCGTGGGCGAGCAGACTCTGTTTGGTTCGATGGCGTCGAGCCTTTCGGATGACGCCGTGGAGACCAGCTTTTCCAAAGGCGTCAATGGCGTCTCGTGGGTGCTCATCCGCTTTATGATGGTGATGGTCCCATTCGTCTTTTTGATTAACGGCGTTACCAAGGGCAACTGGCTCGATGCCGGCCTCTTTGCCATCAGCATTACCGTGGGTCTTACGCCCGAGATGCTGCCCATGATTGTCACCACGTGCCTTGCCAAGGGCGCAGTTGCCATGAGCAAAAAACAGACCATCGTTAAGAACCTCAACTCGATTCAGAACTTTGGCGCCATGGACGTGCTGTGCACGGACAAGACCGGCACGCTGACGCAGGACCAGGTGGTGCTGGAGTATCACTGGAATATCAACGGTCAGGAGGATTCGCGCGTTTTGCGCCGCGCCTATCTCAACAGCTATTTCCAGACGGGCTACAAGAACCTCATGGACCTGGCGATTATCAAGTGCACCGAGGAAGAGGAGCAAAACGACCCGAGTCTCACCGATCTTTCGGAGACATACGTAAAGGTCGACGAGGTGCCGTTTGATTTTGCGCGCCGTCGCCTTACCACCGTGGTGCGCGATTGCAGCGGCAAGACTCAGATGGTCACCAAGGGCGCTGTCGAGGAAATGCTCTCGGTGTGCTCGCATGCCGAGATCGATGGTGCGGTTCGCGTGCTGGATGGCAAAGTGCGCGAGCGCATCCTTGCAACGGTCGCCGATCTGAACGACGACGGTTTTCGCGTGTTGGCGATTGCGCAAAAGTCCAATCCTTCGCCGGTCGGCGCCTTTAGCGCCCAAGACGAGTGCGATATGGTCCTAATCGGCTATCTGGCGTTTTTGGATCCGCCCAAAGAGTCGACGGCCGATGCTATCGAGGCACTGCGCAATCATGGCGTCGCCACCAAGATTTTGACCGGAGACAACGAGAAGGTCACGCGTACCATCTGCAAGCAGGTGGGGCTGCAGGTCAACAACATGCTGCTGGGCAGCGATATTGCCGCCATGGATGATGCGGAGCTCGCCCGCCGCGCCGAGGACGTGCAGGTGTTTGCCAAGCTCACGCCCGACCAAAAGGCGCGTGTCGTCTCCGTTCTGCGCGACAACGGGCATGTTGTGGGCTATATGGGTGACGGCATCAACGATGCCTCGGCCATGAAGTCGTCCGATATCGGAATCTCGGTCGATACCGCTGTCGACGTTGCCAAGGAGTCGGCGGACATTATTTTGCTCGAGAAGGACCTGATGGTGCTCGAGGAGGGCATCATCGAGGGGCGTAAGACCTACGCTAACATGATCAAGTACATCAAGATGACCGCGAGCTCTAACTTCGGCAACATGTTTAGCGTGCTTGCCGCGTCTGCCCTGCTGCCGTTTTTGCCCATGATGAGCATCCAGCTGATTTTGCTCAACTTGATTTATGACTGCAGCTGCCTGGCGATTCCCTGGGATAACGTGGACGAGGAGTTCCTGCGCGTGCCGCGTACCTGGGATGCGTCGAGTGTCGGCAGGTTCATGATCTGGATCGGTCCCACCAGCTCCATCTTCGACTTTATGACCTACATCTTTATGTACTTTGTCTTCTGTCCGCTGTTTGTGAGCCATGGCGTGCTCTTTAACGATCTGGCACACGTTTACTCGGGCGCTGCGCTGGAGCAGATGCAGTTGGCATATATCGCGCTGTTCCAAGCCGGTTGGTTTGTCGAGTCCATGTGGAGTCAGACGCTGGTCATTCACATGATCCGCACGCCCAAGCTGCCGTTTATCCAGAGCCACGCCTCAGCGCCGGTAATGCTGCTCACGATGACGGGTATCGCGCTGCTCACGGTGATTCCGTTTAGCCCGCTTGGGCCTACGTTGGGTCTGGGTGCCCTGCCCGTTGAGTACTTCCTGTTCCTGATCCCGTGCATCTTGCTGTATATGGCGTTGGCGACAAGCCTTAAGAAGGCCTATGTCAGGCGCTATGGCGAGTTGCTGTAACAGGGGATTTGAGATGAGAGGAGCGTTCGCATGAACTGGACGCAGATTTGGATTGACCTGTTTGGTACCTCGGAGTGGCTCGGGCTCAATATGGGTTTTTGGGTGGCCAACGGCGTCGTGCTCGTCATTGTCGTCATTATGAACGTCGTCTTTTGGAGCATGAAGCCACTGCCGAAGGACAAATAACAAGCAAAGGGGCCGCCATGGAGCGGCCCCTTTGCTTGTTATGCTGTCTTCGTTGCACGTGGTCGGTTGGAGGGGCGGGTGGTGCCGAGTGACCGTTTCTGGCTGGGCGTATTGTCGACTTGGGCTTCCAGCGTGCCGCGCCGCTCGTCGTTCATGGGCTCGAGCTGCTCGTCGCTCGCGTCCTTGCCAGGGAAGGCAAAGGTCGGGTGCTAAACCAACCGTTGGCGGTGATACCGTGCTCGCGGTCCTATTATTCCACGGCATTTCCCCGCCGATTTGTCGGCCTTTGTCGCGTTAGAGGTACCTTGCCGCGAACTTCTCGAGGTCGGCTTTGCTTGCGTTGTTGAGGATGCCGTCGTCAACGATCTTTGCACCCGGAGCGCTTGCCCTAAGGACCGACGCCGTCTTTCCCATTCCGCTTCCGCCCGAAGTGGCAAACAGGACGATCGTCTTGCCTGTCAGGTCGTAAGACTCAAGGAATGTGTTGATAATCGCCGGTGCCACGTACCACCATATGGGGAAACCCAAAAAGATGGTGTCGTAGCCTTCGATGTGCTCCACTCTAGAGGTTATGGCGGGGCGGCAGGAGGGGTCGGCGGCCTCGCGTGTGCTGCGGCTCTGCTTGTCGCGCCAGTTGAGGTCGGCGCTCGTGTATGGATTGACGGGCACAATGGCGAACAGGTCACTGTCCGTCACGCGAGCCAAGCGGCTCGCAACGTCCATCGTTGTTCCCGATGCGCTGAAATATGCCACAAGTGTCTTAGCCATTGGAGTCCCTTTCGTTGCTGAGGGTTAGGTTTTATGGTGAGGTGCTATTAAGTGCCGCCTCATGGCCGCGATACCGAGCGGCTTGAACAGCATCCGGTTGAGGCGTTGCGTAGCCGATAGATGAGATAGTCAAGGCATTCGAGCTTCTGTTGCCCCGCGTGTATATCGTTGAGCAATTCGCGGCGATGCCGTTTTAGTAGGCAAATGCGCGCACAGTCGCTGGCAGCAGTGCCGTATAGCTCGATAAACTCTTCGCTGCAACCGGCGTCGCGTAGGCTGTCGATGATGTTGTCGTCCATGGCATCACTTTGTGGTTTTGACCTTGGTGGTGCCGGCAAGCGGCTTTTCGCCGGGACGGGCCTTGGGGCCAACGAGCGCGTGCGGTTGATAGAGCTCTTCGAGGAACTCGATCTCGGCGGGCGAGAGCGTTACGTCGAGCTTCGCCACGGCATCGTCGACGCGCTCGGGCTTGGAGCAGCCCACGATGGGGGCCGCCACACCACGTGCCCAGTGCCATGCCAGCGCAATCCTCGACATCGGCACGTCGTGATCGGCGGCAATCTTGGCCACGCGCTCAATGACGGGCATGTCGATGGCGCGATCATGGTCGTACTTGTTGGCCATGGTCGTGTCGGTGGTGCCGCGTGTGCTCGAGCTTTCCCACGTGGGTCGGCAGAGGTGTCCCGAAGCCATGGGGCTGTATGGCGTAAGGGCCATGTCAAACTGGCGGCACACCGGGATCATCTCGCGCTCGTCCTCTCGGTACAGCAGGTTGTAGTGGCACTGCATGCTCGTAAAGGGCGTCCATCCGTGGTCGCGCGCGACGATCTGCAGGTTGTGCAGCTGGTAAGCATACATAGCGCTGGCGCCGAGCGCGCGAACCTTGCCCTCGCGCGCCAAGTCGTTGAGCGCCTCCATGGTCTCTTCCATGGGAACGTCGTAATCGAAGCGGTGAATGATGTAGAGGTCTAGGTAATCGGTGCCCAAGCGCTTGAGCGAGCCTTCGATCTCGCGTTTGATGGCGTTGGCGGAAAGGCCGCCCTCGTTGAAGTGAACCTTGCTAGCCAGCACGACGCTCTCGCGAGCGATTCCCAGATTGCGCAGGGCGGCGCCAATGTACTCTTCGCTCGTGCCAAAGCTGTAGCAGTTCGCGGTATCGATAAAGTTGATTCCGGTGTCGAGTGCGCGTTTGATGACGGCGCGTGTGCCGTCGGGTCCGATGGTCCACTGATGAAAGTCGGGGCTGGGCTCGCCAAAGCTCATGCCTCCCAGGCAGAGTTTAGAGACTTTAATGCCGGAATGGCCAAGGGTTGTGTACTGCATGATGCTCCTATTTCTGGTTCTCAACGTCGGGGTGCCAGGCGGCATATTGCGCAAGCTTCTCGGGCGTGCGCTCATAGAAGGGTTTCCCGCGATCGAGGGTAGCCATGGCGGTCATGTCGCTGTCCGTGAGCTCGAAGTCGAAGACATCGATGTTGTCGGCGATGTGCGTCGGATTCTTGGAGCCTGGAATGACGATATTTCCCTCTTGGATATGCCAACGCATAATGATTTGAGCAGGCGTTTTGCCATACTTGACAGCGAGGTCGCGCACGACGGGTTCGTTCATGATGCTGCTGTTACCGCGCCCGCCGAGCGGGTACCACACCTGCAACGCAATGTCGTGCTGGGCGAGCAGCTTCTTCAGTTCGGTCTGCGGGAAATACGGATGGCACTCGACCTGAATAAGGGATGGAACGATCTCGCAATTTGCGAGAAGCTTCTCGATTTCGTTCTCGTCGAAATTGGAGATTCCGATGGAGCGGAGCTTGCCTTCCTTGTACGCGATCTCAAGCTTCTCATAGCCCGCCAAGTAGTCGCCTGCGGGTTGGTGCAGAATCATGAGGTCGATGTAAGGTGTGTTCAGACGCTCGAGCGTTTCGTCAACGGCGGTGTCGCTGTTGTAAAAATAGGGCCAGAGCTTGGTTTCGAGAAACACGTTTTCGCGTGGCAAGTCTGATTCGCGCACGCCACGACCCACTGCTCGCTCATTCACGTATGCATTGGCAGTGTCGATGAGCTCATACCCCATGCCGAGTGCGGAGGTAACCGACGATTGGGCATCGTCGGGTTTAAGCAGATACGTGCCAAGTCCTAGCTGGGGGCTTTTGATGCCGTTATTGAGCGTGATGTATTCCATGCGCTTCCTTTCTCGATGGTTCTCTTCTGTAACGATAGTTCCGAGATTTGATAATGTATATTTCCTATAGCAACTAGCTAGATATACTGATTATGTATGTGAAACGAATTGGACCGAATGAAGTTCTCCGTTGTGCACGAAGGAGCAATCATGGAGCTGCGAACGCTGCGTTATTTTCTTGCTGTGGCCCGCGAGGAAAACATGACCGAAGCTGCTAACGTGCTACATGTGACGCAGCCCACGCTCTCGCGCCAGATAGCCGATTTGGAACGCGAGCTGGGCGTGGAGCTGTTCGAGCGCACCAATCGATCGTGTGTGCTCACGAGCGATGGCATGCGCTTGCGCCAGCGCGCCGAGGAGATTGTCTTGCTGGTGGAACAGACCGAGCTAGAGTTGGCGGATCGGGAGCTCGGCATTGCAGGCGTTATCCGCATTGGAGCCGGCGAAACCAAATCGATGCGGCTGGTGCTCGATACTTTTGCTGAGCTGCATCGGAGTCATCCCGGAGTGACGATTGAGCTCTATACCGGCAATGCCGATGCGGTGGAGGAGCGCTTGGAGCGTGGCTTGCTCGACTTTGCCCTGCTGTTGGAGCCCGTTAACGTCGAGAAATACGAGTGGATCCGTATGCCTGAGGCTGACCGGGCCGGCGCCGTTGTCGCCGCGAGCGGTCCATGGGGTGGCCTGGACGTGTTAACGCCTGCGGACGTGGCGAAGATGCCGCTGCTGGTGAGTTCGCGTACCTCGAATCGAGCGTTCGATCTCGAAGTGTGGTCGGGCGGCGTCTTCAGCTTCGATGACCTCAACGTCGTGGGGCATTTCGATCTGATCGGCAACGCGTCGCACCTGGTGCGTTCGGGCACCGCATGTGCGGTTGGTATTGGAAGCTTGTTGCAGATAGATGAAAGCAGCGACCTGCGTTTTATCCCGTTTGAGCCGCCGCTCACCATTGCATCGTATCTGGTGTGGAAAAAATATCGCCTGCGTTCTCGCGCCTGCGAAGAGTTCCTGAACCGCTTGAATGGGATGTGACAAAGGGACAGTCCCTTTGTCACATTGATTTGAGAATGGATGTTGATGTATTTATCGCTGGCCCCTATGGAGGGGATTACCGGGCATGTGTTCCGTCGCGTGCATGCGGAGTGCTTCGGCGCGCTCGATTGTTATTACACGCCGTTTTTGCCGCCGCCGCGGGTGGGAAACCGCTTTGGCGGCAAGGCGTTTAAGGAGATCGATCCTGCCAATAACCAGGGACTTAATGTCGTTCCCCAGCTTATGTCCAAGAATGCGGACGAGTTTGTGTGGGCAGCACACGTGCTCGCCGACATGGGCTACCGCGAGGTCAATCTCAACCTTGGCTGCCCCTCGGGGACGGTTGTCGCGAAGGGCAAAGGGTCGGGCTTTCTGCGCAACCTCGATGAGCTCGAGGTGTTCCTGAGCGATGTGTGCGAGCGGTCGCCGTTGCCGGTGTCGGTAAAGACCAGGCTGGGGTTGGAGAGTGACGACGAATACGGGCGCGTGCTCGATCTGTACTGCCGCATGCCGTTGACAGAGCTGATCGTGCACCCGCGTGTACAGAGGGATCGCTATACGGGTTCGCCGCGCAAAGCGTTTTACGGCGAGACGTTGGATCGCGCGCCATTCCCCGTGGCCTATAACGGCGACATCTTTGATCTTGAGGACATGGATGCGCTGGTGGAGGCCTATCCCGGCACGCACCATGTAATGCTGGGACGCGGCTTGCTCGCGAACCCCGCGCTGGCTCGCATGGTTAAGGGTGGCCCTGCTGCCACGGCAGCCGAACTGCAGCGTTTCCATGACATGCTGTTTGCGGCCTATGCGGAAGAGATTGGCGGCAACGCGGTCTTTCGCATGAAGGAGTGGTGGTTCTACGCCAAATGCGCCTTCGCCGACCCCGCTACCGTTCACAAGCTCGTACGCAAGACTAAAAAGGTCGACGAATACCGTGCCGCCGTCGAGCGTGTCTTTCGCGAGCAGCCACTTGCGCCTATAGCCCGCTTCCACGGCTAGTTAGTTATCGGGGACGTTCTTTAACGACTGGTCATTTAAGAACGTCCCCGATGACTATGTTGCAAAAAAGCTGTACGCCAGCATTCAAAGATGTCGAAAAATGTCGACTTTGGATGCTGGCGTACATGTTTGGGTCGGCGGGAGAGTGGAGTCTAAGCAATCATTGCATCGAGCGTGATGAGCTCTCTGAGTCGCTCCGTGCGTGTTTGCCCATGGCGCTTTGCTTTTGCGTCAAAGGCTTCAAGAACAGACTTACCCACACGTGCCGATAAAACAACGCTTGGCTCATCAGAGATCGACGGCCTTCCCGGCTTGATGGTGCGACCCTTCGGCCATTCATCTTTTTCGTATGCCTCCGCGGCTTTCTCCAACTCTCCGGGGGCAAACCCCATCATCTTTTCAAGCTGCTTGGCGTCCATAGCGCCTCCTATCGATTGACATAATGTCGAGCGCTGGTTACCGGAATCTCTTTTTGTATACAGTTTTGTAGACAAAAATACAAGCAGTTTATCAAGCTAATTAGCGTGTATTGACTAGTTTTTTCGATAGGAAATGAGCATCGATGGCTTCGATATTTCTTCACTTGCTAGTCTGGAACATGAGCGCTCATTGAACCTGCAGAGGGGGCACTTTAACAAACTATCGAGATTCTGGCCAGGAGCTTTCACCGGTCTTCGGTGGTGAGAACAGCTCAATTCGCGACACAGTGTGTCGCGAATTGGAGTAGTCGCTGAGTGTTCTTTAACAACTAGTCATTCAAGAAGAGAGCATCTAAGTGCCGGAATTGCCATTTTGAGTCGTTCCTAACGACTATTCTGGAGGGCTGTGTGCAAAAAAGGGCAAATATGAGTACTGTTGCCATTATGGTTGCATTTATTTTGTTCAAAAATGAGGTCCCTGATGAGATTTAATACCATTAGGCGTCTCTTTTATTGAACATATGGGGAGAAATAACGCCGTCTGTGGGCGCTTGGGGCGTTGAATGATCCCTGAAATGATTAAAATTGCTGTTACTAAACAAGTAGCAGTACTCATATTTGCCATTTTTTGAACACGGCCCTCTAAGGAGCCCTTTCCAGAGACGTCAGATGGCCCCAAACAGCCATAATCCAAAGGCTGTCTCAAACAACTAGTCATTTAAGAACGTCCCCAACGACTACCTGTGCCGGGGCCATGCAAAAAGCTGTACACCAGCATCCAAAGATGTCGAAAAACGTCGACTTTGGATGCTGGTGTACATGTTTGGGTCGTATGGGCTTGGACGTCGGGGCGAGCCGACTGCAATTGCGTACTAGAGCAGGTTCTTCTGTATCCACGCGATGATGTCGCTCGATTCGTAGAGTGGTTTGCCGTCGATGAACAGGCAGGGAACCTGGCGTTTTCCGCCGATGGCGATGAGTGCCTGCTCGGCTTCGGTATCGGTCGAGATGTTGCGCTCGGGGATGGTCACGCCGTTATCGGCCAGGAAACGCTTGACCTTTATGCAATACGGGCAGCCGGTCATAACGTAGAGCGCGAGCTCGTGATCAGTAGCCATAGGTCTCCAATCGGTTGAGGTTTCGATTGAAATACCCAAAGCCGCCGCGGTCTATGCACGCGTCAACGACGACTCGATTGCCTGTACCAGAAACGCCGTGGCTCCGGTGCCGCAGGGGTTGTCGTAGTAGTCAACAAAGCGCTGGTCGGCAAGATAACCATTGGCGAGGCCCAGGTATGCTTCGTCCTGGGGCTCGTGTCCCCAGTTAAGGCCAATCCATCGGCGGTGCATTGCGACAAGCTTGCGGGCTTCGTTACTCTTTGGATCGCCGTCGCCCATGGCAATCGAGAGCTGGCCCAGAATAGCGCGTTCAAGTTCCTTCATGTCGTTCCATGTCTCGGGATCCATATCCAGCAGTGCTTCGTTTGCGGCGTCGATCGCCTCGTCGCCATAGCGCGCTCGCGCCTCGGCACCGTAGCGCTCCTCGTTTTCGTGCACGGAGCGCCAGCGCTCCAGTTGCGGCAGCACGGCGCCCATGAGCGAGACGGCTTCATCGAGCGACATGCCGGTGTTTTGTGCCAGACGCGGGGCACAATCCTCAATCATCGCCTCCATGGTGGTGTCATAGGTGTACTTGCCGTGGTCGTAGCACCACTTGCAGTAATGATCGGTCGTGGCGCCCGTGGCGTCGGTGCCGTAGTCGTCGGGCGTGAGTATCATGCCGCAGCTCTGGCAATAGTGCTCGGGCATTTCGAGCAGGTGGGGCAGCGGCTCTCCGGTTACGGCGGCAATGAGCTTCATCATGTCAATGCCCGGGGTGACTTCGCCACGCTCCCAACGGCTGACGGCTTGGCGTGTGACGAAGAGCTTGGCGGCGAGCTGCTCTTGGGTAAGGTTGTTGTCGCGGCGGATGGCGATGAGCTTTTCTGCAAAGGCCATAATGGCTCCTTTCTGCTGCTTGTTGGCTTAAGCATACGCGGCAGCCGATGTCCTTCCAAGCAACCGTTGGTTGCATGCAGATGACGATGAGAGAGAATCGCAGCCTGCGCCCCGCGCGCCTGTGCCGTACAATGACCGGCATGGAACCTATTGCACACATACATACCGACCTGCCGCAGAAGTTCGGCATCCCGCGCAACAGCTTTTTGGCGCCCCATCTTGAGGGGCGCATCGTCTTTGAGCCGGAATATGCTTCCAACGCGGCGGTTGAGGGCTTGGACTCCTTCTCGCACCTGTGGCTGCTCTGGCGCTTTGAAAACGGAACGCCCGGCGGCACGGCGGAAGACATCGCCGCCGATGCCAAGACGCAGGACAGGTCTGGCACCAACGCCAAGTGGTCGAAGACCGTGCGACCGCCGCGCTTGGGTGGAGCCGAGCGCGTGGGCGTATTTGCCACACGCAGCCCGTTTCGCCCCAATCCCATCGGTCTTACCTGCGTCAAGCTCGACCGCGTGGAGCTTAACGACGACGCCCCCATCATCCATGTGCTAGGGGCCGATCTGCGCGACGGCACGCCCATCTACGACATTAAGCCCTACATTCCGTTTGCGGACTGTCACCCGGATGCGACAGGCGGCTGGATTGAGGATGCGCCGTGGCAAGATCTCGACGTTGAGTTTCCGCATGCGCTGCAGGATATGGTCCCGCCCGCAAAGCTCTCCGGCTTGATAGAGGTCCTTCGCCAAGATCCGCGCCGCGCGGGCAGCAAGCACGAGCCAAACCGCGTGTACCACTTGGCTTACGCCGGGCTCGACATATCGTTTACGGTTGATGGAACCAGCTTGACGGTAACCGCCGTCAACGACGCACGGGACTAGCTGGCCATTCGACGGCGCTCGCCAAATTCAACGCCAAACCCCGTGCCAAAATCGCCCACGCTGGTGGACAATAACGCCTATCAAAACAATCCGCTTTGCACGGGAGCTCAGCATGAAATACGACTTTACTTCGCTTATCGACCGCCACGGCATGGACGCCATCGCCGTTGACTCCTGGGGCGAGATCCCTGGCATGGCTCCGAACGCGCCCGACGAGGGCTTCGACCGCATCCCCATGTGGGTGGCGGACATGAACTTTGCCACGGTGCCCACGGTCCAGGAGCACATCATTCAGCGCGCCCAGCATCCCATGTTTGGCTATTTCGATCCGCGCGACGAGTACTTCGACCGCATCATCGAATGGCAGAGCCGACGTAATGGCGTCGAGGGTCTGCTCCCGGAGCATATCGGCTACGAAAACGGCGTGCTGGGCGGTGTCGTGTCGACCCTGCGGGCGTATGTCCAGCCGGGCGATGCGGTGCTGGTCCACAGCCCTACCTACATCGGCTTTACCAAGTCCATCGAAGCCGCGGGCTATCGCATTGTCCACAGCCCGCTTAAGCTCGACGACCAGGGCGTGTGGCGCATGGACTTTGAGGACATGGAGCACAAGCTCGTCCAAAACCACATCCACGCCGCGGTGTTCTGCTCGCCGCACAATCCCTGCGGCCGCGTATGGGAGCGCGACGAGATCGAACGTGCCATGGACATCTATCGCCAGCACGATTGCGTGGTGATCTCGGATGAGATTTGGTCCGATATCATCCTGCCGGGTCACAGACATATCCCGACGCAGTCGGTGAGCGAGGATGCCCGCATGCGCACGGTTGCCCTCTACGCGCCCAGCAAGACGTTCAACCTGGCGGGCCTGGTCGGCAGCTACCACATCATCTATAACGAGACGCTGCGCGACCGCGTGTGCGCCGTGTCCAACAAGACTCACTACAACGAGATGAACGTCCTTTCGATGCACGCGCTTATCGGCGCCTACCAGCCGCAGGGCTACGAGTGGGTCGATGAGCTCAATCAGGTCATCCAGGGCAACATTGACTACTTCTGCGATTACGTGGACGAGCATTTTGAGGGCGTGGGCTATTCGCGTCCGCAGGGCACGTACATGGTGTTTCTGGACTGCACCGAGTGGTGCCTCGAGCATGGCCGCGATATTCAGTGGCTGCTCGACGAGGGGGCGCGCGTGGGCGTGGGGTATCAGGACGGCCGCCCGTTCCACGGGCCCTGTCACATCCGCGTGAATCTGGCACTGCCGCTTTCGCGGGTAAAGGAGGCGTGTGAGCGCCTGGACCGCTACGTTTTTGGGGTATAGGGGGCGCTCGATTCGAGTGCTGCCCCATGTGCCCACGCCGTCAAAATGCGTGGGCACATGGGGTGCAGAGGGTAGCGAGCGCGTTTTCCGCATTCGCTACTTTTCATGAATCTGCTTGCCGCAAAGATGTTCAATCGAAATCTCGTAGAGTTGGACGCCCTTTATGTCTTTGGCGATCTCCTCCTCGACTTCTTCGGCAGAAGGGTAGTACTTAAGCGCGAGCTGACGGACTTTGTCCTCGATAAACGCGGGCGCTTCATCTACCAGGCGACAACGACCAAAGACAACGGTACTCATAACGTAGGGAGCCCAGTCGCCGTCCTTGTACCACTCGTTGCCGTAAACGGTAAAGCAGACTTTATCATCATGCTTGAGTGAATCGACCTTGTGGCCAGCCTTGGCGCCATGGAAATAAATCTTGTCGTGCTCGGCGTCAAAGAAGTAGTTGACGGGAATGGCATAGGGGTAGCCATCATCGCCGTTGACGGCAAAGACGCCGCGCTTGCAGGTAGCGAGCAGTTCGCGCGCTTTCTCGTCGGTGATGGCGCGTTTCTTTCGACGTAAGGGCCTAAACATCGTTGGCTTCCTTTCTACTGCGCATGGTGGTTGAGCACAAACTATAGCGAAACAGCCCCATTTTTCTTGATACAGGCGAGTATGTTTTTGAGCTTGCTAAAGTCGAGCGGTTTGGGCAGATGGGCGTTCATGCCGGCGTCGTGTGCCGCCTTGGCGTCTTCGGCAAAGGCGTTGGCGGTGAGCGCGATGATGGGGATGTCGGCCGCATCGGCCTTTTCGCTCAGGCGGATCGCCCGGGTTGCCTCGTAGCCGTCCATGCCCGGCATCATGATGTCCATCAGGATTGCATCGAAGCTGCCGGTGGGACGACCAACATATAGATCGACCGTTTCGTTGCCGTCGGCGGCGCGAGTCACGACGATGCCTTCGCTTTCGAGCAGAGCTTGGGCAATCTCGGCATTGAGTTCGTTATCTTCTGCCAAAAGGACGTTCATGCCGGCGAGTGAGCAGCTGCTTACCTGCGTGTCTGCACATTCTTTTATCTGAGGGTTCTTGTCGATATCGAGCGGAATCCGGACGTCAAACGTACTCCCCACGCCAACCTCACTCGAAATCTCAATCGTGCCGCCCATCATATCGATGAGCGATTTGACGATAGACATGCCAATGCCGGTTCCTTGGAACTTGCTGCGCGCATCGTCGCCTTCCTGGGCAAACGGCTCGTAAATGTGTGCCAAAAACTCGGATGTCATACCAATGCCGGTATCCGAGACGCTAAAGCAAAACACGGCGTGCTCGTCGTCGACCGGTTTGATGGTCGATGAGAACGTGACGGTGCCTCCGTGCTTGTTGTACTTGATGCTGTTGTCGAGCAGGTTGACAAGGATCTGCCGAATATGGGTGGGGCTGCCGATCATATATTGGTCGACAGCGTAGGGCTCGCTGGTGTCGAGCATGGTTATGCCGCGGTCCGATGCGCGGAGCTTGCACAGTACGAGCGCATTGTCGCACAGCTCTTTAAGGTTGAATGATTCGTGCTCGAGCGTCACTTTGCGCTCCTCGATCCTGCCCATCTCGAGGATGTCGTTAATCAGTGACAGCAGGTGATTGGCGGCAACGCGCGCCTTGGCGCGGCTTTCGCGGGCGACCTGCATGTCGCCTTCTCTCAATTCCTCAATTTCGATAAGGCCCAGGATGCCGTTGAGCGGCGTGCGGATGTCGTGGCTCATGCGCGTGAGGAAAGCGGTTTTGGCGGCGTTGGCGGCATCGGCTTTCTGCCGTTCCTCCTGTGCGCGGTAAAGCGACCAGACAAGGATGACGATGCCGGTGAGCAAAATGCAAATGACGACTGCCGCAATGACGATGCGGTTGCGGTAGAGAAGTCGGAACGCATCCGATTCTTGCGCCGAGTACGATGTGGGGAAATAGCTGTTTGCAGAGAGCGATTCACCTGCATTGACGATGCCCTTATTGATGATTCCCAGCAGCTCGGGCTTGCCGCGCGAAATTAAACACGATAGTTGTGCCGTGTTGGTGAGTTCCTGTGTTTCGAAATCCTCGATGTCGTAGATGTCGCGGAGAGTTTCCAGGCGCGTGCTGGGGACAATGATGCAACGTGCCTTCCCCTCATCGAGGGCTTTGAGCACCTCGCCGTCATTCGAATACTCGGTTACCGTTGCGTTCGGAAAGAGACTTTCGAGCTCAAAACGGTTAACGATTGTGCTCTTTGTACAAGCGATGTTCTTAAGGTCGCTGTTCAGGTTTTTGCCACTGTGAATGGCGGTCAGCGAAACCGTTCCCATCGAGTTTGACTGGATGACCCCTGTCTGTTCGGCGAGCCAGTAGTCGCGAAACAACGGCAGGGCGACATCGATGGTCCCGTTGGAAAGGGCTTTGATCATTTGCTTGTTGTTCGAGAGTGCGATTGTTTTGACCGTAATGTCAAACTTGTCGTGCAACGTCGTTGCAAGCGAGGCGAGCGACCCTTCCATCTCGCCGTCGTCATTTTGCGTACAGTAGGGAAGTTGGTTTTTAAGATAGCCGAGCGTGATGGTATTGCCGTTTTCTTTGAGCCAGGTGGTCTCGGTGCCGGTGAGCGATGACGAGCCACTGTTTTGGGTCGAGTAACTCGTTTTGACTTCCTCGTTATAGCGCGGGTTATCGCGGGCGATGGTCGTCATGGCGGCGTTGATGTCGTTCATCAGGTCAGGGCGGCTTTTGGGAACGGCAAAATAGTAGTCGCTCGAGCCTACGTAGAACATGGGTGACGCATCGGGCGACGAAATGGTGTCGTTCATGATGACGGCGTCGACCTCGCCGTCTGCAAGCGCCTCAAAGAGGGCGCTGCCGGTGTCGATTTCTTTATAGGTGCAGGTAACGTCTTCGTTGGCGAGCCACTGCTGGCCGACGATAGTTTGCATAACGCCAGAGTTGCAGCCGATGGTGAGGCCTTGGAGCGCCTGGGGGTCACCCTTGGCCAGGTCGTCGCGGTCGGGCCTGGCGTAGATGTAGTAGCGCTCGGTGCCCTCGGGGTTCGAGGAAAAGAGCAGCTTCTGCTCGCGTTCTGCCGAATACGAGATGTTGGGCATGAGGTCGATTTCGCCTGCCTCGAGCATGTCCATAAGCTCGGAGAAGGTGCCGCTAACGTATTCGTATTGCCAGCCCTTTGTGTAATACGAGAGGGTCTGGAGGTACTCGTAGCCCCATCCCGAGAGGCGCTCGCCCGGCGTGCCTTCCTGGAAGCCTTTGTTGTTGACGAGCCAGCCAACGCGGACCGTCTTGACCTGCTGGTCGGAGTCGGCGGCAAAGGCGGGGGCAGGCATGACGGCGCTCAGCACGGTGAGTGCGGCAAGCGCGACAGCCAGGGTGCGGCGTAGGGCTAAGCGAAGGACGGCAGAAGGTCTCACATGAAATCCTATCGAGTTGAGACAGTTTCGCATAAGGAAACCAGCTCAACCTGCCCACTCAGCCACCGCACCGCTAAACGGTCAGGTAGTCATTGGGGACGTTCTTGTTTGACTAGTCATTTAAGAACGTCCCCAATGACTAGTTCCGTTTGCGGGGGAGGCGTGGGACAATACCGAGCGAATGTGATTGGGCGTCTGGGAAAAGAGGTCGCGATGAACAAGTTGAGGACGCTTGCTGACGTGTTGCGCCAGGCTGGCTTTGCGCGCATCACGGGCCTGTTTCTCGTCTTCTATCTGCTGTGCTCGACGGCCGTCTGGCTGTCCGAGCCCACGACCCTCACGTTTGGCGACGGCCTCTGGTTTAGCTTTGAGACCGTATCGACGATCGGCTTCGGTGATATCCCGGCCGAGACGCCGGTTGCCCGCGCTATCACCGTCGTTTTGAGCGTCATCAGCATCTTCTACATCGCCATGCTCACGGGTGTGGCGGTGAACTACTGCAATACGCTCATTAAACTGCGCCAAAAGGACACCATGGCGCGCTTTATGGACGATCTTGAGCATTTGGAAGAGCTCGATCGTGACGAGCTCGCTGACCTGTCGCGCCGCGTGCGCGAGTACCGTCGCCGGCAACGATAGAACGGGTGCCGCGCGTCACGACGAGGGGGATTGCATATGAACATCACGGTGTACCTGGGCGCGAGCGTCGGCAACGACCCGGCGTTTCTGCCTGCAGTGCGAGAGCTCGGCACGTGGATTGGCTCCAACGGCCACGCGCTGGTATACGGCGGCTCCAAGTCGGGCCTGATGGGCGCGCTTGCCGATAGCGTGCTCGAGGCGGGTGGACACGTGACGGGTGTTGAGCCGAGCTTTTTTATCGAGGCAGAGTTTCAACACGACGGTATTGACGACCTCATCGTGACGAGTGACATGGCCGAGCGTAAGGCCAAGATGATCGAGCTCGGCGACGCGTTCATCGCTTTCCCGGGCGGTACGGGCACGCTCGAGGAGATTGCCGAGGTCATGTCCGCCGTGTCGTTGGGGCACTTGAGTGCGCCGTGCATCCTGTACAACCTCGGGGGCTACTACAACGATCTTAAGGCGCTGCTCGAGCACATGATTGATAAAGGGCTTTCGAGCCCGAGGCGGCAGCACGGAATCTACTTTGCCGACGATTTGCGCGAGATTGCCTCGATTATTAATGGATAAGTCTTGAGCCTGCCCCACTATGACTCCCAATGGTGCCGTTTGCAGCGCAGACGGTTGGCTCGTTCGGGCAACGCTCGCTCTACAATAAAACGCATCTATGCCGACTTTGACCACGGGAGGCCCCGATGGATAACCTTGCAAAACCCAAAAACCGAGCACTGTTTTTAGTGAGCGTGGCTGTGACCGGTGCGTTTGCGGGCGCCGCGGTCTGGCTATTCTTCTTTGCGATGGAGCACGGCATTGATTATTTGTGGACCGAGGTCCCGCATATGCTGGGTGTCTCTTCGCCCGAACTCGCCAGTGGCCCGTTTGGCTTTCTGCCGTACCCGTTTTTTGTCTGCCTGCTGGGCGGCCTGTTAATTGGTCTGTACGAGAAGATGACAGGCACCAAGACCGATGACCTCAACCAGGTGATGGCTAAGGTTAAGCAAGACGGGCGCTACCCGTATGACAACCTGGGCAAGCTTTCGCTCGCGGCATTGCTGCCGCTGCTGTTTGGCGGAAGTATTGGACCGGAAGCCGGTCTGACCGGCGTCATCGCGGGCCTGTGCAGCTGGGTTGGCGACCGCATGCGCCGCTTTGGTGCCGAGTTTAGGGAGCTCACGCTGCTGGGCACCCAGGCTGCGTTGACGGCGCTCTTTACCGCGCCCGTCTTTGGCTTTGTGGCGCCGCTTGCCGGTAGCGCTGACGGACAGGGCGCCGACGACGATGAGGACTCCGAATCCGACGAGATCAACATCAAGCTGCCCAAGGCGCAAAAGACCGTGGTCTACGGCATCGCGATTGCCGGCGGCTTGGGCACCTATCTGCTGCTCGGCCAGCTTATGGGTGGCGGTATGGGCATGCCGAGGTTCGAGGCCGCCCAGGTGGGCAACCTCGAGCTTGCCTGGCTTATTCCCCTGGCGCTTGCCGGTACGGTCTGTGGCTGGCTGTACTTTGTCTCTGAGCATGCAAGCGAGGCACTGTCCCATGCCATAGGGGAGCGCCCTGTCGTCAAGGCCATGCTAGCCGGTCTGGCGCTCGCCATCTGTGGCACGGTCCTGCCCTACACTATGTTTGCCGGCGAGACCCAAGCCGACGTGCTCATGGAGACCTATCTGACCATTCCCGCCGGCGTGCTTATCGCGACCGGTCTTGTTAAGGCCATGCTGACGCCCACCCTCATCAACCTCGGTTGGCGCGGCGGTCACTTCTTCCCGGTTATCTTTTCGGGCGTGAGCCTGGGCTACGGCTTCGCTATCCTTACCGGCGCCGATCCGGTCTTTTGCGTCGCCGTCTGCACCGCCTCGACGATGGGCGCCGTTATGCGTCAGCCCGTCATGGTCGTGGGCCTGCTGCTTATGTGCTTCCCGCTCAAGGGTATCGTCTGCATGATCATCGCCGCCGTCATTGCGGCAGGCATTCCGCTGCCCAAGCCGCTGCACAAGTAGCACGGGAGCGCAACCCGGGGACATGCCGTTTGCCACGGATTTGCGGGGAGGGGCGGCGATCGCGTCCTTCGTGGATCGAGGCTCGCGTGGCTACAGATCGCGCGCTCGATAGACCCTGGTGCTGATGGCGCAGCTCAGTGCAAATAGCGCGAGGGCCAGTGCGGCAATTCCCGCGCACAGGCAGCCGAGGACGGCGGGATCGGGATTTGCCCCGGCAATCGACATGAGCCAGTTGCTGATGGGGTTGGAGGAGCTCAGCGTGGCCATGGCAAGGCATCCGAGCAGGGCAAACAGGCCGACGGAAAAGCGCAGCGCCTCCATGTGTCCAAATCGGAAGAACAGCGGCTGTGCCAAAAACACCATCATGAGGGAGATGAGCATCGATGCGGCGGAGGCTATCGTGGTCTCAAAGACGATCTGTCCCGTCGAGGGCATGCCCATGTGATCGAAGAACGGAAAGGTGATGATGCTCAAAAGCGCGGCGGCGCAGGTCATAACGGCCGAGAAGGCAATGATGCTCAGGTAGCGTGCACAGATGATGTCTTTGCGCGAGATGGGCAGCGTCGTCCGATAACGCTCCCATCCGTTTTGATTGTCGAAGCCGGCCAGCGAACTCATGACCATGATGGGCGACATGGCACTGACCGCGCAGGCGCCGGCGCTCATACCGGAATCGCCATCCGATGCGTTGGCGAGGGTCAGTACGACGAAGATGAACAGGCCGACGCCCGCGATGCTCGGGGCGAGCGTGCGAACGATGGCGAGCTCGGACATAAAGGCGCGTTTCATTTCGAAGCCCCTTTCAGCATGAGGCGAAGATAGTCATCAATGGTTGCCCGATCGCAGGGAATCTCTGGAAAGGCCTCGAGCGTTTCGCGACGGTCGGGCACGAGCACGTCCACGCTGTAGGCGTGGTGGGCGGCGCGGGCGTCTTCGACGCAAGCCATAAGCTCGGCGGCCTGTGCCTGAGTGCAGTGAGCGATGCCAGCACGGTCAGTAATGTCCTCGCGCGGCAGGTCAAACACAATCGAGCCGTTATCGATGCAGATGACGCGGTCGGCGGTGTGATCGAGGTCGGACGTAATGTGGCTCGAGAGCAGCACGCTGCGCTGGCCGTCGGCGACAAAGGCAAGCAGCTCGTCGAGCAGTTCCTCGCGCGCCATGGGATCAAGGCCTGCGGTGGCTTCGTCCAAAACGAGCAGCTTGGCATTGTGACTGAGTGCGCAGGCAAGCTGCAACTTCATGCCCATGCCGCGGGAGAGGTCCTTGACCTTCGTCTTGGGATCGAGGCCAAATCGGTCGATGAATCCGGCGAACGTTTCGCAGCTCCACGTGGGGTACGCCGGGCCTACGAGCCTCTCGACCTGGCCCACCTTGAGCGTGGAGGGGAAGGGGCATGTGTCCAGGACAAGGCCGACGCGGGAGCGCAGGTGGCGCTGTGCCTCGTCGGGCGCGTTGGCGTCGCAGCGCTGTCCAAGCAGATGCGCCTCGCCGGCATCGAGCTTTATAAGCCCGAGCGCGGCGCGAATGGTCGTCGTCTTGCCGGCGCCATTTGCGCCCACAAAGCCAACGATCTGGCCGGGCTCCACGGCAAGTGTGACGTCTCGCAGTGAAAAACGGTCGCTCACACGGCGTGAGATGCCTTTGAGTTCTAGAAGGTTTTGCATGGTATAGCCTTTCTTGCAGATGGCTACTGCATGGTTTCGGGGGCTATCAGGTCGAGCATCTCGTGCAGCTTGTCGCGCGTAACGCCCAGGGCTTCGGCTTGGCTCGCCGCTTTCGCAAGCAGTTCTTCGATATGGCAGAGCTGGTTTTCGCGCAAGAGCTCCTGGTTGCCCTCGGCGACAAAACAGCCCTTGCCCTGCACGGTGCAGATAAACCCGAGCTGCTCCAGGTCGGCGTAGGCGCGCTTGGTGGTGATGACGCTCACGCCAAGATCGCTCGCGAGCGCGCGGATGCTGGGGAGTTTGGCTCCCGCAGTGAGTGTGCCCGAAAGGATCTGAGCTTTGACCTGTGAGGATATCTGTTCGTAGATAGGCTTATCGCTCGAATCGGATAGGATGATGTCCACAGCGGCTCCTTAGCTGTTGGGTTACACGTGTATATAACCGGTAAGCACAGTATATATACACTATGCACAGTTATGCAAGAGCTAAATGTGGAATAGCCCATCGGCGCCGCGCTTGCTCCAAAACAATCTCAATCTGTAACACCTGGGTCCGTTTTGGGTCGCCTGCTGTTACAGATCGAGATCTTATTTGCCCGCTTGCCTATTTGTCTCAGTCTGTAACAGTAAGAGTCGATTTGCGCGGCTAGATGTTACAGATTGAGACATTGGCTCCCTGCCTTCCTGTTTATCTCGATTTGTAACAGCTAGACCCAATTTGGGCGGTCAGATGTTACAAATCGAGATTGTGCCGGCGGGCCTGCCGGTTTGTCTTGATCTGTAACAGGTAGAGGCTCAAAACCCGTCTTACTGTTACAGATCGAGACAGTCCTTGAGGCGACTGCCAGGTGCACAGCGAGCTTGGCTAATGAATTTGTCCTGATAGGTGCCCTATGGCGGGATTTCGCGGCTACAATGGTGCGGTTACAACGACGTAATGCACTCAATGCAAGAAAGGATCCGCATGGCAAGCCTGTCGGATGAAATCTCGTCGCGCCGCACGTTCGCGATTATCAGCCACCCGGACGCCGGTAAGACCACGCTTACCGAGAAGCTGCTGCTCTATACCGGCAGCATCCAGACTGCCGGCTCGGTCAAGGGCAAGAGCTCGGCCAAGCATGCCGTCTCGGACTGGATGGACATCGAGAAGGAGCGCGGTATTTCCGTTACCTCCTCGGTGCTGCAGTTCACCTACAACGGCGCCTGCGTCAACATCCTCGATACCCCCGGCCACCAGGACTTCTCGGAGGATACCTACCGTACCCTTATGGCCGCCGACGCCGCAGTCATGGTCATCGACGGCGCTAAGGGCGTCGAGGCCCAGACCAAAAAGCTCTTTAAGGTCTGTACGCTGCGCCATATTCCCATCTTTACCTTTGTGAACAAGCTCGACCACGAGGCTCGCGATCCGTTTGAGCTCATGGAAGAGATCGAGAACGTCCTGGGTATCAATACGTATCCCATGAACTGGCCGATCGGCAGCGGGCGCAACTTCCGCGGCGTGTTCGATCGTCAGACCCGTCGCGTCATTGCCTTTGAGGGCGACGGCCACGCCAACGCCACCAAGAAGGTCGCCGAGGTCGAGGCCGAGCTGGGCGATCCGGCCATGGACGAGCTTATTGGCGAGGAGAACCACAAGAACCTGATGGACGACATCGAGCTGCTCGATGGCGCCGGTGACGAGCTCGACCTGGATGCCGTGGCCTGCGGCAAGCTGAGCCCGGCGTTCTTTGGCTCGGCACTCACCAACTTTGGTGTGGAGCCCTTCCTTAAAGAGTTCCTGCGTCTGGCCCCGACGCCGCGCGCCTATACCGATACACTCACCAGCGAGCCGGTCGCGCCCGCCGAGAACGACTTTAGCGGCTTCGTGTTTAAGATCCAGGCCAACATGGACAAGAACCATCGCGATCGCATTGCCTTTGTGCGCATTTGCTCGGGCAAGTTCGAGCGCGGCATGGATGCCTTCCATGTGCAGGGCAACCGCAAGCTCAAGCTGGCTACGGGCACCTCGATGATGGCCGACGATCGCGCCATCGTGGACGAGGCGTACGCCGGCGACATCGTGGGCCTGTTCGATCCCGGTATCTTTAGCATCGGCGACACCGTGTGCTCCGGCAAGCGCCACGTGCAGTATCCGCAGATCCCGACGTTTGCCCCCGAGATGTTTGCCCGCATTACGCAGGTCGACACGCTCAAGCGCAAGCAGTTTGTGAAGGGCATGGAGGAGCTTGCCCAGGAGGGCGCCATCCAGATCTTCCGCGAGCTGGGTGCCGGCATGGAGAGCGTCATCGTGGGCGTGGTCGGCGTGCTGCAGTTTGAGGTACTCGAGCGCCGCCTCAAGGCTGAGTACCGTGTCGAGGTTCGTCGCCAGCCGCTGCCCTATACGGACATTCGCTGGATCCAAAACGACTCCGACACCATCGATATCCCGGGTCTTTCGCTCACGCGCGACACGCTGCGTGTCGAGGACATGCGCGGCGGCAAGCTGCTGCTGTTCACGAGTCCGTGGAATGTTGACTGGGCGACCGACCACAACCCCGACCTTGTCCTGTCGGAGTTTGGCAACGTAACGTTTTAGTGCACCGGCGCGATGGCCCTGCGGGGCTGCCGCACCGTTTGCTTGCCTGCCGCCGCGTGAGCGGCTATCATACCCACCGTCGCCTCAAGACCGTGGCGGCCGAGCAGTTCGGGTCCGATATCCTGCTCGTTAAACCTAAAACCAAAGGAGTACATAATGATCAAGAAGGTCATGGAGGACTACAAGGTCCTGTTGCGGAGCATTCCCGCGGCAACGGTTTCGCTGTTTTTCGTGAGCGTCATCATGATGAACCTGCTGGCCAACAAAGAGCTTATCAGCCTACCGTATCTGGCACTCGATTGCGGCTTTGTGGTGAGCTGGGTCTCGTTTTTGTGCCAGGACATGATCTGCAAGCGTTTTGGCGCCAAGGCATCCATCAAAATCTCTATCCTCGCGCTGGCGGTCAACCTGGCCGTAAGCCTGTGCTTTTGGCTGTGCTCGCTCACGCCCGGCATGTGGGGCGCCTACTATGACACGGGCATGATCGAGGTCAACACCGCCCTTAACGCCACCATCGGCGGCACCTGGTACGTGGTGTTTGGATCTTCGCTCGCCATGCTCGTCTCTGCCGTCGTTAACTCCACGCTCAACCAGTCGCTCGGCCGTATGCTCAAAAAGAATAACTTTGCGAGCTTCGCCTTCCGCTCCTATGTGTCCACGGGTGTTGGCCAGTTTATCGACAACCTGGTCTTTGCCATTGTGGTGAGCCACACGTTCTTTGGCTGGACCTGGGTGCAGGTTCTTATGTGCTCGCTGACCGGCGCTGTTGCCGAGCTGCTGTGTGAGGTCTTCCTGAGCCCCGTGGGCTACAAGGTCGTGCGTGGCTGGGAGCGCGAGAATGTGGGCGCCGAGTACCTCGAGCGTCACGCAACCGCCTAAGGAGCAAGTATGCGGGTTTTGATCACGGGTGCCTCGGGCGGTATCGGAGCCGCGTGCGTGCAGCGTTTTTTGGACGAGGGCCACGAGGTCGTGGGCTTTGATTTGCTGCCGGCGGCAGTCGAGCACGAGCACTATCGCCATCTGATCGTCGATGTCCGCGAGCCGGACTCGTTTCCGGACGAGCTTGAACCCCAGGTGATCGTGAACGTTGCCGGCACGCAGGATTCGGCCGACGATATTGCCGCCAACCTGTGCAGCACCATCAACGTGACCGAGCGCTATGCCTTTGTGGGGGAGGGGCTTGCCGCCAAGCCGGCGCCGGCCATTACATCCGTGGTCAATGTGGGGTCGGCGAGCGGGCATACGGGATCGGAGTTTCCCGCCTATGCCGCCAGCAAGGGCGGCGTTATCGCCTACACCAAGAACCTTGCAAACCGCTTGGCGCCGCAGGCCATCGCCAACAGTGTGGACCCGGGCGGCGTCATCACGCCGCTCAACCGTTGCGTGATGGAAGACGAACACCTGTGGAACCAGATTATGGAGCTCACGCCGCTTAAGCGCTGGGCCACCGCCCAAGAGATCGCCGAGTGGATCTACTTTGTGGGCGTGACCAACCGGTTTATGACCGGGCAGAGCCTGCTGATCGATGGCGGAGAGGCCGGCCGCACCCAATTTATTTGGCCCGAATAGGAAACGCGCCCGATGGAAAGCCGTCGGGCGCGTTTTTGATGTATCGATTTTTAGCCGAGGCAAGTCCAGTTGACGGGGGTCGAGCCGTGCTGTTCGAGTAGCCGATTGGCTGCCGAGAAGGGGCGCGACCCCATAAAAGCGGGGAGTTCTGCCGTGGCACGGTTGGCCGAAAGTGGCGAGGGGTGCGTGGAGGCCAGACAGAACTTGCCGCTTGCCTTGCCCGCGCCGGTCGCGGCGAGCTTGCCCTCAACCATCTGCTGGGCAAAGCGGCCCCATGCCAAAAAGACTACCGGCTGGGGCAGCTGACAGCAGCGTTCGATAACGTAGTCGGTGAGCGCGCTCCAGCCCAGCTTGGCGTGCGAGTTCGCGGCATGCTCGCGCACGGTGAGCGTAGTGTTGAGGAGCAATACGCCCTGCTGTGCCCATGGCGTTAGATCTCCCGTGGCGGGAACGGGGCAGCCCAGGTCGGCATTGAGCTCCTTATAGATGTTGCGCAGGCTCGGCGGCAGCTTGGTTTGCGTCGCGGGGACCGAGAACGAAAGCCCCATGGCCTGGTTGGGTCCGTGATAGGGGTCTTGACCCAAGATGACAACTTTGGCTTGGTCTGCCGGCGTGTAGACGAGGGCATTGAGGATGTCGTCTTGTGCCGGGTAGATGGTTTGCTCGGCACGCAAAAGGGCGATGCGCTCGAGCAGCTGGTTCGTAGTGTCACGTACCGGCTGCGGCGCATCGCCCAACCAAGTTGCTATGTTGCGGTTGCGGGTCGCGGTGTCCATGGGGCTCCTTTATGGCAGATGCTCTGTTGGCATCTATTGTAAAGGCACACCGGAAACCTTTATGCCGCGGCTGCATAAGGAGTGGGGACTACGAGACGCGCTCGGGCGCTCCTGCCATACGGGCCTGTCCATGTTCACGGAGGCGCGGAAGCTCGACGGTTGCCACCATGACGCCGGTGAGGATGAGGGCGGCGCCAAAGAAGGCGATGGGGCTCAGGACCTCGCCGACCAGGAAGAACGAGAAGACGGCAGAGCAGACCGGTTCGAGTGAGAAAGCGAAGCCGGTGGTCTCGGCGGGCACGTGGGGCTGCACGAGCGTCTGGGTGATAAAGCCATAGGCAGAGCAGATGAGTGCGAGGGCAACGACGACTACGACCTCGCCCGGCGTGCCGGGAAGCGTGAAACCGCCAAAGACGAATGCGGCGATGCCCGAGAACAGGCCGCCAAAGCCCAGCTGCCAAACGCCCAGAGCCAGCGGGTCGACATCTTCGACAAAGCGCTTCGCCACAATGATGTGGCCGGCATAGACAAAGGCCGAGAGCAACATGATGAGCGCGCCCGGGTTCAGGCTGGTGAAGTCGGCGCCCGAGAGCAGCAGCATGCCACAGGTGACGATGGCGGTGCCGACGAGAACTTTGCGCTCGGGGGCGCGGCGCAGCAGGGCGGCGTTGGCAAACGGCACGATTACGACCGTCAGGCTCTGCAAAAAGCCGGCGGTTGAGGCGGAGGTGAGGCTGGAACCCAGGCACATACAGGTGAGCTCGGTTGCCATGATGGCGCCGATGATGGCGGAGCGAACCATCACGTCACGGTTGATACGCAGCGCGTGCTTGTGGAAGAGCAGCAGACAGGCCACAAAGGCGATGATGCAGCGCAGCGCAACGATGCTCGTGGCGTTCATGCTATCCATGCCGATCTTCATGAGGGGGTACGAAAAGCCCCATGCGACGGGAACGGAAAATGAGAGCGCGATTGCTTTTTTGCGATCCATGGGACTCCTTTTGTTACAGAACGGTTTCGCAAAAAGGATTCTGCTCCCAGATGTGGATGTAGTAAAGCGAATGTATCTTCAGTATGATTAAGAAATACTAATGTTGCTAGAAAAAGCGCTGGCAAAACGTTTTACGGCTGCATTGATGTGGAGGCACGATGGCATCGCGGTATCAGATTGTTTGTATGGTGGTCGATCGCGGCAGTCTTAAGGGTGCAGCCGATGAGCTGGGCTATACACAAAGCGCGGTGAGCCAGGCCGTCAAGGCGCTCGAGCGCGAGCTGGGCACCACGATTATCGAGCGCGGTAAGCAGGGCGTATCGCTTACGCGCGACGGCAAACAGTATCTGCCGTATCTGCGCCAGATTGTAACTGCCGAGGCCGAGCTTGAGGGCAAGCGTCAGGAGTTGCTGGGGCTTTCGTCGACTGACATTCGCATTGCGACGTTTACCAACGTGAGTCGTACCGTGCTGCCGCGCGTGATCCGCGACTTTGGGGCCCTGCACCCGGGCGTTCACTTTACGCTCAAGCAGGGCGATTACACGCGCAACGCCCAGTGGGTGCACGATGGCGTGGTTGACTTTTGCTTTACGGCACGCGGATTTACCGCGGGGCTCGAGAAGCGCGTGGTCTATCATGACGAGTTGGTAGCATTGTTGCCGGCCGCGCATCCGCTGGCGGCAAAGGAAAAGGTGACACTCGCCGACCTAGCGTCCGAGCCGTTTGTGCTGCTGGATGAGGGCGAACAGAGCCTGGTGCTCGATGCATTTGCGGCGCATGGGCTGTCACCGCACGTGACGAGCGAGGTGACCGACGACTACACCATCATGGCGATGGTGGAGGAGGGCCTAGGCGTGAGTATGCTGTATCGCCGTACCGTCGAGGGCATGCGGGCCGATATTCGCGTACGACCCATCGTGCATGCTCCTTCGCGTGACGTGGTTGCAGCCTGGCGCAGCTGGGACACCATGCCTGTCGCCACGAGGCACTTTATCGACTATATGAGCTCGCATATTGTCAATTAATGACTGGCGTGGCGTTGAGTGTGGTGATTAGCGGGCTGTCGCTTTGGCTTGCGTCAGACGGTAGGTGTGTGCCGGATGGCAGAGCAATACCGCCACGACCATAAAGAACGCCGTGGTGCCCAGGCTGATGGGGTAGACCATCATGATGTTCGCAAAGGTGCGGAAGTGCGGGAACACGCAGAATACCCAGTAGAAGCGGATGCCGCAGACACAGATCATGGTGATGAGGGCGGGCATGAGCGAGATGCCAAAGCCGCGCAGGTAGCCGGACATATTCTCGTAGAACATGCTAAAGGCGTATGCCGGGAAGATCGAGCACACACGGATATAGCCGATCGAGACGATGTTGGGGTCGCTGTTGAACAGCGCCAGGATCTCGCGCCCCAGACCGACGATGATGACGATGGTGGTGAGTGCGACGATACCGCCTTCGACCAGGCAGACCTTGAGCGTCTTGGTGCAGCGGTCGATCTGGCGAGCGCCGTGGTTTTGCCCCACAAAGGTGGTGCAGGCCTGGCTAAAGCTGTTGAGCAGGTTGTAGCACACGTACTCCAGGCTCATGGCAGCGCTGGATGCCGCCATGACCTCGGTGCCCAGGCTGTTGATGGCGGACTGGATGATGATGTTGGCGACGGCAAAGACGGCGCTTTGGATGCCGGCGGGCAGGCCGATCTTGACGATGCGCTTGAGGGCGACGGGGTCGATAGCCAGATCGCGCAGGGTGACGCGGACGACGGAATCGGTCTTGAGCAGACGGATAAAGAGCGTGACTGCGCTGACGGTATAGGCGATGGCGGTGGCGATAGCGACACCCGCGACGCCCCAGTGGAGCACGGGGACAAAGATGAGGTCCAGGCCAATGTTGAGGACGGTGGACACGGCAAGCGCCTGCAGCGGCATGCGGGTGATGCCGACGGAGCGGAAGATTGCGGCCTCAAAGTTGTAGAGCAAGATCGAGGGCATGCTGAGCAAAAAGACGCGTAGGTAGAGTGAGGCGAGTGGCATGGTCTCGGCGGGAACGTTGAGCGCGGCGAGCATGGGCTCGGCAAAGATCTCGCCCAGGGCGATGACGACAAAGCCCACGAGCGCCATTAAAATCGAGGTATGGACGGCGCGTTTGACCATGTTCTGATCGTTGCGGCCGATAGCGTTGGCAATGACCACGTTGGAGCCAAGCGACATGCCGATAAACAGGTTGAGCATAAGACTGGTAAGCGGAACATTGGAGCCGACCGCCGCCATGGCGAGGGTTCCCTGGTCGCCTGAGAAGTTACCGATGATGACCGTGGCGATGAGGTTCGATAGCTGCTCCAAGATGCTCGTGGCGGCCACGGGGAAGGCGAACAGGGGAATATTGCGCCACAGTGAGCCGGTGGTCATGTCAATGTGCTTGGACGCGGTATCAGCCATACGCTCTCAATCTCTAATATGCTCTTTCGTGCTTATTTGCGCAGATGATGATACTCCTAATCGACTAGTCATTGGGGACGTTCTTGAATGACTAGTCGTTTAAGAACGTCCCCAATGACTAGGTGGGGAAGGCGTGCGACAATGGTGGGCGTTGTGTAGTCCGCGCTAAGGAGTTGCCATGTTGTTGTGTCCCGTTTGCCATGAACCGTTGGTGGACGATGAGCGCGGTGCTGCATGCGCGGGCGGGCACCGGTTTGACCGTGCGCGCGAGGGCTATCTATATCTGCTGCGCTCGTCCAAGAGCGGTGACTCCATGGGTGATCCCAAGTCGCAGGCGCGCAGCCGTCGTGACTTTCTGAACCGTGGATACTATGCGCCGTTGCGCGATGCGATGGTCGAGCTGGTGCGCGAGCGGGTGTTCGGGCGCGCTGCGTCTGCGAACGGCCCCATGACCTTGCTCGATATTTGCTGCGGCGAGGGCTACTACACCAGCGCCATGGGTGCGGTGCCGGGCGTGGATGCTTATGGCTTTGACCTGGGTAAAGAGATGGTGCGCCTGGCCGCCAAGCGCGGCGATGCGACCTACTTCGTGGCCAACATGAAGGATATCCCTGTGGCCGATGGCGCCTTCGATATGGTGACCGAGCTCTTTGCCCCCTTTAACGAGCGCGAGTTTGCCCGCGTGCTGGCACCCGAGGGCTCGCTCTACACCGTGGTGCCGGGTGCCCGTCATCTGTTTGGGCTCAAGGAGGTGCTCTACGACACGCCATATCTCAATGACGAGAAGCTGCCGCAGACGACCGAGCTCGAGTTGGTCGGAACGCAGCGGGTGTCTGCGAACATTACGCTCCAGACCCAGGCTGACATCGAGGCGGTGTTCCAGATGACGCCCTACTACTACCGCACGCGCCCTGCCGACAAAGAGCGCCTGGCAAACCTGGACACCCTTCAAACCGACATCGACTTCATCATCGCCGAGTACCGCCACAGCTAACAACCTGCCAAAAAGGGACAGGTTTATTTTGGCAGGGTTTATCTGGGCAAACGTAAAGGGCCGACCGCGTTGCTGCGCGATCGGTCCTTGTTGGTTGCTTGGATGTAGGGGGCAGTGGAAGGAGGGAGTCTACAGGCGGTCCTTGTTCTCGGCCTTAATGTCGTGTGCCTGCTGAATAAAGAACAGGTCGTACACCACGATGACAAAGGCGCCAAAGTTGATGGCGTCGCCGCCAAACGCGGGAAGCGTGAGCACGGCCTGCGCAATCGTGGCGATTGCGGCGACGATGCCGAGCTTAAACGCACCATCCACCTGCGAAGGCTTGTTGGCGCCCTTGATGCCCGCAACACCTGCGGCAAGATCGACAAGACCCTTGATGACAAGTACGGCCGCGGCGAGCATGGCATTCGATCCGTAGGTGGACTCGAGCTTGCCGGTCGCGATGCCGGCGATTCCAATGATGAGACTGGCGATGCCCAGCACAAAATAAATCAGGGCAAGGATTTTGAGTGTCTTGCGAGCGGCGCTCATAGCTGGTCCTTTCGATGCGGGCGCGGAGAATCTGTCGCACCCAGGTTGCGGCACATATCGTGAAGCACATTGTAGTTCAACGGGGCGATGCATGCGTTTGAAAGCGTTTCTTACCTGCACGGTCCAACCTTTCAAAAAGGAAAGCCGGACGTAAGCCAAATCGATGGCAGTTCAAGTGCGGCGCTGCGATGATGAGGCCATAGCAAGGAGTTGGTCTAAGGAGGAGCCATGATGTACGGAACAGGGCAGGCGCGCGAGCCGCGGTCGTTGGGAAGGCGCATGAGCGATTCCGTGATCGCTGCCGTGTGCACGGGATTGATGGCGGTGCTTTGCATTGGGATGTTGTGGGCCATGTCGCATGTGGGACAATAGCGGACGATTGGGTGCCGACACATGCGGCGCTCACGTATCCGCTTTGCTTGCTAAGGAGTGCCCATGGGCGTCGTCGATCCCTTTTCTGTTGCTCGGGCCGCGGGGCTTGAGCTGATCGGGAAGCCCGAGGGCCTCACGCTCACCGACGGTGCGATGGAGCTGCGCGCCGATTTTGTCCGCATGCTTCCACGGCTCAGGCAGGGCCGCCTGCAGCAAGAGCTGCTGGTTAAGGCTGCGCGCACAAAAGGCATCGAGCAGCCATGGGCGATTGACGCCACGGCAGGCTTTGGCGAGGATTCGCTGCTGCTGGCGGCAGCGGGCTTTACCGTCGATCTGTATGAACAGGACTGCGTGATCGCGGCGCTCCTCAAGGATGCCTTGGACCGCGCGGCGGATGATCCGGCGCTTGCGACTGCCGTGGCGCGTATGCGTTTGCATGCGGGCGAGGACAGCATTGCCGGCCTTCGCCATACGGCTGAGCTGGTCGAGCGCGGTGAGCTCGCGGCTCCCGACGTGGTGTATCTGGACCCCATGTTTCCCGAGCGCACCAAGAGCGCGGCGGTTAAAAAGAAGTTCCAGCTCTTGCACCATTTGGAGCAGCCGTGCGCCGATGAGGAGACGCTGGTCGAAGCTGCGCTTGCACCGCACCCGCGCAAGGTCGTTATCAAGCGGCCGGTGAAGGGGCCGCTGCTTGCCGGCGTTAAGCCGAGCTATCAGCTTGCGGGCAAGGCCGTCCGCTACGATGTTTTGGTGCCGCCGCGCCCGTAGTTTGCGTGCGATGGCCGGCGATGTGTCGGTGCCGCGCCGCTGCGTGAGTGTCGCGCCGATGCGGCGCCTATTTCCAAGGGTGCGACGTCAGGTGCCACCCGCCGCAGTATTCACATTTGTAGCAGGCCAAGCCACGTCGTCCACGGTTTTCGCAGTCGGCCATAACGGCCTCGGCCTCGGCGCGTGTGTCGTAGCGGTTTTTGCGCTCGCACGACTTGTAGCGCCAAGCCTCATCGCGCTCGGCGTCCAGGGCATCGCGGCGCTCGTCCTCGCGCGCAAACAGGTCGCTCATATCGCCGCCGGTGGCAGCGCCCAAAAACTCGCTTTTGGCCTTTGACCAGGCGGCTCGCTTTTTGCTTCCCATCCGCTCCTTGCCCTTTCCAAACGTTGGTATCATTGCTCAATCAAAGTGATACCAATAAACGTGAGGTCGCCGCGTGATGATCAGAAAAACCCTCGATACCGACATTCCCGCCGTCATGGCTATCTATGACGCGGCCCGCGCCTTTATGCGCGCGCATGGCAACGCCACGCAGTGGCCCGAGGGCACGCCTTCGGCCGAGCAGCTGGCTGCCGATATTGCCGCTGGTGGCAGTTACGTGTGCGAAGTCGACGGCCGCGTGGTGGCGACGTTTGCCTTTTTACCGGGTCCGGACGAGTGCTATGACGTGATTGAGGACGGTCAATGGCGCAGCGACACTCCGTATGCCGTGCTGCATCGCGTGGCATCCGACGGCACCGTGCACGGTATCGCGGCGGCGATGTTTGCCTTTGCCAAGGAATGCGCCGACCATCTGCGTATTGACACGCACGAGGACAACTTGCCCATGCAGGGCGCCATCGCCAAGGCGGGGTTCGAGCGTGTCGGTATCGTCTATGTGTCCGACGGCACGGCGCGTGTCGCGTTTGATTGGCTGCGCGAGGCGTAGGAGCCAAGGCACGTATCATCACCCAGCTCAAATAAAAAATGGCCCCGAGTGGGGCCATTTTTGGTAAAACGCGTCGTTGTGGGACTCGCATTGTTACCGCCCCAGATGAACCCGGGCAGACAAAAAGGGGAGGTGCCGGCTTTCGCAAGGCGCGAACCTACGAAAATCGCCGCGCGGCAACGCGGGGCGATGAGCTCGGTCGGGGGATAGGGCCCGCTTCGCCCACCGGCCCGTAAATTGTATCATCCAGTGTGGAGCGTGAACGCCCGTTGCCGCGTGCGATGGGCTTGCAATAAGAGGAGAGCCATGTCGAAGCAAGCGGTCGTTGGAATCTTGGCGCATGTCGATGCCGGCAAGACCACGTTGGCCGAGGCCATGCTGTTCAACGCGGGCCGCATTCGCAAGCGTGGCCGCGTGGACGATGGCGATTCGCATCTGGACACTAACACGATCGAGCGCGAGCGCGGTATCACGATTTTCTCGTCGCAGGCCGTGCTCGACCACGGCGATACCCACGTCATGCTCGTGGATGCTCCCGGCCATGTCGATTTTTCTGCCGAGGCGGAGCGCACACTGCGTGCCCTGGACTACGCGATTCTGGTGGTGGGCGCCAACGATGGCGTGCAGGGGCACACCGAAACCCTGTGGCGCCTGCTTGCACGCTATGACATCCCGACGTTCATCTTCATCAACAAGATCGATTTGGAGAATCCCAGCCGCGATGTTTTGCTGGCACAACTCGGGCAGCGTCTTTCCGAGGGCTGCCTGGATGCCAACGAGCTGCTGGCGGGCGCCGCCGTTCAGGAGGACGCTGCTGCGTTGGACGAAGCGGCGCTCGAGGAGTTTCTTGAAGCGGGTGAGCTTTCTGTCGCAACGCTGTCGCGCATGGTTGCCGAGCGCAAGCTCTTTCCCTGCTTTGCCGGCTCGGCGCTCAAGGACCAAGGCGTTGACGAGCTACTGGATGGTATATGCGCGCTGATGCGTGAGCAGGCGTGGCTCCCGGAGTTTGCCGCGCGCGTCTATCGTGTCAGCCGCGGGGATCGTGGCGAGCGCTTGGCTTGGGTTAAAGTGACCGGCGGCACGCTGCGCGCAAAACAGATGATCAGCGGGCGTTCCAGTGCCGAGGCGTGGGAACAGAAGGTCGATCAGGTACGCATCTATAACGGCGAGAAGTATGAGCTTGCCCAAGAAGTTGCTGCTGGCGGTATTTGCGCCGTGACGGGTCTTGCGCACGTTCGCCCAGGGGACGCCCTGGGCGCGGAGCCCGCGGGCGATGCGCCCGTCATCGCTCCGGTCCTCACCTATACGGTGCTGCCGGGCGAACACGACGTTCATGCGGTGTTTAAAGCGCTGAGTGAGTTGGCGGACGAAGATCCCATGCTCGGCGTAAGCTGGAATACGCATCTTGAGCAGATCCATTTGCAGTTGATGGGCGCCGTGCAACTCGAGGTCGTGCAGCGGGTGTTGGCCGATCGCTTTGGCCTTTCGGTTGCGTTTGAGCCCGGCGGCATTCTCTATAAGGAGACTATTTCGCGGCCGGTCGAGGGCGTGGGCCACTTTGAGCCGCTGCGCCACTATGCCGAGGTGCATCTGCGCCTGGAGCCGTTGCCGGCGGGTTCGGGTGTGCAGTTTGGCACCGTGACCTCGACCGACGAGCTCGATCTTAACTGGCAGCGTTTGGCACTCACCAACGCTATGGAGCGCGACCACCTGGGCGTGCTGACGGGCTCGCCCATCACCGATGTGCGCATTACGCTCACGGGCGGCCGCGCGCATGCCAAACACACCGAGGGCGGCGATTTTCGCCAGGCCACGTATCGCGCGATTCGCCAGGGTTTGATGCAGGCGCGCGAGGTCGGCGCAGACGTGTTGCTGGAGCCGTGGTACCACTTTGAGCTCGAGGTGCCGGGGGAGTGCGTGGGCCGGGCGTTGTCAGATGCCACACGCATGGGTGCCGAGTACGAGCCGCCGACGATGGCGGGAGACCGAGCGAAGCTTGTGGGTCGCGTGCCGGCATCCGAGGTGCAGGATTACGCGCTGGAGGTGGCTGCCTACACGAGCGGGCGCGGTCATCTGTACCTGGAGTTCGCCGGTTATGCGGCTTGCCATGATGCCGGGCGCGTAATCGAGACGGCGGCCTATGAACCCGAGGCCGATCTGCCCAACACGCCCGACTCGGTCTTTTGCTCTCACGGCGCCGGCTACACGGTCAAATGGTACGACGTGCCCGCCGCGGCGCACGTAAAGGTCGATCCCGCCACCTTCCGCCCCTGGCGAGCAGCAGACGCCGAGTTTTTCGGCCACTGGTGATAGAAGGGCGGCCTCTTTGTCACCTGCTGTTGGTATAACTCGGTATAAGTTGGTATAACTATAGGCAGCGTTTGCCAATCCGAGGAGGCCGATATGAATCCAAATCCCTTTAAGCCCACAGCTGGTAAGCGGCCTCCGATACTCATCGGTCGCGAGTCGGTCATCGAAGATTTTGAGGAAGGGCTCGACAACGGCGCCGGAGCGCCGGGCAGGCTCATGCTCATTACGGGAAACCGCGGCTGTGGCAAAACGGTTCTCCTGCGGGAGCTGCAACGTCTAGCCAGCGAGCGCGGATGGGCGGTTGTCTCCGATTCCGCTTCGCTTGGTTTGTGCGACCGCTTGGCCGACGCGCTTCGCTCGAATAAACCCGTTGTGACGTCAATGGAGTTTGGTCCGTCGTTTGGCCGGATGTCGGTCGAGGCGGCGCGGGCAAAGGGCGAAACGTTGCGAGGGCTGGTCAACGAGCGCTTCAAGAAACTCGGCCCAAGCAAGGGTATTCTGTTTGCGATTGACGAGGCTCAATCTGCGTCTATCGAGGAACTGGCGGCTCTCGCCGTTCTCTATCAGCAGGTGCTCGGAGATCAGGATGCCACGGGCTTGCCCGATAGCGACCAGCGAGGTCTTGCGTTGGTCTTTGCCGGCTTGCCCAGCATGGTTGACGATCTGCTCGAAGAGCCGAGCGTGACGTTTTTGCGGCGCGCCCAGCAGCGTACGTTGGGGGCGATTTCTTTGCCCCAGGTGCGCGATTCATATATCCAGACGGTCGAATGTGCTGGTCTTTGCATTGATGCGGGGACGGCGGACCTTGCGGCGCACAAGAGCATGGGACATCCCTATATGGTTCAGCTGGTGGGATATTACATGTGGCGGTCTGCTGTCCGGCGTGGCTCGCAGGTCATTGAAGGGTGCGATGTCGAGGTTGGTCATGCGGATGCCGTCTCTGAGTTCTACGAAGCGGTTGACGCGCCTCTGTATTACGGGCTGCGCACCCCACAGCGCCTCTTTATCGAGGCTATGGCGGTTGACGAGGGCAAGCTGACGCGCATGGCGGATATCATTGAGCGCTGCGATCGCACCCAGAGCTGGGCGAGTAAATATCGCGCAAGCTTAATTCGCGAGCGCGTCATCGAGGCCGCCGGATACGGTCTCGTCCGGTTTAGCGTGCCTATGCTGGGCAAGTATATCCGCGACCGCGTTTTATGGCATGAGTAGGGTGATAAAGGTGACGGAACAGAAGATGAGCCCACAGGCTATCGAGGTGCGCGGTGCACGTGTCCACAATCTCAAGGACATCGATATCGATATTCCGCTGGGGAGGCTCGTGGGCATTGCCGGCGTATCGGGTTCGGGCAAGAGCTCGCTGGCGCTGGGAGTTCTTTATGCCGAGGGCTCGCGCCGTTACCTGGAGGCGCTCAGCACCTATACCCGCCGTCGTCTGACGCAGGCCGAGCACGCCCAGGTGGACGAGGTGCTGCACGTACCGGCGGCGCTCGCATTGCATCAGCGCCCTAGCGTGCCGGGCGTGCGTTCCACCTTTGGTACCATGACCGAGCTCAACAATAGTCTGCGCCTGCTCTTTAGCCGTTGCGCCCATCACGTGTGCCCGCATTGCGGGGCGCGCGTGGAGCCGAGCCTTAACGTGGCTGCGGGCCTGTCGCTCACGTGCCCCGCATGCGGCCGCGAGTTCTACGCGCCGAGTGCCGAGGATTTGGCTTTCAATAGCGGCGGTGCGTGCCCTACCTGCGGCGGCACCGGTGTCATGCGCGAGGTGGACGAGGCGAGCCTGGTGCCCGACGAGTCAAAGACTATCAATGAAGGCGCAGTGCTTCCCTGGGGCACGCTCATGTGGGACCTGATGAAGCAGGTGGCCGGCGAGATGGGCGTGCGCACCGACGTGCCGTTTAACCAGCTCACGCCTCAAGAGCGCGACATCGTGTTCCATGGTCCGGCGGTTAAAAAGCACATTCTCTACGTTCCCAAAAACGGCGAGGGCGCCACGCCGCTCGACTTCACCTATTACAACGCCGTCTATACGGTCGAGAACGCGCTCGCCAAGGTTAAGGACGATAAGGGCCTCAAACGCGTGGCACGCTTTTTGCGCGAGGGCCCGTGCCGTGATTGCGGCGGCACGCGCCTCTCCGAGGCTGCGCGCCAGCCCCAGGTGCGCGGTATCAATCTGGCGCAGGCGGCGGCCATGACGCTGGGCGAGGCGATTGAGTGGGTGCGCGGGGTGCCCGCATCCTTGCCGGTCGAGATGCAGCCCATGGCGACGGATATCTGCGATTCGTTTTTGGGAGCGGCCCGTCGTCTGGTCGACCTGGGTCTCGATTACCTTTCACTCGATCGCGCAGGTGCCACGCTCTCCACGGGTGAGCGTCAGCGCGTGCAACTCGCCCGCGTGGTGCGCAACCGATCGACGGGTGTGCTCTATGTGTTGGACGAGCCCTCGATTGGCTTGCATCCTGCCAATGTCGACGGCCTGGTAGGCGTGATGCGCGATCTGGTGGATGACGGCAACACCGTGGTTGTCGTTGACCACGATACACGCGTGCTGGCGGAAGCCGACTATCTGGTTGAGATGGGTCCCGTTGCCGGAGCAGGCGGCGGTAATGTGATTGCCGCGGGCACGGTAGACGAGATCGAACAATCGCAGGCCAGCCGCATCGCGCCGTTTTTGAGATCGGACTCCAAGCGTTTGCGTCCGCAGGTGACTGACGACGAAATGTTCGACCAGGGCCACATCCGCATGGCGACCGATACCATCCATACCGTCAAGCCGCTCGAAGTCGATATCCCGCGCGGTCGCCTTGTCGCGGTGACGGGCGTTTCGGGTTCGGGCAAGACGACGTTGGTACTCGAGACGCTCATCCCGGCGCTTAAGGCGCAGGCAGCTGGCGAGCGCTTGCCACGCCACGTGCGCTGGATCGATGCCGAGGGCATTGCACGTGCCAACCTGATTGACGCTACGCCTATCGGCGCCAACGTGCGCTCGACGGTGGCAACTTATGCCGACATTCATGATGAGCTGCGTCGCGCCTTCGCCCGTACGCCCGAGGCCAAGGCAGCCGGCTACAAGGCGGGTGCCTTTAGCTACAACACTGGCACTTTGCGCTGCCCTACGTGCGATGGCACGGGTTCGATATCGCTCGACGTGCAGTTTTTGCCCGACGTCGAGATCGTCTGCCCGGCATGTCGCGGCTCACGTTATGCAGACGCGGCTTCGCATATCCATCGCGAGGGCAAGGACGGGAGCCTGCTTACGTTGCCGCAGCTCATGGACATGAGTGTGGACGAGGCTCTCGACGCCACGCTGGGGCTCAAGAAAGTTCAGACGCGCTTGCAGACCTTGCGCGACCTGGGCTTGGGCTATCTCACGCTCGGTGAGCCCACGCCGGCGCTTTCGGGCGGCGAGGCGCAGCGTCTTAAGCTTGCGAGCGAGATGGGACGCGTGCAGGACGATGCCGTATTCGTGTTCGACGAGCCTACGATCGGCCTACATCCGCTCGATGTTCAGGTGTTGCTGAGTGTGTTCGACGGCCTTGTTGCCAAGGGCGCCACGGTTATCGTGATCGAACACGATCTCGACCTTATCCGTAACGCCGATTATGTGATCGACATGGGCCCGGGCGGTGGCGACGCCGGCGGGCAAATCGTCTGCGCCGGCACGCCGGCAGACATCGCGACCTGCTCCAAGAGCATTACCGGCCGCTATCTATAAGCGAATATGAAAAAGGGACTGTCCCTTTGTCACATTCCTGGGAAGTTTGACTGGCGCAGGGCCTCGTAGAGGACGATGGCGGCGCTGTTGGAGAGGTTGAGTGCGCTGATGCGGTAGTCGTCCGGATTGACGAAGTTGCCGCAGATATCCTGTCGAAGGATGGCTTCGTGTCTGTCCTCGGTATGCCCGAGCGACTCCTCGTGGGCCTCCCAGGCGTCGGCGTTTTCGAGCGAGTCGCAATCGCGCAACATGGGGATGCGCTCGCAGCGCTCGGGCGCCGCGGCAAGCAGTGGCTCGGGAATCCCCGAGCTCTCGCTGCCAAAGACCAAAAAGTCACCGTCGCGGTAGGTGCTTTGCGCATAGGTTCGGCGCGCCTTTTTGGTTAGCAGGTGCAGGCGCTCGTCGGCGGGGGAGAGGCCGTTGCGCGCAAGGAAATCCTTCCAGCCGGCATATGTCGTCACGTCCAAGTTTTGCCAGTAGCCCAGGCCGGCGCGACGCACCGTCTTGTCGTCGAGTGAAAAGCCCAGTGGCTCCACCAGATGCAGGCGGGCACCGGTAACCACGCAGGTGCGGCCGATATTGCCCGTATTGGCCGGAATCTCGGGCGCATACAGCACAATGTTGAACATGAATCTCCTTGGCTCAGAACGAAAAACCACCACGAAGGGCACCTTCGTGGTGGTTTGGCGGTTACGTAGGCGGAAAAATGCCCGCTTGGATAAACCTAGGCGCGGTGCCAGTCGGTCAGGCAGGCATCGAGGGAGGCGATGAGCGCGTCTTTGTCCATGTGACGGCCGATGATGCACAGGCTCGTCATGCGGTCGCCCGTCTCGTCGTCCCAAATCTGCATGATTTCGGGGTTCTCGTCGATAATCTTCTGCTTCTCGCCCTCGGGCGCAGAATCGACAAACAGGCCGTTTTCCATCAGACGCATCTGGTGGCCGGCCTGCTCAAACATGTAGCACATGTCCGGATCGCCGGTCTGCCACAGCGGACCCTTGACGCGAATGACTTCGTCGGGCCACTCCTGCTCAACAAAATCGGTGAACTTCTGCAGGTCAAACGGCTTGCGGCGCGAGTACACAAAGGTCTCGATGTCGTACTCGAGCACCTCGGGGTCGTCGTGCTCCTCGGGATGCTCCATGGCCTCGATCCAGGCGGCGGAGTTGTAGGCGCGCATAAAGTCGAAGCGGTCGGTGTCGAGCAGCTCCTCCATGGGGACCTCGCCGTTTTGAGCCTCGACAATCACGGCGTCCTTCTGCAGGCTGCGCACGATGGCTTTGAGCTCTGCGATCTGCTCGGGGGTGACGGTGTCAGTCTTATTAAGAATCAGCGTGGAGCAAAACTCGATCTGCTGGATGAGCAGGCTCTCGATGTCATCCTCGTCAATGTCCTCGGCCAGCAGGTCGCGACCGCCGTTGAACTCGTCGTACATGCGGGCGCAGTCGACCACGGCCACGATGTTGTCGAGCGCGAGCTTGGGCTCGCCGCCCACCTTGGCCTCGTCGCAGAAGCTCGAGATGGTGTAGGCGATGGGGATAGGCTCGCAAATACCCGAGGCCTCGATGATGATGTAGTCGAACTTGCCCGAATCGGCGATGCCCTGCAGCTGGTTGGCCAGGTCGTCCGAAAGCGTGCAGCAGATGCAGCCGTTGGTGAGCGGGATGAGGTCGTCGGTCTCGGAAAGGCCGCCGTCGGCGATAAGGCTAGCGTCGACGTTGATCTCGCCGATATCGTTGACGATCACGGCGGCGCGGATGCCGCCGTCGTTGGCGAGGATGTGGTTGAGCAGCGTGGTCTTGCCGGCACCGAGGTAGCCGGTAAGCATGATGATCTTCACGGGTTTGTTGGGCATGTGCCCTCCTTTGTTAGACATGGCTTACAGTTGAATCTTATGCCAAACGCCTGCTCTTATACCCACGCGCCGACAAATAACACAGGCTACTCCCAGGCTCCCCATACATCAGGGCAATAACCGACGGTGGCCTTTTTGCCGTTGCGCACGATGGGCTCGGCCAGAACCTGCTGGTTCTCGAGTAGCTTGTCGAAGCGCTGGCTGGTGGTGAGGTGCTGGATGAGTGCGAGCGTCTCCTCGTCCTTAGCCTTGGGGTTGAGCAGCTTGTCGATGCCGCCGACCGCCTGCATCACGCTCGTGAGCTCGCCCTTGCTCATCTCCTTTTCCTTAAGGTCGATAAACTGCACCTTAATGCGGCGCTCCTTAAAGTAGCGCTGGGCCTTCTTGGTATCGAAGGACTTTTTGGTGCCGAAGATTTGCACGTTCATGTATTTGTTCCGCCGTTCTAACGAACGGCGGTCACATCGACGCCGCAAAGCCATCTGATGGGCAATCTGCCTTTCAATCGTCGGGCGCGGGCAAAAGCCCAGCGCCCTCCTCTTTCAAGGCACCTTTCCTCATCAGCTGGCTTTTCGCTGACATTGATAGAGCATCGAGGTGACCACCGCTGGACTTATCGAATAAAGTTGGTGCGCGCGCGATCGGCCTCGGGGGCTTCGATGCCGGCGGCCTTTCCCGCCTCGATGCAACGCAGCAGCCAGGCCATGTTTTTACCGATGTTTCGCATGGTGGCAAGGCCCTCGGCGTCCTGGGCGGCCTCGCCCGGCATGGCACCGAAGACGTTGTTCCAGTAGGTGGATGCTACCACGGGCATCTGGTTGATGGTGAAGTACTTGTTGAGCACGTCGAAGGTGGTCGACGTGCCGCCGCGACGGGCAACGGCGACAGCGGCGCCCGGCTTGTGCGTAAAGGCCTTGCTGCCTGCATAGAATGCGCGGTCGAGTGCCGAGAGGATGCGTCCGCTGGGATGTGCGTAGTAGACGGGCGAGCCAAAGACAAAGCCGTCTGCCTGCTCGGCAGCGGCAATCAGCTCGTTGACCACATCGTCGTCAAAGGTGCAACGGCAATCGAGCTTGCCGCACTGGCCGCAACCAATGCAATCGCGAATGGGCTTGGCGCCCAGCTGAAACATCTCGGCCTCGATGCCTTCGGCGTTAAGCTGCTCGGCGACCTCGGCGAGTGCGCGGGCCGTGTTGCCGTTTGCCTTGGGGCTGCCATTGACCAAAAGAACCTTCATCACAAACTCCCTCTGCTGTCGGTGACTTCTGCAGAGGATTATCGCACGAGCGGGCAGATGGCGTGGGGCACGATGCCGGCCCCGAGGGCCCACGGCAGGCACGCTTACCAGGTACGAGCGGGATACGGTCCAGAGGATGTTGGAGTGCGGGGCCTCGTGCGAGCAGATTGTAAGGGGTCTGGGCGGGTCGCCCTCGATGGCGAGCTTTGAGGCCTTGGAAGGCGGGCTGCTGCGGCGGCTATGGTTTATACTAAGGCGGTTGCTATCGAGTAATTCATACTTGGTTTGATTCGATTGTGAATGCGTAACTAGGATGGAAAGCAAAGGAAACTCTATGGAAACAGAGGATGCTGTTTGCTTGATGACTTCGATTGCCTTGATTGTCCTTTCAATCCAATACCGAAGAGGAAGATGGCTCTGCTCAATTGCTGGATATGATGTCACAAAAAGGGAGAGCGAGATTGATATACGCCCTTACGCAAAGCTGATTTCTTCTGTGACGTTATGGATGGGGCTGCTGTTTCTCTTGTGGGCGGTAGAGGGCTGGGTACGCGATTGGAATACCAGCGTTTTTGAAGTTTTGGTTCTACTTCTGTTCAGCTTGGCCTCTTTGTCGTTCGTGCGGCTCGTTAGGTTTGTGTTTATGAGGCGATAGCCAGCGGAAGTGGCTGGACGACAAAATGGACCAATGCAGCCAATTGTCAATAGAATTTGATAGGCTTGGCTTAACAGATTTACTCGAGGGCATATCCGTGGCGGGGGATAGGTTCTATCTTGTTGAGCACTTATTTGCATCAGGCAAAGTAAACCAAGAGTATCGAAACGGTGCCCCCGGGCCCCGGGAGGGACTGAGGGGACGTTCGGCTAACTGCGGGTACGACCTATTTGCCCAATGTGTTCGGTTGAGATCGGAAATTAACCATCATGCGCCCCATAACGCTAGTCCAGCTTGGTGCCCGGTACCTGCGGCGCCTCTTTAATCAGCGCATTAAGTTCGTTCAAAATGGAAACGGGCTGTCGGTCGACGGCGTCCAGATGAAGCGTCGCCACACGAAGGGGCGGCTGATATTCAAATGAGCCAAGGAGCACGGGCGATCCCAAGAACCGTTCGATTTCGTCTGCAACCGCGTCGGTCTCTTCGGGATCAAAGTCGTCGAAGAGCGCCACGAACATCGGTCCGGTCGAGCGGAACAGACGACCCTTGCCGCGCGAGCAATCCATGAGGCAGGCGGCGCTTTCTGCCAAAACGCGGTCGCCTGCATCAAAGCCAAAGCGGGCATTGACCTGTGCGATTTCGTCGATTTTAATGGCGATCAAGCCCGCGTTTCGTGCCACGCGACGCATCTCGCCAATGGCGTTGACCAGGGCGTGGATATCGCCCAGACCGGTCACGGAATCGGTCGTATCTGCCAAGCTTCGGTTGGTGACAATGCCCACATACATGTTGGGCTCGGTATCGGTGCCGTCCAGGCGGTAACCCGTGCAGTCGCAAAGCGCGTATTTTCCGGCGGTATTCATGACGCGATACTGCATGCAGTGGAAGTGCCACGTGCCGTTTACCACCATATCGAGCTCGGCACGTACGTTGTCGCGGTCCTCGGGGTGAACACGGGCAAGCCATATATCGAGCGAGTTGTAGGGATGCTGGGAGGGTAGGTCAAAATCGCGCACGGCATTAACCGACCATTGCGATTCGCCGGTGTCGAGGTTAATGATGAACGGATAGCGTGTCTCGGAGCTCATGGAGATCGCTTGAAACACTCGGTCGTTGCAGGGGGGGGGTTGTTCGGTGATCGGGCGTTGCAGCGCATCGCCTTCTTCCGGTTGTTGCACACGGTACATGAGCTTGTAGCGATACATTTTGCGGTCGGCGTCCTTTGTCATCTGGCGACGCGTATCGCCTGCAAGCGGGTCGACGCGCGAGCAGCCAAAGCTAAAGCTGGCGATCATGGGCGCCTTGCCGTCCGATGTTGCCTCGATAAGATTGGCACGCGTCCACTCTAGGCGCTGCTCGAGCTCGGCTTCGTTTGTCGTGGGGGATATAAGTACAAATTCGTCTCCACCGATACGGAACAGCAACTCATCGTGCTCCATTGTCTCGGTGAGTGCGCGGCAGATGCTCAGAATGTAGCGATTGCCCTCGGCGTGGCCAAACTTATCGTTGCAATGCTTGAGGCGATCGATGTCAATATAGGCACAGGTGAAGGGGGTGCCTTTGCGCCAGAGCTGATCGACATGGCGGTCGAGTCCGCCACGGTTGCCAAGATTGGTGAGCGAGTCGATATAGGCGCCGTGCTCAAGCAACTCACGTTCTTGTTGCAGGATGGCGAGCGTTTTCTGCAGTTGCTCACCGATGGCACGCAGCTCCGGGGGCAGCGCGGCAACATCGAGCTCGGTGGTTGAGGCCCCGTTCGCAAGTCGCTGAAGATGAGCGATGATTGATTGCTCGCCCAGGCGATACGACTCGTTCATGATGGATTGCCTCCTTGGATGGAACAATGGTTTGTATCTTACTCCCAATTCGGTTTAGATTGGAGTATTAGTTAGCTCATGGGAACAAACGCTCCCCTCGACGGTGGCGTTTTGCGTGCGAGCGTATTAGTTGTCGTTGCCACCATCGAGCAATGCCTCAAAATCCTCCGCCTGCATGGGGCGGTAGTAGAGGAATCCCTGAGCGTAGCGGGCGCCCATGTGGCGCAGCATGTTTGCCTGCTTGTCCGTCTCGACGCCTTCGATCACAACGGGCAGATGGAGTGACTGCGCCATCTCGAGCATTGATGAGATGATTTGCACGCTGCGGCCCTCATCGCCGTTATCGGGCACAAACGTGCGATCGAGCTTGATGACGTCGACGTTGACGTTCTTGAGCATCGCGAGCGTGGACTGGCCGGTGCCAAAATCGTCCATATAGGTCGAGAAGCCGCGGGTGTGCAGGTCGGCCGTTAGTTTATCCACGGCCTCGGACTCTCCCGTATAAGCTGTCTCGGTGATCTCGATGCGCATGAGCTCGGGCGGCAGGTTGTATTGGGCGGCGAGCGCTCCCATATGCTCGGCAACGTTGCAGGCGAGGATATCCACGCGCGACACATTAAGCGAGATCGGAACCACGCGAAGCCCCCGATTGATGCGCTCGCGCAGCCACAAGGCAACGCCCTGCCAAACGTATTTGTCGAGCGTCACCACAAAACCGCTTTCTTCGAGAGCGGGGATAAAGGTGGCGGGCGAAATGAGGGAGCCATCCTTGTCGATCCAGCGCGTGAGCGCTTCGGCGCCAATGATCTCGCCGGTTTCCATGTCGACCTGGGGCTGCAGGTAGTAGGTAATACGGCCGTTGGAGAGCGCGTACTGGAATTCGGTCAGCGTGCGGTGGAACGCGATTTCGCGCTCGTACTCCTCGGGGCGGAAAATGGCAATGCGCTCCTTAAAGTCGTTTTTTGCGCGCCGATTGGTAAACATGGCCTTGGCCTGCGCATCGATGGTGATTTTCTCGTTGGAGTCGATGGGGTAGACGCCCATGGACGGCCAGAATCCCACGCCGTCATCATACTTGGCCACGGCCTGGCGAACGCGGCTATAGATCTGATGGACGGTGTCGTGTTCAAAGGGGATGAGTATGCAAAAGTCGTCTTGGCCCCAGTACCCTGCGACGCCCATGTTGGCATTCTCGATGTCCTTGAGGACCGTGCCCACATCGGCGAGCATGCGGTCGCCCTCGGCCTGTCCGTGCCATTCGTTGAACAGTCGCATGTGTCCCATATCGACGGTGGCGATACACCAGGCGCCGTTGCGCCTTGTCTCGAGAAATTCGTTGGCGCGGCGCATAAACACGCTGGGTCGATAGAGACCCGTGAGCGGATCGATGCGTTCGGCGATGGCGCTTTTGCGCTCCACCTCGGGTATGGGGAGGCTGTCGTTGGGAACAAGCCCGCCGGCCGTGCGAATGCGACGGTCGAGTTCGCCTAAAACGGCGGCCGTTTGATTGGTCAGGTGCTCGTAAAAGGCCGGAACGACAAGACAGACGGGGGTAATGGTGTCGTCCGCGATTCGAACGGGAGCGAAAACGGCCTCTTTGAGATGTTGGATCAGTTGCTCGAATGCTTCGTGATCCAAATTGTTGCTAAGCACGACGAACTGGGCGTTGCGTGAGCGGAAGACGCGACTCCTGCCGCGAGTAATCGACAGCATGCGGCCTGCGTATTCGGCGAGCATGTTGTCGACGGCCTCGGCCCCGTAGAGCTCGTTGAGCTTTGCCGTGCCGCGAACGCGCACTGCTATAAGCCCCGTCTTGCAACGGTCGCGACGGCAGGCATCGATAGCGTTGATCAGCGTGCGCTGCGTTCCGAGGCCCGTGGCGGCGTCGACGGTCTCGGCAAGCGAGTGGTTGACGAGCTCGCCGACATAGAGCGAGGGGACATTTCCGTCGCCGTCGATACGAAACCCGCGAGCACGGCCGAGGATGTAGTCGCCGGCGGCGTTGCGCACGCGGTACTGCATGACGTGGCGATGTTTGGAGCCGTCATAGATTTGGTCGATGTCGTTGGTATAGGCCTCAAGGTCATCGGGATGGACACGCGTTTTCCAGTAATCGTGGCAGTTGTCTATATGCTCCGAAGGAAGACCAAGATCGCGCAAGGCGCCTTGTGACCAAAGGGTTCGATGTTTGTCCAAGTTCTCGATAAAGAAATATCGGCCTTCGTTGAGCATCGAAAGGGCGTCGAAAATGCGATCGCTTATTTCGAAGTCGTCGGTGTGGGCTTGTGCGATATTGCGTCGATCAAGGTGCACGGCATGACGTAGCTTGTAGTCGTACATGCGATGATCGGCATCGTTCGTCAAGCGATTGGGGGCTTCGCCCAGGGCGGGGTCGGCGTGTGCCACTCCGTAGCTAAACGAGTGAGGCATCTTGGAAGCGTTGTTTTCGAGCAGTACCGTTCGGCAGTGTTCCAGACGTTCGGCAAGGTCGTCCTCGGTCGCAATCGTAGATAGGATGGCGAACTCGTCGCCCCCCAGACGAAATGCCGCCTCGTCCACCTTCATATACAGTTTGAGATAGAGGCTCACCTGCAAGATATAGCGGTTGCCCTCGTCATGTCCAAAGATGTCGTTGCAGTGCTTAAGGTTATCGATGTCGATAAACGCCATGGTCACGGGCAGTTCCTGCTCCCAGAGTTCCTCTAAGGAACGGGTAAAGCCGCCGCGGTTGCCAAGTCCGGTGAGCTCGTCGGTAAAGGCGGTCCTGATCAGATCGTCCTGACGCTCCAGAAGGTCACGGATGGTCTTTTCGAGCGTTTCGGTATTATTGCTGGCGTTATCCATACTGTAAGCGGCTTTCTGAGGTCGGGGCGGATTGCGTCGGGCGAGCTCGTTGTGCACATGCGTTGCTGCTCAACGCCTTGCGTGTTTCCAAGCCCCCGCCTTGCTGCGTCGTTGGGTTTATTTGTCGGTTCGTGCTCTCGGCTGATAACTACTGAGTAGTATAAACAAGTGTATGGAATTATGTAGGGGTGCCCATGTTGCGGGCGGCCATTATTCGCCAAACGGTAACGCGACGATGTTCGATGAAAATGCGACTGAGACGATATTTGTTGATGGGTATACTTGTTCCGTTTTAAAACGCAGGAACGGAGATGGTCGCATGGCACAGTCAAATATGACGAGCACGGTGGGGCTGGCGCTCGAGGGAGGCGGCTACCGCGGTATGTATACGGCGGGCGTGCTCGACGTTTGGATGGAGCACGGTTTGACCTGCGACCATATGGTGGGCGTCTCGGCGGGCGCGGCATTTGGCTACAACTTTAAATCGCGCCAGATCGGCCGCGCCATTCGCTATAACAAGGCCTATTGCGCCGACAAACGCTATGCGAGCGTGACCAGCTGGCTGCGAACCGGCGATATGTTCAATGCCGATTTTGCCTATCACGAGGTGCCCATCGAGCGCGATCCCATCGACCTGGAGGCGTATCGCGCCTGCCCCATGCGGTTTACGTGCGTGTGTACCGATATCGAGACGGGCAAGGCCGTCTACCACGACCTGCCCTATGGCGACGAGCGGGATATCGAGTGGATCCGGGCATCGTCGGCGATTCCCGTGGCGACGCGTCCCGTTGCTATTGACGGGCATAAGTATCTGGATGGTGGCGTGGCCGATTCTATTCCCAGTGCATGGCTGTTTGCGCAGGGGTATGACCGCAATATCGTGGTGCTCACGCAGCCGGCGGGCTTTGTGAAGCAGCCCAACAGCGTGATGCCCATGCTGCGTCGCGTGTTCCGTCACTATCCGGAGTTTGTCGCAGCGCTTGAGCGTCGACATGAGGTCTACAATGCCACGCTCGATGACCTGGCACGTCGCGAGGCTGCCGGCGAGATCTTTGTGGTGCGGCCGAGCGAATCGGTGAAGGTGCCGTCGCTGTGTCGCGAGCCCGATGAACTTGAACGCATCTACCAGATTGGTCGCCGCGATGCGGAGGCGACCTTGCCGGCACTGGAGGCATATCTGGCAGGGTAGAGGCTGCTGCCGCCATCTCGGCGGAAAGCGCATCCCGGAATGGAGATCCAAACTGGGATGCGCTTTCCGCTATTGAAGATATGAGGCTGCGAATCAGCTGTTCGGCCTAGGCCTATGCCTGCTGCCAGGTGTCGACGAGCTCCTTGGCCGCGGCGTAGGGATCATCGGCGCTGCAGACGGCGCTCACCACAAAGAAGCCGTCGACGCCGGTGGCCTTAAGCTGCGGCAGGTCGGCCGTCTTGACGCCGCCGCCCACCACGATGGGCACGGGACTTGCCGCGTGGAGTGCGGCCAGGTCCTCAAAGCTTTTGGTGATGATGGAGCCGTCGGCCGCGCGTCCGCAGTCGCGCTTGGTCTCGGTCTCGTGGAGCGGGCCGATGCCAAGGTAGTCGACCAAACTCATGTCGGCGGTCTTGACGTACTCGAGCATCTCCTCGCAACGGGCCGAAAGGCCCACGATGGCATCGGGGCCCAAAAGTTTGCGGCAGACCTCGACGGGAATATCGCTCTGGCCCACGTGCACGCCGTCGACAGCAATGCCCTGCTCGCGCGCGGCGAGTACGCAGTCCAGGCGGTCGTCGATCAGCAAAGCGACCTGACCGGTCTTGCCAGCCTGTGCGATTGCCTGCGCGGCGTCGCCGGTCAGCGCGATGATCTCGCGGGCGCTTGCCACCTTGGAGCGCACCTGGATGCAGGTAAAGCCGGCATCGAGTGCCTGGGCCACCACATCGCCCACGGGGCGCCCGAGCGTGTTTTCGGGGCCGAGTACCAGATAGGCCGAGATATCAAGGTTGTCGCGGATGCTCATCGTGCTTCCTCCTGCTTTTTGATCTGTGCTTCCATGCGCTCGAGTTTGCCGGTCATGGTGTCGGTAAATCCGGGTCGAATATCGGCTTTGAGCACGACTTCGGTGCGGATGCCCTTGCTCGCCAACACAAAGGTCGCGTCGCGCACGACCTGCATGACCTCGTCCCAGTCGCCCTCGATCTCGGTGAACATCGAGGTGGTGCGGTTGGGAAGGCCGCTCTCGCGAATGACACGCACGACCTCGGCGACCTCGGCGGACAGCTCATCGCCGGTACCGCATGGGGCGATGGCCACGGCGACGAGTGTGTTCATGCCGGCATCGGTTGCGGGCTCGGACATGGCTTATGCCTCCTCGGGCTCGAGTCGGTTATCGGCAATGTCCTGGGCGGTCGCGCGGTAGAGCTCGTCGATAAAGGCGACCTTAAAGCTTGCCGGGGCATCGGCGACGGCGGCGGCACGCGTGCCGGCAACGTTGTAGACGGCGGCACCGCAGACGGCTGCCGTAAACGGATCGGCGGCGCAGGCATACACGGCCAGCACGCCGCCCTGCGAGCAGCCGCAACCGGTGATCTTGGACATGAGCGGGCTGCCGCCGTGGGACTTGGCCACGGTTGTGCCGTCGGTAATCAGGTCGACTTCGCCCGAGACCACAACGGCGCCGCCGGTGTAGCGGGCGAGCGCCACGGCGGCATCGCGGGCAGCGTCTACCGTGTCGGTGGTATCGACACCGCGCACGCGGCTCAGATCGGCCGCCTCACCCTCAAGACCCCACAGGCCGGCGAGCGCGATGATCTCGGAGGCGTTGCCGCGCACGATGGCGGGCTTGTACTGCTTGAGTTCGTTTACCAACTGGGTGCGCAGGCTACCGATGCCCAGGCCAACCGGATCGAGCACCCAGGGCTTGCCGGCGTCGTGTGCCGCCTTGGCCGCGCGGGGAATCGTCTGCTCGTAGATGGGGAAGAGCGTACCCATATTGAGATAGATGGCGCCGCCGCCGGCAACGAGTGCCTCGCCCTCGTCGGGCAGATAGACCATGGCGGCCGATCCGCCCACGGCGAGCTGTGCGTTGGCGACAAAGTCGATCGTCACCGTGTTGGTGATGGAGCCCGCCATCGGATTGGTGGCGCGAATCTCCTCCACGGCCTTGATCACGTTTTGCTTAAGCTGTTCCGAATCGATCACTGCACATGCCTCCTTGGCATAGAAAAGGGGCGCTGTGCATAGACAGCGCCCCTAAAAAGGCGGCATGCTCCCTACGCCAGCATTAACTGACAGGTTCAAAGGATTGGGCCCCATGCCCTCTCAGCCTTGTGGTTTGCACCGCCGGCACTCCCGCATCGAATCTGTTGTTCCCTATACTAGCGCATCGGTACAATGGTTACGATGAAAACGACTGGGGGACCCTATGATCAAACTTGTGCTGACCGATATGGACGATACGCTGATTCCGGCCGGGCATGACGGCGCCAGCGACTATGCCATCGAGGGCATTCATGCCATGCAGGCGGCGGGTCTGCACTTTGGTCCGGTTTCGGGTCGTCAGCCGTCTGCGATGGGCTGGATGTTTAAAAATCGTTCCGAGTGCTATTCGACCGGCGCATTCTGTAACGGCCAGGTCATGTTTGTCGACGGCGAGGCGGTCGCCTCGCGTGCGACCGATAGCGACGCACTAATGCGTTTAGCCGCCTATCTGGAAGAAGAAACCGACGATACCTATCTGAAGGTCTACAGCTTAGGTGATGACTTTTGGGATAACGATGCCTATTGCGTGACACGTGATGCCGAGCGTGTGCGTCGCGCTATGGAATCGGGCGGCAATGCGTGGCTCAAGGGCGAAGAGGCCCCGTGCCGCCCTGTCGTCGATGATGCGCCGGTGTTCAAGGCGAATATCTGGAGCGCCCGTTCGCGTGAGGAGCTCGCGGAGCTACGCGAGCGCGTTGCCGCCGAGGTGCCGGAGCTCTCGCTTGTGTTTCCCAACAACCGTGTGCGCCTGTTCGACATCCTTCCGGCTGGTTGGGACAAGGGCTGCGCTGCGCTGGAGCTGGCGCGCGCTTTGGGCCTAACGCCCGACGAGGTGGCCGTATTTGGCGATTCCGATAACGATCTGCCCATGATCGATGCCGTTCCCAACTCCGTTGCAGTCGCCAATGCCAACGAGGCCGTCACGGCTGCCGCGCGCTGGCATATTGGCGCTGCGGCAGATGATGCGGTCGCCGGGGCTCTGCATCAGATTGCCGCCTGCGCCGCGACGGGGGAGATGCCGCCGTTTATGCGTCAGATGAACGCGGCAGACTTCGGCACCGCGACCGTCTAGGGAGAAAGCCATGAAGCTTCAGCAGCTCAGGTATGTTGTAAAGGTTGCCGAATGCGGCAGCATCACCGAGGCATCGCGCCGACTCTTTGTGTCGCAGCCCTCAATCACCGCATCGATCCGCGACCTCGAAAGCGAGATGGGTGTGCGCATCTTTGAACGCACCAACAAGGGTGTCATTGTGTCCGAGGAGGGCGAGACCTTCTTGGGCTACGCGCGACAGGTGCTCGACCAGGCCGATCTGCTCGAAGGCAAGTACAAGGGCGCGTCCGAGCAGGTGCCGCACTTTAGTGTGAGCTGCCAGCATTATTCCTTTGCCGTCAACGCGTTTGTCGATGTGATCCGTGAGTTCGATGCCGCGCGCTACGACTTTACCCTGCGCGAGGAGCAGACTCACGAGATTATCGAGGACGTCGCACATATGAAAAGCGAACTGGGCATCCTATATCTGTCCGAGCACAACCGCGAGGTCATCGAGCGCATGCTGGCGGCCAACGAGCTCGTGTTCGAAGGGCTCTTCTGTGCCACGCCGCATATCTTCGTCTGTGCCGACCATCCGCTGGCGGACCGCTCCAGCGTGACGCTCGAGGATCTGGAAGACTACCCTTTCCTGTCCTACGAGCAGGGTAGTTACAACTCGTTTTACTATTCCGAGGAGCTGACCTCGACGTTTGAGCGTCGCAAAAATATCCGCGTGCGCGACCGTGCGACGTTGTTCAATTTGGCCATGGGCCTCAACGGCTACACGGTGTGTTCGGGCGTGATTAGCCACGAACTCAACGGCCCCGGCATTATCTCGATTCCGCTCGATGTGGACGAGTACATGGAGATTGGCATCATCACGCGCAAGAACACGACGCTCACGCGCTACGGTCGGGCCTATATCGACGCGATTCGTCAGCATATCTAGACTGCTGCGTCCTGAACGGGTCAAATCTCTTCATGGCAGTCCCAACTGATATAGGAAGCATCTATATCAAACTGTTATAAACGTATATTTTACGATGGCCATATGAACGCTCATACTCTGTCCCAGTAAAGCAACCAATGCAAAAGGGAGATATCTATGAGCACTTCGATTCAACCGAACGCGCCGTTTCGCGCTGATATCGTCGGCAGCTTTCTTCGTCCGCAGGCCGTAAAGGACGCTCGTGCTGCCTATGCGGCAGGCACGCTTGATGCCGAGGGGCTTAAGGCCGTCGAGGACGATGCCATCCGCGATTTGGTGGCAAAGCAAAAGGCCGCCGGCCTGCAGGTCATCACCGATGGCGAGTTTCGCCGCAGCTACTGGCACCTCGATTTTATGTGGGGCCTTAACGGCATTGAGCGCCGCACCTCGCGTACAGGCTATATGTTCCACGATGAGGAGACTACCGCCGACACCGCCGTGGTAACCGGTCCCATTGGCGGCAAGAATCATCCGTTCGTCGAGCATTTTAAGTTCGTCAAGGCGCTTGAGGGGGAGGGCCAGGTCGCACGGCAAACCATTCCGGCACCGATCCAGACGTTCTCCGAAGTCACGCTCGACCGTTGCGATGGCCAGCAGGAGAGTCTGCGCGCCGTCTACAAGACCGACGAAGAGCTCGCCGATGCCATCGCGGCAGCATACCGCACCGTGATTGCCGACCTGTACGCAGCAGGCTGCCGCAATATCCAGTTTGATGACTGTACTTGGGGTATCTACTGCGACACCGATTTCGTGGCAAAGACCGGCATGAGCCCGGTCGACCTGCAAAAGGTAAGCGAGCTGGGCGTGGCGCTCAACAACGCCGCCATCGAGGGCAAGCCCGACGATCTGGTCATCAACACGCACGTGTGCCGCGGCAACTATCACTCCACGTATGCCTTCGAGGGTGGTTACGATCCCATTGCACCGTACCTGTTTGCGCACGAGGATGTCGACGCGTTCTACCTTGAGTTCGATACGCCGCGCGCCGGTGGCTTTGAGCCGCTCAAGTATGTTGCTCCCGGCAAGAAGGTCGTGCTGGGCCTGGTGACCACCAAGGCCGCTGAGCTCGAGGACGAGGATGCCATCGTCGAACGTATTCACGAGGCCGCAAAGTATGTGCCGCTCGTGAACCTGTACCTGTCGCCCCAGTGCGGCTTTGCCAGCTGTGAGATTGGCAACAAACTGACCGAGGACGAACAGTGGGCAAAGATCGCGCTGGTCAAGCGCATTTCCGAGCGCGTTTGGAAGTAACGCTACCGTTTGCAGGTGACGGCGCGTGCGAGACATGGCATATCACGTACAATGGTTCGGATCGTATCGTTCGGGCAGGTTATCCGATATGCCTGATCGCCCTTCCATCATGAAAGGACTTCCATGTCCCAATCCTCGACGCCCGCCGTCGCCGATGCCATCTACGATGCGTCGTCGCTCGGTCGCCCGCGCATGTTCCTACTCGGTCTGCAGCATCTATTCGCGATGTTCGGTGCCACGGTGCTCGTGCCTGTGCTCGCCGGCCTTTCCGTTTCGGCGACGCTTCTGTTCGCCGGCATCGGCACGCTGCTGTTTCATTTTCTATCGCGCGGTAAGGTGCCCGCGTTTCTGGGCTCGTCGTTTGCTTTTATCGCGGGTTATGCCGCCATTGCACCCAACGGCGAGGCCGAGCTTTTGCCCTACGCCTGCCTGGGCGTTGCCTGCGCCGGTCTACTCTATCCGGTACTTGCGGCACTCTTCCGCGCATTTGGCGCCAAGCGTGTCATGCGCTTCTTTCCGCCGGTGGTGACCGGTCCCATCGTCATTTCCATCGGCCTGATCCTGGCGAGCTCTGCCATTGCCAACTGCCAGACCAACTGGCTTGTCGCCGTTATCGCTGTGGCCGTGATCGTCATCTGCAACATCTGGGGCCGCGGCATGATCAAGATCGTGCCGATTTTGCTGGGCGTTGTGGTGAGCTATGCCGTTGCGACTGCGCTCGGCGAGGTTGATTTCTCGGGCGTCGCAGCCACTCCCTGGGTTGGCTTGCCCGTCGTGTGGGATAACACCGTGTTTGCGCTCTTTGGGCCGCAGTTCGATAGCGGTCTTGCCACGACGGCCATCATCACCATCATGCCGCTGGCCTTTGCGACCATGATCGAGCATATCGGTGATATCTCGGCTATCGGCTCCACTTGCGAGCGTAACTACATCGCCGATCCCGGCCTGCATCGCACACTGCTCGGCGATGGTCTCGCCACGATTCTGGCGTCGCTCTTTGGCGCTTCGGCCAACACCACGTATGGCGAGAACACCGGCGTGCTCGCCCTGACGCGCGTGTTCGACCCGCGCGTGATTCGCATTGCCGCCTGCTGCGCCATCGTGCTTTCGTTCTGCCCCAAGTTTGCTGCCGTGATCGCCGCCATGCCAGCGTGTGTAATCGGCGGCGTGTCGCTCGTGCTCTACGGCATGATCAGCGCCGTGGGCGTCCGTAACCTCATCGAGAATCAGGTTGATTTCCAGAACAACCGCAACGTGCTGGTGGCGGCTCTGGTGCTCGTGCTTTCGCTCGGCATTGCCTACAGTACCGCCGGTGCCATCGTGCTGGAGCTGGGCGGCGTGACCATTTCGCTCTCGGGCCTTGCCGTGGGTTCGCTGGTGGGCATTGTGCTCAATGCCATCCTACCGGGCAACGACTTTGAGTTCGACGTCTCTGAACTCGAGGAGGCCGCCGAGTAAGGCCGGCTATCGATAAATCTAAAAAATGGCTCCCATGCGTGCAGCTACGCGTGGGAGCCATTTTTAGTGCGTGAGTATCCAGTGGATGCCGCGGGCCATGCGCAAGTCGGTTTGGGCAAAGTGATTGCCGGGGTTGAGCTCCAGCGTTGTTGGAATGTCGCGCTCGACGAGCAACGCTTCCATCGCGCGTGTGTCGTCGAGTACGTGCCGCATCATGCGGTTGGGCGTCTTGGTTTCCTTTTTGCCGAGTGACAGATAGACGGCTTGCGGGCTGCCGGCAAATGGCGCCGTGCTGGCGCGATCGACAAAGTCGGGAAACCATAGCGACCCCGATGCGCTCGCGGCGCGGTCAAAGGCGTCGGTTTGCCAGAGAGCCCAAAGCGAAAAGAGGCCTGCCAGCGAGTAGCCAGCAACGCCGTGCCAGGTGGGCGGCTGAGGAAGCGACGACTCGACCTGGGGGATTATCTGATTCAGCAGCTCATCAAGAAAACCGGCAGCTTGGCCGCCGAAAGGCTCGGCATCGCGCACGGTTCCGTCGCATGCCCAGGGGCTCAGCTCGCGATTCCAATCGAGCCCGCCAATGGTGACGAGGGCGAATGGCGGACAGTCGAGCTCTCGGCAACACTTATAAACCTCGCTGCCGTCGCCCACGACCACAGGAAGGTAGATGACAGGCGCGCTTTCCGTATGATTCGAATAAACGGTTATCTGCTTTTGATGCGCTTCCATGACGGGCTTCTCTCGGTGTTGTGATATCGACGGCCCCCATTGTCGCACGCCGGCTCATGCAGGTTGGGCTAGACCAAAGACAATCTCGTGCATACCCTGCGGACGCATATGGAAAACGCCACCGCCGGAGGGGGCTCGGCGGTGGCGTTGCTAAACGGTGCTCGGGCTAGGCGCTTTCATGGGTGCCGTCCCGTGCATCAAAAGCGTCTATGAGCGCTTGCGGCTCGCCACGGCGCCCGCGGCGATAGCGGCTGTTCCCGCAAGGACGGTTGCCACGATGGCCGCACCCGAGGTGTCGCCGGTTGCCGCGAGCACGCCGGTAGTCTTGGCTTTCGTGGTTGAAGCCGCAACGGCCTTGGTCGGCTTTGAGCCCTCAGGCTTGGGGTTCTGCTTGGACTCCGCGGGCTTGCTTTCTGCGGGCTTGGTCTCGTCGCGCTTGGGGTCTTCCGGCTTGGCTACCTCGGGAGGTGCGATGACCATGCTCTTGGCGACAGCTTCGTTATAGGGGGAGTCGATCACAGCGTCGCTCGTGCCGATGGCTTGGCCTGCCTCGTAGATGCCGTCACGGAGCTTGCGATAGTCAATGACCTTGCCGCCTTCGGGCGTCTGGATGGCGGCGTTCTCAATCTTGATGGTGCCGATTGTCTTGCCGTCAGCGCTCATGGCACGGGCAAAGATTGCCGCTGTATCTCCTTCGGCCGTTACCTTGCTGCGGATGATCGAGATGACTGCGGGTGTGACGCCCTCGCTGGTCTGGGCGATGATGCCGATGTTCTCGCCTTGGGGCTCGGGGCTCGTCTCACCATCTTGGTTTTCGCTGTAGGGGATGGGGCCGTCGCCGTTCTCGACATAGCGGGCTATGGCCTTGACAACGGAGTCGCTGATGTAGATGTGGCCACCCTCCTCGTTGGGTCGATCGTTTCTGGTGGAGAATGCAGCCGAAACCTCGCCTCCCGCAAACGCGTCCACGGTGGAGCCGTTCTTGACGACGATGTCGTCCTGGTAGGTGAAGAGGGCGATGGCGCCACCGTAGCTGCCTTTACCTGCACGGACCGTCACGTTTGCATGATCGAGGGTGATGCCCTTGTGGGCATAGACGCCATATTCAACACCGTTTGCGTTGAGGGAGGCGTTTGTGGCTGCGAGGCTGCCCTTGGCCTCGACGGCAGCGTCTTTCTCGGAGCTTGCCTCGACTGTGCCGCCACCCTTGATGGTGAGGTTCTTGTCGGTTCCGATACCCTTGTCCTTGGTAGCCCTGGCGGTGACGGCCCCGCTGTCGTCAATCGTGATATTGCCGTTTGCCCTGATGCCATCCGATACGCCCGTGGCGTTGACGTTGCCCGAACCTTTGATAGCGAGATCGCCCTCGGCGTCGATGGCATCAAACCCAGCGCTCGTGGCGTTGACGGATCCGGCTCCGTCGATGTTGATATTACCCGTGGAGAGGATAGCGTCCTCAGTAGATGTCACGCTGAGCGTGCTGCCCGCGTCGCCTTGGATATTGAGCTCGGCGTTCTCATTCTTGCCATGAGAAGCCTTGATGCCTTCGATCCAGTCGGCAGTGACGATGTTGTTTCCCGAGTAATTCACGTTGAGCTTGCCTGCGGCCTGGATCTCGCCGCCGTTATAGTTGTTGAGCTTCAAGTCGTCGGCGCCGTCCCACGACCAGGTGCCGGTCTCGTCGCCCGCCGCAGTGCCGGCGTTGTATTTGGTTTCGCCGACCTTGACCCATTCCGCCGCGAGCGAGACGCTCGGCATGAGCAGCGAGCTCACCGTGAGCGCGCACACGGCGCCTACGACGATGCGGCGCGTCACGCGGCGCCAGCTGCCGTGCGCGAGTCCTATGCGACGGCGAACGTCGGGTTCGGCAACATGGGTTCCGGCGGTAGTGTCATTGCGTTTGGGGGTCGTGAACAAGGCTGCCATGGTTGCTCCCGTTCTCATAGGGCCTATACGGCTAGGTTCAGCGTATCTGCTGGATGTTGCCGGCGGTAGTGCCGTTTGGAGGGCAAAATGGCCAAAATGGGGGAGAAATAGGCCGCACGCCGGCGCAGGGACCGACGCTAAAAGAAAAGCGCGGGGCCGCATGGCGACTCCGCGCTTTATTGTTCAGCTTTTGCAGCCTTGCCCTTACGCTACGAAGAAGTAGACGGGGAAGGCAAGGGCTGCGATCCACCCGTCCTGTGCGAAAAAGTGTTTACGAACGTTTGCGACTCGCCAGGGCGCCTGCGGCGATGGCGGCTGTTCCCGCAAGGGCGGCTGCCACGATGGCTGCGCTCGAGGTGTCGCCGGTTGCGGCGAGGATGCCGGTGGTTTTGGCTCCCGCGGTTGCAGCCGCAACGGTCTTGGTCGTCTTCGTGCCCTCGGACTTGGAACCCTCGGGCTTGGTCTCGCCTGGCTTCTCCTCGGGTTTGATCTCCTCGGGAGGCACGATGACCGTGCTCTTGGCGACAGCTGCATCGTAGGGGGAGTCAATCGTGGCATCGCCCGTGCCGATGGTCTGCCCCGCCTCGTAGACGATGCCGTCGCTGAGCTCTTCCTTGTTGCGATAGTCAATGACTTTGCCGCCTGCAGGCGTCTGGATGATGGCGTCCTTGATTTCGATGGTGCCGATCGCCTTGCCGTCCGCGCTCATGGCAAGGGCGAAGATAGCCGCCGTGTCTCCCTCGGCCGTGACCTTGCTGCGGACGATCGAGATGGTCGCGGGCGTGATGCCCTTCTCGGTCTGCGCGAAGATGCCGATGTTCAGGCCCTCGGACTCAGGGATGATTTCGTCGTTTTGGTCTCCACTGTAGTGGTCGGGGCCGTCGCCGCCGGTCTCGGCATAGCGGGCTATGGCCTTGACAACGGAGTCGCTGATGTAGATATGGCCACCCGCTTCGTCGGAGTAGAAATTACTGGTGGAGATTGCAACCGAGAACCTGCCTTCTGCGAGCGCATCCACAGTCGAGCCGTTCTTGATGACGATGTCGTCCTCATCGGTGAAGAGTGCGCTTGCTTCCCCGCCATCTGAGCTTGCGCGGACCGTCACGGTCGCGCCATCGAGCGTGATGCCCTTGTAGACATAGATGCCATACCCAACGCCACTTGCGTTGAGGGAAGCGTTCGTGACCGTGAGGCTGTTTTTACCGTCGATGGCGGCGTCTTCCTCGGAGCTTGCCTTGACCTGGCTGCCACCCGAGATCTCGATGTTGCCGTCGGCCCAAATCGCATTGTCTTTGATAGAGCTTGCCTCTACCTTGCCGCCGCCCTTTATGATGAGGTTCTCGTTAGCATCGATACTCTGATCGTCGGTGGCCTTGGCGGTGACGGTTCCGCTGTTGTCGATCGTGATGTTGCCGTCGGCCCTGACGCCATCAGAATCGCCCGTGGCGTTAACGTTTCCCGAGCCCTTGATGGTGACATCGCCCCCGGCATCGATGGCATCGTGCTCGGTGCTCGTGGCGTTGACGGTGCCAGCGCCGTCGATGTTGATGTTGCCGACGGAAGTGATGGCGTCACGAGAAGAGGTCACGTTGAGCGTGCTGGACGCGTCGCCCTGAATATTAAGCTCGGCGTTCTCGTTCGCGCCATCCTTAACCTTGATGCCGCGGCCGTTGTCGTTAGTGACGGTGTTGTTGACCTCGTAGCTCACGTTGAGCTTGCCCGCTGCCTCGATCGCGCCGCCGTTATAGCCGTTGAGCTTCATGTCGTCGGCACCGTCCCATGACCAGGTGCCGGCGGCGTCGCCCGCCGCAGTGCCGGCGTTGTACTGGGCGCCGCCGACGTTGACCCACTCCGCCGCGAGCGAGACGCTCGGCATGAGCAGCGAGCTTACCGTAAGCGCGCATACGGCGCCTACAACGATGCGGCGCGTCACGCGGCGCCAGCTGCCGTGTGCGAGCAACGTGCGACGGCGCACGTCGGGCTCGATAAAATGGGCTCCAGAGGTTTTGTCATTGCGCTTGGGGGTCGTGAACAAGGCGGCCATGGTTACTCCCATCCTCATAGGGCCTATGCGATTACGCCCAGCATATCTGCAGGATGTAGCCGGCGGTAGTGCCGTTTGGAGGGCAAAATGTCCAAAACTTGGGAAGTAATGCATCGCGCGCCCGCGCGGTGCCTGGCTTTAAAAGAAAAGCGCGGAGCCGCTCGATGCGACCCCGCGCTTTGGTCTTTTGCTTTGGCAGCTTTGTGCTTACGCTACGAAGAAGTAGACGAGGAAGGCAAGGGATGCGACCCACATGAGCGGCTTGATCTTGGAAGCCTCGCCCTTAAAGAGCGCGACGACCACGTAGGCGATAAAGCCCAGGCCAATGCCGGCAGAGATGGAGTAGGTGAAGGGCACGCCCGCGGCGATCATAAACGCCGGGAAACCCTCGGAGACATCGAACCAGTCGATCTCGGTGGCCTCGCTCATCATGAGGTAGCCGACGTAGACCAGGGCACCGCAGGTGGCGGCGCTGGAAACGATGGAGACGACGGGGGAGAAGAACGCGGCGAGGATAAACAGCACGCCGGTGGTGACGGAGGTGAGGCCCGTGCGGCCACCGTCGGCGGCGCCAGAGGTGGACTCGACGAAGGTGGTGATGGAGGAGACGCCCATGAAGCCGCCCACGGCAGCGGCGGCGGAGTCGACGACCAGGATCTCCTTGATGTTCTCGACGTTGCCGTCGTCGGTGAGGAACTCGCCTTGCTTGGCCACGGCCATCGCGGTACCCATGGTGTCAAAGAAGTCGCTCATGAGCAGCGAGAACGAGATGACAAGGAGCGTGGGGTCGGTAAGGACCTTGACGATGGCGGGCACGCCGCCGGCGTCGGCGATGGGGCCACCGATGCTCGAGAAGTCGAGCGGGGCGATGATACCGGTCGGAGCCTGGGTTACGCCTAGGGGGATACCGGCGATGACGGCTACGACGATGCCGATGAGCAGCGAGCCGGGGACGTTGCGGCAGGCGAGGGCGACCGTCACCAGGATGGAGATGATGCCGACGATGAAGGTGGGCGAGGTGATGTCGCCCAGGCCGACAAGCGTGCCGTTACCGGCGGTGATGATGCCGGCGTCGGCAAGGCCGATCATGGCGATGAACAGGCCCAGGCCCACCGAGATGGCGTGGCGCAGGACCACGGGGATGGCGTCCATGATGGCCTCGCGCAGGCCACAAAGGACGAGCAGCAGGATGACGACGCCCTCGAGGAAGATGACGCTCATGGCCACGTGCCAGTCGCCGCCGCAGACGGTGGTGGTGATGCCGGCGATCATCGCGTTGACGCCGAGGCCCGACGCACAGGCGAGCGGGCGGTTAGCGAAGATGCCCATGCAGATGGTCATGATGCCGGCGCCCAGGCAAGTGGCGCAGGCGAGCGCTCCCGCATCGATGCCGGCGCCCGAGAGCACTGCGGGGTTGACGGCGATGATGTAGGCCATCGCCAGGAATGTTGTCAGTCCAGCGCGAAGTTCGGTCCCGATTGTGGACTTGCGCTCACTGACGTGAAAAAGTTCGTCCATGCATACCCTTTCCTTGTTCGGCCCCGAGTTTAGGCCGATTGACACGAACCCACCCACTATATCGCCTTTGTGAAGTTGGTGTTCCTCACATGTTGATGTTCGGCGGTTTGTAACGGACGGGCGGTATCTTTCGCATGAAATTGTGTAGGTACCGTATACTTAAGCGGTTACAACGACCCCTATGGAGGAACGTATGATTAAAGAGCTTTGCCACGACGAGGCTATCCTGTCCCAGCGTTGCGAGGTTGCGACCGTCGAGGACGAGTCGGTTGCTCAGGACCTGATCGATACCATCAAGTCGCTCGACGATGCCGGCTGCCTTGCCGCTAACCAGATTGGCGTTACCAAGAAGATCTGCGTCTACCTGGACGACGCCGGCGAGCCTCACGTGCTCTACAACCCCCGTCTGGTGTTTGGCCTGGGTGCCAGCAAGATGGAGGAGAGCTGCCTGACGCACGAGGAGGTCACCAAGTCCACGCGCTATATCAAGTGCAAGGTTGCCTTTGACCAGATCGTCGACGGCAAGATGAAGGAGTGCCGCCGCGATTACGCAGGCTTTGAGGCACAAATGATCCAGCACATGATTGATCACTGCCAAGGTAAACTTGTCTAGGGCGACCACCGCACCTTGCCGCTTTTGGTCCGGGTATGACATTGTTGTCATGTCCGGACTTTTTTGTTTAGCGCTCCTTTGTTTGGTGACAATGAGCCTAGTAAGAACATTGAGCTAGGAGGCGCTATGTGCACGAGCATTCGATTTACCGATAATTCCGGCCACATGTATCTGGGCCGCAACCTCGACTGGAGCTTTGGATACGGCGAGCAGGTTCGCGTGATGCCCCGCGGGTTCCACATCCCGTATTCGTTTATCGACGATGCGACGGCGGCGCATGCGGTAATCGGTATGTGCATCGATTACAAGAACTATCCCATGTTTTTCGACTGTGGTAACGATGCGGGTCTGGCTGTGGCGGGGCTCAACTTTCCCGGCTATGCCGAGTATGCCGAGGGCCCGGTTGATGGAAAGACCAATATCGCGGCCTATGAGTTTCCCCTGTGGGTGGCAGCGACGTTCTCGACGGTCGATGAGGTCGAGGCCGCGCTGCGCGACACGGTGATTGTCGCCAAATCTGCCGGAGAGGGGCTGGGCGTGTCGCTGCTCCATTGGATTATCGGCGACAGCCAGCGCAGCATCGTGGTTGAGATGATGGCTGACGGCCTGCATGTATACGACGATCCGGTCGACACCCTTGCCAATCAGCCCACCTTCCCGTGGCATATGGAAAACCTACGCACTTATATCACCGCCACAAGCGATTTTCCGCAGACGGCGACGTGGCGTGGCGCCGAGCTTAAGCCCTATGGAGCCGGTGCCGGCATGCGCGGCATTCCCGGCGACTGCTATTCGCCGAGCCGTTTTGTAAAGGCAGCGTACCTCAACGCCAATTACCCGCAAAAAGACAGCGAGACCGAAAACGTCGTCCGCATGTTCCGTTCACTCGAGGGCGTGGTGATGATTGAGGGGGCGTCCAGGATGGGCGATGGCAAGTTCGAGAAGACTATCTATACCGGATGCTTTAGCGCGCGCACAGGCAATTATTACTACGCGATGTATGAGGATCCGTCGATTCGCTACGTGAGCCTGATGGATGCCGAGGGCGCGAGCCCCGATAGGCTTGTGGTTCCCGAGCCGCGTCGTTCGTAGCCGAGGGCTTTACTGAAATGCAAAGCGCCCCTGCATCTCCTGTGAGGTGCAGGGGCGCTGTCGTTGATGCGCGACGTCGCTAGAAGTTGGCGTCGTTGAGCTGGGCGCTCTCGAGGCCGTCGAGCAGTTGCTGTTCGGGCGTATCGGCGACGCTCTCGAGCAATTCGGTGGGATCGACGTTCATGTCCCTACCGGCCTCGTTGCCGTTGACCAGGTCGTCCGAGAAGATATCGACTTCCATTTCCTCGGCTTCCTCGATCTGGACCTCGAGCGGCACATGGGTGCGTACGAGTTTGACCGCCGGACGCATGCGGGCAAAGAGAGGCACGTACTCGATGATGATCGCCGAGTTCTCAAGACCGTACCAGCGTGCCGGGCTTCCGCAGGCGCGGCGGACGGCGTACTTGATGGCCATCACGCGGTGGTCGTTGCGGTTGATGTCCGTTTCGGGGGCAAGCATCTTGCGCAGCATGCAAAAACGGAAGTCGCCCACGTTGCCGCGCGTCTCGTAGATGGAGTAGGTGTGATGCTGCGGTGGCAGCTCACCCGATGTCATCAAGTCGCCAACGATCTGACGCAGATAGGCGTTGATGCGCTGGTTGACCTTAAAGCCCAGGTCCAGGCGCACGCGGAACAAAAAGTCCGTGCCAAAGGTCTCGACGGAATACTCGTGCGTATAGGGCTCGTCGGTAACGTGCACGTTGATGAACCAATATGCCTTGGCGCGCTTGGGGTGCTTGTCCAGGATGGAATAGAGCACGTCGCGGTCGAGCGTGAGCGGGTCGGGGCTGTTGGTGAGGAACACCAGATTGTCGGCGAGCACGGGGTAGGTCTCGTCGTTGCGCAGGCGGTTGAGCTGATCGATGTACTTGGAGACGGGCAGCAGGATCGTCTGCGTGCGCTCGATGGCGGTGCCGCGGCGCCACACGTACATAAGGCCAAACAGCAGCGAGGCCAGGAAGATCATCACATAGCCGCCGTTAAAGAACATGGTGAGGCACGAGGCAAAGAAGCAGAGCTCGATGGCGCCAAAAAGCAGGGCAAAGACGCAGGCGCCCAACTTGTGCTTGAGGATGCCGGCGATATAGCTCGTCAAAAGCGTCGTGGTCATGAGCATAGTCACGGTGATGGCGAGGCCGTAGGCGCTCTCCATGCGCTCGGAGTTTTGGAACAGCAGCACGATGAAGATACAGCCGACCCACATGATGTTGTTGACGAGCGGAATATAGAGTTGACCCTTGGTGTCGCTGGGGTAGTGGATGCGCAGATGCGGCATAAGGTTGAGACGCGTGGCCTCGGATACCAGCGAGAACGAGCCGGTGATAAGCGCCTGCGAGGCGATGATGGCCGCTACGGCCGATAGCACGATGGCAAAGGGGCGCAGGGGCTCGGGAAGCATCATGTAGAACGGGTTGACGATGTCCATCGCGAGCATCTGGGGATTGGAGTTGTTGGCGAGCAGCCAAGCGCCCTGACCCAGATAGTTAAGGATGAGGGCCGCCTTTACGAACGGCCAGGATGCGTAAATGTTAGCCTTGCCCACGTGACCCATGTCCGAATAGAGCGCCTCGGCGCCGGTCGTCGACAGGAAGACGAAACCGAGCACCATGATGCCCGAGTGGTTGATGGGCGAGAACAGGAACATGATGCCGCGGATGGGGTTGAGTGCGCGCAAGATGGACAGGTTGCCGAGCATGTTGAACAGGCCGGCGCCCGCCAGGAACAGGAACCATAGCGTCATGAGCGGGCCGAAGAGCTTGCCGATTGACGAGGTGCCGGCGCGCTGCATGGCAAATAGGCCGCAGATAATGATGATGGTAATAATGATGACGTTGGTCTGGCCGTCGCCCAATAGCGCGTGGCCCCACTCGATGGTGCGCAGACCCTCGATGGCTGTGGTGACCGTGACGGCGGGGGTGAGGATGCCGTCGGCAAGCAGCGCCGCACCGCCGATCATGGCGGGAAGGATCAGCCACGGTGCCACTTTGCGCACGAGACTGAACAGGGCGAAGATACCGCCCTCGTTGTGGTTGTCGGCCCTCATGGCGATTAGCACGTACTTGACCGTGGTTACGAGCGTCATGGTCCAGATGACGAGCGAAAGCGCGCCCAGGATCATGTCCTCGCTGACGGTACCGACGCCGCCGTTGTTGGCGACGATTGATTTCATGGTGTACATAGGGCTCGTGCCGATGTCGCCATAGACGACGCCGAGCGTTACGAGCAACATACCAGCAGAAAGGGGAATGGCTCCATGCCCGCTCTGTCCGTGCTGGTCTTGGAGGTTTGCCTCCAGTTTGTTGTGTGCCACGTGGACTCCCTTAGACATCCGGTTATCTGTCTAGGGCAGATAACCTTTATGCCATCTTTATACATATAAGAGCAGTTTGGCACATCGGGGTGTTTTAGACAATAATCCCCATCTGGGGATTATTCATGTACGCAGGTAGCATTTCAAAACAGGGGCGCACCGGCTGTATGGTCTTGCTGCAATGTGATAACCACGGACGCGCCTCTGCTTTGAAACTGAAGAGGGGCTTTTAGGCGCGTGCTACTTGGGCGATGCTTGCTTTGGTGTCTGCGCGTTTGCCGGCGACTTCGCAAAAGATCGCGCCGCCGATGATCAGCGCGGCGCCCATGAGGCGGATGGGCGTCATGGTCTCTCCCAAAAGGGCAACGGAGAACACGACGGCCGAAAGCGGCTCGAGGTAGCCGACGACCGCGACGGTCTGGACGGGCAGCTTGGCGACGGCACTAAAGTAGAGCAGGCAACCGATGCCGGTGTTGACGACGCCGAGCATGGCGACGGCGCCCCAATCGATGCCGGCGGCAATGCTGGGGGAGAGGAACGAGGGGGCATCTTGCGTGAAGAGCGTAAGGATCAACGCGGTTACAAAGGCGGCGTTCACCTGGAGCGTGGAGTTCTCGAGGCCTTCGATGTGTGGCGCACCCTTGCTAGCGATGACCATCAAGGCGTAGCAGAAGGCCGAGGCGATGCCGCAAGCGATACCCGCAATGGGCATATTGCCGCCTAGACCTTGCGCCGCAATGAGAAAGGCGCCACAGGCAACGGCGATAAACCCGGCGATTTTGCCGCCGGTCAGCTTTTCGCCAAAAATGAGCGGGGAGAGGGCCATAACGATGATGGGGCCGCAGTAATACAACAGCGAGGAGATGCCAACGCCGATCGTCTGATAGGCGCGGAACAGGAAAATCCAGCTGGCGCCCAGCGCGGCGCCCGAGACGATGAGCGCTGCGGCCTCGCGGGGGCGAGACGGAGCCTGCAGGTTATGGCGCTTGGTTATGAAGAGGATGGCGGCAAGGGTGAGAGCGCCCAAAAACGTGCGCAACAGTACGATATCGGAGCTCGGCAGCGCGATGGCAGCGGCGATGATGCCGTTGGAGCCAAACAATAGCAATGCTGCTAAGTACGTAAACAGTCCGTTGTTCATGTGCTGACATCCCCTCTATATCCGAGCATGTTCACTATGGGTGAGGTGGCTTTAGAAGAAAAGCGAATATAATGCATGTATAACATGACAAAAACTCATGTAAAGGTGGAGGGATGCCGTGGAAACGAATATTCAAAAGATGCAAGTGCTGCTCGAGACGGTGCGTGCCGGCAGCTTTACGCATGCTGCAGAGCGGCTGAGCTATTCGCAGTCGGGCGTGAGCCGCATGGTGGGCGACCTTGAGGCAGACTGGGGTTTTAAGGTGCTTGATCGCAGCCGCGAGGGCGTGGTGCTTTCTGCCGACGGGCGGCAGGTCATGCCGGCAGTCGAGGCGTTATGCGAAGAGTTTGGCCGCCTGCAGCGACGCGTGGACGAGATGCGGGGGCTCATGCGTGGCAAGATCTGTATCGGTACATTCTCGAGTGTGGCGACCCATGTACTGCCGCCGGTGATCGCGCGGTTTCGCGCTGATCACCCGGATGTCGATTACGAGCTGCTGATGGGTGATTACTCCGAGATTGAGCAATGGGTGGCGGAAGGCCGCTGCGACCTGGGCTTTATTCCGCGCGAGCCACGCGGCGCCGGCATGGCGTCGCGGCCGTTGGTGCAAGACGAGCTGATGGCCGTGGTGCCAGCGGACTCCTCGCTTGCCACCGCGGAGGTCGTTTCCCTTGCCGATTTGGCCAACGAGCAGTTTATTCTTCTGGAACGCGGTAGCGACGACGAGATTACGCCGCTGTTTCGCCGCGCGGGTCTGGCGGTGCGTTCTAAGCTATCGACCTGGGATGATTATGCGATTATGGCCATGGTCGAGGACGGTCTGGGCGTGAGTATTCTTCCGGCGCTCATCTTGCGCCGCTGTCAGTTCGATGTCGCCGTGCGTCCGCTCGAGGGACATCCCCATCGGCAGATCAACGCGATATATCGCACGGCTGACGTTTCGCTTGCCGCCGCTCGATTCCTTGAATATCTCTAAACGCGTGCGCGTCATTGTCCGCCTTGGGCAAATCTCGGAGTTCGGTACGTTTTCTTGTGAAATTGAACTTCCGAATAAGGTACGGCGCTATACTGCTTCCTAAATTGAACTTAGGTTCAATTCGTGTTCTATAAATTGAACTTTGCCAGCAAGGAGGTTCTAATGGCCCAAGAGACGTTTAGCGATCGCCTGCGACAGACCATGTCCGATCGCGACGTTCGCCAGTCGGACGTAATCCGCGCATCGGAGATGCTCGGAAAAAAACTCGGCAAGAGTCAGATGAGCCAATATGTGAGCGGCAAGACGATCCCGCGGCGCGATGTGGCAGAGCTGCTCGCTCGTATTTTGGAGGTCGATGTTTCCTGGCTGCTCGCCGGTGACGCCGATCAAGGCGAGGAATCATCGCCTCGCAACGTACCCAAGCCCGAACCCCATCCCTCAGCTCAAATTCCAAGGAGCACCACCATGCGTACTTTTTCAAAATCCACCAAGCTCGATAACGTCCTGTATGACGTGCGCGGCCCCGTCGTCGACGAGGCCGCCCGTATGGAGGACGAGGGCGAGCGTATTCTCAAGCTCAACATCGGTAATCCGGCGCCCTTTGGCTTCCGCACGCCCGATGAGGTCATTAAGGACATGCGCCAGCAGCTGCCCGACTGCGAAGGCTATTCCAACTCGCGCGGCCTGTTCTCTGCGCGCAAGGCAATCATGCAGTACTCGCAGATCAAGGGCCTGCCCAATGTTCAGATGGAGCACATCTACACGGGCAACGGCGTGTCCGAACTCATTCAGCTTTCGATGAACGCGCTGCTCGACAATGGCGACGAGATTCTGATCCCCAGTCCCGACTATCCGCTCTGGACGGCGTGCGCAACCCTTGCCGGCGGTCATCCCGTTCACTATCTGTGTGATGAGCAAGCGGATTGGTATCCCGACCTGGAGGATATGGAGTCCAAGATCACGAGCGCGACCAAGGCCCTCGTCATCATCAACCCCAACAACCCCACGGGTTCGGTCTATCCGCGCGAGGTACTCGAGGGCATCGTTGAGATCGCGCGCAGGCACCAGCTCATGATTTTTGCCGATGAGATCTACGACCGCCTGTGCATGGACGGCTACGAGCACGTCTCGATTGCCTCGCTCGCTCCCGACCTGCCCTGCGTCACCTTTAGCGGCCTTTCCAAGTCGCACATGATCGCGGGCTATCGTATTGGCTGGATGGTGCTTTCGGGTAACCAGCGCTGCATGAGCGACTTTATTATGGGCATCAACATGCTCTCGAACATGCGCCTGTGCTCCAACGTGCCGGCTCAGTCAATCGTCCAGACGGCGCTCGGCGGCCATCAGTCTGTTAACAACTACATCCGCCCCGGCGGTCGTGTCTACGAGCAGCGCAACTTCGTGTATGAGGCACTCAACAAGATCGACGGCATCTCGGTGGTCAAGCCGCGTGCGGCGTTCTATATCTTCCCCAAGATGGATGTGAAGAAGTTCAACATCACTGACGACGAGCAGTTCGCCCTTGACCTGCTGCACGAGAAGAAGATTCTGATCACGCGCGGCGGCGGCTTCAACTGGGCTGAGCCCGACCACTTCCGTATCGTGTACCTGCCGCGCATGGAAGTGCTCAAAGAGTCCCTCGAAGATCTCGCCGACTTCTTCGATCATTACCGCCAGAGCTAGTGGGATAGAAGTTCCGCACTATGAAAAGCTCCCTGCAGTTGTTTTGCTGCAGGGAGCTTTCTTGAATCGGCGGAACTAAATAACGATTCCGCAACAGTGGTCGATTTCGTGTTGGATGATCTCGGCGGTGTAGCCCGAGAAGTTTTTGATGCGGTGGACGAAGTTCTCGTCCAAATACTCAACCTTAATGCGGCGATAGCGAGTACAGGGGCGCTCGCCGGAAAGCGAGAGACATCCTTCGCTCGTTTGATAGGAATTGACCTGCTCAAGAATTTGAGGGTTGTACATCAGCAGCGCCCTGTTGCCGTCCTTTACGCAGATGATGCGTTTGCGCACGCCAATCATGTTGGCGGCAAGGCCCACGCACTCGTGCTCATGCTCATGGAGCGTATCCAGGAGGTCCTGCCCGGTCGCGGCATCGTCGGGTCCCGCGTCTTCGGAAGGCAGGCGCAAAAAGAACTCGGATTTCATGATGGGCTTAATCATGGCGGGCTCCTTAAGGTGGACACGTTTGGTTCAGGTCATGATACCGCGACATGTCGCATTAATGTGTGCACATAGATTCTGCAGCTAGATTGGATGGCGACACCATAAACTAATGGACGTTTTGCCGAGAGGCATGAATGTTTAAAGCGCAAAGAGTGCGCGACGGGCCCCGCGAATGGGGCGATGATGCCCGAGAGGGCCAAGAAGGAGTCTCATGTCTGAGAACGAAGAGATCATGAACGAGACCGAGAACGAGACCATGGCTGCCGAGGTTGAGGCAGTCGAGACCGTGGAGACCGAAGCTGCCGAGGTTGAGGCTGCTGACGAGGTTTCCGCCGAGGAGGAGGCCGAGGTTGTCGAGGCCGCCGTTGATTACGATGACGAAGAGCTGATGGACAAGATGCAGAAGGCCGCCCGCCTGCTGCGCAGCCGTCGCTTTGCTATTTCCAAGGAGGAGGAGGCCAAGGCCGAGCGCATGGCGAACATCGAGCGCGCCATCAAGCTTCTTGACCTCAAGCCCAAGATGGAGCAGAAGGAAATGTCCGACCTGCTGGGTATGCGCCTTCGTGAGCTCGATGGTCTGATGGCCGAGGCCGAGGCTGCCGACCTGGTCGGCCGCATCGACGACGCCGAGGGCGATATGCGCAAGATCGTCGTCTTTGCTGCCGAGGATGCCGCTGAGGGCCTGGTCGAGCTTGCCAACAAGAAGGAGAAGCTCCTGCCCGAGCTTTCTTACGAGGAGGCCACCGAGCTGATGGCTGCTCTCGATAAGGTCATCGCTCCGCTCGTCGCCATGGGCCTGGACGAGGACCGCGGTCCTCGCGGCGGCCGTGACGATTGCGGTGGCCGTGGCGGCGACCGTGGCGGTCGCGGCGGCTTTGGCGATCGCGGTGGCCGTGGCGGCGACCGTGGCGGTCGCGGTGGCGATCGCGGCGGCCGTGGCGGCTTTGGTGACCGCGGCGGCGACCGTGGCGGTCGCGGCGGCTTTGGCGGCAACCGTGGTGGCTATGGCGACCGCGGCGGCAACCGTGGCGGCTTCGGCGGCAACCGCGGTAACGACCGCGGCGGTCGCGGTGGCGATCGTGGCGGCCGCAACGGCGGCGGCTTCCGCGGCAACCGCTTCTAATTGGGTTACGCGGTTTTACCAAACCGCGTAACTAGTTGACGCTGCGCGACGCCCAGGGCGATAATTTGTCATTCAAAAGGCAAGGCATGACCAGAAGGTCTATGCCTTGCCTTTTTCATGCCAACTTGTTCGCCCTGGGCGTCGCTCGCTGGCGTTGCCAAAACATCGGCGTAATTTCTGTTGCCAAAAATGATTCGTTGCAAGTAGTCATTGGAGACGTTCTTAAATGACTACATAGCATGAGAGTGGATAATCTCCCGGTTTGAGCCTGCATTCAAGCTCAGAGTGGGAGATTATCCACTCTCATTTGTTATGTGTCCGAAAATCCACGCTCGTTTCTGCTCTTCCTACATCTGAAGGAAGAGTTCGTGGAGGCGGGTATCGTCGTCGAGCTCGGGGTGGAAGGTTACGCCGAGCTGGTTGCCTTGGCGGGCGGCGACGATGCGGCCATCGACTATAGCCAAGGTCTTGGCGTTGCCGTGTACCTCGACGATGCGGGGTGCACGGATAAATGTTAATGGCACTTCACCGTCGATGCCGGACACCTGGCCCTTGGTGCGAAAACTGCCGAGCTGTCTGCCATAAGCGTTGCGCTCAACGAGTACGTTCATGGTTGCTAGGCGCGGCGTTCCCTTATCGTCGTGTGCGGCAAGGTCGCGCGCCAGCAGAATCAAGCCGGCGCAGGTGCCAAGGACGGGCATGCCTTCAACAATGTGGGTGCGAAGCTCCTCGAGCATGCCCAGCTCATCAAGCAGCTTCCCTTGAACGGTAGACTCGCCGCCGGGAAGTACCAGACGGTCAAAGTCCTGCTTCAAATCAGCCGCCTGCCTCAGCTCAATACAACGTGCGCCCAGCTCGGATAGTCTTGTCTCGTGCTCGGCAAAAGCGCCTTGGACCGCCAACACGGCGACCGTCTGGTCTGCATAATCGCTCATGTGCGATCCCTTCTGCTGGACTAGCGCCCGCGTTCCTCCATGATGATCTCGATTTCGTCGGCGTTGATGCCCACCATGGCCTCGCCCAGGTCTTCCGAAAGCTCGGCGATGAGTTTGGCATCGGTGAAGTTTGCCACGGCCTTGACGATGGCGGCTGCGCGCTTGGCGGGCTCGCCGCTCTTAAAGATGCCCGAGCCGACAAAGACGCCTTCGGCGCCCAGCTGCATCATCAGCGCGGCGTCGGCGGGGGTCGCTACGCCGCCGGCGGCAAAGTTCACGACGGGAAGCTTTCCCGTGGCATGGACCTCGCGCACCAGCTCGACCGGAACCTGCAGTTGCTTGGCTGCCTCAAAGAGCTCGTCGTCGCGCAGGGCAACAACGTCACGGATCTGCTTTTGGATCTTGCGCATGTGACGCACGGCCTGAACGACGTCGCCCGTACCCGGCTCACCCTTGGTGCGAATCATCGTGGCGCCTTCGGCAACACGGCGCAGCGCCTCGCCCAGATCACGGGCGCCGCAGACAAACGGCACGTCAAACTGGGTCTTGTCGATATGATAGACGTCGTCGGCGGGGGAGAGAACCTCGGACTCATCGATGTAGTCGATCTCGATGGCCTGCAGGATCTGCGCCTCGACGATGTGACCGATGCGGCACTTGGCCATGACGGGGATGGAGACGGCCTCCTGGATGCCCTTGATCATCTTGGGGTCGCTCATGCGCGACACGCCGCCGGCGGCGCGGATGTCGGCCGGGATGCGCTCGAGAGCCATGACGGCGCAGGCGCCTGCCTCCTCGGCGATGCGTGCCTGCTCGGGCGTGGTGACGTCCATGATGACGCCGCCCTTGAGCATCTGCGCGAGCTCGCGATTGAGTTTGACGCGATCGGCCTTGCTGGTCTGTTCTGCCATGGTTGCTCCCTTGGTTGGCATGTACATTGCTTGACGGAACATCCTATCGGGGAGCTGGGTATGGCGAAATACTCAGTTTTCGAGATAATAACAAGGTCAGAATAATACCAGATTGAACGGTTCGATATGGTCAGGTGATAAACTCATGCTTGACTACAATTTGGAAAAACGCGGCGAAGCATCGCTCTATGAGTATATTTACCAGCAAATTCGAGATGATATCGTTGCTGGACGTATTGCGGCGGGGGAACATCTTCCGTCTAAGCGCGCCTTTGCCAGCCATCTGGGAATCAGTGTCATTACCATCGAGAATGCATATAGCCAGCTACTTGCCGAGGGCTATATTTGCTCAATGCCGCGTCGTGGCTACTACGCTTGCGAGCTTCCGGATGCACCGGTTTTGGCTTCGGCTGCGGAGGGCATCGACCGAGATGCCGTCTCTGCGGGCCCCAGTGCGCGTGATGTCAACGGACAGGTCGAGCGATTCGATGCGCTTTCTCCTTCCGCTTTGGAGGCGGCGCGGCTTTGGCAAAGCGCGCTGCGGGCGACGCTGGCATCTGAAGATGAACGCGAAATCTTTTCGACTGCGCCGGCACAGGGTACCGCTCGGCTACGACGCGCAATCGCTCGCCATCTGCGCGGGACACGGGGCATGAATGTTAATCCCGACAACATCGTCATCGGTGCGGGCGCCCAGCTGCTCGATACCATGTTGGTTCAGTTGCTTGGAGCCGACAAGGTGTATGCCGTTGAAGATCCGGGCTATTTGCGCCTGACGCGCATCTATCAGGCTATGGGCTGCGAAGTTCGACATATCCCGTTGGATGATGAGGGCGTGGACTTGAGCGTTCTGCAGAAAGCCGGGGCCGATGTCCTTCACCTGATGCCGTCCCATCAGTATCCGACCGGCCTTGTGACGAGCATTGCGCGTCGCTATGCGCTGCTGAGCTGGGCCGCCGAGCGACCAGGTCGGTATCTCATCGAAGATGACTTTGATTGTGAGTTTCGCCTTGCCGGCAAGCCGATTCCCGCGCTCGCGTCGATCAATGCCGCCCAGTCGGTTATCTACACCAACACGTTTTCGAAGAGCTTGTCATCGGCGTTGCGTCTAGCGTACATGGTGTTGCCCGATGAGCTAATGGAGCGGTTTAGGCACAACCTTGGTTTTTACGCCTCGTCGGTGAGCTCTGTTGACCAGGTCGCTTTGGCTCGTTTGCTGGAATCGGGTGATTACGAGCGACATGTGAACCGCGTGCGTGTTCGTGCTCGCGAGGCGTGTGATGGCCTGGCGGCGCTTGTGCGGAAGACATTTCCGGCAGGAGAGGTCTCGATCGAGCATGCAGACGCGGGCCTTTACTGCATCGTGGTTGCGGAGCGTGGCGCGGGCGGAAGCTCTTTTACGCGGGCACTTATGCACTCGAATATCCCTTATATCGATATCGGTGACTGCTTTTGGTGTGCCGATGGCGCATCTGTCCCTAAAAACTTGGCTCGAATCCTTGTCCAGTATGACGATTTGAGTCCAAATGCGCTAAACACCCTGGAATCACAGCTAATGGGGGTGCCCTCTAGCCTAAGTGAGTAGACTTTTGGCGTTATGCCGACCAGACCGTTTTGCAGCAAGTCGTCTACCTGCGGCTTTGCAAGACAAGATGGCCTGCCTGCTCGGGAGTTTCCAAAAAGCCTGCTCACTTGCTGTGCAAAGCTTCCGCATGAGAGAAATAGCGGGTTTTCAACAGGACTCCGTCCAGTTCTTGGCAAGCTTTTGGCCAGTTGGGGAAGGCTGTTGAAAACTTAACAGTCCGTTCGGCGCCCTTTTCGGTACGTTCGCGCCAATGCGGGAGTACCCGGGTTGAAATCCGTGTTTTCCTGTGCCTATGAAGGATCTACTTTGTGACATATCGGCTTTTAGGTACTGGCGTTTGCCTCCTCAAGCCCTCGCTTTGTGTCCGCCACTTCCACGACCGGAAGAAGACCGGCAGCGATATGGCCTCGCCCGTAACCCGACGGCTGCGGTTGCGCTCGGCTTGCCGTTGCATACATTGGTTGGGACGAGAAATAAGCGGACTTGTCCTGCCAGCGTTAGGCAACGGCTGTTCCTTGGTGAGCTTCCCAGGGAATCCGTGCTGGAAACGGAACATGGGTTTTTGGTCACATCTCCTTTGCTGACGGCATTCATCATGTCGCGGCATCTGACGGATCTCCAGCTGCTTTTGGTATTGGCGGAGATGTGCGGCTTGTTTACGGTTTGTGCCTTGCCAGCAGCACTCGAGGCAGAGCTTTCGCGTGCAATTGAGTCGGGCGCGATTCCGGCAACCTTTGGTTGGGCACGTTGCCCGTCCGAGGACGGTGCCGCCTCAAATTTGTGGCGGCGCGACGCTTTGGTTTTGGACGGAGATCTTGACCGTTTTTGTTCAGATGTTTGTGGGATGCGTTACGGCAAGCGATTTGTCGCGGTATCGCATCTCGTTCCACTGGGTGCCGCATCGCCTTTTGAGGTTGAGACGTATTTGTTGCTTGGGTTGCCACGATCATTGGGAGGCGAAGGTTTTTGCGGCATAGAGCTCAATGTCGAAGTGGCGCTAAGCGCAAGTGCTCGGGCGATTGTAGGCAAGTCCCGCGTATACATTGACCTACTTCTGTCTTCGCCGGACGGAGAGCGACAGGTGGCCATTGAATGCCAAGGAAAGGGCTCACACGGGCGAGCCGGGGATGGTTTGCGTGACGCCGACCGCATGACGGCGCTTCAGGCCATGGGCTACGATGTATTTCTCCTGACACACGGACAGATATCCGATGATGATAGATTCCACGCGATTGTTAAGGCCGTATGCAGGTTGCTCGATGTTGAATATCGCGATAAAAGCTTGGAGGAGCAAGGGGCCGAGGCATTACTTCGGTCTGAGCTATTCGTTGACTGGTCAAAACTGGGAGAAATCGACAAAAAGATGCCCGTTAGACACAAAAAGGCCCGATCATGGACGGTTGCAAATCTAAGTGAGTAGACTTTTAGCGTGATGGCGACCAGATTGTTTTGCGGCAAGCTATCTACCTGCGGTTTTATAAAGCAATACGGGTGGTCTGCTCGACAAGTTCCCAAAAGGCTACTCACTTAGTTTTTGACGCGAAGCCGATGTCAAAGGTGGTCCTATTTTTGGGACGTTAACTGGTTTGCAAGACACGAAAAAGGCCCGAACCATGCGGTCCGGGCCTTATCGAGCTAGAGATTATCTCTTAGGCGGCTGGCTTAGCCAAAGTAGCGCTTGAGCAGGCCGGCGAAAGCCTTGCCGTGGCGAGCCTCGTCGCGAGCCATCTCGTGCACGGTGTCGTGGATGGCATCGAGGCCAGCGGCCTTGGCGCGCTTGGCAAGATCGGTCTTGCCGGCGGTGGCGCCGTTCTCGGCCTCAACGCGCATCTCGAGGTTCTTCTTGGTGGAGTCGGTCACGACTTCGCCCAGGAGCTCGGCGAACTTGGCGGCATGCTCGGCCTCCTCGTGCGCAGCCTTCTCCCAGTACAGGCCGATCTCGGGATAGCCCTCGCGATGAGCGACGCGAGCCATGGCCAGGTACATACCGACTTCGGAGCACTCGCCCTCAAAGTTGGCGCGCAGGTCGGCAACGATATCCTCGGAGACGCCCTCCATCTTGGCGACGCCCACGACGTGCTCAGCAGCCCACTCGAGCTGACCCTCCTCCTGCTTCAGGAAGCGTGAACCGGGAACGCCGCACTGGGGGCACTTGAAGTCCTCGGGCAGCTGGTCGCCGTCGAACTCTTCCACATAACCGCAAACGGGGCAAACAAACTTCATGATTCGATCCTTTCGATCGATGGCGATGGAGCGCTCGTCCGGTCCCGTAAGGGCCCTCTCCGGACGCGCGTCTTGACGAGTTCTATTATCCATAAATGCAACCGAATGTGAAGCCTATTAGGAATGATTTTTAATAAAACAATTTTGAGATATGAAGATGTTGACTGATTAACGATTGGTAGGCCGTCTTTGACCGCCGCTGAGTACAATCGAGCGAGCAAATGTTGACCTATCAACAAATGAAGGAGTTTCCTTTATGCATCTAGCCCGTCGTGCCTGGTGCCGAACATATCAGACGGTTTTTCGCATTGCATTGCCAATCCTGCCCTATACCGAGCCGCGCATTTTAGAGCATGCCGAGGATGTGCCCGCGGTGCTTCAAAAGCGCTCGATCCAGAAGGTCCTTATCGTGACGGATCCCGGCATTGCCCGTCTGGGGCTCACGGCACCGCTCGAGACGGCGCTCGCATCCAGGGGGATTGGCGTTACGGTCTATGCCGAAACGCGTATGAACCCCACGGTCTCAAACGTGGAGGAAGCGGCGTCCCTGTATCGAGAGAGCGCCTGCCAGGCTATTATCGGCTTTGGCGGAGGATCGGCCATGGACTGCGCCAAGGGCGTGGGCGCACGCATTGCGCAGCCAAGCAAGCCCATCAACAAGATGCGCGGCCTGCTGCGGATTCATCGTCGCCTGCCGCTTCTCATCGCCGTTCCCACCACGGCAGGCACGGGAAGCGAGGCCACGCTTGCGGCAGTAATTACCGATGACGAGACGCACTACAAGTACCCCATTAACGACTTTGTGCTTATCCCGCGCTTTGCGGTGCACGACCCCGAGTTTACGCGCGGTCTGCCCGCCTCCATTACGGGGCAGACGGGTATGGATGCCCTGACGCATGCCGTCGAGGCCTTTATCGGGCGAAGCACTACGCCCTATACGCGCAAGATGGCGCGACAGGCGGTGCAGCTCATCCACGACAATTTGCTCGAGGCCTATGAGCATGGTGACGACATGCGCGCTCGTCGCAATATGCTTTCGGCGGCGTATAAGGCGGGCGTTGCGTTTACCCGCTCCTATGTGGGATACGTTCACGCCATCGCGCACAGTCTGGGCGGCCGATACGGAATTCCGCACGGTTTGGCCAACGCGATTATCCTGCCGCACATGCTTCGCGCTCATGGTGACGCCGCCGCCCCCAAGCTTGCCGATCTTGCTCGCATGGCGGGCATTGCGCCGGCTACCGCGCAGGACAGTCTTGCGGCCGAGGCCTTTATCGATTGGGTCGACCGCATGAATGCCGCCTTGGGCATTCCCAAATATGTGACGGGCATTCGCCGCTCCGATATTCCGCAAATGGCGGCCCATGCCGATGCCGAGGCCAATCCGCTATACCCCGTTCCGCTTCTAATGGACCGTCTGGAGCTCGAGCATATGTACGAGGTCGTTGCGGGTGGTATGTTTGAAGACGAGAATTAGGAGGGCCCATGAACACCGAGGAAATTGCGCGCATCGTCGGCGATCAGCGCGCCTACTTTAAGACGCACGCCACGTTTGATGTCAACGCTCGCCGTCGCGCGCTCGTGAGCTTGCGCGACGCAGTGCGGGCGCACGAAGCCGATATTGCCCATGCGCTCAAGACCGATCTGGGTAAGTCACATGACGAAGCCTATATGTGCGAGATCGGCACCTCGCTTTCCGAGATCCGTCATCAGATTGCGCACGTGGCTCGATGGAGTCGTCCGCGCCTGCGCCCGTGCGACCTCGCCAACGCCGTGAGTGTGTGCAAGACGCAAGCCGTGCCCTATGGCGTCGCGCTCATCATGGCCCCCTGGAACTACCCGTTTTTGCTAACGCTCGAGCCGCTCGCTGGCGCCCTTACCGCGGGCAACACCGTGGTCATCAAGCCGAGTGCCTATGCTCCGGCATCGAGTGCGGTGCTCAAGCAGATCTGTGAAGAGGCATTTGATCCGTGCCTGGTGACGGTTGTCGAGGGCGGGCGCGCCGAGAACGAAGCGCTGCTCGACGAGTGCTGGGACAAGATCTTCTTTACCGGTAGCGTTCCGGTCGGCAAGTTCGTTATGGAGCGCGCAAGTAAAAACCTTACGCCCGTGACGCTTGAGCTGGGCGGGAAGAGTCCCTGCATCGTGGATGCGACGGCTAACTTGAAGGTCGCGGCACGCCGTATCGCCTTTGGTAAATGGCTCAACGTGGGGCAGACCTGCGTGGCGCCCGACTACCTGCTGGTCGATGCGCGCGTGCACGACGAGCTGCTGGACCTCATCAAGGAGGAGGCCCGCCGCATGTTTGGCGAGCATCCGCTCGACAATGAGAATTACGGTCATATTGTCAACGCCAAGCATTTCGCGCGCGTGCGCGGGCTGATCGATCCCGATAAGGTCGTGCTTGGAGGTACCGCGCGCGAGACTTCGCTCAAGATCGAGCCGACGATTTTGGATGGCGTGTCCCCCGATGACGCCGTGATGCAGGAGGAGATTTTCGGCCCCATCTTGCCGGTGCTGACGTTTGAGAGCCTAGACGAGGCCGAGACGTTTATTACGGATCGTCCGACTCCGCTGGCCCTGTATATCTTTAGCCAGGATCGCGCAGTTCAGGAGCGCTTTGTGCGCTACGTGCCCTTTGGCGGCGGCTGCGTTAACGACACGATCATGCACTTGGCTACGAGCCATATGGGCTTCGGCGGCATGGGTGCGAGCGGTATGGGCCAGTACCATGGCCGCGAGAGCTTCGATACGTTTAGCCACAAGAAGAGCATCGTGAACAAGGCAACGTGGTTGGACGTGCCATTCCGCTATGCCCCTTATGCAAGCTGGAAGCACAAGTTCGTGCGCATGTTTGTGCATTAGAATCAGATGGTGTAGCGACAAACGGTCGAAAAGGCACGGGTGGGGCGAATTTGTGTCCGCGCGAGTTCGTAGACTTCTCTGTAAGGTTAAACGCCGGTTTATCCGGCCGTTAGGGGAGTTGCTATGTACGAGCCTTCACGTGTTCTTCTGTCATTTCACATTGCAGGATTTCAATATGCCGACGGCGCTTTGGTCCTAGGTGATCTTAAAGCGGGCGATAAACTGACGCTGTGTGCCGAGCGCGATAATCCTCATGACCCCGAGGCAGTTGCGATCTACTATGGCAAGACCAAACTTGGCTACGTTCCGGGAAACGAGGTCGGCCCACTGTCCTTGATGATGTATTACGGCCACGAGGACGTATTTGAGGCCCGTGTGCAACAGGTTGCCCCCGAGCGCAGCCCGTGGCATCAGGTGCGCGTTGGGCTCTATGTGGTGGATGCTCGCTAGTCGGCAATGGAGGCTGCCATGTTTGACGACGACCTGTTCGATTTGACGGACGATCCGTTTGAGTGGGATATGCTGCTCGATGACGATGAGCTGGAGCAGGATCGCAAAAAGCAAAAGGATAAGAACACCCAGGATAAAGGTTCGAATAAAAAGGACAAGCGCCGCCGAGGTCTGTTCGGCGGGCTCTTTGGGTAACTGTCGCATCGCTGCATCTGTATACTAGGCACGTGTTAGACGCGTTGCGAAATGAGGACAGAGACGATGATGTGGTTTACCGCCGACCTGCACCTGGGCGATACGAATATCTTGCACGACATGGATCGACCGTTTGATTTGGTCGAGGAGATGAACCGCAAGGTCATCGATGCCATCAATGAGTGCGTGGCTGTGGACGACCGCCTCTATATCTTGGGAGACTTTACCTATCGTTTGCCCCTGGCGGAGGCGGTGCGCCTGCGCGAGTGCATCGAATGCCAGAATGTGACGCTCATCCGTGGTAACCATGACAGCGACTGGGAAGATCCCGACGTACCGCAGATTTGGGAAGACGTGCGCGATTACCTGGAGATTGCTCCTGGCTATGCCAAGGGCCATCGCCTGGTTTTGAGCCATTACCCCATGCTCAGCTGGAACGGCAAGGCGCGTGGCGCCATCATGCTACACGGGCATATCCACAGCAGGGGAGACCGCACCAACGTGCGCAACCGCGATCGCGAACGCCCTATCTTTCGCTACGATGTCGGTCTCGATGCCAACGAGTACAAGCCCGTAAGCCGCGATCAGATTCTTAGCTTCTTTGGGTTATAGGGCGCCAGAGCCACCACAAAGGGGACGGGCACCTTTGTGGTGGCTCTGGCGCCGTTGCCATTATGGCGGCGGCGCCTTTTTTGTCCGTGCGGCGCGGTAGAGTGTAGGCGGTTGAAATTTGCGTCCATCGAGGAGCTGCCATGAACGAGATCAAGTGCCCGCATTGCGGTGAAGTTTTTAAGGTCGATGCGTCCGGTTATGCGGATATCGTCAAGCAGGTGCGCAATGCCGAGTTCTCGCGCGACCTGGACGAGCGCGTGAAGGCAGTCCAGCGCGAAGGCGAGCAGGCGCTGGAGCTTGAGCGCTCGCGTTCGACGGCTGCCTTGCAAAAGGCAGAGTCTCAGCGCGACGCTGAGCTCGTAGAGCAGAAGAACGCTGCGGCTCAACAGCTGGCGCAAGAAGTCGCCAAGCGCGATGCCGAGCTTGCCGAGCTACGCGCCAAGCTCGAGGGCGCTGCCGCAGAGCGCGAGAGCGCAAGCCAGCGCGCGGCGGTCGAGGCCCGTGCCGATGCTCAAAAGGAGAACGCCGAGCTCCAGCGTGAGATCGACAATTTGCGTGCGCAGCTGGGACGCAAGGATGATGAAGCCAAGCTTGCCGAGTCGGCGGCGCGCAACGCTGCTCAAAACGATGTAGCCGCGCGTGATGCCCAGATTGCCGAGCTGCAGGCCAAGCTTGCCGCGGCAGACAAGGCTCAGGAGATGGCGCTTGCCGCTGCTGCTGCCGAGTCGCAGCGCGAGCTCGATGCCGCTCGCAGCGAGGCCGAGCGCACGCTTGCCGACTATCAGGCGAAAGTGAAGGAGAAGTTTTCCGCTGCAAAGGCTCAGTCCGAGCAAGAGGCCGAGGGTCTGCGTGCGCAGCTGCGCGAACAGGAGCTGACGGCCAAAATGAACCTGTCAGAGGCGGTCGCCGCGGCGGAGCGAGAGCGCGATGAGGCGCGTGCCAAGCTGACGAGCGAGCTGGCGGTGCGTGATTCTCGCGAGGAGCAGGCCAAGGCGGCACACGAGCTCGAGCTTGCGCAGGCCAAGCGCGCGAGCGATGAACTAATTCGCTACAAGGATGAAGAGATTGAGCGTCTTAAGGACATGAAGGTCCGCCTGTCCACCAAAATGGTGGGCGAGTCGCTCGAGCAGCACTGCGAGACCGAGTTTAATCGTCTGCGCATGACGGCGTTTCCCAACGCGTACTTCGAGAAAGACAACGATGCGTCCGAGGGCACCAAGGGCGACTTTATCTTCCGCGAGTGCGACGCGAGCGGCAACGAGATCATTTCGATCATGTTCGAGATGAAAAACGAGAACGACGAGACCGCGACCAAACACAAGAACGAGGATTTCTTTAAGAAACTCGATCACGATCGCCGCCAGAAAGGCTGCGAGTATGCGGTGCTCTGCACGTTGCTCGAGCCCGAGAGCGAGCTTTATAACGCAGGAATCGTGGACGTGAGCTATCGCTACGAGAAGATGTACGTGATCCGCCCACAGTTTTTCATTCCCATGATTACGCTGCTGCGCAACGCCGCCATGGGTTCGCTTCGCTATAAGCAGGAACTGGCGGAGTACAAACAGCAAAATATCGACGTCACGAACTTCGAAGCCAAGATGGAGAAGTTCAAGGATGGCTTCTCGCGCAACTACAACTTGGCGAGTAAGCAATTCGAGTCGGCAATCAAGGAGATCGATGCCGCCATTAAGCAGCTCGAGAAGACCAAGGACGACCTGCGCCGCAGCACCGAGAACCTGCGTCTTGCCCACAACAAGGCCGATGAGCTTACCATCCGCAAGCTCACATGGGGCAACAAGACCATGAAGGCAGCGTTTGACGAGGCGCATGAGGCTACACCAGAGACAAACGATGAGCCAGCCGAGGCAGATTCGTATGAGGTCGAGGATGCCGAGTAAGGCATAGCGGATAGTGCAAGAGCGGGGCCGCTGGCGATGTTGCCAGCGGCCCCGCTTCGTTTCGTTCCATTATGTTGGCTAGTCTTCGAGCAAGTCCTCGATAAAGCCGACGCGGTAGTTCTTGAAGATGACCTCGCCACCGTCTTGCGTGGCGTCCAGATCGACATCGCCCATGATGCCAAAGTCGTGGTCGCCGTCCTCGTCGGCAAAAATCTGGTGCACGTGCCACACGTGGAGCGCCTTCTCGTCGGACTCGTCGATCGAGAACATAGCAGAGGAGCGCGCGTCGCCGTCGGTGAGAATCTCCTCGTGCTGCTCGTGGTAAGCGTCGAGTGCTTTTTGCCAGCGGATCTCGCTCATGCCCCAGTCGTCGTCGAGTTCGCCCAGGTCGCGCACATGCTCGCGGGCGGCAAGAGTCACGCGGCGGAAGAGCGCGTTGCGCACCAACAGCGTGCAGCCGCGACGGTCCGCCACGACCTCGTCGATGCCCTGCGGCGGCGCGGCGTCGAGGGCTGCCGGGTTGCCAGCGTTTTCCCACTCGTCTACCAAGCTCGAGTCGACCGAGCGCACCACAAAGCCCAGCCACGAGATAATGTCGCGCAGGCGCTCGTCGCGCTTCTCGATGGGTACGGTGCGGTCGAGCGAACGGTAAGCCTCTGCCAGGTAGCGCAGCAAAATGCCCTCGGAGCGGGCGATGCCGAGCTTTTGAATGTAGCCCTTAAAATCGCTCGCGCTTTCCAGCATATCGCGCAGGACGCTCTTGGGAGAGAGCTGGTAGTCGTTTGCCCAGGGTACTTCCTGGCAGTACTTGTCAAAAGCGGCGTCGAGCAAATCCTCGAGCGGCTTTTCGTACGTGACGTCTTGAATGCGCTCCAGACGCTCCTCATACTCGATGCCGTCGGCCTTCATCTCGGCCATAGCTCGATCGCGTGCGGCACGCTCCTGCGCACGCAGCACTTGCTTGGGATCTTCGAGCGTCGCCTCGACCATTGAGATTAAATCCATGGTATAGGTCTCACTCTCGGGGTCGAGCAGCTCCAGCGCGGCAAGCAAAAACGGCGAGAGCGGCTGGTCGAGCGCAAAGTCCTCGGGCAGGTCGACCGTCAGCGCGTAGTCGATATCCGGCGCGGCGTCAGTCGGGGCGTCGGGTGCGGGCGGCACCTCGGTGCGCACGACGACGCCGGAATCGATGAGCGTGGCGAAGATTTCGTCGGCGCGAACCTCGAGCTTTTCCTTTTCCTCGGGCGTTTGCAGGCTTGTCTCGATGAGGTCGTGCACGCGGGCGCGAGCGTTGCCGCCCCGCTCGACCACGCTAATCACCATGGAGTGCGTGATGCGCAGGCGCGGCTTGAGCGTTTCGGGCTGCGTCTCGATCAGGCGCTCGAACGTCTGCTTGTTCCAGGTGACAAAGCCCTCGGGGGCCTTCTTCTTTTTAATCTTGCGGAGCTTTTTGGGGTCGTCGCCCGCCTTGGCCATAAGCTTGGCATTCTCGATCTCGTGCTCGGGTGCCTCGGCGATGACCATGCCCTCGGTATCGAAGCCCGAGCGACCGGCGCGACCGGCAATCTGATGGAACTCACGGGCGCGCAGGCGACGCATCTTGTAGCCGTCGAATTTGGTGAGCGCGGTGAGCACCACGGTATGGATGGGCACGTTGATGCCGACGCCGAGCGTATCGGTGCCGCAGATGACGGGCAACAGGCCCTGCTGCGCCAAGCGCTCGACCAGCAGGCGATAGCGCGGCAGCATACCGGCGTGGTGCACGCCGACGCCGCAGCCGAGCAAGCGCTTGAGGATCTTGCCAAAAGCCGTGGAGAAGCTCGTGCCTTTGGCGGCTTCCTTAATAGCCTTGCGCTGCTCCTTGCTGGCAATGCCAAAGTTGGCGAGGGATTGCGCCGTTGCAAGGGCGGCATCCTGGCTAAAGTGTACGATATAGAGCGGGGCCTCGCCGCGGCGCATGGCGAGCTCGACGGTGCCCTCGAGCGAGGTCGTCACATAGTCGTAGCTCAGCGGAACAGGACGCGGGGCATCGACGACCAAGTCGCAGGTAGCGCCGGTGTGTTCCTCGAGTGAGGCGGCGATCGCGGTGACATCGCCGAGCGTGGCGCTCATGAGCATGAATTGCGTGTGGGGCAGGGTGAGCAGCGGTACCTGCCAAGCCCAGCCGCGATCGGGGTCGGCAAAGTAGTGGAACTCGTCCATGGCCACGCAGCCCACGTCGGCATCCTCGCCCTCGCGCAGCGCATCGTTGGCAAGGATTTCGGCCGTGCAGCAGATGACGGGCGCTTTGGTATTGATATGCGTGTCGCCGGTGATCATACCGACGTTATCGCGGCCGAGCACCTGTACCAGGTCGAAGAACTTTTCGCTGACCAAGGCCTTGATGGGGGCCGTGTAATAGCAGCGCTTGCCCTGCGCCATGCCCATAAAGAGCATGCCCAGCGCGACGAGCGATTTGCCCGAGCCGGTCGGTGTGCCCAAAATGACGTGATCGCCGGCAGCCAGGTCCATGAGGGCCTCTTCTTGGTGATCCCACAGCTCGATGCCGCGGTCGCTCGTCCATTCAAAGAAGCGTTCGAAGGCCTGATCGGCCGTGAGCCACGGTTCGGGCTCACTGCCGTCTTCGGGCTCCCACCAGGTGGGGGAGAGCGCGCCGAGCGAGCCGAACTCGGCCTCGGTTCCCGTGCCGCCCGAGAATGAGCTGGCGGCGCCGGCGCCCGAGACGGTGCTGGCGGCGGTATCTGTCGTGGTCTGTGCCATGTGTGGTTGCTTTCTCTCGCGATTGTCCGCCAACTATTATGGCGTAGCGGCGGCGCGGGGTGCCAGCGCGCGAGAAAATGCAGGAAATGGGCGTTCTGCCCAGCCGTTTGGTGCAGTCGCCAGCTAAGTGAGTAGACTTTTTGCGATATCGCGAGCACATGGTTTTTACGCAAGGTCTCTACCTGCGGTTTTAGTTTTTGCCATACGGGTTGTGCTCGGCTGTTGTCAAAAAGTCTACTCACTTAGGTTTGAGGGCCGTTCGTCGGCGCCTATTTGCGCTTGGTTGTCAACGCCGCGGCCATCAAAAGCCCTAGGATTCCTGCGGCAGGCGCTTTTTGCCTTTACGGGCGCGGTTTTTAAAGTTCTCGACGGCTTCTTCCATGCCCAGAGGCACATAGGTGAGCTCATCGAGGTCGTCGGGTAGGTAACAGGCAAGGCTTTGCTCCTGTGCTCGGCCTGTTGCGAGCTGTTCTTCGGTGGGCTCCGCGCCGGGTGCGGCGCAAATGCCGTAGACGACGGCGCCCATATCGCGGGTGCGCTGCTCGTATTCGGTCTCGGGGTGCTCGGGATGGTCGCGACGGACGTCGTCACTTGCCCACAGCGTGTCGTAGCCGGCCGCGGCAAACTGCCCCAGGGCGTAGTCGCGTAGTGGCTTGCTGTCGGTGCGCAGCGTGACGGTGGCGCCGGCTGCAAAGAGCGGGCGGTAGAGCATCAAATGGTCGACATGGACGAGTCGTTTTTTGGCGTATTTGGCCTTGGGCTGCGGCGTGGGAAAGTTGATGGTGATGGCATCGAGCTCGCCTGCGGCAAACAGCTGCGGCAGCGATGCAGCGCCTCGGGGCAGGACGAGTGCGTTGGTCAGTTCCTGCTCGCAGATTTTCTGCGCGGCATAGGCGATGCAGATGGGCTCCTGGTCCATACCGATAAAGAGCGTGTTTGGCTCGTTGACCGCGCGCTCTACAAGGTAGGTTCCCTTGCCGCAGCCAAGATCCAGGTGCAGGTGTTCGAAAGGCTTGCTGCCAACTGGCGCGCAAGCCGCGCGCCAATCTCCGACATAGGCCTCGGGGTTCGTCTCGATTGCATCGGCGTAGCGCCCCAGGCGCTCTTCGAGCACAAAGTTCTTAGGCGTGCGAACGTGGACGGCTCCCATGAGGCTCCTTGGTCATAAGTATGGAACGCATGGCTGCACGTTCCGGTGATGGGTTAGAAGGGGGGCGATTTGCCCAAAAGATGCGGTGCGGCTCAGCGACGAGTCGCTGACGCCTATAGACGCTTGAGAATCACATAGCGGTTGAGCTCGCCGCTGCGACCGTCGGCATGGAAACGCTCAAGCTCGCGCACGGGGACCTCGCCGCTCTTGTAGAACGTACGGACGCCGCGCACCAGGTCGGTGATCTGCTGATCGTCAAAGTGATGACAATAGCGGTAGGCGTGGCGGTCGTTTTGCCAGCCAATGAGGTGGTCGCCGGCTTCAAACTGCGCGGAATCGTAACCCTCAAACGGCGGGGTGAGCTCGGCGCGGGCTTCGGCTCGAACGGCCTTGCGCGCCATGCGCTCGTCGTTCATAAACTCCCAAAAGCTGATGGCGATGATGCCGCCCGGGCGCGTCTGGCGTACCAGGGCGTCGAGCACGCGTACGCGGTACTCGCACGACGGCACGTGGTGCATAAAGCCAAAGCAGACCGAGATGTCGGCGAGCGGGGCGTCAAAGAGCACATCGGGCGTCTCGGCGGGGTTGAGCTTCATGAGGGCGTCGAGCGCATCGAGTTCCTGGAAGTGCAGGTTGGGAATGCGCAGGGCGTGGCCGTGGGCGTCTATTGCCAGATCTTGACACGAGTCGACACCATAGAACTCAAACGGGCAGCTGGCATCTGCCGAGGGGTTTGCGCCGTTGACGCCCTTGGCGGCAAGTGCGCCGCCGGCGGCAAAGTTCTCGAATCGCATGTTGCCGCAGGCGAGATCGAAGACGCGGACGGGATGCTCGATGGTGGCGACGTCGAGCTGCTCGAGCGCGATATCCATGGTGCGTACCCAGCCGGGCCACGGGGCCTGGCGCGTATCGGAAAAGGAGGCGGAGTGCTCGCGATAGAACGTGTTGTTGAGCTGGATGAGCGATGAGGCGAAATCGCGGTTCACGGCGCGGAACTCCCTCTGTTTGCGGTGCGGAATAAACAGTACGACCATACTACCGTTAACGCCGCAACGGGGACAACAGAGCTGTGGGCCATTGCTTTGTTTGGACACATTTCCGCAGCTCATATATGCCCGCAACCGCCGGTTGTCAAAAATCTCACTAGAATAGGTGGCATGCTTTTGGCGGTGGCGGATAGATTTTTAACTGTGCAAGGCGCCTTAAGAACAAAAACGGTCCGGCGGCACGGCTGGCATCGCATAGGAGGAACCATGAATGTAGAAACTGCGCAGCGGCTCGCCGACCTTCGTCGCAGCAAGGGTTTTAGCCAAGAAGGGCTGGCGCGAAAGCTGGGGCTGTCGCGCCAGGCGGTCAGCAAATGGGAGCGCGCGGAGAGCTCGCCCGATACCGAGAACCTGATTTCGCTCGCCAAGCTCTATGGTGTGAGTCTGGATGAGCTGCTCAATCCGAGCGATGAGATCGAGGACGATATCGAGTTTGAGAACGAGGACCGCGCCCGTCAGCGCGAGGCCGAGGCGGCGGAGCGTGCCCGTACCCACGAGGCGGCGGCACGCGCTACCGAGGCGGCAACGCAGGCGAGTGATGCTGCGGCCAAGGCGGCGCAAGCGGCAAGCTGGAGTGCACAGGCCGCCAATGCCGCTACGGCGCAGGCGACGAGTGGCGGTGCGGTTGGCTCGACTCCGGTGAAGGGCCCGTTCCAGTCGTTCCCGTATTGGGCTGTGTGTTGGCTGCTGTTCTTTTTGCTGATGTTCCCGTTTGGTGCCGGCCCCTTTGCCGCGCTGATCTTCTTTACGATTCCCATCTATCACTGGGTGGCGCGTGCACTCGATGGTGATTGGGCGCGCGGGGATATTCAGGTTGGTTCGGCACCGGTGACGGCTAGGACTCAGGTGCAGGATGCTTCCGCTGCGGTTGATGCTGGCGTGGCTACCGCGACTACCGCTGGCCCGATCGCCAAAGAGGGTGATGAATGATGAAGCTTTCGCATGAATCCAAGGTACGCTTGAGCGTTGGCATCGGAGCGTTCGTGCTCATTGTTGGGCTTGTATTTGGCGTTTCGCGGACATTGATTCATTTTGATGGCCCGTGGGATCTCGACGATGTTGTATCCGGCCTGTCCGGTAGGGACGATGTGGTTGACGATGACGATTTTATGAACGATGGCGGCGGCTATTCCGCTCAGCCTCAGCAGCTTTCGAGTACGACTTTTGATGCCGATATGTTCCGCTACCTCGATTTCGATATCAATGCGGGTTCGGTGGACGTCAAGGTTGTTGATGGCAACAAGGCTCGCGTTATCGAGCGGGGGCGCGTTGCCAAGGGTATGGATGCCTCCAAGGCCGCGGCGCAAAACATCGCATCCGTCGAGGACTCGACGCTTAAGGTTTCCCAGTTTGGAAGTGATGACGGTAAGGCAATCGATCGCTCGGTTACGGTTGAGCTGCCGCGCCGTGTTGCCGAACATCTGAAGGGGATCAACGCGCACGTGGGCTCGGGTGATTTGCAGATTGCCGGTGTCATCTGTGATGGTTTTGACCTTTTCCTGGGTGCGGGAGATGTAGAGTTTACAGGCAGCGTGACTGATGCGCTCAGTGCTGAGGTCGGTTCGGGCGATGTGACGTTCGAGCTCTACCAGGCCCCCGCGAAGTCGATGGACGTAAGCGTGGACTCGGGCGATGTGGAGATAACGGTTCCAAACTCTACGGGCTTTAAGGCGAGCCTCACCGTGGGCAGTGGTGACTTCGAGAGCGATTTCCTTCCGCTTGGCTACGATGGCGAGACCATATTGAATCTTGAATTCGACAACGGTGATAAGTCAGCCACGTATCGTTTTAAGGTCGGTTCGGGCGACATGTCGTTTGATCCGGAGTGACATGAGGTTTTCGGAGATCGGTACATATAGGCACGCTCTTTGATGGAGGCGCCGGAGCCCGTCACGGCTCCGGCGCCTTTGCCTTTACAATGGGGGCATGGAACAGATTATCTTGAACATACTCGAGGCTCTGCGTCGCGGCGAGACCGTGGACGACAAAGCGCTCGTCAAACTGATACATGCCGAGGCGCGCCGTGAGGGTGCCGACAAACGCGATTTGGCCAAGCGCCGTCTGCTGCCGTTCTGCCAGCGGGTTAAACGTGAGGAGCCGGCTCGGTGGGCTGCGTGGAATGTCGATGCCGAGTTGGAGGGTCAACTGCTGCAGGTGTTGCGCATGAAGCCGCGTCGCACGGCTTCGGGCGTGGCGACCATTACCGTCATCACCAAGCCCTGGCCATGCTCGGGCGATTGCCTGTTTTGCCCCAACGACCTGCGCATGCCCAAGAGCTATCTGCATGCTGAGCCCGCGTGCGCCCGTGCGGAGCAAAACTGCTTCGATCCGTATCTGCAGGTGAGCGCCCGTTTGACGGCGCTTTCGCAGATGGGACATGCGACCGATAAGATCGAGCTCATTGTGCTTGGCGGTACCTGGAGCGACTATCCGGAAGGCTATCAGACATGGTTTATGTCGGAGCTCTTCCGTGCGCTCAATGACGATGCCGTCGCCGGCGTGGCGGCCAACCCCATGTTAGCGCGTCCGGGCATCAGCCGTGCCGAGGCAGGGCGCCTGCTCGATGACGCTCCCGCCGATGCGCTGCCGCCGGTGGTAGCGGAGCGTCGCGAGCGCTATCGGGCCGCCGGCATTGCGACAGACGAGGCCGAGCTCGCTGCCGGCGTTGCCGACGAGCAGGGGCGTGTGGATGCTGCCGTGGGCGGCTATAACCGCGCGGTGCGTCGTCTGTACGGCCCTGGCACGCCGTGGGGCGAGGTCGCCGAGTGGCAGACAGCAACGATGGAGGAGCTCGAGCGCCAGCAGCGCATCAACGAGACGGCGAAGCATCGCGTGGTGGGACTCGTTATCGAGACGCGCCCCGATGCTGTAACGCCGCAGACCCTCACGCTCATCCGCCGCCTGGGCTGCACCAAGATCCAGATGGGTATCCAGAGCCTCGACCAACATTTGCTCGATATCAACGAGCGCCGCATTTCGGTGGCGCAGATCGAGCGGGCGTTTTCGCTCGCGCGCCTGTTTGGCTTTAAGATCCACGCTCATTTTATGCTCAACTTGCTGGACGCCACACCCGAGGGGGACAAGCGCGACTACGAGCGCTTTATGACCGAAGGGGCCTTTATGCCCGACGAGGTCAAAGTCTACCCGTGTGCGCTCATCGAGGGCTCGCGTCTGGTGGGCTGCTATGAGCGCGGCGAGTGGCGCCCCTATTCCGAGGAAGAGCTGCTCGATGTGTTGGCCGACGACATCGTGGTGACGCCGGCGTTCTGCCGTATCAGTCGCATGATCCGCGACTTTAGCTCCGATGACATCATGGTGGGCAACAAGAAGCCCAACCTGCGTCAGCTCGTCGAAAACCGCTTGGCTGCTCGTGGGGAAGGCGCGACGGTGCGCGAGATTCGCTATCGCGAGATCAGCACGGCGGGTGCCGACTTGGATGAGCTGACCCTTGACGAGGAGGTGGCGTACGAGACGCCGGTGACGCACGAGCGCTTTTTGCAGTGGGTGACGCCGCAGGGCAAGATCGCGGGTTTTTTGCGCCTGTCGCTGCCCGATCGTACTTTTGTTGCCGCGCATGCGGACGAGTTGCCGACGACGCCGGACGAGGCGATGATTCGCGAGGTGCACGTGTATGGCATGGCGGCACGCGTGGGCGACCAGGGCCAGGCGGCGCAGCATCACGGGTTGGGGCGTTTGCTCGTAGAGCGTGCGTGCGAGATTGCCCGGGATGCCGGCTATGCGCGCATCAACGTGATCAGCGCGATCGGTACGCGCGAGTACTATCGCCATCTTGGTTTTTATGACCATGGCCTTTATCTGCAAAAGGAGCTCTAGATGAACAAGCCGAGTGTTTCTGCCGGCGTCGTTGCCGGCGTTGCTCTGGGAGCCGCGGCGCTTGGTGCGGCCGCTGTCGCTGTTCGTGCTGCCTGTCTGCAGGTTGCGCGAACCCGCAATGGGTTGGCGCGTGTGAAGCGCGTGCACGACGAGGGCGGCGACGAAGTCCGCGTATTGGTGCAAGGCGGCGTCTACCAAAGCGCGAGTTACGTTGGCGAGCGTTGGGCTGAGCCCGCCTTTGCGTACTATCGTGCGTTTGACGACGTGTTTGAGGCCGAGGATGCGATGCGCGACGTTTATGGTCACGGTATCAGCCGTATGCTCATGCTGGGTGGCGGCGGGTTTGCCTATCCCAAGTTTGCACTGATGTCGCACGAGGGTTTGCGCATGGACGTCATCGAGTATGACGGAGAGATTACGCGTCTGGCCCGCCGCTGGTTCTACCTAGACGAGCTGGAGCGCACGGCGGGCGATCGCCTGCGGGTGATTACTGCCGAGGCGCGTTCGTACCTGGGCGTGACGAGCGTGGGGCATCGTCGCTACGACGTGATCGTGAGCGATTGCTTTGGCGGTGCCGAGCCCGTGCGCGAGCTGGCGACGGTTGAGGCGTTGCGTTTGGTGCGAGGCGGCCTGAACCCCGGGGGTATCTACGTGGCCAATATCGTGAGCGCAAGCGAGGGGAGCGATGTGACGTTCCTGCGCGACTGCGCTGCCACGGCACTCGAGGTGTTCGACCACGCCTGGGTGGTCCCATGTGGCGATGCGAAGTTCGGCGGCGAGGAAAACTACCTGCTCATCGCCAGCGACGGCAACTACGCCTTTGCCGAAGCCGTGCCCTTCGACACCGACTTCCTCGGCACCGTCCTTCACGACAAATAAGTCTCCCCGTCCCAAAAAGACTGGTCTTAGGCGTGGTCGCGCCAGCCGAGAACGCGCTGCTTCATGTCTTCGATGTCGAGCACGCCTTCGGCAAAGCCCTTGCGCACGAGCTCTTCGGGAACGAATTCATCGTAACGATCAAAGTAAGGCACCTCGCCGGGATAGACGAGCTCGATGGGATCGAAGTCCTTCTCGGCCTCGGCGGCGAGCACCTCAAAGAACGTCTCCTCGTCGGCCTTCATCTTAAACTGCATAAAGTACGGACGTGACGGGTCGAGTCCGCGAAGGCTCAGCTCCGCGGCACACTTAATCTTGAGCATGCGCTCGAGTGCCAAAAAGGCGTAGCTGCCCAGCCAGGGGAAGAGCACCCAGGTGTCGCCACCCAGGTTGATGAGTGGCTTGGTCCCTGCGCCCGAAATCTCGGCCGTATGGCGAGCCTGTGCAAGACGTGCCCGTGCGTTGCCCATGAGATACGGATATGCCGCATGCTCGTTGAGCGTCTTGCGCATGCGTTCGAGTACGTGTGTATTGATGTCACCGGGGCAGTCGCCAAAGTAGGCCGGCACACGGCCCTTGACCTGCGTGGCAAAGACGGTATGACGCTTCCAGTCCACTTCCTCGACAATCCAGCAATGGCCTGCGATGGCGATGCGCTCACCGGGCGGTGGGGGATTGACGATCGTGCCCAACTCGGCCGACTCGCTGCGAACAGTGAACTCCTCGTTTTCCTGGAACACGGCATAGAACTTAAAGTTGTTGATGATGCGCTCGCCCGCGAGACCCACGATGAGCCCGCCGCCCTCGGTGACCTGGATATGGTCGATCTTAATGAGGTGACGCAGCAGCACGCGATAGTCATCGGCCGAGATGCGATGGAAATAGCTCAGTGTGAGCACGCGCTGGGCAAGTTCGGCCGGCGTGAGCTCTCCGGTGCTGGCGAGGGTCGACATGGTCTGGTGATAGAGCAGACTGTAGGGGAGTCGATCGAGTTCAGGCGGCTCGACCCATTTTTCCTCGCGATAGAGTTGTACGAGCGCGATGCCCTGCAGGAGCTTCCAAGGAATGGTCTCGGGCATCATCGTGCGCGGCTCGGGTTCTTCCTCGCGCATGACAAACCACATCTCGGGCGGAAGGTCGCGACGGCCTGTGCGCCCCATGCGCTGCAAAAAGGAGCTGACGGTAAACGGCGCGTCAATCTGGAAGGCGCGCTCCAGGCGGCCGATATCGATACCGAGCTCCAGCGTAGAGGTGGTGACGGTTGTCTGCGCCTGCTCCTCGTCGCGCATGAGCTCCTCGGCCGTCTCGCGCAGCGATGCCGAAAGGTTGCCGTGGTGGATGAGAAAGCGGTCGGGCTCGTGTCGACTTTCGCAGTAGCTGCGCAGCATGGAGCACACGGCCTCTGCCTCCTCGCGCGAGTTGGCAAAGACCAGGCACTTGCGGCCGCGCGTATGTTCAAAGATATAGCCCATACCGGGGTCGGCGTTGTCGGGTGCCGTGTCGGTGGGGTTGAGAAGCGCCTGCTCGGCCGCTCGTGGGATGTCGACTTCGCCCTCGGGGGCCGAGGAAGTGCGACGGTCTTTGGGAGCGGCCTTGCCCCGCGCCTGCTCGCGACGTTGACGGCGTTCTTCCTGTGCAAGCTGTCCGCTGTGGCACATGTCTTGTCCGGATGCGGGCAGCGCCGCGGGCGCCGCCGTCTCAATACGCTCGCAAGTAAGCACCTCGGCTTCTTGTGGACCCGTGCCTACGAATCCTCGTTGCTGTGCCTGGGGACCCGAGTTGTAGAAGTGCTCCATGGAGATGCGCCACATGCGGCGCGGTTCCTCAAAGCGGGGGATAACGCAGTCGCGCCCCGTTCCCTGTGAGAGAAAAGCGCCCGTGCGCTCGGGGTCGCCGATGGTGGCCGAAAGGCCAATGCGGCGAGGCTGCACGCCGGCCATGCGCGAGAGTCGCTCGATAAGGCAGAGCGTTTGCCCGCCACGGTCGCCGCGCATGAGCGAATGGACCTCGTCGATAACCACGTAGCGCAGGTCGCAGAACATGCGCGGGATCGCCATGTGCTTATGGATCAAGAGCGCCTCGAGCGACTCGGGTGTAATCTGCAAGATGCCGCTCGGCTTTTTGATGAGTTTGGCCTTGTGCGATTGCGAGACGTCGCCATGCCAGTGCCAGACGGGGATGTCAGCTTCTTCGCACAGGTCATTGAGGCGGACGAATTGGTCGTTGATGAGCGCCTTGAGGGGGCCAATGTAGAGGGCGCCCACGCTTGCGGGCGGGTTCTCCCAAAACTCGGTCAGGATGGGAAAGAAGGCCGCTTCGGTTTTGCCGGAAGCTGTGGATGCCGTCAGGAGTACATTGTCTTGTGTGTTAAAGATGGCATCTGCTGCCGCAACCTGAATGGAGCGCAGGCTCTCCCAATCGTGGGAGTAGATAAAGTCTTGGATAAACGGGGCGTAGCGGTCAAAGGCGTTCACGGGGCCTCCTCTCATATACGAACCTCTCAACGCGGCGAGCAGTGGCTTGCTGCATTACTGCTTCAACGTTCGCCCAGATAAAACCTACCAAAATAAACCTGTCCCTTTTTGGCAGGTTAGATGGTGAATTCGGCGAAGTTGCGGTCATCGTCTGCGGTGCCGGTGTCGCCTGTTGCGGCTGGCGGCGCCAGCGTGACGCCGCCGACGCTTTGCAGCAACTCAGCCACGTTTGCATCGGGATTCTGACACAGGATGTCGAGCAGCTCGATAAAGTCGCGAATGACCTCGCGCGGCGTCAGATGCGTGTCGGCTCCCACACGACCGAACTCGATCTTGAGGAAGTCCACCAAGTCGTTCTCGGTAAGCTTGGGTGTCCAGCCAAAGTAGCCGGCATGGATCTGCATGAGTTTTTCGATGAGCACCAGCAACTCCTCGTAGGTGAGTGGCTGCAGGCGGATGATGGGCGCGAGCATGTCCTTAAGATCCTCGCGCGCAAAGCGGCCTTGAGCGAGTCGACTGCGCAGGGCTTCGTAGGAGAACACGCCACGGCGGCGGTCTTCGATGGAGGTTGGCGTGCCGCCCATGATCATGCCCAGGTACTGCGCCTTGCCCTGGAGCGTGTCGTTGTACATGGTCAGGATTTTCTCGTAGTTGTATTGGCGTGTGATGGCGTTGGGAATCTTATACAGATTCACGAGCTCGTCGATGAGCACCAGCATGCCCTTGTAGCCGCTGCAGATCAAAAAGCGCGCGATGAGCTTAACGTAGTCGTACCAGTCATCGTCACTGATGATGGTTGAGGACCCCAGTTCGGCGCGAGCCTCGCTCTTGGTGCGGTATTCGCCGCGGATCCATTTGGTCACGCGGCTCATAGCTTCTTCGTCGCCCTCGGATACGGCCGCGCGGTAGCGGCGGAGCATGCGGGTGAAGTCGAAGCCGTGGACCATTTCCTCGAGCGGCGCCAGTTGGGCATTGACGGCAGGCTCGTCGGCATCGGCACACGAGGCGACCCAGCGATCCAGGATAAGGCTGAGCGCACCGCCCTCGGGGCGCGTTTTAGTCGATATGTTGCGGATGAGCTCACGGTAGGTGGCAAGGCCCTGTCCCTGGCCGCCCTGCAGGCGGCGCTCAGGGGATAGGTCGGCATCGGCGACGACGAATCCCTCGCCCATGGCGTGCGTGCGGATGGTCTGGAGCAAGAAACTTTTGCCGGCGCCGTAGCGACCGACTAAAAAGCGGAAGCTCGCGCCGCCATCGGCGATGAGACTCAAATCGGTGAGCAGGGCGCGAATCTCGACCTCGCGTCCCACGGTGATATAGGGAAGGCCGATGCGCGGGACCACGCCGCCCTTGAGCGAGTTGAGAATGACGGCAGCGACGCGCTTGGGTACGCGGGGCGCTGCGGATGCGGTATCACTCATGGTCTAGGTATCCTCTCACGTCTGCTTCGTAGTCCTCGATAATCTGCGGCCCTGCCGCGCCAAATTCAATTACGGTGTCACCCACCAGGTCAAAGAGCGCCTCGTTGATGGTATCGACAAGCATGTCCTCACTCTTGCCCGACTGCGCCACCGCCGATGCCGTCTGCGCTGCGTTTTGCTCGAGTAGTGCTCGAAGATAGGCGTCTGCGGCGGGATCGAGTGCGGACGCGGTGTCAGCGGACGTGGGTGCTGGTGCGAGGAGCGGGGCCACGACGCCAAACTGCTCGGTGGAGATGGTCGGCTCGCTAGCCTCGTCCTGCTGCATGGTCGTCGCGACTGGTTCGGCGATCGTGCCGGCCACGGGCTTGGCTTCCCGTCGTTCGGCAACTGTCACCTCGGCATCCGCAAGCGTGCCGTCCTCGCGCTCCTCGTCGATCAAAAGCGCTTCGCGCGTTTGCGCAGCGGCGCTCCGAATGTGCCCCAGCTGACTCAGATCGATATCGATCTTGACGGGCTGGTGTGCGGCGTCCCACGAAAGCCATGCCACAATCTCGTCATCGATAATCTTGGCCAGATATTTGGGGACCTTTTCTTCCTTAAGGGGATGGGCAGGGTCCAGCGCCAGGCGCAGGCGTTGGTCGCAGGCGCGCATCATTTCACCGAGCTTGCTGCTCTTTTGCCTACTACCGTGGATACGCATGCATTCCCAAAAGCCGTTTTGGCAACGGTAGATATGGATGGGGTCCAGACGGTATTCGCAGTCCTCGTGGCGCTCGGGCGCAAAGAATACGGCCGAGGCAAACATGGTGTAGGGCATGGCCGTCTCCTCCCCAAATAAACTTGCCACGATGCCGGTCTTTCGGTGCGTGTCATAGTAGCGCACCATGCGGACATACACGGCGCACGCCACGTGGCGCAGATCGCGGTGGTGGCTGCGGTCGAGCCGCGAGCTACTTAGGTTGTACGTGGAGAGGGCGTTGATGGCGGCCATGAGTCGCTCCTCGCGCACCTCATCGGGCGGAAGGGGGAGCGTGGGCTCGGAGGTTTTGCGACGCTTAGGGGTCTGGCCGGACGGTGCCGGTACAAGGTCTCGTGCCGCGCGCCGCAGTTCGATAAGGGCGTTATCGAACATGACGGTTTTAGAGTCGCGAAGCAGCTTGGGGTCGAGCCCGTGGAACACGGCGTAATCTTGCAGCCACACGCGCGCAAACCGGTCGATGCCGGGCTCGAAGGCGCGATAGACATCCCAAAAAGCCCTGATCTTGTTAAAACCATCGAGTGGATCATCTACGCCAATGCCGCAGATCAGCTCATAGAGATACAGAAAGGCAAAGGACGTAGACGTTTCCTCGACGGTTCCGCGGCGCACTTGGGCACGCCAGGTAAAGTAGCCGCGCAGCTGCCGGTCGCTCATGGCGTTGTAGGTGGGAAAGTACGACTTAAAGGTGCCGTTGTAGGGACAGTCGTCCTCAAAGTCGGCCATCAGCAGGCCCTGGCGGTAAAAAAGCTCGGCTTCCGAAAGCCAGCGGCCCGCACCGCCCTTGGGGTCATCCTGCCAGCGCGATATCTCGCGCATTTTACGGTACTGGTCGGGGAGGAAATTCTGCATCTGTCGGCCGGTTTTGAGAATCGGCTCGTCTGCGTAGGTTTCGTTTGAGAAGCGGGCGGACTGATGGGTCCGGGCCTCGGCCATGATGCGCTCGATGAGCATCTTGATGTCCTGGTCGGCCACCGCTCCTCCTCTCGAACACAGCTACGGTGACCTCATATCATAGCACAGCATCAAACAGATGTTCGAGATACCGCTGCGTTGATAGATTTAGAACAGGAGGGCGTAGATGACGGCGATGACGACGGAGGGAAGCATATTGGCCGTGCGGAAGGTCTGAGGACGGATGAGGTTGACGCCGACGCAGAAGATGAGCATGGAGCCTACGAGCGAAAGGCTGTTGAGGGCTGCTGTGGTCATGATGGGGGAGAGCGCGCCGGCAAACAACGTGATCGTCCCCTGGAACACGGCGACGGGCAGGGCGGAGAAGATGCAGCCGCGGCCAAGCGAGGCCGTCATGGTGCAGACGATGATGCAGTCCAGTGCGCCCTTGAGGGCAAGCGTTGACCAGTCGCCGAGCAGGCCGTCCTGGATCGATCCCACAATGGCCATGGCGCCGATGCACACGGTGAGTGAAGTCGAGACAAAAGCGTTGGTGAACTCGTTATCGCCCTCACTGCCAGTCTTGCGCTTGAGCCATTCGCCAAGGTTCTCGATGGCGGCCTCCAAGTTGATGGCCTCGCCGATGAGCGAACCGAGCGCAAATGAGACGATGAGCATGGTGGTACCGGTGGTCGCTAGCGCCTTTCCATCGATGATGAGCATCTTTTGCATGGTGCCGCCCAGGCCGATAAACAGGACGCACAGCCCCGATGCTTTCATGAGCGTGTCTTGGATGCGCGGTGTAATGAAGCGGCCGCCCGCTAATCCCAAAAGACCGCCCGCAACTAAAAGCGCAACGTTGATGATTGTTCCCAAGCCCGGCATGAGCCCTCCTGTATTGATGCCAACGTGGCAATCGTAGCAGAACGAAATGCGAGGCACATCGCGACTCATCTAATACGTTATATAAGTGGTATTAGGAATGATGCGCAGCATTTAAGCCTCAGGTGGTTGTCGGGACATAGGGATAGTAGTCAAAGCGCAGTGTCATAAGCCGCTGTGGGGATTCAATAGCCGCGGCGATGATATTGGCATCGCGGGCACGATCAAACCCTTCGAGTTCGATCTGAAACGAAACGTCTTGCATAATGTCCAGACGTCGCCAGGCTAGAAGTGTGTCGCCATCGAATTCCAAGGTCTTGCTTCCGTCTGGGGCAACGGCGTATAGACGCAGTTTAGCGGTGGTTACAGGGTCGACAACCGTGACCTTTTTAATTTCGTTTCGAGTATTCTTGGCGCCCAACAAGGTGAGCAGTGTTGGGGCCACGACCTCGCCCGATGGCAAAAAGACGACTTCGATGGATTCAGGAAATGCGATGATGGCCGACTTGCGGACGGGCTGATTGGCGGCGGCAACTTCGATGTTCGCGGCGTCGATGACCTCTGTGTGGTCGAGGGCGGCAAGCACGCAGCAGTTACCTTCATCGATCTCCTGAGGATCAGCAAGCCCCAGACTGTCCGCGAGCTCGGGATCGTTTGGACCGGTAGCGGGCTCATTCGGTGCTTCGAAAGAAGCTGGGACGCTGCTTGTCGGCGACGGCGTGTCGCCCGCACCTGCTTCTTTGTCCGTGCTCTCTTCTTGTATGGTTGCGTTGATGGGTTCGTCGTCTGAGGGGAGCGTCTTGGCGTCAAGCGCGGAGGGGACAATCCCGACGGCTCCGGATCCGTTCCACTCCATCTCGAGAAGCGCTGGGTCGGCAAGAATGCGTTGCCTGCCTAGCGTGTGGGTATCGATCGCAATAGGGCCTGCCTCCGTCCCGCGCGTAAGGCTGAGTGATCCGGCTGGCTTCTCGAAATGAGCGTCCGTGTCTTTGGTGCTGACGGCGTAGAACAGCAGGGATGCTTCTCCCGCCGCGATGGCATCGGTGCCCGCCTTGGTCAGCCGCAGCGATGCCGTGAATGAGAGGGTGGGCTGCGTGTCGTCTGCATTCGCGGCGGCGCAGCCCAGACATATACCGCCTCCTTTCTCGAAAAACGCACCGTCGAAGGCGACCTTCGCTCCGTTCGCCGAGTCATCGACCGAAGCTATATCGATGCGCAACCCCAAATCGCACGGATCGCCATCTGCATCGAGCACAATCGAGCGCCACGTGCAGACGGCGCACCCCGCCTGGGAGCCGTTTGCCTTGCTCGAACGATTGATATCCACGACTATCGAGCCGTCCGTATTACGACGAAGGCATCCCGAGGTTGAGATTGCGGCCTGCGCGAACGAAAAACGCTTGCACGCAATGGCGTTCGACGGATTTGGTGCGGAGCTTAGGGCTGCTGGTAAGGAGTCTGCCATGACGGGAGTCGCCCAAGCGGCGACAGGCGTTCCGGTTGCGAGCGCGCCGCAGAGTGCGACGACGGGCAAAAGGCTCTTCGATGGCATGGGGTCTCCTTAGCTAATTTAGTGCGGCCTGTCCGTGTTTCGTTTCTGGCTGCGTTTGATGTGCAGACCGAGGCCGGCGGTTCCCGCGCCTGCTGCCGTGGCGCCTGCTGCCAAGAGCCATCGTCTGTCGTCTGTCTGTGCCAACGGTTCCTTGCAGTTGCCGCGGTCGAGCTCCGAGAGGTCGACCGTCACTTGCGTGGCGGCCTGCGCCTGTTCTTGCTGGGCAAAGGCCATGGCTGGCCCAAATGCTAGGATGCTGACGGCGGCGGCCAGGGCGATAGCCTTATGCCGTGTGCGCACCGGGCTCGACCGTCCAGGTGATCGTCGCAACCTGATCGCCTTCGCCGGTTACGCGGAAGATGTCGCGCGTGACGCGGGCGACGTTTCCGCTTGTCTTGAGCTTAATTTTGTCCGTGCCACCGGCAATGCCCTGGTAGCCCATGTCGAAGGCTGCATTCTTGGAAAGATCGAGGCCCGTCCCCTGCATTGCGGCGCTGGCGTTCTGGAGTGCGCCGTCGGGGCCGACCTTAAAGTCGATGGAGTTCTGCGCGGTTCCGGCCTTGGCGTCGGCGGCAATGGTCCAGGTGTTCATGGCGTCGATCTTCATGTTGGTGACATGGATGCCGTAGGCCGAATGATTGTCGATAGTGGTCGCGTCTTCTGAGGGGCCCTGAAGCGTGCCGTCGGCCTTGGCGACGAAGGGAATAACCGTCGGAACTTTGAACTCAACGTTGTCGATCTCGGTCCTGACCATTACCTTCGTGGTTCCAACGCGCCCGGCTGCCATGGCTGGCGTCGGGGCGGCGCCCATTGCGAGCGCGAGCGCGAGCCCTGCGCCCACGACGAGCGCTCTGGCTCCGTTCATGTTCCTGGTGATGTCCATGGTCGTTCCTTTCTATTCGCCGCGGGCCGTCCCCGCGATGATTGGACGAATGCTGGTGAATTGCGTGCGGTGCCGCGTCGGCCGGAAAGCTAGTTCTCGGCTTGCTCAACCCGTACCTTGACACGTGTCGGATTGCCGTGGCTGTCGAGGGTCTTTGCATCGAGTGCCTGGATCTCGATGTACGCCTCGCCTTCTTTGATGTCGCCGGCGGGGCACGTCTCGATTGTCTTGCCGGTCTCGACCACACCGGATTCGTACATGGTCTCGTCGTTTTGGATGACGCGGAATCGCTGGGGAAATTTATTGTCTTGGACGTTTTGCACGTTGACGCGCAGCTTGCCGTCCTCCTGCAGCTGAGTGACCGGCGCGACCGAAATCGTCATCATGTTGTCGCGGACGATGGCGTCGAGCTCATCTTGGATTTCCTGACGCGTTTTGCCCTCGGCCGTCGTGACCGAAGCGCCCGCCTCGGGTACGGGCTGCGACTGCCAAGCGTATAGTCCTACGGCGACAAGGGCGCAGACGATGGCCAAGCAGGCAACGATGAGCTTCTTGCGACGACCCAGGTCTGCAAAGCGGGGCGGCTTCTTTGCGCTCATGCGGCATCCTTGGCGGTATAGATGCGCGCAAAGGTGGACGGGTCCGCTCCAAAGAGCATGTGAAGCATCAGGCGGCGCGAGTAGACGAGCTCTTCGAAGTCGGGAGGGAGCTCGATGTCGTGGATATGCGCGATATGGTGGGCGAGCGCCGAGAACGACTCGGGGTCGCAGATCACATCGGTGGTAACGTGGTAGACCGCCGTATCGGGGAATGCCTCTTCGTCGAAAGGCAGGAGATGGGGATCGTCGTCGACTTCGATGGCGATGCCGTACTGGGGCCAGTAATATGCCATGGGAACCTCCCTGCTTTTGGGGCCAAAACTTCTGTCGGTTTTGGCTGTCGATGCCGACGGTATCAGCCGCTACTTGACCAATTGCTGACCAAATGCTTGACGGATTGGTGTCTCCGCAGGTAAAAGGCGGCAAAAAATACTCCAACTTTTTTCGAGTGACAATCGCGCGGTCGGCGACGGCGGGGCCATATGTGTCAAAAGCATCGTCTGCCGAGGAAATCAAGCCGCTCGCCGAATTGCACGAACGTAAAAAACGCCAATTATGGAGACGGTCTCGAACACGTCGACGAAACGATGCGGTAACATCTCCCTGCAAACACTGTAGTTAGCTAAAGGGGGAGTTCGCGTGTCTGCAACCATCAAACCCTTCACCGACGAGTTCGAAGAGTATGGTCGCGATGAGTCTCGCGCATCGGGCGAGGCCTCGAGCATCTCGTTTCCGATAACGGAAGACGAGGTCCGTGCCATTTTGGAAAAGCTCCATGCCGAGCGTGTCCCGGTAACGGTTCAGGGCGCCCGAACCGGCCTTGCCGCCGGTGCCGTGCCCCACGGCGGGCATATCCTCAATACTTCCCGTATGAATCGCTACTTGGGCCTTCGCCGCGATGAACAAGGCCAATTTCTGCTGCGCGTGGAGCCGGGCGTTGTGCTCTCGGAGCTGCGCAAGCAGCTGAGCAAGAAGGTGCTGCCGACTGCTGGTTGGGACCAGGCATCGCTTGAGGCCTACGAGGAGTTCCAAGAGGCCCCCGAGCAGTTCTTTCCCACCGATCCCACCGAGGCATCTGCCTGTCTGGGCGGCATGGCGGCATGCAACGCCTCCGGCGCCCGCAGCTACGCTTACGGCCCCATGCGCCCGCATATCACGGGACTCCACGTTGCGCTGGCTGATGGCGATTTGCTTGAGCTTCAGCGCGGTGAGGCTTTTGCCCAGGGCCGCCACCTGTCGCTCGTGACGGCAGAGGGCCGTGCACTCGAGCTCGATCTTCCTGACTACACCATGCCCAAGACAAAAAATGCCTCGGGTTATTTTGTTGCGGACGATATGGACGCCATCGACCTCTTTATCGGCGCTTGCGGCACGCTCGGCGTTATCACCGAGCTCGAGATTGCCCTGCAGGCGGCGCCTGCGGTCGTTTGGGGCGTGAGCTGCTTTTTCGATAGCGAAGACAAGGCCGTGTCCTTTACCGATTCCGTGCGCCCCGTCCTGTCCCATGCGGCTGCCATCGAGTACTTCGATGCTGGCGCCCTGGATATTCTACGTCGCCAGCGCGAGCAGTCGACGGCGTTTGCCTCGCTGCCGGCGCTCGACAAAGAGGCCAAGGTCTGTGTCTACGTGGAGCTCGACTGCAATGACGAGGCCCAGGCGACCGAGGAGCTGTACCACCTGGGATGGGTGCTCGAGTTTGCGGGTGGCCGCGACGATGCGACATGGGTCGCGCGCACCGAGGTTGATCGCGAGTGCCAGCGGTTCTTCCGCCATGCGGTCCCCGAGAGCGTCAATATGCTTATCGACGAGCGTCGCCGCACCGACCCCACCATCACCAAACTGGGTTCGGACATGTCGGTGCCCAATGCACGCCTTGCCGATGTCGTGGCCCTCTATCGCCGCACACTGGCCGAAAGCGGGCTTGAATCTGCTGCCTGGGGGCACATCGGTAACAACCATCTGCATGTGAACATCCTGCCGCGCGATGCGCAGGACTACCGTCGCGGTGGCGAGCTGTTTGCCCAGTGGGCTGCGGAGGTAACGGCTATGGGCGGTGCCGTTTCTGCCGAGCACGGCGTCGGCAAGATCAAGGCGGGCTTCTTAGAGACGATGTACGGTCACGAGGCCATGGTCGAGTCGGCGCGGCTCAAGCTCCAGCTCGATCCCGACGGGCAGCTGGGTCGCGGCAACCTGTTTTCGGAGAAGCTCTTGGATGAGCTCGTCCAGAAAGGGGGCGCGTGAAGATGAGCGATTTCCATATGGTGGTGTGCGTCAAGGCCGTGCCGGGCAGCACCGAGGTCAAGATGGACCCCAAGACCAATACCATCGTGCGCGATGGCAAGCAGGCGGTCATTAATCCCTTTGATGCGAGCGCTTTGGAATGTGCGCTGGCGCTGAAGGACGACTTTATCGGCTTTGGCATGGATGTGCGCGTGACGGTGGTGTCGATGGGCATCCCCGCGACCGAGTCGCTGCTGCGCGACTGCATCGCTCGAGGCGCCGACGACGCGCTGCTGCTGACCGATCGCGCCTTTGCAGGTGCCGATACCCTGGCGACCACCTATGCTCTCAAATGCGGCATCGAGGCGCTTGACGAGGACTTCGACCTGCTCATCTGCGGCAAGATGGCGGTGGATGGCGATACGGCCCAGATTGGCCCCGAGCTGGCCGGTGCCTTTGAGATTCCCTGCGTGACCGACGTGAGCTGCGTGCAAAGCGCGGGCTTTACGACGTGTGGCTCGCTGGCGCTCGTCCACGGCTGCGATGCCGGCGAGGAGACGGTGCGCCTGGAGATGCCGTGCGCGATGACGACTGCCAAGGAGATTGGCCAGTTGCGTATGCCGAGTATTGCCGGTATTCGCGCGGCGGAGGAGACGGACGTGCGCGTGGTCAGTGCCGCCGACGTGAACGCCGACCCCGCGCGTTGCGGTCTTGCCGGGTCGCCGACACAGGTCGTGCGCTCGTTTGTGCCCGACCGTGACCAAACGTGCAAGGCCGTTGAGGGGACGGCGTCCGAGCAGGCGGTAGAACTTGCCAAGATTATCGAGGGGATGGCATAGATGAGCGGACTGATTATCGATAGCGAAGCCTGTATCGGCTGCGGTCGCTGCGTTCGCGCCTGTGCCTCGGGCGGCATCGTAGTGGAAGGCGAGCGACCCAACCGATGCGCCCACGTAACCGACGGCTGCATCCTATGCGGTGGGTGCGTCGACGCCTGCCCTGTCAACGCTATCTCGATCGAGCGTGACGAGGCCGCTGGTGCGGTGGACCTTGATGCATATCGAGACATTTGGGTATTCGTGCAGACCGACGAGCACGATACGGTGACTCCCGTTGCCTATGAGCTTATGGGCAAGGGCCGCGAGCTTGCCGATGCTCGCGGCTGCCGTCTGGTGGCACTGGTCGGTATGGCCCCCGAGGGTTCTCTCGGTGACCTGGAGCATCTGGTTTGCGCAGGCGCCGACGAAGTCCTGGCCTGTCGCGACGAGCGCCTGCGCCAAAACGATGCGGAGGTCTACGCCCGCTTGATCTGCGATTTGGTAGCCGAACGCAAACCCGAGGCCATCCTATACGGTGCGACCGCTTTTGGCCGCGAACTGGCACCCGGCGTTGCCGTGCGCTTGCAGACGGGCCTTACGGCTGACTGCACCGTACTTTCGATGGATACGGAGACGGGACTGCTGCAACAGACGCGTCCGGCGTTTGGCGGCAACCTGATGGCCACCATCGTCTGCCCCAATCATCGTCCCCAGATGGCAACGGTTCGTCCCGGCATCTTTAAGGCGCCCGACTTTGACTACGGCCGCTCCGGCACGATCACCCAGATATCGCTTGCGGATGATGCTAAGGCTCGTGTCGAGATTTCGATTCCCGCCGAGGAGTGGGGGCAGCAGGCCTCGATCGCCGATGCCGAGCGCCTGGTCGTGGTGGGTCGCGGCATTGGTTCCAAGAAAAACCTGCCGCTGATGCGAAGGCTCGCCGAGGCTCTGGGAGCCGAGCTTGGTTGCACGCGACCTGTCGTGGAGGCCGGCTGGTTGGAGTATCGCCATCAGATTGGCCAGACCGGCGTATCGGTTTCGCCCAAGCTTCTCGTGAGTATCGGTGTTTCGGGCGCCATCCAGCATCTTGCCGGCATCGGTGGGGCGGAGTGCGTTATCGCCATCAACGAGGACCCGGATGCCCCCATTTTTGGTGCTGCCCAGTACAAGGTTGTTGGGGACGCCGTCGAGGTCGTCGAGGAGCTGCTGGCCCAGCTTGAGCGCTAGGCGCGCGCCAGCCAGTCGCGCATCTCGTCCTTTAGGCGGCTCCAGGTTGCCTGCGTGGCAGGGTCGGTAAAGGGCCGTGTAATGCCAAAGGGCGCGTCGAGCAGGCGGTGGACATCGCCCCGTTCACGCGCCAGCGCGCGGCTTGCTGGATAGACGAGCTCAAACATAAAGCAGATGAGTCCCACCAGGTAGTCCGCCGGCTCGTTGCGCTCGTCGCGCGCGACGCACCGATGCTCGTCAAAGGCGGCAAGCGTCGGTACCGAGAAGCGACTGGCTAGAAACGCGTCCTCATCCACCTTGAGGATGGTGTCGACGGTGCTGTCGGCGATGGTGCGCATAATGTCGATCTTGTCACCATCGCGCACGATATCGCAGAAGCTCCGCGTGCGCACGTCGAGCTGCGCGGGTAGACGGAAATCGCTGTGATAGGCAATGCTCGCTCGGATGAGCTCATCTTCTGCCGGGTCATCGATAAAGTCGCGGATGCTTGTTACGGCGGGTGCATCGGCGGGATTCTCGCCAAAGAGGACCTCGATGCCCAGCGCCGCATGGCTCATGCTCTCGGCGTCCTTAAAGGTGTCCCAGCGTCGCAGCTGCTCAAAGCGGCCCATATCGTGTAGCAGGCCGCAAAGCCATGCCAGGTCAATATCTTCTGACGACCAGCCCTGCTCGCGCGCTACGGCATCGCATGCCTCGGCCACGTGGTACGTATGCTCGATTTTGAGCGCGATGCGTGGGTTGGTGGCGTCGTAGGCATCGGTGTAGCTTTTGAAGGCCGCGCGCGCCCGGTCTCGATCGATAGCTGTCATAATGACTTCCTAAAAAGTTGTGTCTTTCGATCCGGTGGCAATTGTAGGTGAACTCGGTTGCTGTCGGATGATGATTCTGCCGTGTCGCTACATGCGGCTCGGAGACCTTGTCAGGATGAGAAGCGTATGGTGCTCAAAATCGTTAGAACCGTCTGGCCAGTGATGCTTACCTATGTTGCAATAGGCGCGCCGTGCGGAATGATCATGGGGCAGACGGGAATGGAACCCTGGATGGTCTTTGCCCTGAGCAGCACGTTTGTGACGGGCAGCGGCCAGTTTATGATCTGCAACCTGTGGCTGGCGGGCGTGCCTGCACCTTCGATTATCGCGAGCGTTGCCGCCATCTCCTCGCGTTTTGCGCTTTACTCGGCATCGATCGCGCCGCATCTGACGGGTGCCTCGAAGCGTCAGACGCTGGCCGTCGCCGCGACACTTACCGAGGAGGCATATGGCATCTCGCTTGCCAAGTTGGTTGAAGGGGAGGATTGGGGCCCGCGCGAGTCCTTTGTGCTCAACGTGATCCTCATCGCAACATGGGGCGTTTCGTGTACGATGGGCGCCATCGTCGGCGCCGTTGTCGATGTTCCTACCGCCATTGCAGCTTTTGTCTGCACCTCGCTCTTTATCTGCCTGCTCTTTTCGCAGCGGCTGTCGCGCGGCAACGTTGTCGCGGCGGTTTCGGGCGCGGTGTCCGTCGCCGTATGCAAGTTCTTGGGCCTCACGAATATTGCCGTGCCGGCAAGCGTCGTGGTCGGCATTGCCATTGCGCTGGCGTGCGATGCTGTATTTGACGGAAGAGGTGCCCGCGATGCCCGTTAACGAGTTCTTGGTTCTGTGGCTGTCGTCGTGGGCTGCTATCGCGTTCTTTCGCATCGCGCCGGCGTTCGCCTTGCGCGGGAGGACGCTGTCGCCCCGCATTACCGAGGCCCTGGGCTATATCCCGCCCGCTGCCTTTGCCGCGCTGGTCGCCAACGACTTGGTGAGTCCCGGCGCGTTCGACGCAGGGCTCTGGCCTGCCTTGGTTCCCTGGATTGCGGCCGCCGGCGTCGTGGTCGTGGCGGTCAAGACAAAGTCGATGTTGTGGTGCTGCGTCTCGGGCATCGTGTTCTATATCGTCTTGAGTCTTATATAGGGGTGGCGTCGCGGGCGCCGAATCTCGTTCCATCCCAACTTGTCGGATTTTTCACCGAGCTGGTCTATTTCTTCTGGTACCATGGTCAAACTTTACTGTAGCAAAGCGTGACGTGGGCTTTTGTACCCCGTCAGCGGAAATGGGGGTTTCATGGCACAGGAAGCAGCCGCCAACGAGCAAAAGAAATTCAAGGTCCCGCGCATCCCGGGCGACATCATGATCTATCCGATGATCGTCGGTCTTTTGCTCAACACCTTCTGCCCGCAGGTTTTTGAGATCGGCGGCTTCTTTACGGCTGCCTGCCGCGGTGGCTCCAATACCATCGTCGCCGCGATCCTGCTGTTTGTGGGCGCCGGCATCAGCTTTAAGTCCACGCCGGGTGCCATCAAGACCGGCATCGTCGTGCTGATCCCCAAACTGGTCGTCGCAGCGGCTCTCGGCCTGGGCGTGGCATATTTCATTAACGACAACTTCCTGGGTCTGAGTTCCGTGTCTATCATCGGCGGCATCACGTTTTGCAACATGGCGCTCTATACGGGCATCATGGGCGAGTTCGGCGATGAGTCCGAGCAGGGCGCCGTCGGTATCCTGTTCTTTACGGCCGGCCCCGCCGTCACGATGATCATCCTCGGTGTTTCCGGCCTTGCCAACATTCCCATTGGCACCATTATCGGATCCATCCTGCCGCTTGTTATCGGCATGGTTCTGGGCAACTTGTTTCCGTTTATCAAGAACTTGCTGGTCCCCGGCGCCAATCCCGCGATCGCTGTCATCGGTTTTCAGCTCGGTGCGTCCATGAGCCTGTCGAGCTTTATCACCGGCGGTATTTCCGGCATCTTGCTGGGCCTTGTCACGCTGTTTGTCGTCGGTCCCATCACCTTTGCGTTTGAGCGTCTGTGCGGCGGCAATGGCAAGGCCGCTGTGGCTTGCTCCACCATTGCCGGCACGGCTATGACCACACCGGTTGCCCTCGCCGAGGTCGCACCGCGCTACGCCGAGCTTGCGCCCACCGCGTACGCTCAGATCGCCACCGCCGTTATCATCACGGCGATCATGGCTCCGATTCTGACTGGCTGGGTCGACAAGAAGTTCTGCCAAGGCAAGGAGGATCTGTCGCCTGTCGGTGTCGAGGCCATCGAGGAGGCTGTCGCGACTGACATCGATGGCGAGTAGCAATCGATACCCATCAATGATGCCGGCGTGTGCAATTCGCGCCGTATGGGCGCCCGAACAGAAACTGTTTTGCAGTGATGTTCGGGCGCTCTGCTATTATCCCCTTTACCCCTGCGGAGTAAAGGGGTGTTTATTGCCCTGATTCGAATTGGGCGATTCTGACCACTTGGGTATTGAAGGGATGGCGCTAGTGGTTAAGGCACTCAAGATTGAGATATTCGTGCTATGCATGATTGTTCTTATCGGGCTTGCCGTGCGAAGTCGTCGCTCCCTGTTCTCGAGCACCCAGCAGCTATTGTTTAGCATGCTTGGCTACACCTCTGCCGCGTACATATTATTCGATATGATCTGGACGCTTTCGGACGGTGTGGACGGCACGTTGGGCATTGCTGCCAACTGGATTTCCAACGCGGTTTCGTTTTCGCTCTTTGCTATCGCGTGTCTCATTTGGTTTATCTATTCCGAGACGGTGCAGGGCTCTCGCCTTTTGACCTCGCGCTATAGGGTGGTGCTTGTAGCGTTGCCTACGGCTCTGGTGGTCGTGCTGGCGTTTACCAGTTACTGGACGCACGCCCTGTTCTATATCGATTCGCAGGGCGTGTATCGTCGCGGCTTTGCCTATATGATCCAGCCCATCGTCAGCTACTGTTACGTTATACATACGTCCCTGCATGCATTTGTGCAATCTCGCAGGGTCGAGAGCCTGCAGACGAAGGCCATCTATCGAACCTTGGCATTTTTCGCCATTCCGGCCCTGGTGGGCGGTACCTTTCAGGTCGTATACTCGCTGCCCGGCCTTTGTGTCGGCATAATGATTAGCATGTTGCTGCTCTACATCATCTACCAGGAGCAGCTCATCTCGACCGACCCGTTGACTGGACTTAACAATCGCAACCGTTTTGAGACCTATATGCTGTCGCTCTTCTCAAATGCGGATCAGGCCGAAGATGTATATCTGCTTATGATGGACGCTGATGGCTTTAAGCAGATTAACGATCGCTATGGACATGTGGAGGGCGACCATGCTCTTCAGGTTGTTGCGACGGCGCTCAAGGATGTCTGTTCGCCGGCTGGTGGCTTTATCGCACGTTATGGTGGCGATGAGTTCGTGGTGCTCCAAAAGGCAGCGGCGGAACAGGACATCATGCGTCTGTGCGCGGCAATCAACGATGAACTCGCACGCGCCGAGGTGCCGTATCTGTTGCGGATGTCCATCGGCTATGCACGGGTCGGTGATGGTGTCGATACCTGGCAAGACTTGCTTCGCGCTGCCGATGCGGAGCTCTACCGCGTCAAGGCCGAGAAAAAGAAAGCCGGCGTCCAGATACGCTAGAAAAAGGGGCGCACGCTTGCGTGCGTGGTGGCCTTCAGCTCACCGATGTACTCCATTAAACTAAAGTATGTGAATCTCTCTGCTAAATAAGGGCAGTTCGCTAGGCTTTTTTGGGTTTGTTGACGATGATGATGCCGCTGCAGACCAAGAGCAGGGCAACGATGACGGTAACGAGGCTCGTGCCGGCGCCCTCGCCAAGCAGCAGTGCGCTCAGCAGTACGCCAAAGACCGGGTTCATAAACCCAAAGACCGAGACGCGGCTGACGGGGTTGACGGCAAGCAGGCGCGACCACAGCGAGTAGGCGACCGCGGAGATAAGCGCCATGTAGATGATGAGCACGATGGCGGGGACAATCGCCGTGGGGGAGAGCGCGCCACCCATCAAAAAGCCGATGGCGGTGAGGACCAGGCCGCCGACCAAGAACTGCCACCCGGCAAGCAAGACGCCGTCGTGCTTGCGCGAGAAGATGCCGATCAGGCAGGTCGAAAGAGCACCCGCGACAGTGGAGGCTAGGATAAAGCCCTCGCCATCGAGCCTGAAGCCAAAGGTGCCATCTGCGCCCGAGAGGTTGACGAGCGCGACGCCGGCAAAGCCCAGCGCACAGCCAAGCACCTTGGCCGTATTGAGCTTCTCGGTGTGAAATGCCAGGGCGGCAAAGAGGATTGCGAGGAAGTTGGCGCTGGCCTCGATGATGGAGCTCGACATGGCGCTGGCGCGCGAGAGGCCCAGATAGAAAAAGAAGTACTGCCCGATAGTCTGGAAGAGCGACAAGACAAAGATGGGCTTGATGTCGCGAGCCTGCGGAATGAGGGGGCGGCGTTGGGCCGCACTCATCCCAACGATAACCAGGGCGCCGGCAAGCGTGAAGCGCAAGCCCGCAAAGAGCAGCTGCGAGGCGCTATCGTGCGCCGGGATACCAAAGAGTGCGTAGCCGATCTTGATGCAGGGAAAGGCCGATCCCCAGAGTGCACAGCAAACAAGACAGCCCAGGATGAGTCCGGGCAGGGTGGCGAGATACGGCTTGCGGCTTTCCATGATGTCCTTCCTGCATGCGCGAAGCAAAAAAGAACCCGCCACCGGATGTGTCGGTGGCGGGTGTTGTTACCCGAAGAGATTGTACCCGATGGGAAAGGTTTAAGCGAAGTAGGCCACGCCGCTCTCAAAGATCGGCATGAACTTATCGCCGGGGACATGCTCGGGCACGTTGCGGTACAGGTTGTCGCCGCGACGCTCGGCATGGCCCATCTTGCCCAGGACGCGGCCGTCGGGGCTCGTGATGCCCTCGATAGCGAGTGCGGAGCCGTTGGGGTTGACGGAAAGATCCATGCTGGGTTTGCCGTTCTCGCCCACGTACTGCGTGGCGACCTGGCCGTTGGCGATCAGCTGGGCGAGCACCTCGTCATTGGCGACAAAGCGGCCCTCGCCGTGGCTGATGGCGACGGTGTAGGGGTCGTCGAGGCTGCACTGCGACAGCCACGGGGACAGGTTGGACGAGATGCGGGTGCGCACCAGGCGGCTCTGATGGCGACCGATGGTGTTGAACGTCAGCGTGGGCGCATCGGGCGTGGCGTCGACGATGTCACCGTAGGGCACCAGGCCGAGCTTGACCAGGGCCTGGAAGCCGTTGCAGATGCCCAGCATCAGGCCGTCGCGGGCCTTGAGCAGGTCGCGGACTGCCTCGGTGACCTCGGGAGCGCGGAAGAACGCCGTGATGAACTTGGCGGAGCCGTCGGGCTCGTCGCCGCCCGAGAAGCCACCGGGGATCATGACGATCTGGCTTGCACGGATGCGGAGGGCAAGCTCGTGGGTGCTTTCGGCAACAGCCTCGGGCGTGAGGTTGTTGATCACGAAGGTGTCGGCCTCGGCACCGGCGGCACGGAAGGCGCGGGCGCTGTCGTACTCGCAGTTGTTGCCGGGGAACACGGGGATGATCACGCGCGGGCGGGCGATCTTGGCGCCGCCGTACACGTGGATATCCTTGGTGCGGTAGTCGATGGTCGCGACCTCGGGCTGCTCGCCGGTGCTGCGGTAGGCAAAGACACCCTCGATCCCGCTCTCCCAGGCCTCCTGGAGCTCGGAGAGCTCGATGACCTCGGAGCCGGTATCGATGACATAGCCCTCGACGGTGGTGCCCAGGGGCTCCACGACAACGCCGTCGGCTACCTCGGGCAGCTCGGCGTCATCGGCGAGCTCGACGATAAAGCTGCCGTAGAGCGGGGTGAAGAAGCTCTCCACGTCCACATCCTCGGCAAGCTCGATACCGATCTGGTTGCCGACGCACATCTTAAAGAGGCTCTCGGCGCCGCAGCCGTAGCCGGGCGTGGAGATGGCCAGGGCGTTGCCGGTAGCAGTGAGCGCCTCGACGGCGTCAAACGCGGCGAGCAGCTGCTGGGCATCGGGGCGGTAGTCCTCGCCATAGGTGGCGGGGGCGATGCGGACGACGCGGTGCGTCAGACCCTTGAACTCAGGGGAGACAGCGCGCGCCGTGCGGCCCACGGCCACAGCGAAGCTGATCAGGGTCGGCGGAACGTTGAGCTCGCCGGCCTCGTCCTCAAACGAACCGCTCATGGAGTCCTTGCCGCCGATGGCGCCGGCGCCCAGGTCGACTTGGGCCATGAGGGCACCAAGGACGGCGGCCGTGGGCTTGCCCCAGCGCTCGGCCTCGGTGCGCAGGCGCTCGAAGTACTCCTGGAAGGAGAGGTAGGCGCGCTTGTGCTCAAAGCCGGCAGCCACGAGCTTGGCGATGGACTCGACCACAGACAGGTAGGCGCCAGCAAACTGGTCGGCCTCCATCAGGTAGGGGTTGAAGCCCCATGCCATGGCGCTTGCCGTGGTGGTCTCGCCGTCCACGGGGAACTTGGCGACCATGGCAGAGCTCGGGGTGAGTTGCGTCTTGCCACCAAAGGGCATGAGCACGGTCGCGGCACCGATGGTGGAGTCGAAGCGCTCGGAAAGGCCCTTGTTGGAGGCGACGTTAAGATCGGTGACAAGCGAGGTCATGCGCTCGGCAAGCGTGGTGCCGGCCCAGCTGGGCTGCCACACGCTGCGGGCGCACACGTGGGCGACCTGGTGCTTGGGCGCGCCGTTAGAGTTGAGGAACTCGCGGGATAGGTCGACGATGGCGACGCCGTTCCAGGCCATGCGCATGCGCGGCTCGGCGGTAACCTCGGCGATAACGGTCGCCTCCAGGTTCTCCTCGGCGGCGTAGCTCATGAACTCCTCGACGTCACCGTCAGCGACGGCGCAGGCCATACGCTCCTGGGACTCGGAAATGGCGAGCTCGGTGCCGTCCAGGCCGTCGTACTTCTTGGTCACGGTATCAAGGTCGACATACAGGCCGTCGGCAAGCTCGCCCACGGCAACCGAGACGCCGCCGGCGCCAAAGTCGTTGCAGCGCTTGATCAGGCGGCAGGCGTCGCCGCGGCGGAACAAACGCTGCAGCTTGCGCTCTACCGGGGCGTTGCCCTTCTGGACCTCGGCGCCCGAGGTCTCGATGGACTCGGTGTTCTGGGTCTTGGAGGAGCCGGTGGCGCCACCGATGCCGTCGCGGCCGGTGCGGCCGCCCAGCAGGATGATCTTGTCGGTGGGGGCGGGGCACTCGCGGCGCACGTGGTTTGCCGGGGTAGCGCCCACGACGGCGCCGACCTCCATGCGCTTGGCCACGTAGCCGGGGTGATAGAGCTCGTTGACCTGGCCGGTGGCAAGGCCGATCTGGTTGCCGTAGCTGGAGTAGCCGGCGGCAGCGGTGGTCACGAGCTTGCGCTGCGGCAGCTTGCCCTCGAGCGTCTCGGACACGGGGACGGTGGGGTCGCCGGCGCCGGTGACGCGCATGGCCTGATACACATAGCTGCGGCCCGAGAGCGGGTCGCGGATAGCGCCGCCCACGCAGGTGGCGGCACCGCCGAAGGGCTCGATCTCGGTCGGGTGGTTGTGGGTCTCGTTCTTAAACAGGAACAGCCAGTCCTGGTCCTCGCCATCGACATCGACCTTTACCTTGACGGTGCAGGCGTTGATCTCCTCGGACTCATCGACATCGGTCATGACGCCGGTCTTCTTGAGATACTTGGCGCCGATGGTGCCCATATCCATGAGGCAGACGGGCTTGGCGTCACGACCGAGCTCGTGGCGCATCTCCATGTAGCGGTCGAAGGCCTGCTGCACCACGGCGTCGTCAATCGTCACGTCGTCCAGGACGGTACCGAAGGTGGTGTGGCGGCAGTGGTCGGACCAATAGGTGTCGATCACGCGGATCTCGGTGATGGTGGGGTCGCGATCTTCATCGCGGAAGTACTGCTGGCAGAAGGCGATGTCCGCCTCGTCCATGGCAAGGCCGCGCTCGGAGATAAAGGCGGCAAGGCCGGCTTCGTCGAGCTCGCGGAAACCGTCGAGCACCTCGACGGGCTGGGGCTCGGGGGTCTCCATGTACAGCGTCTCGGGCAGGTCGAGTGAGGCGATGCGCGCCTCGACGGGGTTCACCACGTAGTGCTTGATGGCATCGATGGCGGCCTCGTCCAGAGCGCCCGAGATCATATAGACCTTGGCGGAGCGCACGGCGGGGCGCTCGCCCTGGCTGATGAGCTGCACGCACTCGCTGGCGGAGTCGGCGCGCTGGTCAAACTGGCCAGGCAGGAATTCGACGGCAAAGACGGCGCCATCGCTTGCGGGGAGCTCGTCGTAGGTCACATCGACCTGGGGCTCGCTAAAGACGGCCGGCACGCAGGAGCGGAACAGCTCCTCGTCGATGCCCTCGACGTCGTAGCGGTTGATGATCCTCAGGGCCTCGATGCCCTTGATGCCGAGAATCTCGGTCAGCTCGCCCTTGAGCTGCTGAGCCTCGACGTCGAACCCGGGTTTCTTCTCCACGTAAATACGAGAGACCATTGGTTCCTGCCTTCCTGATCGGTTGGGCGTACGGTACGGTATGCGGCAGCGGTCGGTTTGCGGGGCAAGCCTCGCGGTCGCCTTGAGCCACATGTTTGTAAACGTCACTATGATACGACAGCTCACGGCGCGTTGAGGACGGCGAGGGTGCTACAGTGAAGTGCAAACAAGAGAAAGGCATCACATGGCATTCGTTTCGCTCGCCATCATTGCGCTCGTGGCCTTTGCGAGTCCTTTTATCGCCTCGGCGATTCCTGGAAAACCCGTTCCCGAGACGGTCTTTTTGCTCGTGCTCGGCGCGGTACTGGGACCCCATATGCTCGGCGTCATCCATGTAGATGCTGAGGTCTCGCTTGTGTCCGAGCTGGGCCTGGCTTTTTTGTTCCTGCTTGCCGGCTTTGAGATCGACCCCAAGAGCATCACGGGCGTCGAGGGGCGCTACGGCTTGGCGACGTGGGTCGTCACGTTTGGTATCGCCTGGCTTGCCGTGCGCTTTACCCCATGGTTCTCGGTCAGCCATTTCGACGGTATCGCCGTGACACTTGCCCTCACTTCGACGGCGCTCGGTACGCTTGTGCCCATCATGCGTGAGCGCTCGCTCACCGGCACACGCGTGGGCGACTCGATTCTCGCGTATGGCACCTGGGGCGAACTTGGGCCCGTGCTTGCTATGTCGGTGCTGCTGTCTGCCCGCACTGGCATTCAAACGCTTGTAATCCTTGGCTTGTTTGCGGTGGTTTGCGTGTTGCTGGCCGTGGTCCCAAGCCGCTCCAAGCGCGTCGGCAGCCGCTTCTTTGCGTTTGTCGAGGAACGCGCCGATACCACGTCACAGACCTTCGTGCGCCTGACGGTGCTCATCCTGGTCACACTCGTGGCGTTCTCGGCCGTCTTTGATCTCGACATCGTGTTGGGTTCTTTTGCCGCCGGCTTTGTCTTGCGCTACATTATCCCCGAGGGCAACCATACGCTCGAGACCAAGCTTGACGGCCTGGCCTACGGCTTTTTGATTCCGGTGTTCTTTACCGTGTCGGGCGCAAAGATCGACCTGACGGCCGTGGCGTCGCGCCCGGGCTTGCTCGCGGGCTTTATCGTGGCGTTGTTGATCATTCGCGCGGTGCCCATTCTTATCTCTATGAGCATTTGTCCTGCGACGCGCGATGTGTCGGCGTACGGTCGCATTACCGTTGCCCTGTACTGCACCACGGCACTGCCGATCATCGTTGCCGTGACGAGCGTTGCCGTCAACGCGGGCGCGCTGTCGCAAGACATCGCGTCGGTTATGGTTGCCGCCGGTGCCATCACGGTGTTCTTGATGCCATTGCTCGCGCAGCTCTTCTACCGCGTGGTGGATGCCGCACCGGTCGCCGCCGTGGCAGAGGTTGCCGAGCATCCATCCGATGCGCTCGACATCTTGCGCGCCCACCACGACCTAGCGAGCTTGCTCGCGCGCGAGCACGAGCTGCTGACCTCGCATGGCCATGGTCGCGTATTCGAGGGCCTGCCTACGCTCGATACGATTGCCGAGCGTCTTTCCGCCGAGGCAGCGAGCGGCCACATCGATGCCCGCATCGTGGACGCGGCGCACCTGCTTGCCGATAAGACCTATGGAGACGAGGTCGACCCGTCCGAGCTGACTCCGCGTGAGCGCCGCCGCCTGGAGCGCGCCAAGCTCGCTGTGCGCGAATACCGCCGCCGCATGCTGGAGCTCTATGCGCGCGAAGAAGCCGAAGACGACGACGGTAAGTAGTCGATACTTTCTCGGGGAAGCCGCGTCCCGCTTTGAAGGCTCGGAACGGGATGTGGTTTCCGAAACGGGGGCCGTTGGGAAGCTGTGTCCCGGAATGGGCGCTCAGAGTGGGATGCAGTTTCCGCAAGGAGGTCCTGGGGGAAACCGTGCCCCGTTCTGAGCTGAAATACCGGGACGCAGTTTCCCATACAAACAGAACAAAGGCGCGCCGCCTGCAGTTGATGCAGGAAGCGCGCCTTTTTTGGTTGAGCTATGTTGGGGCCAGGGGTCAAAGCTTGTGGCCTCTTAGGAGCGGGCGGCTCCGTCGACGGGGAGCACGGCGCCCGTGACGTAGGCGGACATGTCGCTCGCCAAGAAGACGAAGGCGTTGGCGACATCCTCGGGCTCGCCCATGCGGCCCAGCGGAATGGTGGCGATGATAGGCTTGATGACCTCTTCGGGCAGGTTGGCGACCATATCGGTCTTGGTCACGCCGGGTGCGACGGCGTTGACGCGAATGCCCATGGGGGCGAGCTCGCGCGAGAGCGACTGGACCATGCCGTTGACGGCAAACTTGGACGTGGGATAGCCGACGCCGGAGGGCTGGCCATACTTGGCGACCATCGAGCTCGTGGTGGTGATGGTGCCGCCGTGGCCGGCCTCGGTCATGATCTTGGCGGCAGCCTGGTGGCCGTTAAAGACGGCGACGACGTTGAGGTCCATGACCTTTGCAAACTCTTCGGCCGTGTAGTCCAAAAGGGGAGAACGCTGGGAGATGCCGGCATTGTTGACGACCGTGTCCAGGCCGCCCATATCGGCGGCAGCCTGGGTAAAGGCCTCGGTTACGGCCTCGAGCGAGGTGAGGTCGCAGGGCGGCCCCAAACCTTGGCCTCGGGATAGGCGGTCGTCAGTTTCTCAACGGCAGCGTCGGCAGTCTCCTGGCGCGAGCCAAAGACGGTGACGGCAGCACCTTCCTCGATAAAACGGCAGGCGATGGCATAGCCGATACCGCGCGTGCCGCCGGTGATGATTGCTTTCTTGCCCTCGAGCAACATGGTGCTTCCTCTCTTTGCGGGCGGATATACACAGCACAGCATAACGGCAGCCAAAATCGGCTCCGGCTGCATGTCGGCGAACGGTACCCCCGGCTGTCAGGAGCGGCCAAGTCGTTCAAATGCGGATTGCGCCAATACGCCCCATGCGCGCAAGCAAAGGGGCTCCCGTCCACTGCTGAACGGGAGCCCCTCACACATATAGGTCGTAGAGCGAAAATCGAATTAGTTGGCCATAACGCCTTCGGTCCAAGCCTCAACGTCCTCGATGCGCAGGACGTTGGCGACCTCGGCCACGCAGTCGACGCTGGCAAGCTCGGCGGCGGCAGCCTGGACGTCCTTCTCGAGCGCGCGGTGCGTCAGGAAGATGACCGAGCAGGCATCGCTGACGCCCGACTTGCCGTCCTCGACCTGGTTGATGAGCGAGATCGAGATGTTGTGCTTGGCAAAGATATCGACCGTCTCGGACAGGGCGCCCACGCGGTCGGCGACCTTCAGGCGCACATAGTACTTGGTCTGGAGCTCGTCCATGGGCTTAAAGGCGAGGTTGTGGCCATAGGGCTCAATCTCGGGCAGCGGGGCCACGCCGCGGCTGATCTGCTCGGAGAGCGACAGTATATCGCCCACGACGGCACTCGCGGTGGGGAAGGAGCCCGCGCCCGCGCCGTAGAACATGGTCTCGCCCACGGCGTCACCCACCACGTAGACGGCGTTCATGGCGCCGTTGACCTTGGCAAGCATGTGATCGGCGGGGATCAGCGTGGGATGCACGCGGACGTCGACGCCGGCGTCGGTGTTGCGGGCGATGCCGAGCAGCTTGATGGTGTAGCCGAGCTCACGGGCCTGGGCGATGTCCTCGGCGCCGATGGTACGGATACCCTGCTGGTACACATCGTCGGTGGTAACACGGGTGCCAAAGCCGATGGAGGCGAGGATGGCCGTCTTGCTGGCGGCGTCGAAGCCGTCGACGTCGGCTGACGGGTCGGCCTCGGCATAGCCCTTGGCCTGTGCATCGGCGAGCACGTCGGCGTAATCGGCGCCCTCGGCGTCCATGCGCGACAGGATATAGTTGGTGGTACCGTTGAGAATGCCGGCGATGGTCAGGATCTTGTTGCCCACCAGGTCGTGCTCGAGCGTGCTGACAATGGGGATGCCACCGCCGCAGCTGGCCTCGCACTTAATCTGCACGCCACACGCGCGCGCCTTCTCGGCAAGCGTCTCGACGTGACGGCCCAGCAGAGCCTTGTTGGCAGAGACGACATGCTTGCCGTGCTCAAAGGCGGTGGTGAAGATCTCGGTTGCGGGATGCTCGCCGCCGATCAGCTCGACGACGATGTCGACGGCGGGGTCGGTGACGACATCGTGCCAGTCACTCGTAAAGGCCTCGCGCTCAATACCGGCTGCCTCGGCCTGCTCCCAGGCAAGCGCGCAGGCGCGGGTCAGCTTAAGGTCGATGCCGTAGGCGGCCAGGTACTCATCGTGGTGGCTCTTGATCAGACGGGCCACGCCGCCGCCGACGGTCCCCAGACCGATCAGACCGACGTTCACGGTGCGCAGGGATTCGCTCATAGATAGCTCCTTCGTGCATCTTATGGATGGATTAACCGCTTAAAGGTTGAGTGCATTCTAGCGTGAACCGAGGGCGCATGCTCGCCAGGCAACAGGAGTCGCACAAAACGGCACCCCCGAAACGCTGCGGAAACATTGGAAACATACTCGCTACAAATGAACTTCCGTAACAAACTGTCAACGTTTGCGCCATAAGGTTTGCCCCGTACCGCAAAACAGCCGCACCGCGGCCAGCGAAAAGGGGGACACCATGTTTAGTATCAACAACGCACTGAGCCGTAGGAGTTTCTTGGCAGGAGCCGCGGCGCTCGGCAGCGCCGCCGCGCTCGCTGGCTGCTCTTCGAGTGGCTCTGACGGCGGCTCCGCCGATGACGGCAAGACCTTCAAGATCGGTGTTATCGGCCCTCTGACCGGCGCCGCGGCAACCTATGGCGTTTCGGCCGAGAAGGGTGCCAAGCTCGCCGCCGAGGATTTCTCGACCAAGGACCTCAAACTCTCGCTTAAGTCCGAGGACGACGTCGCCGACGGCGAGAAGGCCATCAACGCCTTCAATACCTTGTGCGACTGGGGCATGCAGGCGCTTGTCGGCCCCGTTACCACCGGCGCCGCCGTCGCCGTCTCGGGCGAGATCGCCGACGATATGCTCATGGTCACGCCTTCGGCCTCGTCGCTCGATGTCACCAAGGGAAAGGCCACGGTCTTTCAGGTTTGCTTCACCGATCCCACCATGGGTGCCAGCGCCGCGAAGTTCTTGGCCGAGAAGTATGCAGACGCCAAGATCGCCCTGTTCTACAACTCCGGCGATACGTACAGCTCGGGCGTTGCCGACGCCTTTGCCGAGCAGGCCAAGGCATCCAAGCTCGATGTCGTCGATACCGAGACCTTTAAGGACGACTCTTCCACGAGCTTTACCAACCAGCTCACCAAGGCCAGGGAGGCCGGCGCTACGCTCATCTTTGCTCCGATCTATTACACGCCGGCGTCCGTCCTGCTCAAGAACGCCAAGGACATGGGATACGACATGACGCTTATGGGCACCGACGGCATGGACGGCCTGCTCTCCGTTGAGGGCTTCGATACCTCTCTTGCCGAGGGCGTGCTGCTCATGACCCCGTTCTCTGCTGACGATGAGAAGAACGCCGACTTCGTCAAGGCCTATAAGGACGCCTACGACGAGACGCCCAATCAGTTTGCCGCCGATGCCTATGACTGCGTCCATGCGATTGCCGAGGCTATCGATAAAGCGGGCATCGACATTACGGCTGACGGTGCCGACATTGCCGACGACCTTGCCCGCGCCATGCGCAAGATCAAGATCGAGGGCCTGACGGGCGAGCTGACGTGGAATGACGAGGGCCAGGTCGAAAAGCCCGCTACGGCCTATGTGATCCAGGACGGCAAGTACATCGCCGCCTAAGTGCGCATAAAACGCTACCGGTGAGGCTGTTTTATTCAGGGCGGGGACGCCTGTAACAGAATGGAAACATTACTTTTACACAATAAAGTGGCATTACTGCATAAAATAATAGAAATACGCAGAAATATGGATAAATGAACAAATCCAAAGAAAAGTTGAAATAATCGCCACTTTTCCTAACTAAAGCGTCTACTATTTTGCGAACGCCGAACACGGCGAAGGATGGCCTGTCGGGCAACCAAAACCCGACGAGATTTGAGAGGAGAGCCGCATGTCGAGCCTCACCGGTAAGTCATTGAACCCTGTTATGAATCGCAGGAGCGTTATCGCGAGCGCAGCAGGTCTGGGGGCGATGTCCATTCTAGCTGGCTGCTCCTCCAACGGCGGCGACAGCGGTTCCGCGTCGGGCGACGCTTCGTTTAAGATCGGCACCATCGGCCCGCTGACCGGCGCCAACGCGTCCTACGGCAAGTCCGTTACACAGGCTGTCGAGCTTGGCTGCAAGGATTTCTCGACCAAGGAGCTGCCGCTTGTCAGCAAGGCCGAGGACGACCAGGCTGACGGCGAGAAGGCCGTCAACGCCTTCAACACCCTGCTCGACTGGGGCATGCAGGCCCTCGTCGGTCCGACCACCACGGGTGCGTCGGTCGCCGTTGCCGCCGAGTGCGGCAACGACCCCGAGACGTTCATGATCACCCCGTCCGCGTCCTCCGAGGACGTTACCAAGGGCAAGGATTGCGTCTTCCAGGTTTGCTTTACCGACCCCAACCAAGGTGTCAACGCTGCCAAGTTCCTGGCAGAGAAGTATGCGAACGAGAAGTTCGTGCTGTTCTATAACTCCGGCGATGCCTATTCTTCGGGCATCGCAGATTCCTTTAAGGCCCAGGCCGCTAAGTCTAAGCTTGAGATTGTCGACGAGGAGACCTTTAAGGACGACTCCGCCACGAGCTTTACCAACCAGCTGACCAAGGCCAAGCAGGCAGGCGCCACCATGATCTTTGCGCCGATCTACTACACGCCGGCGTCCGTCCTGCTCAAGAACGCCAAGGACATGGGCTACGACGTCAAGATGATGGGCTGCGACGGCATGGACGGCATCCTAGGCGTTGAGGGCTTCGACACCTCTCTTGCCGAGGGTCTGCTGCTCATGACCCCGTTCTCCGCCGACGACGAGAAGAACGCCGACTTCGTCAACGCTTACAAGGATAAGTACGGCGATACCCCCGACCAGTTTGCCGCCGACGCCTACGACGGCGTGCATGCTGTGGTCGAGGCTCTCAAAGAGGCCGGCCTGGGCGTCGACGCCGACCCCACCGAGGTTGCCGAGAAGCTTCCCGAGGCTATGCTCAAGATTACTGTTGACGGCCTGACTGGCAAGCTCTCCTGGAACGACAAGGGTCAGGTCCAGAAGGACCCGACGGCGTACGTCATTACCGACGGCAAGTACGTACAGGCCTAATAGGCCGCCTTACATAGAGCGGTTTTGATCCCAAGCAGGGGAGGTTTTGGCCTTCCCTGCTTGCTTGGTATCTAGGGACAACGTAACGTCCCTGTTTCATACATCAACTGGAAACCTATTCGAAAGGGGGATGTGGAACATGACGGTCTTTATCCAATACCTGGTCAACGGCCTGTCCATGGGCAGCGTCTACGCCATCATCGCGTTGGGCTACACCATGGTCTACGGTATCGCCAAGATGCTCAACTTCGCTCACGGCGACGTCATCATGGTCGGTGCCTATGTCTCGTTCTGCGCCACATCGTATCTCGGCCTCCCGGGCTGGGCATCTGTAGTTCTCTCTTGTGTGGTCTGCACGGTTCTTGGTGTTCTCATCGAGGGTCTGGCATACAAGCCGCTGCGCCAGGCGGGCCCTCTGGCCGTTCTGATCACGGCCATCGGCGTGTCTTACTTCCTGCAGAACGCCGCGCAGCTTCTGTGGGGCGCCACGCCCAAGAACTTCACTTCGCTCGTCACCTTCCAGGTGCCGGAGTTCTTGGCCAAGTTCAACGTAAGCGCCGTCTCGCTCGTCACCATCGTCGCCTGCCTGGTTATCATGGCCGGTCTGATGTTCTTTACAGGTAAGACCAAGATGGGCAAAGCCATGCGCGCCGTGTCCGAGGACAAGGCCGCCGCTCAGCTCATGGGCATCAACGTCAACCGCACCATCTCGATGACGTTTGCCATCGGCTCCGCGCTTGCCGCCATCGCCGGCGTGCTCCTGTGCTCCTACTCGCCGGTGCTGCAGCCCACGACGGGTGCCATGCCTGGCATCAAGGCCTTCGATGCAGCCGTCTTCGGTGGCATCGGCTCCATCCCCGGCGCCTTTGTCGGTGGCATTCTCATCGGCATCATCGAGGCGATGGCACAGGCTTATATTTCCACGAGCCTTGCCAACTCCATCGTCTTTGGTGTTTTGATCATCGTCCTGCTCGTCAAGCCTGCCGGCCTCTTGGGCAAGTACGTCCCCGAGAAGGTGTAGGTGAGCGCTATGAAGTTCCTTAAAGACAAGCAGACGCGTCACGACTTTGTCACGTACGCCATGTGCATCGTGGCATTCGCCATCGTGTTCTTTATGCAGTCCAACCATATGATCCCGCGCATGATCGCCGGTCAGCTGGTTCCCATCACGGCCTACATCGTTATGGCCATCTCGCTCAACCTCGTTGTCGGCATCGCGGGCGACTTGTCGCTGGGCCACGCGGGCTTTATGAGTGTCGGCGCCTATACGGGCATCGTTACCGCCGTCGCGCTGGAGAGCGCCGTTCCGTCCGATCCGATGCGCCTGATCATCAGCATTGTGGTCGGCGCTATCGCCGCTGCCATCTTGGGCTTCCTGATTGGCATCCCGGTTCTGCGCCTGAGCGGTGACTACCTGGCCATCGTGACCCTGGCTTTTGGCGAGATCATCAAAGAGATCGTCACCTGTCTTATCGTGGGCGTCGACTCCCGCGGCCTGCATGTTATCTTTAACATCACGGGTAACTCCACGATCGACGACCTGCACCTGCTCGAGGACGGCACCGCCATCATCAAGGGTGCCCAGGGCGCATCGGGCGTGTCGACCTATTCGACCTTCCTTGCCGGCGCCATCCTGGTTATGGTCGCGCTCGTGATTGTACTCAACCTGGTGCGCAGCCGTACCGGCCGTGCCATCATGGCCGTGCGCGATAACAAGATTGCAGCCGAGTCCGTAGGCATCTCCGTCACCGAGTACCGCATGATCGCCTTCGTGGTTTCCGCTGCCCTCGCCGGTGCTGCCGGAGCTCTCTTCGGCGGTAACTTCTCGCAGCTCTCCGCCACCAAGTTCGACTTCAACACGTCGATCCTCATCCTGGTGTTCGTGGTCCTGGGCGGTCTGGGCAACATGCGCGGTTCCGTCATCGCGGCCGCACTGCTTACGGTGCTCCCCGAGCTGCTCCGTCAGTTCTCGGACTACCGCATGCTCATCTACGCCATCGTGCTGATCCTGGTCATGATCTTTACTAACAACCCGCAGCTTAAGGCGTTCTTCGGTCGCGTCAAGGACCGTTTTGCTTCCAAGAAGGAGGTGGCAGCCGATGCCCAGTAAATTTGAGTTCAACAAGGGCAAGATGGTCCCGTATCCTTCTGGCGCCATCGTTCCCGATCGCGATCTGGGCCAGCGCCCGGCGCTCGAGTGCATCCACCTGGGCATTGAGTTCGGTGGTCTTAAGGCAGTCGATGACTTTAGCCTGACTATCGGCAAGACCGAGATCGCCGGCCTGATTGGCCCCAATGGTGCCGGTAAGACCACGGTCTTCAACCTGCTTACCAAGGTGTACCAGCCCACGCACGGCACCATCCTGCTCGACGGTGAGGACACCTCGGGCAAGTCGGTCTATCAGGTCAACCGCATGGGCATCGCCCGTACTTTCCAAAACATCCGCCTGTTCAACACTATGACGGTGGAGGACAACGTTAAGGTCGGTCTGCACAACCAGGAGCGCTACTCCGGTTTTGAGGGCGTGCTGCGTCTGCCGACGTATTGGAAGCACGAGAAGGCCGCCCATGAGCGCGCCATGGAGCTGCTCTCCATCTTTGATATGGAGCATCTGGCAAATGAGCAGGCCGGTTCGCTGCCTTATGGCGCCCAGCGTCGTCTGGAGATTGTTCGTGCGCTTGCCACCAACCCTAAGTTGCTGCTGCTTGACGAGCCTGCCGCCGGCATGAATCCGTCCGAGACCGCGGAGCTCATGGCGAACATCGTAAAGATTCGCGACACCTTTGGCATTGCCATCATGCTTATCGAGCACGACATGTCGCTCGTCATGAATATCTGCGAGGGCATCTGTGTGCTTAACTTTGGTAAGGTCATCGCCAAGGGCACGGCCGAGGAAATCCAGAACAACGAAGCCGTTATCGAGGCGTATCTGGGCAAGCAGGATAAGGGGGAGAACTAAATGGCAGAGCCGATGCTTTCCGTCTACAACATCAACGTCTGGTACGGCGCTATCCACGCCATCAAGGACATCTCCTTTAACGTCAACGAGGGCGAGATCGTGGCCTTGATCGGCGCGAACGGCGCCGGCAAGTCTACAACGCTCAAGACTGTCTCGGGCCTGCTGCGTTCCAAGACCGGCTCCATCAAGTTTATGGGCGAGGACATTACCCATACGCCTGCCGACAAGCTGGTGGGCAAGGGCTTGGCCCAGGTGCCTGAGGGCCGTCGCGCCTTTTTGCAGATGACGGTCGAGGAGAACCTGGAGATGGGCGCCTACACGCAGCCCAAGTCCACGGTTGCTCCGGGCCTGGAGCGCGTCTATGAGCAGTTCCCGCGCCTGAAGGAGCGCCGTCGCCAGGTCGCCGGCACCCTTTCGGGCGGCGAGCAGCAGATGCTCGTTATGGGGCGCGCCCTTATGAGTAACCCCAAGCTGCTCATGCTCGACGAGCCTTCCATGGGCCTGGCGCCGATTCTGATTGAGCAGATCTTCCGGATCGTCGAGGACCTGCATAAAGCCGGTACCACGGTGCTACTGGTCGAGCAGAACGCGCAGATGGCGCTCTCGATCGCCACGCGCGGCTACGTGCTCGAGACCGGCAAGATCACCATGACCGGCACCGGCCAAGAGCTCCTGCACGACGACAACGTCCGCAAGGCTTACCTGGGCGGCTAGGGACTTCCGCCGTTCTGCCGAACGGCGGACCGGCCGACGCTGCGCGGGCGCCCTGATCGACGTGCCGAAGCTCCTCACCCTTGGGGCTATGCCGCGGTACGAGGCCAGGTGGTCATGGTCCGGGAACCTCGCGATGTCGAATGACACCGCGAGGTTCGCCGCCGTCCTCGGCGGCCTCGACCCCCGAGTGGGCGATCCCCACGCGCTAACGCCTGCAAACAAGGGGATTGCCAAGACGCCGCCGGGCACCTCCGTCATAGACGTGGAAGTGCGGCCGCGCTGAAGCACTGCGCGGTGTCTGCTCGCTTATGTGCGCATCACGAAGGAAGACCAGATCGGTGAGCGGGATTGGCCCGAAGTCGAGAGATTCCCATCAGCCTCTCGTCGGTCGATGACCGGTTCACCACGCAGGAAGAGCGTGACGGAAGGTCTCGCAAAAAGGCTCCGAGCGCGGCGTGCTCATGCCCGTCGTGGTGCGCCCGAAGGGGGGGGGGACGGCTGCTACGAGCTCGATCATTTGCGAGGAGAAGACGAACCAGTCGTTGCAGATCCAATATGGATCTCGCCGACCTCGGCAAGCTGCTCGATGAGTGGAAGCCCTGTCGGGTCGTCTATTTCAACACCACCCAGAATGATGGTGTCATCGCGCAGATCGATCTGCGTGTTGAGCACAGCGAGGTTAAAGCCGGAGGCCACAAATCCGATAGCAGCCAGGACGAGCCCCGTGGCAACAAGCCCACCCGCTACGGCAAGGTAAATCCTTTTTACGCTGGACATGTTTGCACTCCTTCCTATGCCGTGAGCGGCGCCGCTTCGGCGCCCATGCGGCTCTTATTGCCTCGATCTTTCCAGAAGGGCGAAACGGCTTTCTTCGCCCAAAGGGCAGAGAGGCGCGCGATCTGCTTGGACGCCGTCCAGGCGCCGGCTCCCGTGAGGAGCGCCACACCGATGGAAGCGAATCCCATTCCCATCGAGGCCAAAACGTACGGAACATGCCCGATAATGATGCCGTCCACGGCGAACAGGAGCCCTACCAGGCCCGCGCCCCCGAATGCCGCGGCCACGATCCACACGCAGAGCGCAAGAACCCAAATACAGATGTAGACTGCAGCGGCAACGGCGACGAACGCGAGCAGCAGCGGAATCCATACCGGAGAGCCCACGATGGCGAGCGCCCATAGAAGTGCCGTGCTCTTGCGCTTGGTCCTCGCGATCGCGCGCGGCACGGCGGGCAGTTCGTCGAGCGTTGCCTCGGCGACCTCACCGGGCGTGCCCATGGCGGCCACAGCCTCGGCCTCCGTCATGCCGTCCTCCATACGGTCGGCGATGGCCTCCGCGTAGAACTCCTGCGTTTCCTTTACCTGATCTGCCGGCAGGCAGGCCAGAAGCTCGCCCAGCCGGTTCAAGAACTCATCGCGCGTCATGGTGCGCCCCCTCCACGTAACGGTAGATCTCCTGCACGGATGGCCATTCGGCGAGGAACTCGGCGATACGCTCGCGCCCGGCGTCCGTGATGCGGTAGTACCTCCGCAGCCGCCCGTTGTGCTCGGCGGAGCGCGCGGTGATGCAGCCCGCCTTCTCCAGGCGCTTGAGCAACGGATAGAGCGTGGATTCCGTGAGCCCCATACTCGCGGGCACGTCCTTCACGATCTGATAGCCGTAGGATTCCTCGCCCGAGACGGCCGCGAGCACGCAGGCCTCGAGGAAGCCGCGCTTCATCTGTGCCTCCATCCGCACACCTCCTTTCGTAGTATACTGTGTAACACCTACTATATGACACATAGTATATGATGTCAACAGTTGTCGTATAGGGAGTCCGGTCTGTCTGTCCCCTGCGGGTACTCATTGGGGACGTACTTAAATGAGTACTTAAATGAGTACCCATCGCTCAAGGTGGCACCTGGGGACGTTCCTTATGTGCCGGCACTTTGGGACACTCCTTGTCAAGGTTTTGTTCCATCGTGCGGGTTGCTATTTAACGTGCGACAATGCCGTGTGGAAATCGAAATGTCTCCTGGGGGCTATCTATGCTGTACGAGTTTTGTGCCGAGAACTTTGAGCGTGTGCCGGCGGCTATCGATGCCGGTGCAAGGCGTATCGAGCTGTGCGACAACCTTGCCGTTGGTGGCACTACGCCTTCGGCCGGCGTTATCAGCGCTACGACCAACTATGCTCACGAGCACGATGCACGGGTGATGTGCATGATTCGCCCGCGTGGCGGCGACTTTCACTACAACCAGGACGAGCTGCGTATGATGGAGATGGATCTGGGCCTTGCCGTGAGTGCGGGCGTTGACGGCTTGGTCTTTGGCTGCTGCAAGCCCTGCGCTGGCGGATGGGCGCTCGACGAACTTACGCTTGGCGCCCTCGTGATGGCTGCGGGCTGCGCGACCGAGGAGTGCAAGCGCGATCCTATCGACATCACTTTCCACATGGCGTTTGACCAGCTCTCGCCCGAGGCTCAGCTGGACGCCATTGACACGCTCGCCGACTGCGGCGTCACGCGCATTCTGACGCACGGTGGTACCGCCGGTACGCCGATCGAGGACAACTTCGAAAACCTGGCCCGCTTGATCGAGTACGCGGGCGACCGCCTGACCATCCTTCCCGGTGGCGGCATTTCCACGGCCAATCGCGATACCGTGGCGGCGGCACTGGGCGTCTCCCAGCTCCATGGCACCAAGATCGTGCCGCTGGAGGTATAACCCGTGGCGCTGGTATTTGACGTTCAGCAGGCGAACGGTAAGCCCGACGACAACCGTCGTCCCGGCACCGCGTGCCCCTTTTGCGATACCGAGGAACTCGCCAATATCATCCGGCGCGACGGTGACTGCATCTGGCTCGAGAATAAGTTTAAGACCTTGCGCGCCACTCGCCAGACCGTATTGATTGAGTCGTCCGACCACGACGCCGACCTGGTGACCTATGCGCCGGACGAGCTGCATCATGTTATGCGGTTTGCTCTGGATTGCTGGCAGCGGATGATTGACTCCCGACAGTATCGCAGCGTTCTCATGTACAAGAACAAGGGCCCACTTTCGGGCGGCAGTCTGGTCCATCCACACATGCAGATTGTGGGCTTGGAACAGGAGGACGGCTATGCGGCGCTGACCTCAGCCAACTTTGAAGGCATCGATGTCTGGCGGCAGGGGAGAATCTCGGTCAACATCTCAACCGAGCCGATCATGGGATTCTTTGAGGTCAACGTCTCGGCTCCACAGGGAATCGCCGCCAGCGACGACGCCCGCGACCAAGCCGAAGCGGACCTGTTTGCCGATGCGATTCAGGTGGCCCTGCGCTATATCCTGCACGAGCACCACGGCGGCCGCGCGGAGTCGTACAACTTGTTCTTTTACCACATGGACGGCCGGACCATTGCCAAGGCGCTTCCGCGTTGGGTGGTTTCGCCCTACTTTGTCGGATATCGTTTGGCCCAGGTTAATGCCGAGACCACGCTCGATATCGATGCTGAGCGCCTGCGTGCGCATCTGGAAACGCTCGTATAGCAAGACTATCACCCGCGTAATGCGGACAGTCTAGCGTTCCATGGCATCGCGGCCGGCCTCGACCCGCTTGCGCTGGGCGGCGCGCTCCTCGCCGGTCAGACGCTCAAAGAGATGCCCGATAAGCGAGGCGAGCACCTGCTGAAACAGGGTGCCGCACATGACGGGAAACACGACCTCGCCGGGAAAATACTGTGTGGCGATGACAGCGCCCGAAGAGATATTACGCATGCCGCAGGTAAAGCACATGGTAGTCGTCTCGCTATATGGCAGATGCAGCGCGCGGGCGACCAGAATGCCCACGACAAAACCGCTGATGGCGAACACCAGAATAAAGAGGGCGACTTCCAGGCGCACCGCGTTCATGTGTAGCACGTACTCGCTCATGGCGGTGGAGTTGGACGCGATGACGCCCATCATCATGAACTTGCAGGCGGGCGAGAGCGCGGGGGAGAGTTTCTCGTGGCCCCAGCCGCGCGTGAGTTCATTGATGACAATACCGAGCACAGCGGGGATGGCGATCATAAAGGCCATGTTCTGCATCATGTTCGGCACGTCGATCGAGACAGTGGCGCCCAGCAGGAGCTTGAGCGTAAGCGGAATCGTCACAGGTGAGATGACCGAGGACGTCAGGATGATGGTGAGCGCGAGCGGGCCGTTGCCGCCGAACATGCTGATCCACATAAAAGCGGTGACGGCCACGGGCACGCTGTATTCGAGCACAATGCCGCAGACAAGGTTGGGGTTGGAGCCAAAGAATAACGATCCCATGGCATAGGCTGCGATAGGGATAAGCACCGCCGAGACGAGTAACGCCAAGACCAGGTGCAGCGGACGGCGGAACACCTCGGTTACCTGGTGAAAGGTGTTGCTGAGCGCACCCTGAAACGTCATAAAGGCAAACAAGGCGGGAACGATGGGCTTGAGCACGCCGATCTGCTGGGGAAAGAGCACGCCGAGCGTCACGCAAATCGGAACGATGACCTGCATGTGCCCCGCGAGGAACTTGCCCAGTCCAACCCATTGCTTCATATGCTCTTGTGACTCCCTTTGCTCGTGAATCCGTTTTGAATGGATATGCTAGACGCTCGCGTGCGTCCGTGCGTCAGAAACGCTTGAATATTTCGAGGCTATTACCGGCATCGTTTACCGAAACCGCGGCGTACTGCGGCGATTTGCGTCCGTGCTGCACGGTATAATAAATTCGTTCAACAGATCTGCCTGCCGAAGCGGGCATACACAGAGGACTCATCGCTATGAACCGTGAGAGGTATCGCGGCGACCTGCCCCTATCGGGGGTGGGCGCCTATGTCATCGCTTAAGACGACGCATCGCTGGGCGGTCGCTCAGCAAAACCCCGAACTCGAAAAGGAGCTTTCGGCTGGCCTGGGAATACCCGGGCTGGTGGCGCGCATTATGGTTGCGCACGGCATTACATCCATCGAAGAAGGCCAGCTGTTTTTGACGCCTTCGCTCGATCGCGACTGGGCTGACCCACTCATTATCCCGGGCATGTCGGTCGTTGCCGACCGCGTCGAGCGTGCTATTCGCAACCACGAGCACATCGCGGTCTTTGGCGATTTTGACGTTGACGGTATTACGTCGACCTGCCTGTTAACCGAGGCACTGCGCACGTTTGGCGCCGATGTCACGCCGTTTATTCCGCATCGCTTTGACGAGGGCTACGGTCTCTCTCGCGCGGCGCTCGACCGCGTTAACGAGCTCGCTCGCCCCCAGTTGATCGTGACCGTCGATAACGGCATTGCCGCCAAGGAAGAGGTTTCCTATCTTGAGAGCCTGGGAATCGATCTGGTGGTTACGGACCACCATGAGCCGTCCGACCAGGTGCCGCAGGGCGTGCCCCTGACCGACCCCAAGCTCGAGGATGAGGGGCCCTCGCGTGAACTTGCCGGTGCTGGTGTGGCGCTCAAACTGGTGCAAGTCCTGGGTGAGCGCTTGGGCAAGCCGTCGTATTGGCGTTCGCTAATCGAGGTCGCGGCGCTGGGCACCGTGTCCGACATGATGCCGCTCACGCCCGAGAACCGCGCGCTGGTTGCCGAGGGCATCCAGCAGATGCGCGTAACCGCTCGTCCCGGCTATATCGCGCTTGCCGCGCTCGCCAAGGCGGACCTTTCGAGCATTACGGCGGATGGCCTATCGTTCTCGCTCATTCCCCGCTTAAACGCTGCCGGTCGCATGGCCGATCCCAAGCTGGCGCTCGACCTGCTGCTTGCCCGCGATCCCATCGAAGCAAGCGCACTGGCGGCTGAGCTCGAGGAAATCAACCGCCAGCGCCGTGAGATCGAGGCGGAGCTCACGCGCGATGCCATGGCAAAGGTCGAGAAGACCTATGACGGCGGACGCGCAATCGTCGTGGGTGGCGAGGGCTGGCACGAGGGCGTCAAGGGCATCGTGGCAAGCCGTCTGACCAACCGCTATCACGTGCCGGCGCTGCTGTTCTCGATCGAGGACGGTATCGCGCGCGGCTCTGGTCGCTCGGTGGGCAAAGTTAACCTGTTTGACGCCGTCGAGCGCTGTTCCGACCTGCTGATTCGTCGCGGCGGACATGCCGGTGCGGTGGGTGTGACCATCGAGGCATCCAAGCTCGACGAGTTCCGCCGCCGCCTTTCCGCCGTGCTGTCCGAGCTTCCCGCCGAGGACTTTGAGGACACTGACGAGGTTGCCGCCACCGTTGACCTCTCCGAGCTAAATATCGAGACTATCGAGCAGATTTCTCGTCTTGAGCCGTTTGGTCAGGGCAATAAGGTGCCGCTTCTGGCTGCCGAGGGCGTGACGATGTGCGATCGCGCCGTGGTGGGCAAAACCGGCGAGCATATGCGCTTTGTGGCGACCGATGGCGCCGCGAGTGTGCCGGCCATCATGTTCCGCGTGCCGCAGATCGATAGGCTCATCAATTGCGATAGCGCCGTCGACTTGGTGTTCGAGGCCGTGGCCGAGCATTGGCAAGGTCGCGTAAAGCCAAAGCTCATGATCAAGGATGTCTTGGTGCGTGATACCACGGCGCCCAATATCGACGATCCGGCGTGCGAGCTTCGCCGCGGCGTGCAACCGGCGGACTTAGGCCCGCGCCTGGAGTCGCGTAAACGCGAGACGCTCGCCCAGCTTTCTTATACCGAGCTCACGCGCTCGCTTATCCATAGCTTTATCGGCTCGAATCAGCCGCACCGCGCGCAGGTCGAGGCGCTCGATGCCCTGGCCGATCACCAAAGTGTTCTGGCCGTTATGGGAACGGGCCGCGGCAAGTCTCTGATTTTCCACGTGCACGCCGCACGCGATGCGGTCCTTCGCGGTCGCGCGAGCATCTTTGTCTATCCGCTGCGCGCGCTCGTTGCCGACCAGGCCTATCATCTTTCATCGACGATGGCTGCGCTCGGCATTGGCGTGGGCGTGTTGACCGGCGAGACCGTGGAGGCAGCGCGCGATGACGTGTTTGCCGGCTTGGCTTCGGGCCGCACCGGCATCGTGCTCACGACGCCGGAGTTCCTGTCTATTCACCGAGACCGCTTTGCTCGCTCGGGTCGTATCGGGTTTGTCGTTATCGACGAGGCGCATCATGCCGGTCTTGCCAAGGGCGGCGACCGTAGCGCATACCTCGACATGCCCGACATCCTCAAGGCCCTGGGCGATCCGGTCGTTATGGCGGCGACGGCCACCGCGACGGCTCCGGTCGTGGCGGAGCTTGCCCGCGTGTTGCCGATTACCCGTACGGTGGTCGACGAGACCGTGCGCGAGAACTTGCAGCTCGAGGACGACCGCGATCTTGCGAGCCGCGAAAATCGCCTGGTGTCGATTGTGGCGACGGGGGAGAAGACCGTTATCTACGTCAATTCGCGCGACCAGTCCGTGGCGCTTGCCAAGACGCTGCGCAAGCGCGTGCCAGACTGTGCGACCCATATCGCGTTCTATAACGCCGGGCTCGCGCGTTCCGATCGCCGCCGCGTCGAGGAGGCGTTTCGAGATGGCAGCCTCAGCTGCATCGTCTCGACCTCGGCCTTCGGTGAGGGCGTCAACCTGCCCGATATCCGACATGTCGTGCTCTACCATATGCCGTTTGGCGCGATTGAGTTTAACCAGATGAGCGGCCGTGCCGGTCGTGACGGACAGCCCGCTGTGATTCATCTGCTCTATTCGTCGCGTGACGCCCGTATTAACGAGCGCCTACTCGATTGCTATGCGCCCGAACGCGATGAGCTCGTCACGCTCTATCGAGCGCTGCAGACCATGTGGCGCTCCAACCGCGGCAAGACGGGGGACGATTCATTCTGCGCAAGCGATATCGACATCGCGCAGATGTGCCTTGCAATCGACGCGCGCACGCCGGTCGATGAGCGCTCGGTGGAAAGCGGCCTGGGAATCTTCGAAGAGCTTGGTTTCTGTCGCGTTTCGGGGTTTGACGACACCCGTCGCATCGCGATGGCCGAAAACCCTGGCCGCGTGCAATTGAGCAGGTCAATTCGCTATTTGGAGGGCTTGCGCTCGCGCATGGAGTTCTCGGCTTTCCGGAGCTGGGCGCTCGATTCGTGTGCTTCTGATATGCTAGCCAAAGTTAACCGCCCGATCATACCACGGGCCTAGGGGAAGGGGACCTCGATGGATGCCGCAGCCCGTACCGCCCATGATTCCACTCTCCAGCCGTTTTCGGAGATGGAGCACTATAAGCATGCCGATGAGCTGCCGCCCGAGATTATGGCGGACAGTTACGACAAGCTGGAGCGTCTGTGCCTCAAATATATGAATGAGGATGACTTCTCCATGGTGGAGCAGGCCTACTGCTTTGCCGCCGAGAAGCATTGCAACCAAAAGCGCCGCTCGGGTGAGATGTACATTAACCATCCCGTCGAGGTGGCCATCATTCTGGCTGATCTCAAGATGGACTGCGATGTGGTGTGCGCCGCGTTGCTGCACGATACCGTCGAGGACACCGAAACCTCGCTTGCCGACGTTTCCGGCCTGTTTGGCGAAACCGTGGCAGAACTCGTCGACGGCGTGACCAAGCTCACCAACATCGAAGTCGACAGCATGGACGAGAAGCAGGCGCTTACGCTGCGCAAGATGTTCCTTGCCATGTCCAAGGACATTCGCGTCATCATCGTTAAGCTTGCCGACCGTCTGCACAACATGCGCACCCTTGCAGCCCTGCGTGAGGACCGTCGCCTGTTTAAGGCCCGCGAGACCATGGACGTGTATGCGCCCCTGGCCGACCGTCTGGGCATGAGCTCCATTAAATGGGAACTCGAGGACCTGTCCTTCTTCTACCTTGAACCCGACGCCTACCAGCGCATCGCGCGCATGGTGGCTGAGTCGCGCGAAGTTCGCGAGCGCTATCTGGCCGAGACCATCAAGACGCTCACCGATGAGCTCAACCGCATTGGTCTTGAGGGCTTTCAGATCAACGGCCGTTCCAAGCACTATTGGTCCATCTATCAAAAGATGAAGCGCAAGGGCAAGGAGTTCTCCGAGATCTACGACCTGGTGGCGCTGCGCGTCATCACCCATTCGGTGCGCGATTGCTACTCCACGCTCGGCGCGGTGCACACGCTATGGCACCCCATGCCCGGTCGCTTTAAAGACTATATCGCCATGCCCAAGGTCAATAACTATCAGTCGCTTCATACGACGGTTATCGGCCCCACGGCTCGTCCGCTCGAGATTCAGATTCGTACCTACGAGATGCACGAGCAGGCCGAGTACGGCATCGCCGCCCACTGGCTGTACAAGAAGTCGGGCGGATCGTCTGCTTCAAAGACCAATGATGCCCAGCGTCTGGACGACCAGATAAACTGGCTCAAGCATTCGCTCGATTGGGCAGCGTCTGATGAGATTACCGACGCCAAGGAATACCTGCACTCGTTGAAGGTCGACCTCTTCGACCAGGAGATCTTTGTCTTTACGCCCAAGGGCGAGGTCATGGCGCTTCGTGCCGGCTCCACGCCGCTCGACTTTGCCTATGCCGTTCACACCGAGGTGGGCAACCACTGCGTCGGCGCTAAGATCAACGGTGCGGTCGCGCCGCTCACGCATGAGATCAAGACGGGCGACCGCGTTGAAATCCTGACCAATAAGAGTTCCAAGCCGTCGCGTGATTGGCTCAAGATCGTCAAGACGCCTTCGGCCAAGTCAAAGATCCGCCGCTATTTTGCCGCCGCGACCAAGGACGACGACGCTGCCGCCGGCCGCGATATACTGGCCAAGGACTTGCGCAAGCGCGGGTATGGCATCTCTACGCCGCGATCCACGCGTGCGCTCAACGCCGTGGCGGAGCAGTTTAACTACAAGCAGCTCGAGGACCTGTTTGCCGCCGTCGGCGCCGGCAAGGTTGCCCCTCGCGCTGTGGGTAACAAGGTCGAGCAAATCTTGGACCCCAAGCCCGAGGAACAGCTCACCAAGGCCGAGGCTATCGCCGAGGTCGTGAAACAGCCGGCCCGAGGCTCCAACCGAAAGCCGCAAAAGCGCGGCAAGAGCGCCAGCAACGGTATTATCGTCAAGGGCGAGAGCAGCAGCGGCCTGCTGGTCCGTCTGGCACATTGCTGCAATCCGGTGACGGGCGACGACATCGTCGGCTTCATCACGCGCGGTCGTGGCGTTTCGGTGCATCGCGCCAACTGCCCCAACGTCAAGGGTCTTATGGAGCATCCCGAGCGCATGATCGATGTGGAATGGGACGGCGCTGCTGACACCCTCTTCCAGGTCGAGATCGTGGTCGAGTGCTTGGATCGTATGGGCCTGCTCAAGGACGTTACCATCGCCATTGGCGATGCGGGTGGCAATATCCTTTCTGCCGCCACGTCGACCAACCGCGAGGGTATTGCAACCCTGCGCTTTATGGTCGAGATCTCGGACGCGAGTGGTCTGGATCCGCTGCTGGCCTCTATCAGCAGCGTTGACTCGGTCTACGACGCGCGTCGCTTGATGCCCGGTGAGGGTGGAGCGCAGCTTAAGCGCCGCGTTTAGTCGCGACGAACGTGCCACATTATCGATATTCGCTACACTCGAGGCATCGTTTGATGCCTCGAGTTCTATAGAGAGGAGAGGGACATGAGTGCTGTGTCCTTGGATTTAACTCCCAAGGGATCGGTCGAGATTGAGACGCTCGTAAACGGTCCCATTCAGACCAATAGCTATGCTGTTATTTCGGACAATGAGTGCGTGATTATCGACCCTGCGTGGGAAGGCGAGCGCCTGGTGGAGCATATTCGAGCCGAGCATCCCGGCGTACGCGTGCTTGGCGCCGTATGCACTCATGGCCATGCCGATCATGTTGGTGGTGTTGCCGGCGTGCGAACCACCGTTGGCGAGGGCTGCCGGTATGAGCTGTGCGCTAAGGATGTGGCGGTGCCGCATGCGAACATCGAGGAACAGCGAGCTATGTGGGGCATTGAGACGCCCGACCCCGGGGAGCCGACGCGCCTGCTCGCCGAGGGCGATGCTATCGAGGTGGGCGATATCTGCCTGCAGGTGATCGAGACACCAGGGCATACGCCGGGCGGGATCGTCTTGTTCGCCGCCACCGAGCAGGGGAACATTGCCTTTGTGGGCGACACGCTATTCCCGGGCAGCCACGGCCGCACCGATCTTGCCGGTGGCGACGAGGCGGCGATTCTGCGCTCGCTCTCCAAGCTCGCCCGGCTTCTCCCGCCCGATACCGTTTGCCTAACCGGCCATGGCGATTCGACCACCATGGCGCGCGAACTCATGCAGAACCCGTTCATGCAGGTATAGCTTGATAGTCGGCTTTTAAAGCACGAGAAGCGTCCAAACGTCAAGCTATTTTTCCCCAACGGGTCGATTCCGTAGGGCAAACGGTCAAAAAAAGTCTGTTTGGACGATATTCGTGAACAAACGAACGTTTATGCCCGGGTGCGCCGTGGTAAAATCTCAGGCGTTATCGGAGCAACCTTACAGGAGGTTTCTTTTATGCTCGTCAACGCAGCAGACATGCTCAAGAAGGCCGAGGCCGGCAAGTACGCTCTCGGTGCCTTCAACACCAACAACCTCGAGTGGACCCTGGCTATTCTCCAGGCCGCCGAGGAGGCCAAGTCTCCGCTGATCCTTCAGTGCACCGCTGGTGCCGCTAAGTGGATGGGCGGTTTCAAGGTCTGCGCCGACATGGTCAAGGCTGCCGTCGAGGCCACGGGCGTTACCGTTCCCGTCGCCCTTCACCTCGATCACGGTTCTTACGAGGACTGCTTCAAGTGCATCGAGGCCGGCTTCACGTCCATCATGTATGACGGCTCTCACGAGGAGACCTTCCAGCTTAACCTCGACCGCACCAAGGAGCTCGTTGAGCTTGCCCACTCCAAGGGCATGTCCATCGAGGCCGAGGTCGGCGGCATCGGCGGTACCGAGGACGGCGTGACCTCCAACGGCGAGCTCGCTGACCCCGCTGAGTGCAAGCAGATTGCTGATCTGGGCGTCGACTTCCTCGCCTGCGGCATCGGCAACATCCACGGCGTGTATCCCGCCGACTGGGCTGGCCTGTCCTTCGAGCGTCTGGGCGAGATCAAGGCCCAGACCGGTGACCTGCCCCTCGTCCTGCACGGTGGTACCGGCATCCCCGAGGATCAGATCAAGAAGGCCATCTCCCTGGGCATCTCCAAGATCAACGTCAACACCGACCTGCAGCTCGTCTTCGCCAAGGGCGTCCGCGAGTACATCGAGGCTGGCAAGGATCAGCAGGGCAAGGGCTTCGACCCCCGCAAGCTCCTCAAGCCTGGTCGCGACAACATCGTTGCCCGCACCAAGGAGCTCATGGAGGAGTTTGGCTCCGTCAACAAGGCGTAAGTAGCGGTTTAACTTTCCCGCCGGAGGCCCCGTTTCCCCTACGCTGTTTCCCTCGCGCTCACCTGGCTTCGCCAGAAGTCGCGCGACGGAATCAGCTCCGGGGAAACGGGGCCTCCTTTGTTAACTCGCTACAGGGTTACTGGGCTGAATTAAAATGGCTACTGGCTTCGCCAGAAGTCGCGCCAAGGAAACAGTTCCGGGGGACGGGGCTTCCTTCGTTTAACGCCGCAGGGTTACAAGTCTGAATTCATTTTTAGAGGTACCGTTTATCGGTGTTGAGAGCTCCTTTATTGGGGCTTTCTTTTTTATCTCGCTACAATGTGCTTCAAGCGTTCTAGTGACTTGGAGTTTGGTATGGCTGTTATTAATGTACTGCCTTCGGATGGGAAGGTTATTGACGAGGGTCCTGTTGGCTGCTCTGTTGATGTTTGCTGTGATGATTTTCGCCATCTCGATATTGGGCTACCGCCTGAGATTCTTCGTCTTAAGGATGCCGGGTATTTGACGCAGGCTGTTGCTGCCTGCGATCGCCTTTTGGAGCAGAACCCTGAGCCTTCGCTGGCTGCTTGTGTTCGTGCAGAGCGGTATCGCATGCTCGAGACGCCGCTTCATTTTTCGGTGTCGCGTGATCGGGCCATTGCGATGATTCGCGAGGAGTGGCCTGAGTTTACCGAAGAGCAGTTCGATGACCTGATTAATCGCAAGCGTATTGACTGGCGCTTTATCGATGGCGAGCTGTTTGTTCTCGACAACTTCCTCGATTCGCTTCGCGTGTACCCCAAGGAGGTTCCGGGCCTGCGTCCCGATTCTACGGACGGCATAGCGCTGCGTAACCAGATGCTCAGGGAGATGGAGTCGCAGAATGGGCTGTCTCGCGTCATCACGCTTAAGGCATCCGTGTCTGTCCCCGGGGCTCTGGGGGGAGAGACTGTTCGCGCGTGGCTGCCCGTTGCCTCCGCCTGTCGTCAACAGTCTCATATCGAGGTTCTCGATATGACGTCGGAGGGTACCGTTGCCCCTGAAAACGTTTCGGCTCGTGCTGCCTCTTGGACATCTTCGACTGAACACTCATTCTCGGTGACCTATCGCTATCACATCGATGCCGCCTATTGCGATATCTATGGTGGCGCGCTCCCATCGCATGCGTGCATGGACACGCCGCTGCCCGAGGACACTTCCGAGGACCGTCCGCACATTGCGTTTACACCGTACCTGCGACAGTTGACGGAGCGTGTTATTGACGGGCTCGATGATCCGCTCGATCGCGCTCGTGCTATCTATGATTACCTGACACAGCATGTCGACTATCGCTATCAGCCACCGTACCTGCTTTTGGGGTCTATTGGCGACGCCTGTGCACACTCGCTCCGCGGCGATTGCGGCGTTATGGCGCTCACGTTTATCACCATGTGCCGCATCGCGGGCGTGCCTGCCCGTTGGCAAAGCGGCCTGTATGTTGCGCCCGATTCGGTGGGGCCGCACGACTGGGCTGAGTTCTTTACGCCACAGACCGGTTGGCTTAACGCCGATGTTTCGTTTGGTTCCTCTGCCCGCAGAATGGGGGAGGAGTGGCGCCGTCGTCACTACTTCGGCAATCTCGACCCGTGGCGCATGGTGGCCAACGATCGATTCCAGGCTGAGCTTGTGCCTACTTTCGATGGCATGCGCGAGGATCCCTATGACAACCAGATGGGCGAAGCCTCGGTTAACGGACGCGGGTGCCGCCGGCGCGAGATGCTCCGCTCGGTCGAACTCATCGAAATGCTTGAAGTTCCATTTTCGGACTAATCAACAGAAAGCTGTGATAAACTAACTCACGCATTACGTGCCCGAGTGGCGGAATTGGCAGACGCAGTGGACTCAAAATCCACCGTTGGCAACAACGTGCGAGTTCGAGTCTCGCCTCGGGCACCATACATGCAAGTGAGCGTTCAAGGGGGGTCAAGGCCCCCTTTTTCGTGCCGAACTCGCGTGAGCGCGCGGAGCGTTAAGCAAACAGGCCTGCGGCCTGTTTGTAGCGGAGCGTGGCGAGGGCGCCGTGCGCCCGAAGCCCGGGGCTTCGCGAAGCGAAGGCCCTTCGAGTCTCGCCTCGGGCACCATACATGCACCTGCGCTTCAAGGGGGTCAAGGCCCCCTTTTTCGTGTACGTAATGTGATAACGCGCGGTACGTGTTATTATTCGCAAGGCGTTGTTCCCGCAATGCCCTAAAGAGGAACCCGAGGGTTCCCACCTTTTGGCGCCAATGAGCAGCTGACTGGTCATACAACTTAGATTTATTTCCTCAAATCGAGGATGTCTATGTGTACGACCTGGTTGCTGAGAAGCGCCGGGTTATTTTTTTATGAATGGAGGTAGGGAAAATAGCTAAGTCTGATGACACCCGCATCAACGACGAGATCACTGCATCTTCGTGCCGTTTGATTGGCGTCGATGGCTCACAGCTCGGCCTGTTCGCCATCCGCGATGCCCAGCGCGTCGCTGACGATCAGGGTCTCGACCTGGTCGAGATCGCTCCCAACGCGGAGCCGCCGGTCTGCAAGGTCATGGACTACGGTAAGTTCAAGTACCAGCAGGCCATGAAGGCCAAGGCCGCTCGTAAGAACCAGTCCAAGGTCGAGGTCAAGGAAATGAAGTTCCGACCCAAGATCGACGTTGGCGACTACGAGACCAAGAAGGGCCACGTTCTGCGTTTCCTCAAGAAGGGCGCACGCGTTAAGATCACCATCATGTTCCGCGGCCGTGAGATGGCTCACCCGGAGCAGGGTCTTAACGTTCTCGAGCGTCTCGCCGAGGATCTCAAGCCTTACGCTACGGTCGAGTCCAAGCCTAAGATGGAAGGCCGTAACATGCTTATGCTGCTCGCCCCGATAAAGGGCGCCTTCGATGAGGATAAAGCGGCAAGCGATACCAAGTAACTAGTGTTCTGTAACCGATTAAGGAGTATTTCATGCCTAAGATGAAGTCCCACAGCGGCACCAAGAAGCGTTTCCGCAAGACTGGTACCGGCAAGCTTATGCGCGCCAAGGCTTTCAAGAGCCACATCCTGAGCAAGAAGTCCACCAAGCGTAAGCGTGGCTTCCGTCAGGAGACCGAGATCGCCGCTGCCGACCGCAAGGTCATCAAGTCGCGTCTCGCCTAAGTTCGCGTTCCCGTTTTTCGTTTTACCGTCTAGGAGTTGATAGAACATGGCACGTATTAAGCGCGCTGTTGCCGCCAAGAAGAAGCGCCGTACCGTTATGCACCGTGCGAAGGGTTACTACGGTGCCGCTTCGCGTACTTACAAGCATGCTAAAGAGCAGGTCCAGCACTCCCTGCAGTATCAGTATCGTGATCGCCGCAACAAGAAGCGCGAGATTCGTTCTCTCTGGATCACCCGTATCAACGCTGCTGCTCGCCTGAACGACATCTCTTACTCTCAGTTCATGCACGGCCTGAAGGTTGCCGGTATCGAGCTCGACCGCAAGGTCCTGGCTCAGATGGCTTACGAGGACATCGAGTCCTTCAACGAGCTGGCTGCCATCGCCAAGAAGGCTCTCGAGGCCTAATAGATTCTGTTGAATCGCTAGGGGAGTGTCGCACTGTGCGCGGCGCTCCCTCTTTTTTATCGAAAGCGCTGGTTTATATAGCAAAGGCGCGGGTAGATAGACACTTACAGGTGACCGATCTTTATATATCTCTTAACCGAAGGGTCATCATCTGATACGTGCAGTATTTCTGCACCAGCCTTTCTATTACTTATATAGGAAGCGATATGTTGTGTAGGACTTGTGAAGAGTGGAATTGACATCCCACATCGCTTCGCGGTCTGGCAATATATCTCCTTGCCGCGCGGCCCGGTCGGACCGGGAACCAGCGCAGGCGTGCACCTTGAGAACCGGATACTGCGAGGATGGACACACCAGATGTGTCGCATCCGGGCAGACATCGAACCATTTGAAATGGTCTAACTTGGATTTGTT
>URPK01000002.1 GCA_900549715.1 uncultured Collinsella sp. | reverse complement strand
GTCAATGCCCTCCTCTTTCACGTCACCTTGCTCGCTTAGGGGCGTTTTCGCTGACTTCGCCAAAACATTGGCGTTGCCGTGGTTCAACCTGCCAAAAAGGGACAGGTTTATTTTGGCAGGTTTTATCTGGGCAAACGTTGTTGGCGCAATGGGGACTGGTTTATATGCACCAAGTTGGTGCAAAGTAGCCTGACCCCTTTGCACCAAAAAGTTGCGGTGAGATAGTTCTTGAATTGGCCTTTTTGAGGGCTAAACAGGAACTATCTCACCGCAACTGCGTTGGGGCTTTTTTGGCAATCGGCTTACTTGCTCGCGAACAACCAGATTGCGATGATCACCAGGATTGCGGCGATGATGCAGACGATGGCTCCGGTGAATTTGACACGTGAGTCACGGGTTCGCTTGCGCACGTCGTCTTCGGCGGCCTCGAGTTGGGCAACTTCGCGCTCGGTCTCGGTATGCTCGGCCTTGTCGCGTGCCAAGGACCCGGCGAGCGATTCGGTGATTTCGGGATGGTCATGCACCTCGGTCGCCTGCTCGATAATCGACTGCGCATGCGCGGCATCTGCCCGGGCGTTTGCGATGGCCTGCTCTTGCTCGCGGCGTGCCTTGTCCTGCGCGGTGATCTTTTCGCGCAGCTCGCGCTGACGCGTCGCGGCGGCAGTTTTTGCGGACTGCAGCTCGTCGCGCGCGGCATCTGCCTCGGCCGTTACGGCCTGGTGCGCGCGTTTAGCGTCGGCGATGGGAGCCTGTGCCTGTTCGACGGCCTGCTCGGCGGCGGCAAGTGAATGCTCAAGATCGGCGGTCACGCGAGGAATGTCTTCCTCGGCCTTGCGGAGGGCGTCGGCAGCGTCGGAGATTTGCATAGACAGCTCGCTGGTGCGCACGGTGTAATTGGCGGGATTTGCCGAAGGGTTGCGCTGCAGCTCGGCATACTCGCGACGCAAGGTCTCGAGCTGTGCGCGCGTAGCATCGGCAGTTTGTCGTGCGGCGGCGACACCGGTATCGCGCTCAGCCTTCACTTTGTCGCGGATGCGCTTGGAATCCTCAAGGCGACGAACCAGGCGGTTGCCGGTCTCGCGCGAACTCGCCTCGCGGGCTTCCACGGCGTCGAGTGCAGCCTTCAGGCGGAGCTCGGTCGCATCGTCCTCTGCCTTCATTTGCTCGAGCTGGCCCTTGAGCTCAGTCGCTTTGGCGGCATGGGCGTCGCGGTCAATCTCGGCGGCCGCAGCGGTCTTTTGTGCCGTGGCGATTGCCTGGCGCTGGTCGGCGATGATCTGATCGTAGCGGCCTGCGATGTCCTGGCGCGTCTCGAGCTCCTCTGCCTGGTCGGCGATGCGCTGCTCAAGCTCGGACAGGTGGGCGCGGGCATCGGCGAGTGCCTTCTTGGCGGCGTTCATCTCGCGCATGGCCGACGCGCCCTGGGCGATAAATGTGCCCACGGCGTTAGCGGTGTTTGAGACGGCGCTCCCCAGGTCGCGGCTCGTGGCGGGGGCATGCGTGGTGGTCGGGTGCGCGGCTTCGGCGGCATTCGTATCGGCAGTCTGCGGCGCGGCGATATTGCCGGTGCCGCCTTCGATCACGGAAAAGCCCGCTGCGTGCGGGTCGACCGCGTCGGCGCCGATCGTGGGGTGCTCGAGTTGCAGGAACGAGGGCATGGTGCTGCCCTGGTCGGCAACCGGGGTCTCGCCGGGCACAAACGTCGAGGCGGCCTCGGCGGCTTCCTCTTCCTCGGCGTCGACATCGGCATCGGCGACAGCGTCCTTCAACGCTTTGACGGCATCCATCATGGAGTCCATGACGGCGTCGAGCTCTTCTTCCGAAGACACCTCGATGGGGCCTGCTGCTTGCGGAGCGTTCTCAGCCTTGGGCTCAGTATCGCTCGGGTCCGGCTGCTCTAGCTGCTCTTCTTTGTCTTGCTCTGCGGCGACATTTGCGTCTGCGGCCTCGTCCGCGGCGGCAGGAGCCTCCTCGACAGCGGCATCAATGCCGCCATCGCTGCTGGCAGAAGTATCGCAGTCGTCAATGGTGTCTGCGGAATCATCAATATGCTGTTGAGTCTGGGGGTCCAGCTCGTCTGTCATAGGCATGTGCTCCTCATCGTTGTTTGTCACCCTATGATAAAGTCTCGCGCCGACATCCCGCGCGCCGCAGCAAAGTTCCAAAACGTGTTCGATGACTCGTTGCGTTAACAAAAACTCGGCCGCTCTATCCAATTTTTACTTGACAATCCCTTCGCCGAAAGACGTTATGCCGTTCGCCTACCGAGGCCTTTTCTATTCACTTGAACCCGCTAAAGTTGCATTTCAGCTTTTGGCGCGTGAAGTTGGATGCGCGCAGTCGACGGGCAGGCCCGTCGCGATTTGAAAGGACTTTGTATGGGACTTTTCACTGGTAAGACCGTGATCGTCACCGGCGGCGGCAAGGCCACGCTCAAGGACGGCTCCGCTGGCTCCATTGGTTACGGCATCGATATCGCTTTTGCCAAGGAGGGCGCGAACCTCGTCATCACCGGCCGCAACGTTGCTAAGCTCGAGGCCGCCAAGGAGTCTCTCGAGGCTGAGTACGGCGTCAAGGTTCTTCCTGTTCAGGCTGATGTCTCCGCCGGCCAGGACAACGAGGCCGTCGTGCAGAACGTTGTCGACAAGGCGATTGAGGAGTTCGGTCGCATCGACGCCGTCGTCAACAACGCTCAGGCCAGCGCCTCGGGCGTGACCATTGCCGATCACACCATGGATCAGTTTAACCTGGCCATTTACTCTGGCCTGTATGCCACCTACCTGTACATGCAGAAGGCCTATCCGCACCTGAAAGAGACCAAGGGCTCCGTGGTCAACTTTGCTTCGGGCGCCGGCCTGTTTGGCAACTACGGCCAGTGCAGCTATGCTGCCGCCAAGGAGGGCATCCGCGGCCTGACTCGCGTCGCCGCCAATGAGTGGGGCAAGGACGGCATCAACGTCAACATCGTTTGCCCGCTTGCTTGGACCGCTGCGCTCGAGAACTTCCAGGATGCCTATCCCGAGGCGTTCAAGGCAAACGTTCACATGCCGCCGGCGGGCCACTACGGCGACGTCGAGAAGGAGATCGGCCGCGTGGTCGTTCAGCTCTGCGGCCCCGACTTTAAGTATATGAACGGCGAGACTGTCACCCTCGAGGGTGGCATGGGCCAGCGGCCGTAGGGGTTACGGCGTTTTGCCAAACGCCGTAACGGGCCGACGCTGCGCGGGCCGCATTTGGACAATCTGACGTTCAACTTCAAGGGCGCGACCGAAAGGCCAGCGCCCTTTCGTTTCACGTCACCTTGTCTCAAATGCGGCTCGCTCGCTGACTTATGCTCAACCTGCGGCGCCATTTTGCTTGAAGGTACCTTGCTCGCTCTGGCGGGTTTTCGCTTTCGGTGCCATAGCATCGGCGTTTGTGTTGTTGACAGAAGGCCTCTCATGGGTAGTCGTTGGGGATGTTCTTAAATGACTAGTCGAAAGGGACGCTCTTGTCGGCACCTGGGGACAGTCCCTGGGTGCCGGCGGATTGGGACACTCTTTTGCAAGATGGCGCTGAAGACTGTCCCCAACGACTAGTCGTTTAATGCGCCAGTTTCTGTCGAGTCGGTGCTTCTGGCGGGTTGCTCGTATAATGGTCTGCGTATGAACCGCAACCAAGGAGTTCCAGTTTATGGACCAGAGCCTCTTTAAATTCGACCTGATCGCCGAGGATCCGACGACGCATGCGCGTGCCGGCGTGCTGCACACCCCGCACGGCGACATCGAGACGCCGATCTTTATGCCCGTGGGCACCAAGGCAAACGTCAAGGGCATTCCCACCGAGACTGTCAAGCAGCTCGGCGCCCAGATCGTGCTCGCCAATACCTACCATCTGTCCATGCGTCCCGGCGAGGACACCATCGCCGAGCTGGGCGGACTGCACAAGTTCATGAACTGGCACGGCCCCATCCTCACCGATTCGGGCGGCTTCCAGGTGTTCAGCCACAACGACGCCGTCAAGCTTACCGACGAGGGTGTGCGTTTTATCGTCAACGACTACGACGGCCGCCACGTGTTCTGGACGCCCGAGGACAACATGGAAATCGCCATGAAGCTCGGCTCCGACATCTGCATGCAGCTCGACCAGTGCCCGGGCTATCCCGCCACGCGTGCCTACGTCGAGCGCGCGGTGGAGCTGTCGAGCATGTGGGCCGAGCGCTGCTATAAGGCTCACACCCGCGATGACCAGGCGCTCTTTGGCATCGTCCAGGGCGGCATGCATCTGGACCTGCGCCTGCGCTCGCTGCGCCATCTAGAGGAGTGCGGCGACTTCCCCGGTTACGGCATCGGCGGCTACTCGGTGGGCGAGGACCACGAGACCATGTTCGAGACGCTGGCGCCGCTCGCGAGTGAGTACATGCCCAAGCACAAGCCGCGCTACCTGATGGGTGTCGGCAACCCGACTACGCTCGTGCGTGGTGTGGGCGTGGGTATCGACATGTTCGACTGCGTGTTGCCGACGCGCACCGGCCGCATGGGCACGGCGTTCTCGAGCGAGGGTCGCCTCAACTTCCGTAACGCCCGCTTTGCGCACGACGACGGCCCCATCGATCCAACCTGCACCTGCCCGGTGTGCACGGGCGGCTACAGCCGTGCACTCATTCGCCACATGGTCACGCAGAAGGAGATGCTCGGCGGCATCCTGCTTTCGATGCACAACATCTACTACCTGCTCAATCTTATGAAGCAGGCGCGTCAGGCCATTATCGAGGGCCGCTACGGTGCGTTCGTGAACGACTGGATGAACAGCCCTGCGGCGGTGGATTACTAAGAGCGGCGCGGGCGCTTGCAGAGCGCGGGCAACGGCAAGGGGCGAGCGCCGGCCGGTCATCACGTTCGCTAACACCGTCTGCGCGACCGCTGACCGATAGCTTGCAAGCGCTTGATGCATCGTGGGTACCATACCGAATGGTTGATGTTCGGGCGGGTGTTTGACGCATGGCGTCGACCCCGCCCGTTTCTCTTTTCGATAGGAGTGCCCATGATGAAGAATGATAACGTCGAGGGCGAGCCGGCCTACGACGAGACGTACCGCCGCGGCCCTGTGGTCATGCGCGGCCCCATGATTCCTAAGGACAATACGTACGCCAACTTGCTGGCGCCCGAAGAATCGACTGATTGGCTGCACGCCGACCCCTGGCGCGTGCTGCGCATTCAGGCCGAATTTGTCGATGGCTTTGGCGCGCTTGCCGAGCTTGGACCCGCGGTGACCATCTTTGGCAGCGCCCGCACGCCCAAGGCCGATCCGCTTTACAAGGCGGCGCGCACCGTCGGGCGCAAGATCGCCCAGCGAGGCGTGGCGGTCATCACCGGTGGCGGCCCCGGCATCATGGAGGCGGCCAATAGGGGAGCGGCGAGCGTCAACGGCAAATCGGTCGGTCTGGGTATCGAGCTGCCGCACGAGCACGGGCTCAACAAATACGTGAACCTCGGTATGGACTTCCGTTACTTCTTTGTGCGCAAGACTATGTTCGTCAAATACAGCTCGGGCGCTATTGTGTTTCCCGGCGGGTTTGGCACGCTCGACGAGATGTTCGAGGTCCTCACGCTGGTGCAGACGCACAAGGTCAAGCGCATGCCGCTCGTGCTGGTGGGCAGCGAGTACTGGCAGGGCCTGCTCGACTGGCTCAACGGCCCGGTGATGGATGCCGGTATGATCAGCCCGCTCGATCCGGAGCTTGTGCACATCACCGATGACCTCAACGAGGCCGTCGACATCGCTCTGAGCGGGCTGATGTAGGGTGCTGTGACTGTTGTTATAGTAATGTGAACGGCATACTGATGCTATTTAACATCAGTATGCCATCTAAACTGGGTATACTGATGCAAAAGACGAGGGCGAGGAGGTCGCGTATGTCTACTGCAACGGTTAAGCCTACGACGGTTCGCATCGAAGAGGGGCTCAAGGAGCAAGCGACCGAGTTCTTGGATTCGGTCGGCCTCAGCCTCAATTCCTATCTCAATCTTGCCGTTCGGCAGCTTGTAAATCAGCGAAAGATTCCTTTTGAGATTGTAGGAAGGGCGGAGGTGCCCAACGAGGCGACGAGGCGTGCCATGGTGATCGCCGAGGCTCATGAATTGGGGATTTTGCCGGACGATAGCCCGTCATTCAACAACGCTGATGAGCTTATGTCATTCCTCGATGAGGAATAGCGATGTTCGAGATTAAAGTCGAGGCTCAATTTAAGGCGGATTACAAACGGACGATGCGCATCCATCCGCAGCTAAAGAGTGAGTTTAAAGCGGCGGTTGCAGAGCTTGTGGCTCATGGGTCACTTCCGGCGGAGTATGGCGCCCACGAGCTCTCAAACCCGGGCGGAAACTACAACGGCCACATCGATTTCCACCTATCCGATGGCTTGGTCGATGTGGTCGTTCTCTACTTGCCGCATAAGACTAATCCTGTGATCCGGCTGGTCAGAATGGGCTCGCATGAGGAGCTGTTCCAGGGCCTGCAGGGCTGATTACCCGCTTTTAAGTTGCGGTGGAATAGGGATTGATTTGCGGCTGATAAGCCAAAAACAGTCCCTATTTCACCGCAAGTGGCAAAGGTGCCCCTAATTGGCAGGTTGGTAGCGGGGGCAGTAGCTGATGGCTATGGCGTCCACGCCTACGTGGGTGGCGATGGTGCAGCCGATGGGGCCGGTGCCGGCGTCTACGTAGTCCCGGCCTGCGAGCGCCTGGTTAACAAGTTCCTGCTCCTCGGCGGCGCCGGTTGTGAGCACGCGCACACTGGAGCCCGGATGCTCGGCCAAAAATGCGAGGCAATCGGACATGGTGTTCGCAACGATGCGTTTGGCGCCGCGGCCCTTCTTGATGGCCTTGATCTCGCCCGATTTCCATTCCGGCGAAACGGCCAGGCGAATGTTGAGCATCTGCGTGAGGTGGCCGGCAAGCTTGGGCGCGCGGCCGTTCTTAACGAGGTTCTCGAGCGTGCGGGGAATCAGCAGCAGGTGGGCATCGGGCAGCGTCGCACGGATCTGTGCCTCGGTCTCGTCCAGGCTGCGGCCGTCCTCGCGCATGGCCAGCGCGTACTCCACCAGCAGGCCCTCGGCGCCCGAGCCGGTGCGCGAGTCGACGCAGCGCACGTCGAGCTCGTGCGTTTCGGCCGTCAGGCTGGCATTGGCATAGCAGGCGGACCACTCGCTGCACAGCGAGATAAAGATGGCGCTGTCGTGGCCGTCGGCGAGCACGCGGTCAAAGAGTGCCTTGAACTCGCCGGCGCTCGGCTGCGAGGTGTGCGGCAGCTGCTCGGAGCCGGCCATGCGGGCGACGTACTCCTGGGCGGTAATCTGCACCTGGTCGAGCAGATCCTCGCCTTCGATAATCACATGCAGCGGAATCACGTAAATGCCGAGCTCTTGGGCGCGGGCGGGGGAGATGTCCGACGTGGAGTCGGTTATGATGGCAAAAGACATAATTGCACCTTTCGTTGGGGCGCTTGCGCGCCGCCTTCTGAGAGCAAAGTGCGACAAGTATAGTGGAGTTACTCTACATTGCTAGGTTCAATTGTTGAATAGTCAACAGTTTGAAGCGGTGGTGTGGAAATCATCAACTGGGGAAGAGGGGTGCCGATGGCGGCATTGCAACTTTGCGAGCGGCCGGTCGTGCTGTTCGATTTTGACGGCACGGTGGCTGATACGGGCCGGGCGGTGATGACCTCGACGCGCAAGACGCTGGCTGCGCGCGGGTATTCTGAGGCGCAGATGGGTGACCTGCGCCGCATGATCGGGCCGCCCCTGTGGAAGAGCTTTCACGACTTTTACGGCTTTACGCGCGAGGAGTCGCTTGTGGTGGCCGACGAGTACCGTGCCTTTTTCGATGAGCTGGGACCGGAAGAGTACCCCGTGTTCGATGGGATCCCCGAGCTGCTGGATGGGTTGGCCGCCCAGGGCAAGCGTATGGCCGTGGCGACGTCGCGCATGGAGGCGAAGTGCATCGATATGGTGCGTGAGCTGGGGCTTTGCCAGTTCGAAGCCGTGGTTGGCATGAATCCGCCGCAGGGGCGCGAGACCAAGGCGGATTCGGTCCGCGATGCCCTGGCGGCCCTGGGCGCGACCGCGGACGAGGCCGTGATGATTGGCGACCGCTTTAACGATGTGGAGGGTGCGCACGCGATGGGCGTGCCGTGCATCGGCATCTATTCGGGCGCAGCGGCGCCGGGGGAGCACGAGGCCGCGGGCGCCGATGCGGTGGTGCACTCGGTGGCCGAGCTTGCTAAACTTTTCGCTATCTAATGACGTAATGTGAGGGGCGGGCACGCTCGCCGCTCATTGGTAAGGAGGTCGTCCATGAATCAGGTGGAGCAGAGCGTCGCTGAGTATGTCGACGAGGTCTGGGAAGATGTCGTCGCCGATATCGAGCAGCTGGTGAGTTATCCGTCCGTGGCAGTTTCTGCCGATGCGGAGCCCGGCGCGCCGTTTGGCCGCCCGGTTCGTGACGCGCTCGATTGCGCGCTCGGCATTGCGCAAAAGCTCGGCTACCAGACGAGCGACGACGAGGGCTATGTGGGCATTGCCGATATCTCGGGCCGCGGCGACAAGCAGCTCGCGACCATTTGCCATGTGGACGTGGTGCCCGCCGGCCCCGGCTGGAACACCGACCCGTTTGCGATGGAGCGTCGCGAGGGCTGGCTGCTCGGCCGCGGCGTTATCGACGACAAGGGTCCTGCCGTGCTGTCGCTCTACGCCGGCGCCTATCTGCTCAAGCACGGCATCACCCCGCGCTATACCTTCCGCGCGCTGCTGGGCTGCGATGAGGAAGTGGGCATGTCCGACGTTCACCATTATTTGGAGAACCACGCGAACCCCGACTTTCTGTTTACGCCCGATGCCGAGTTCCCGGTTTGTAATGCCGAGAAGGGCCAGTTTGGGGCGACGTTTGTGAGCTCCAAGATCGACGGCGGGCGCATCGTATCGTGGAGCGGTGCCGAGGCGAGCAACGCCATTCCGTCGCAGTCTATCTGTGAGCTCGCGATTGCCGCCGATGAACTGCCGGCGCCCGTTGAGAACGCTGACCGCCTGGAGATTACGACGCTCGATAACGGCCATGCGCAGATTTTTGCCCACGGCATTGGCGGTCATGCCTCGATGCCCGATGGAACGATCAATGCCGTCGGCCTGATCGTGTCATATCTGCGCGAGGCCGAGGACGCGTTTGGTGCCCGTGACGAGCGCCTGCTGACACCTGCCGAGCACGAGTTCGTCAAGTTCTTGGCCTTTGTGCACGCGGATGCCTATGGTCGCGGCTTGGGAATCGATGCGACGAGCCCGGCGTTTGGCCCGCTCACCTGCAACCCCGGCGTCATCCGTGTGGCGGATGGCCACATCGAGCAGGTCATCGACGTGCGTTTTCCCGACAGCACGAGCGCCGATACCATCTGCGAGCAGCTCGAGCCGCTCGTGGGCCGCTTTGGTGTGACGTATCGCGTGGGTCGTGCCAAGGTGCCGTTCTCGGTCTCTGCCGACGACCCGGCCGTGAAGGCGCTGATTGACACCTATAACGAGTTTACGGGTAAGCATGCCGAGCCCTTCGCCATGGGCGGCGGCACGTACGCACGCAACTTTGCCCGCGCCGTGTCGTTTGGCCCCGAGGAGACCGGCCTTGAGCTGCCCGCGTGGGGCGGCCAGATGCACGGCCCCAACGAGTGCGCCAACGAGGAACAGCTCAAGCAGGCGCTCAAGATCTATATTGTTGCGATCTTACGTTTGAACGAGCTTGAGCTTTAAGGCTGCGGCGTTTTAACAACTTAGCACCCCTTTCGTCCGGACTTTTTAAGTTGCGGTGGAATAGTTCCTAGAATGGGCCATTTGATGGCCAAACAGGAACTATTTCACCGCAACTTTGTTTTTATTGGTGTAAAAGGTGCGCCATGTTCGGCGCTGGATTGTTATTCGTTTGTAAAGCCCTGCCGCGCTTGCGGTAAGGGTCTATCAGATGCCCGTAAGAAACCGCAGTTGGCGCGGGCGCCGCCCGATCGAGGCTGTATCTTTCCAAACAGCAAAGCGGGCAGGGTGCCCGCGAGTCGCATGTATGAAAGGAAGATCATGCTCGATCAGGCTTATTCTCGTCGTCAGTTCCTCGGCCTCGCTGGTGGTCTTGCCAGCATCGTCGGTCTCGGTCTCGTTGGTTGCGGCGGCTCAGGTGCCTCCGGCGCCGCCGACAAGGGTAGCGCCGCTGCTGCCGAGTCCGTCTCCGGCGAGGTGACCTACGACGGCGCCTCCTCGTTCCAGGCTCTCGTCGAGGCCGCTGCCGAGAAGTTCATGGACGCCAACCCGGACGTCTCCGTCTCCGGTTCGGGCAATGGTTCGGGCAAGGGCCTGACCGCCGTCGCCGCCGGCACCGTCACCATCGGTAACTCCGACGTCTTCGCCGAGACCAAGCTCGAGGCCGACCAGGTCAAGAACCTCGTCGACCACGAGGTCGCCGTCGTGGGCATGGGCCCCGTCGTCTCCAAGAACGTCAAGGTCGACGACCTGTCCCTCGAGCAGCTCAAGGGCATCTTCTCCGGCCAGATCACCAACTGGAAGGAGGTCGGCGGCGACGACGCTACCATCGTCGTTCTCAACCGCAAGGCCGGCTCCGGCACCCGCGCCACCTTCGAGGCCGCCGTCTTTGGCGACGAGGCCGTCGACTTTAAGGGCGACGCCGAGCTCGACAAGTCCGGCGACGTCCAGACTCAGATGGGCAGCACCGACAACGCCATCTCCTACCTCGACTTCTCGCACTTCGATGATTCCAAGTTCAACGCCATCAAGGTCGAGGGCGTGGAGCCCAAGAGTGCAAACGTCACCGACGACTCCTTTAAGATCTGGGCTACCGAGCACATGTACTGCGCAAAGGACGCCGACGAGGCCACCAAGGCCTTCCTGGAGTTCATGCTTTCCGACGACGTCCAGGGCAAGCTCGTCGAGGAGCAGGGCTTTATCCCCGTCTCTGCCATGAAGGTCGTCAAGGACGCCAGTGGCAAGGTCTCCTCTAAATAAGTAATCGCCCCCGGAAAGGTTTGCAATGGCAAAACAGCTGCCAAAGCGCGAGCTTGAGAACGTGGGCCTGGGCGTCACGGGTGCGTGCGTAGCGCTCGTGACGCTTGTCGTTGCCGCGCTCATCTTTATGGTCGCCCAAAAGGGCCTCTCGGTTTTTTTCAAGGACGGCGTCTCGATCGTCGAGTTTTTTACCGGTACCAAGTGGGACCTGGCCAACACGGCCGAAAACGGCCTGCCCTACACTGGCGCCCTGCCCCTGATCGTCACCTCGTTTGCGGTCATGGTGCTCTCCACGCTCATCGCACTGCCCATCGCCATCGGCTCTGCCATCTTTGCGGTCGAGATTCAGCCTAAGTTTGGCTCCAAGGTTTTTCAGCCGCTCATTGAGCTTTTGACCGGTATTCCCTCGGTCGTCTTTGGCCTGATCGGCTTTCACGTGGTCGTCGGTCTTATGAAGAGCGTTTTCCACGTGAGCACGGGTCTGGGTATCTTGCCCGGCGCTATCGTGCTTGCCGTCATGATTCTGCCGACGATGACCACGCTTTCGGTCGATGGCCTGCGCGCTGTGCCCGACAGCTACCGTCAGGGCTCGCTCGCGCTGGGCTACACCCGCTGGCAGACCATCTGGCACGTGGTGCTCAAGTCCGCCATGCCGTCGCTCATGACCGCGGTCATCCTTGGCATGACCCGCGCCTTTGGCGAAACGCTCGCCGTGCGCATGGTTATCGGCGGCATCGAGGCCATGCCGACGTCGCTGCTGTCGCCTGCCTCGACCATTACCACCACGCTCACCACGTCCATGGCGGTCTATGCCGAGGGCTCGGCCCAGGACGACGTTCTGTGGGCGCTCGGTCTGCTGCTGATGGGCATGAGCCTCATCTTTATCCTGATCATCCACCTTATCGGCCGCAAGGGGGCGAAGGCTCGTGGCTAGCACGCGCATCCGCATCGACGAGGCGAGACTCGGGCGCGTCCAAAAGCAGGACCGCATCGCCACGGGCGTGCTGACGGCGATCGCCGCCATCGTCATGCTCATCGTCGTCTCCATGGTGGCCTACATCCTGTTCGAGGGTATCTCGACGCTGTTCCAGCCGGGCTTTCTCACGCAGCCCGCACGCGCCAACGGAACGCAGGGCGGCGTGCTCTACCAGCTGTTCGACTCGTTCTATCTGCTGCTGATCACCCTGATCATCTCGGTGCCCATCAGCCTGGGCGGCGCGGTCTTTTTGGTTGAGTACGCGCCCGATGGGCCTATTCGCGACATCGCCTCGACCGCCATCGAGACGTTGTCCTCGCTGCCTTCCATTGTCGTCGGCATGTTCGGCTTCCTGGTGTTCTCGGTGCAGCTGGGCTGGAAATACTCCATCATCTCCGGCGCCGTCGCGCTCACCATGTTCAACATCCCCATCCTGGTGCGCGTGATCCAGCAGGCGCTCGAGGACGTGCCGCAGGCCCAGCGCGATGCGTGCCTGGCCATGGGCCTTACTCGTTGGGAAGCCACGCTGCACATCCTGATCCCCGAGGCCATGCCTGCCATCGTGACCGGCATCGTGCTTTCGGCCGGCCGTGTGTTTGGCGAGGCCGCGGCGCTGCTCTTTACCTCGGGCATGAGCTCGCCGGTTCGCCTGAACTTCTTGAGCTTTAACCTGTCGAGCCCCACCTGCGCCTGGAACGTGTTCCGCCCCGGTGAGTCGCTCGCCGTGCACATCTACAAGATCTATGGCGAGGGCAGCCCCGAGGCCCAGCAGATCGTTTGGGGCACCGCGGCGCTGCTGATGATTTGCGTGCTGCTGTTTAACGTAATCGCCCGTATCGTGGGCAAGCAACTGGCAAGGAAGATGACGGCCGAATGAGCGAGATGAACATAACGCCCGCAACCGAAGCGGCATCGTCTGTGACCCAGGACTTCCTGTCGAGCGTGGGGGAGAGCGAGAAACGCGTGCGCGTGAGCGGCAAGGCCGTGAGCGACGAGGTCGTGCTCTCCGCCAAGAACGTCAACGTGTACTATGGCAACCACCATGCTCTGCACGATGCGTCGCTCGACTTTCACAAGGGCGAGATTACGGCGCTCATTGGGCCTTCGGGCTGCGGCAAGTCGACCTTTTTGCGCAGCCTCAACCTTATGAATCGCGAGATTCGCGGTTGTCGTGTGGAGGGCGAGATCAACTACCGCGGGCGCAACGTGAACACCAAGACCGAAAACACCTACGAGCTGCGCCGTTCCATTGGCATGGTGTTCCAGCAGCCCAACCCCTTCCGCAAGTCTATTCGCGACAACATCACGTTTGCGCCCAAGCGCCACGGCATCACCGACCGTGACGAGCTCGATCGCATGGTCGAGGAGAGCCTGCGCGGCGCGGCGCTGTGGGACGAGGTCAAGGACAAGCTCGACAAGAGCGCCTACGCGCTTTCGGGCGGTCAGCAGCAGCGTCTGTGCATTGCGCGCACGCTGGCACTCAATCCCGACGTGATCCTGTTTGACGAGCCCTGCTCGGCGCTCGACCCCATCTCGACACTGGCGATCGAGGACCTGATGTCATCGATCGTTGCCGACCGCGCCATCGTCATCGTGACGCACAACATGGAGCAGGCGTCGCGCGTGTCCAACCGCACGGCGTTTTTCTACATGGGCGATATGGTCGAGTACGACGAGACCGACGAGATTTTCCAACGGCCCAAGGATAAGCGGCTGAATGATTACCTCACCGGCATGTTCTCCTAGTCCGGGACATGCTTGAGGCCCGCGGCGGCCACGGTCGCCACGGGACTGATTGGAGAGGCGGGTCATCTCTTGCGGGAGATGGCCCGCCTTTTTGCTCTGCGACCGAAACGACCACCACAAAGGGGACAGGCACCTTCGTGGTGGTTTGGGGTGGGGCTCGCTGCTATCATGGACAACGTTGAATTTCTACGAAGGAGCAGGGCATATGGCGATTCTTTTGGGATGCGATTCCGTCAGCCTAGAGTTTCCCACCAAGCATATTTTCGATAGCGTGACGCTCGGCGTGGGCGAGGGCGACCGCATTGGTATTGTCGGTAAAAACGGCGACGGCAAGTCGACGCTGCTGAGCGTACTCGCCGGAACGCTGGAATCCGACGACGGACGCGTGACACATCGCCGCGGCACCACGATCGGTCTGCTCGGTCAAAAGGACAACCTGGTCGATACCGACACCGTGCATCATGCCGTTGTGGGCGACACGCCCGAGTACGAGTGGGCGTCGAGCCCGCGTACGCGCCAGATCCTGGCCGGTCTTATTAGCGATGTGCCCTGGGAGGGCACGGTGGGCGAGCTCTCGGGCGGCCAGCGCCGTCGCGTGGACCTCGCGCGCCTGCTGATCGGCGACTACGACGTGCTCATGCTCGACGAGCCCACCAACCACCTGGACATGCGTACCATCAACTGGCTCGCGCGCCATCTTAAGGCTCGCTGGCAGCACGGTCAGGGCGCCATGCTCGTGGTCACGCACGACCGCTGGTTCTTGGACGAGGTCTGCACCAGCATGTGGGAGGTTCACGACGGCCAGGTCGATCCTTTCGAGGGCGGTTACTCCGCATATATCCTTCAGCGCGTAGAGCGCGACCGCATGGCCGCCGTCACCGAGGAGCGCCGCCGCAACATGGCGCGCAAGGAGCTCGCGTGGCTGAGCCGCGGCGCCCAGGCTCGTTCCACCAAGCCCAAGTTTCGCGTTGAGGCCGCTCGCGAGCTCATCGCCGACGTGCCGCCCGTGCGTGACGAGCTGGAGCTCAAGCGCCTGGCCGTGAGCCGCCTGGGCAAGCAGGTTATCGATGTGGTCGACGTGGACGCCGGCTATGCGGATGCCGATGGCACGTCCAAACAGGTTCTCTCCGATGTGACCTGGCTCATCGGCGCGGGCGACCGCTATGGTCTTTTGGGCGAAAATGGCGCCGGCAAGTCGACCTTGCTCGACGTGATCCAGGGCAAAATTGCGCCCACGCGCGGCCGCGTGAAGATCGGCCAGACGGTGCGCTTTGGCGTGCTGTCGCAGCAGCTCGAAGAGCTCGAGCCCTACATGGGCGACACGATCCGCGAGGTGCTCAGCAACTATAAGAAGTACTACGTCATCGACGGCAAGGAGACTTCGCCCGAGAAGCTCTGCGAGCGTCTGGGCTTTACGACGCAGCAGCTCTGGAGCCGCATCGGCGATCTTTCGGGCGGCCAGCGCCGTCGCCTGTCGCTGCTGCTGACAATCCTGGACGAGCCCAACGTGCTCATCCTGGACGAGCCCGGCAACGACCTCGATACCGACATGCTGGCGATTGTCGAGGATCTGCTCGACGGCTGGCCTGGCACGCTGATCCTAGTGACGCACGACCGTTTCCTCATGGAGCGCGTGACCGACCAGCAGTGGGCGCTGCTCGACGGCCACCTGACGCATATGCCCGGCGGCGTGGATCAGTACCTGCGCCTGTGCAACGCCACCGCCGAGGGCGAGCCCGTGGGCGCGCCGAGCGCCAAGACCGGCACGTTCGACACCGGCGCCGCAGCGGTTGCGGCCGAAAAGCCCAAGACGAGCGGGCAGCCCAATGGCCTTTCCAACGCCGAACGCCAGAAGCTTCGCCGCGAGGTGAGTTCGCTCGAGCGCAAGATGGAGACGCAGCGCGCTCGCGTGGAGGAGGCCGAGGCCGCCATGGCCCAGGTCGATCCCACCAACTACACGGCGCTGGGCGAGCAGCAGGCAAAGATCGACGAGGCCCACGCCGCCATGGACGAGCTGGAGATGGCGTGGCTCGAGGCGAGCGAAAAGCTCGAGGGCGAGGAGTAGGCGAGGATGATCGGGGCCGCGTTTTTCGATATCGACGGCACGCTGCTGAGCTTTAAGACCCACCGGATTCCGGCGTCGGCGCAGCAGGTGCTCGACAGCTTTCACGAGCAGGGGATTGCGTGCGTGATCGCTACGGGCCGTCCGACCTACCAGATGCCGGACTGGCTGTTCGACCTTGGCTGGGATGCGTACATTACGCTTTCGGGTCAGCATTGCTTTGATGCCAGTGGTGTTTACCGCAGCTGCCCGATCGATCCGGACGATGTTGCGGTGATCGTGGACCAGGTGGCTCAGGGGCGTTACGACTCGCTGTGCATGCAGGGCGAGAATTCGTTTGTGAACCGCCTGTCCGAGCGCGTGGTGACGGCCGGTAGCAACGCGGGAATCGTCTACCACGAGGAGCCGTTTGAGCGCGCCTTTGACGCACCGGTCTACCAGTTCTGCGCCTTTGTGGACCCGGCCGACGAGCATATCGTGACCGATGCCGTGTCGCATTCGCTCACTACGCGCTGGTGCGATCTGTTCTGCGATATTATCCCTGCCAACGGCGGTAAGGACTTGGGCGTGGCGGCGACGCTGGAGCGCCTGGGTGTCGACGCGAGTGAGGCGATCGCCTTTGGCGACGGCGAGAACGACCTGTCGATGTTTTCTGCCGTGGGCACGAGTGTGGCCATGGGTAACGCGCAGGACACGGTGAAGGCTGCGGCGACCTATGTGACGACCGCCGTGGACGACGACGGCATCTACAGTGCCGCGAAACACTTTGGATTGATGTAACTGCGGGCCGGCACCCGGCGCCTGGGGACACTCCTTGCGGGGCGTCCTCATTTTGTTTTCGTCCCGCACGTTTTGTGAAACACGGCTAACTTTTAGACAAAGTAGTAAGACATGGGCAACTTTTGCGGTAAAGTAAATCAAGCAAAAGTATCCAAAGGCTAACTAGAAGCCATCGCGAAAGGCGGCCCATGGCCCTGCGTGAATCCGGAGAAGACTATCTCGAATCTATTTATGTGCTCTCGAAGCACCAAGGCATCGTTCGATCGATTGACGTTGCCGAATACCTGGGCGTAACCAAGGCAAGCGTTTCCAAGGCCATGGCGACGCTGGAAAGCAACGGCTATGTCGAAATGGGCAAACGAGATGTTCATCTAACAGAGCGAGGGCTGGAGGTCGCTCGTCAAATGTGGGAGCGTCACTGCTTTTTCGTGGGGCTGCTGGAGGATGCGGGTGTTTCGGCTGAGGTCGCGTCGCAAGAGGGCTGCCACATGGAGCACTGCCTGAGCGAGGAGAGCTTCGAGAAGTTGAGGTCGATGTTGGGCCGGGGCGAGGCGACGGATTCAACCTCGGAATCCTAACAGATCCTCAGTAGCGCGGAGTTCGCGCAAGGCGCGAACCAGCGACCGGGACCAGCGGCCTTTTCGGCCAAGTCCATTTCAGCAAAGAAACACCGCCAGCAAGCGATGCCCAAGAACTGCCAGCTACGTCACTGCAGGCCGGGGTCGGGCTTGATTTTGAAAACAATCCGCAGCGCGAGGCCCGCCTTTCCGTTGCTCCGCAGGAGCAGGAAAGACGGGCCTCATGCGCGAGGACGTTTTCAAAACCAAGCCCGACCCCGGCCGGAGGGACCACGAGTGCTACAGGTTCTTGACACCCATCGCGCGCATGGCGTTCAGGATGGCGATGATCGCCACGCCTACGTCGCCGAACACGGCAAGCCACATGTTGGCGATGCCCAGTGCCGCAAGCACCAGAATCAGCAGCTTAATGCCCAGCGCAAAGATGATGTTCTGCCAAACAATCGTCATGGTTTTGCGCGCCACGCGGATCGCGCGGGAGATGTTGGACGGCTTGTCATCCATCAGCACGACGTCGGCGGCCTCAATTGCGGCGTCCGAGCCCATGGCGCCCATGGCGATGCCCACATCGGCACGGGTAAGCACGGGTGCGTCGTTGATACCGTCGCCGACAAAAGCGAGCTTGCCCTTGCCGTTCTCGCTCGCAAGCAACGCCTCAACACGCTCGACCTTATCGCCCGGCAGCAGCTGCGCGTGGAACTCGTCGAGACCGAGTTGCTTGGCCACAGACGCCGCAACCTCCTCGCGGTCGCCCGTGAGCATGACGGTGCGCTTGACACCGGTGGCGTGCAGGTCGCGAATCGTTTGCTCGGCATCAGCCTTGACGGTGTCGGCGATGACGATATGGCCGGCATAGATGCCATCGACCAGCACGTGGAGAATGGTGCCGACGACCTCGCAATTGGGTGCTTCGATGCCGGTGGCGGCGAGCATCTTGGCGTTGCCGACGACAACGGGCTTGCCGTCGATGGTTGCCGTCACGCCGTGGCCCGCGTCGTTGGTGGAGTCGCTTACGCGCTTGGGGTCGAGTTCGCCCTGGAAGGCGGCGCGCACCGACTGCGCGATGGGATGATCGGAGAATGACTCAGCGAGGGCTGCGACCTCAAGCAGCGATTGCTCGGTATAGCCGGCTTCGGGGTGTACTGCCACGACCGAGAACGTGCCGTTGGTGAGCGTGCCGGTCTTGTCGAAGACGACGGTGTCCACGTCGGCGAGCGTCTCGAGGTAGTTAGAACCCTTGATGAGGACGCCCAGCTTGGATGCGCCGCCGATACCGCCAAAGAAGCTAAGCGGCACGCTGATCACCAGCGCGCACGGGCAGCTGACGACGAGGAAGGTCAGGCCGCGCAGGATCCAGTCGGACCAAGCGCCGGTCACCAGGCCGCCGCCGAGCGCGAGTACCGCGGCGGCGCCAGTGACGGCGGGAGTGTAGACGCGGGCGAAGCGCGTGATGAAGTTTTCGGTGCGTGCCTTCTTTTCGCTGGCGTTTTCTACGAGCTCCAGGACGCGCGCGACGGTGGATTCGCCAAATGGCTTAGTGGTGCGCACGTGGATGAGGCCCGTCATGTTGATGCAGCCGCTGATGATATCGTCTCCGGTTTTGGCCGGACGGGGGACCGACTCGCCCGTGAGCGCGGCGGTGTCGAGCTGGGTTTCGCCCTCGACGATGATTCCGTCGATAGGCACGCGCTCGCCGGGCTTGACGACGATGACGGTGCCGACGGTGATGTCATCGGGGAAGACCTGCTCGAGCGTGCCGTCGGTCTGCTCGACGTTAGCGTAGTCGGGCGCGATGTCCATCATGGCACTGATTGACTTGCGACTCTTGCCCACGGCGTATGCCTGGAACAGCTCACCGACCTGGTAGAACAGCATGACGGCGGCGCCTTCGGCCATGTGCGGGTTGGTGTTGGGGAAGAGCACCATGGCAAATGCGCCGATGGTCGCGACTGCCATAAGGAAACTCTCGTCGAAGGCCTTGCCGCGGCGGATGTTGTTAAATGCCTTTTGCAGTACGTCGTAGCCGGCAATCAAAAACGGCACGAGGAATAGCACAAAGCTGGCGTAGATGTCGCCCGGAGTGCCGAATGCGGCGGCGAGGGTGCCGAGCTCATCGAGGGCGTACACCACGGCAAAAATGCCCAGCGCTACCAGGATGCGGTTGCGCTTATGCTCGAGCGACTCTTTTTTCTTGCGCTTCTTCTTTTTCTTTTTGGGATCTGCGGTTGCCATGATTCAAACCTCCCATTTGAATGTATGAACACTCACTCATATAATTTCGCGAGCAAAGGCCGCGGCAAGCGCGGCCCTGAAGATTGGCGTGAACCTGGGCTAGAGAATGATCTCGCAGTCCGGCTCGGCGTCGGCGGTGAACTCCACGACGCGGTCAAGGACCTCGTCGAATTCGGCGTCATCAGCCTCGAGCGTCAGCTTCTGGGTCATAAAGTTGACGGACACGGATTTGACGCCCTCGAGCTTGGCCAGCTCGTCCTGAAGCTCGCGCGCGCAGTTGGCGCAGTCGATCTCGTCGAGTTTAAACTGCTTTTTCATGGTGGGTTCCTTTCCCCGTTTTGCGGCTTGGGTGCAGGCCGCGCTGGTACCGTGGTTGGTTGCTATTCGCAGATATGGCTCATGCCCTGGTTGAGCATGGTGTAGACGTGATCGTCGGCAAGCGAGTAGAGGATGTTGCGGCCGTCGCGGCGGAACTTGACCAGGTGCGACTGCTTAAGCGTGCGCAGCTGGTGCGATACTGCCGACTGCGAGGTTGCGGTCGCCTCGGCGATGTCTGCCACGCAGAGCTCGCGACCCATGAGGGCATAGAGAATCTTGATGCGCGTGGTGTCGCTGAAGACCTTGAACAGGTCGGCGAGGTCGTAGAGAAGCTCCTCGTCGGGAAGGTCCTCGGGCGAGCAGGTGGTGGGGATTGCGGGCTCGATGCTGGTCTCGACGTCGACCTTTGTTTCATCGACGGGTGCGTTCATTGCAACATCCTTTCATATGAACATGCGCTCATATAACTTAGTTCCGATTATATGAGCGTATGTTCATATGTCAATGACGTTTAGGAATTCGCCGATTAAATGATCGGAAAAAGCGTGCGAGGGGCTGAGCTGAGCGGGTTTGATTGCCGATGCCAAGGTGGGTACCCTCGTGCCGTGCAAAAAATGGAGTATTCTGCAACTATAGGGGGTCTGTTAATCTATTCCAGGCCAAATAGAGCCGCTCAAGAGTTATCCAGGGGCGGTAAACAGACAAGGTCTTCCTCAAATGTTGCCTAACGTTCCCGTTCTATAGCGATTTTGCTTCTCACTTGAATCAACTTTCAGCTGTTGGAGGACCGACTCTGCTGAATACTCGCAATTTTGCACGTCGCTAGGGTACCCACCTTGTTAGTCAGCCTAGTTTCCGGCCCCGAAGACCCTGCCCTCGGGCGTGAAGCTGCTTGTTTGGTTGAGTGATGGGCTGTCGAGTCCGACAGTCTGCATGTCATCGATTGCCGGAGCCTTGTTAATCGTCGGATCGTCCAATGTGATGCCTTCGAGCATTGCTTTTTCGAGGTCGATTCGTTGACGCTCTTCGGAATCCTGGCGAAGCTCCTCCTGGATTCGTTTCTTCTCCTCAATAAACCGTCTGAGCACAAACAGTCTCAGGTCCTCTTGCATGATTTGAAAGTCTTTTGGCAGACGCGAGGGGCGTATGCCTTCTTTCCGCTGGATTGCCTCCATGACCCTAACGAAAGAGCTGGCATGCATAAAGGAATAACGGCTGACAGTGATGATTCCGTACCCCATGGACGCAAGCGCATTCTTGCGCTCCTCGTCGATAGCGCGGTCTTCTTCAGCGTCGTGATAAAACCCGTTGTATTCAATATCTGTTCGAGATTTCTTCAGATATGCATCCATAAAGAACTTTTTGCGTCTCGTGAGATTTTTTGCGGCGGCGGTGACCTTCACCTCGTAGTCGGTCTCAATTCCTTTAATGCCAAGCCCTCCTTCGCTTTTGGGCAACGTAAGCATCATGGCAAAGGCCGTTTCCATGGGAGACCGACATCCATCGCGTACACATTGAATCGACTTTCGGGCAAGGGCCAAACCGTCACATCTGGTAATGGAATTAAAGAACTGCTTTAGCCTCTCGGTCGAGGTAAGCGCGAAACGCTCGGTATAGGAGGTTGAAGAGCCGGTTCCTAGGGAATAAGCGCCGCACAGTTCAAAGTAGTACTCCACTAGTTCGCGAAAAGGGAGATAGGTGGTGGCCTGAAGTGCACAAAGCTCAACACCAACAACGAAGATGTCTTCTCCGAGCTCTATAAAGCGTGAGTTTGAGAATCGCTTTGACGAAACGTGGCATTGACAGTTCATCGCGTAGCGCGCGTTCCTGCGATCAAACACCGTTACCTCGAGGGGATCGTTTGCGTCGCGGGCAACATCATGTTTGGCGAGCCATTCTGCGGCTGCGTCGAGGAGTGCTCCGCTGGGGCATGATCCGTAAATTGCGGCAGGGCTGCAGGACTCGATGTCTTTCGCAGACACCGAATGCGCGGCTTGGTAGACCGCTTTTGCAGTGGTATGTGACAATACGATACTCATGGCATATATCGTGTCAGCTAATGCCGTGTTGATGGCGCTGAGTGGAAAAGTCGTTTTAGAGGTCTAACCAAATGCTGTCCAAAAGCTTGACGCAATTATGGGTCGGTACGCCCTAAATAAATGTTTTCGCAGCTTGGCTATAGCATGGAAACACTCAATTGCTGCACATTTGGTATCGGTGCATCGCCATCCGAGTACAAATCACGTGTCGGGAAAGTGCTGAAATAAGTAAAAAATAGGGTTCAGAATTTGTGAAGAGCGGGCCTGCTTATGGAACGTGGGGCGGCCCCGCTGCGGGGTTTCCCGCTGCGAGGCCGCTCGTGAGCAAGCAGTGTTTGTCGCAGGCGTTGCTATTTCGCAAACAGGTTCTTGAGGTTGAACTCGGCCTGTACCGTGCGGAGCATGAGGTCGGTGTCGTCCAGACCCAGATGCTGCTCGTTGGCGTCGGGCGCGAGGGTGCCGCGACGGCGTGCCCAGTTCTCGAGCGCGGCGGGGGCGGACTCGCGGGGGAGCGAGCGCACGTCGGCGTCCAGGCTGCGGCAGATCTGGCGCGAGTCGATGACGATGATCTTACCCGCGCGGCGTGCCTCGGCGTAACCGTCCAGGTGAATCTTGAACCAGCTGTCCTCAAAGGCGGCGTTATGCGCCATGTACGGGTACTTCTTCATAAGCTTGAGCAGCTGCTTTTGCAGCTCCTTGTTCTCGCGGAAGGGCGTTTTGCCGTCGATGTCGTCCCAGGTAATGTGGTGGATATTCGACAGCGGCACATCTTCGCCGCGGTAGATGTCGGGCAGGCCGCAGTAGTGTGCCTCGGCGTCATGCGGGACGGCGTCGCTGGTGAGCTCCATGATCTCCCAGCCCACGTTGATGATATAGCCGCGCTCGGGTGCACGGCCGGTGGTCTCGATGTCGATACCGAGCACGGTGCCCTGGATGGGCTTGCGGGCGTAGGCCACGCCGAGCGCGTCGCGGTCGCCGCGGATTTCGCGCATAACGGACGCGGCGGTGCGCTTTTGCATCTTGCCGATGGCGGCGCAGGTGTCGGCATCGGACAGGCCGCGCGAGAGCGTCGCGGGCGTCACGTTGCGCAGACGCGCCTCGCCAATCTGGTCGCACAGGTCGCGGTTGCGGTCGGCCAGGTCGCGCACGGTGGCAAAGTCGAAGCCGGGGTCGCCCTCGGCGGTAAAGTACTCGGTCTCGAGCACCTTGAGGGCCTCCTCGCCCTTCTGGCGCTCGGACTCCATGGCGCCGTGGTCGCCGTAGATAAACATGGGGATAAACGGCTGGCGCTCGTATTCGAGTGCTTGCGATACGTTCATATGCTACTCCTTGGACGGGCCGCGTTGTGCGGCTCGAGGTTACTGAGTTATGGCGAGATGATAGTTTACCATAGGCAACTATTGGCACCGCGCCCGGGACAACTACAATACCCTAGTTGACCGCTAGGACTTTTACAATGCTGCCGAAAGACACGAAAGGTTCCATCCGTCATGGATTTACTGATTGATATTCTGCTCGACGCCGGCAAGGACACGCTGTCGCTGGTGCCGTTTTTGTTGGTGACGTATCTTGCTCTCGAGACACTTGAGCACGTTGCGGGCGACCGCGTCAACGGCGCTATCAAGCGCGCCGGCGCTGCGGGTCCCGTGGTTGGCTCGCTGCTGGGCATGGTGCCGCAGTGCGGATTTTCGGCCATGGCAGCAACGCTGTACGCCGGCCGTGTCGTGACCTTGGGCACGTTGGTGGCGGTGTTCCTTTCGACCTCCGATGAGATGCTGCCGCTGTTGCTTGCCGAGCAGGTTCCCGTGCAGACTATGGCGATGCTTTTGGCTTCGAAAGCGCTGATCGCACTGGTCACGGGTTTTATCGTGGACGCTGCCATTCGCGGCCTGCGCCGTAACGCCCGCGCGCACGCGGCGATTCGCCGTACCGTGCTGGGAACCGCGGCCAACCCGGCCCACGTGAACTGCGCGCACGACGACCACAGCGGCGGTGACATCATCGACGAGGTGGCCGAGGCAGGCGTGAGCGCCGACCACATCCACGAGCTGTGCGAGCGCGACCATTGCGGTTGTGATGAAGACGAGGACGAGCACGAACACGGACATGGCCACGATCACGGTCATGAGGGCGAACATGAACACCATGATGGTCACGGTCACTCTCACTCCCACGAAGGGACGCCTGTCCTGTCGATCATCCGCAGTGCGATCTCGCACACCGTGCAGGTCTCGGTATTCATTTTTCTGGTGACGCTGATTCTGGTCGCCGTGCTCGAGACGTTCGGCGAGTCCGCGATCGAGCAGTTCCTGCGCGGCAACGAGACACTCGCTGTCCTGGGTTCGGCGCTTGTCGGGCTGATTCCCAATTGCTCGGCGAGCGTGGTCATTACACAGCTGTATCTGGAAGGCGCGCTGCAACTGGCGCCGATGCTCGCCGGCACGCTCATTTCCGCCGGCGTGGGTTATCTGGTGCTGTTCCGCACCAACCGCAGCGCCCGCGAAAATGCCGTGTTCCTGATCATGATGTACGTCATCGGCGCTGGCTGGGGCCTCATCCTCTCCGCCGTTGGCCTCTAAGTGGGCCTAAAAAATGGGCTTCAAATAGCCATGCTCAGCGCCTGCGCAATGCGGCGACGCATGGCATTTTGAAGCCCGTTTTTTGTTGAGCCATGGATTCCGAGCGCTCACACCGCTCAAAACAAAAAGGTAGATTTTAGGCATGTCTCAAAAATCTACCTTGGTTAGTGCAGCAACTCGGTGAGGTTGCGTTTAAAGCGGGCGCGGTCTTCGCTGGTAAATGCTGCCGGACCGCGAGTGCGTCCGCCGGCGCGGCGTACCTTCTTTTCCTCGTGGCGAATAAACAGCTGCATGTCGATAGTCGCCTTGTCGTACACGCGCCCGCGCACACCGATGGCGGCGGCATCGCGCCCGAGCACCATGCTCGCCAAGCCAATGTCCTGCGTCACGACCACGTCGCCCGCCTGCAGGCGTTCGACAATGGCAAAGTCGGCGCTGTCGGCGCCCACGCTCACGTCGAGCGTCGTGACCCAAAAGCCGCGTCGCGCGTGCTCGGCATCGCGCGGGTCGTCGCGGCGAATGTGCCGTTCCAGGTTTTGCGTGCTGTTGCCGGCGATAACAACGGCGACGCCCGCCCGCCGCGCGCAGTCAATCGACTCGCGCGTGACCGGGCAGGCGTCGGCATCAATAAAGAGCGTTCGCGGCATCTAGTGCACCAGTTTGCCAAATTGAATAGCGCGAACAATCAGCGTTACGCCAAACACCAGCAGCGCGGCGCCGCTAAAGATGACGAGCATCTTGGCCGACCACAGCGGATAGATAAACACGAACATGCCGGCGATGATGGAAAGTGCGCCGCTCAGGATAGCGAGGGCGCGGTTGGACGAAAGCTCGGACTCCAGAATGGACATGACACCTTCGACAATCCAGCCAAAGCCGGCCACGATAACCACCATCGTGGTGAGCGTCGCGGTCGAGAAGGCCTGGTTGCGCAGGATTATGACGCCGCCCAGGATAATGAGTAGGTTGGAGATGATGCTCGTGACGCGCCAGCCGGTGGGCAGCAGCGGCTCAAAAATGGCAGTGAACAGCCTGATGGCTGCCGTAATCACAAAGTAGAAGCCCAGGACGGTCGTCAAAAAGACGAGGGACTTGGCGGGTGCAAAAAGCAGCGCGATACCAGCAATGAGCGCCACGACGCCCGTGATGGCGTAGATCCAGCGCACGGCCTTGACGGCTTTGCCTGCCATGCTTTTCTCGTCAAATCCAAACTGGCTCGATTTTTGGTCATCGTTCTTAAAGATGCCCATAATGTCTCCTTTCCGTGCGGCGTAAGCCTTGATCGTTACAACCAGTATCCCCTAAGGGCGCTGACGTATGGGTCGGGGAGGGCGAAACGTAACCCAAAGGCCCCGAATTGTTTCCGTTGTTCCCCACGTCGCGATTTTCTATTCAACAGGTGTAGAACATTGCAGCCCTGTTCGTTATTGCCTACGTTTTAGGTTAGATTTTCCTAAGGACAATTGGCTTGTATTGGGGGTCCCTATGAACGAAGCAGTTCCCGAGGCACCGTCGAGTGTCGAATCGATGGCAAAGCAAGGTTGCGAAAAGCTCGGTCTGGAAGCGTTTGATGCGCTGGTCCGTCGTGCCCGTACGTGCCGCCGTTTTGACGAGTCCATGCGCGTGCCGCGCGAGTTTTTGCTCGAGCTGGCGGAACTGGCGCACCTGGCTCCCTGCGGCGCCAATGCTCAGCGTCTGCGTTTTCACGTGGTGAGCGGTGCCGAGGATTGCGCGCGTGTATTTGACGAGCTCGCATGGGCCGGCGCACTTAAGGATTGGCCGGGTCCTGCCGAGGGCGAGCGCCCGACCGGCTACATCGCGATTCTGGCTGAGCGCGCCGTTCCGGGCAAGCCTGCCGCTCCCATTACCGAGGTCGACACGGGCATTGCCGCGCAGACGATGATGCTCGCCGCCCGCAGCGCTACGCCCGAGGTGGCAGCCTGCATGTTCAAGGCCTTTACGCCCCATGCGATCGATGCCATGGGGCTCGATAACGACAAGTATGAGCTCAAGCTGATCATGGCCTTTGGCGTTCCGGCCGAGATACAGGTGATCGATGCGATCGATTCCAACCCCGATGGCTCCATCAATTATTGGCGCGACGAGGCACAGGTGCACCACGTACCCAAGCGTTCGCTCGCCGACGTGCTGGTGTAGCTGAGCGTCACCGCGGCGTGATCAGACGGTAAACCACCACAAAGGTGCCTGTCCCCTTTGTGGTGGTACGAGGGGAGGGCGTGTGGCAGATCTGTATTTGGTGCGGCATGGGCAGACTGAGCTCAATGTGCAGAGCATTTTGCAGGGCTGGCACGATTCGCCGCTTACGGCGCGCGGGCGCGAGCAGGCGCTGACGGCGCGTACGGCGTTTGCGGCGCGTGGCGTGGCCTTTGATCATGTGTATTCCTCGCCGTTGGGCCGGGCGCGGCATACGGCCGAGCTTATCGTTGGCGAGGGCCGTTCCATTGAGCTGGTCGATGACCTGCGTGAGTGGCATTTTGGCTCGCTGGAGGGCACATCAAATCGCGAGATGCCGCCGCAGCCCTGGGGCGATTATCCGGTGGCCTTTGGCGGCGAGTCGGAAGTGCAGCTTCAGTCGCGCATGGTCGCGGCGCTGTCCCGCATCATGGCCAGGCCGCAGCACGACTGCGTGCTGGCGGTTTCCCACGGCTCAGCCTGCCAGGAGTTTCTTGAGTATGTGACTGGCGGGGGAGAGCTGCCCGACAACGGTGCCGTGCTTCATTTTGGCTATTGCGATGGGGCGTTTTCGCTCTTGGGTTGGTAACGAACGAAAGGACCCCTATGAATAAAGATCTGTATCTGGTCCGTCATGGACAGACGACATTCAACCTTAAGCGTATCATTCAGGGGTGGAGTGACTCGCCGCTCACACAGCTGGGCTGCGATCAGGCGGCGCGTGCCGGCATGTTCTTGCGTGCGCGCGGCATTGAGCCCGACCACGCCTACACCTCTACGCTGCACCGCACCGAACAGACCATCGCCAACCTGTGGTCGGGCATGACGTACGAGCGCCTGGACGGTCTGCGCGAGTGGTTCTTTGGCGACTTTGAGGCCGAGCGCGTGATGCTTATGCCCGAGCGCCCGTGGCGCGATTTCTATCGTCAATTTGGCGGCGAGGGCCAGATCCAGGTGCGCGAGCGCATGGTGGCGACGCTGACCGAACTCATGCAGCGTCCGGACCATACGTGTGTGCTCGCGGTAAGCCATGGCTCGGCTATCAAGGAGTTTATGGATCACGTGAAGGGTGCGGCGGCCGACGAGCGCGATCGCGTGCCGGGCAACTGCTCGGTGCTGCACTTTGCGTTTGACGACGAATCCGACACGTTTGAGTTGGTCGAAGTCTTTACGCAGGAGGATTACGCGCGCGAGCTGGGGCTTGAACCGCTTGTAGCGGTAGTAGGCCCGCAGCGCGGGTAGCGCTGGCGTTGCGGCGCGGTTTGCCGGCGAAATTGTTTGATGCGAAAGGGGCGGGGATGCATGCACGGGCATTGCATCCCTGCCCCTTGTTTGTTTGGATGCTGGGTTTTCCAGCTTCGCGTTTGAGTCCGCTAGAACCGTGAGATCTGGTGAGTGAGCAGACCCGTCGGAACCTGCGGCGCGCCGCCGCTGACCTGCGCGGCGGGGAAGAGCGCAGCTACGGCAAAGTTGAACGGCTCTTTGCCGGTGTACGTTCCGGCGGCACGGGCCTCATCGGCCAGAATCTGCGATGCCCCAGCCAGTGCGGCGGCATAGGCGGAGTCACCGGCGAACACGGGGTCGGGTGCCTGATCGAGCATGGCACGGATGGCAGCAACGGCGTCCTCGCGCTTGACCTCCCACACACGGTGCGTAATGCCGGCGGGGTCGGTGACGGCATAGAGCGACGCGCCTTCTTTGGCGGCGCCGAGGATGATATCCATGACGGGCGAGGCTTCGTAGGCGAGCGTTACAGGGCGAGGCTGCACCTTAAGCTCGGCGATTGCGCGGGCGGCTGCGGCCGCATCTGCGGAGGACGCGTTGTCGTCCGTCAGTACACCAACCGGGCAAATTGCCACAACGCCCGTCACGCGTCCCAGCTCTCCCGAACACTCGTACACGTAATACGCCGCGCCTGGATCCTTGAGCATTAGGCCGTCAGCAATGGCGCCGCGCAGGGCGTCGTTGCCGCTCAGGATACCGCCCATCGCAGGCAGCGCCTCGAGCACGCGGTCCTGAGCTGGGCGGATGCAGGGAAATGGAAGTGCTTTCATGGGCGGTCCTAACGCGCGAGTCGGTTTGTTCGCGGCTTATTATGCCCCAACTTGGCCGCTTGCGTCCCAGAGCGTGTTATCGGCAAGCGCGATGAGCACGTTTTGGCAGCGAACGATATCGGCATGGGGCACATACTCGTTGGGCTTGTGCGCGAGCGCCAACGAGCCGGGGCCGTAGCTCATACAATTGCGGTTGCCTGTCTTGCCGGCAATGACGGCAGTGTCGGTGTAGCCGGTAAAGAAGCCGACGGTCGTGTCTGTGCCCGTCACGTCATCGGCGGCACGCTTGAGTGCAGCCAGAAGGGGAGAGCTTGGATCGCGCTCGATGGCGGGGCGGTCGCCTGTCACGGTATAGCTTCCATGGCAGCCGGGGACCGCGGCTTCGGCGCCGGCGATGGCCTGCTCTACCATGCGCGTCGCGGCGGCCGTATCAGTCGGCGGGGCCAGGCGCATATCGACCCAGACCTTGGCATGGTCGGGCACGACATAGGGGCGGTAGCCGCCCTCGATCTGTCCAAACGTGATGGTCGATGGCCCCAGCTCATCGTGTACGGGCAGCGCCATGAACGCGCGGCGCAACGCGCAGACGACCTCTGCCATGGCGGCGACGGCGTCGGCGCCCTTCCAAGGCTGGCTCGCGTGCGCCGTGACGCCTGCCATCTCAATCTCGAACCATGTGCGCCCCTTGTGCGCCACCTGGATCTGTCCGTCGGTGGGCTCGGTGTCCAGCACCCATTCGCGCGAACCGACCCAGCCGGCATCAATGGCCGCCTCGGAGCCACGCATAAAGTCTTCCTCGTCGACCGAGCAGATGAGCGAAAAGCCACGTCGGGGCAGCTCACCGCTTGCCGCCACGCGCTCGAGCGTATGGACCAGTGCGGCAATGGCGCAGGCCAGGCCACCCTTCATATCGCAGGCACCGCGGCCATAGAGTTTATCGTCGCGCACAACCGCCCCAAGCGGTGCGATGTCTGCGTCCCAGCCATCGCCCAAGGTGACGGTATCCATGTGGCAGATATAGACCAGCCGCGGCTCGTCGCTTTGGCCCGGCACGGTGACTTTAAGGTTGCGGCGCCCGGGCAGCACTTCGAGCTCCTCAATCTGCACGGCATCGAGCGCAGAACTATCAAGTTGTGCCAGCTGCTGCTCAATGAGCCTCTTAATGAAGCGCTCAATTTCATCCTCATACGCGCCCGGGTCTGAGCTGTCAATCTTCACAAGGTCCTGCGCAAGCCGCCAGGCAAAGTCCTCATCAACCATATGCAACCTCACAATCAGTCTGCTTTCCAAACCGATTGTAAGCCTCTTGAGAGATCCGCGGCGTGCGCGCAGCGGTATTTACCGTTCGCAGGCCGAGCCAGCGCGTTTGCCGTCCAGGCGGGTTTACGAACGATGCGGTGGGTACGTACCCTTCATGGACGACATGCTGTGCGACATATCTGCCTTTCGGTATCACCGGATACCTCCACAGGTCTTGGCAATAATGCCGGACCTGCCCGATTCTGCGGACGATCCGCGCAGGGAGCACCTATGTGAGCATCCGCTCGTCACGCATTTCCTGGGCACCCCGTTACACGTGTTGGCGCAGGGCAGCTGCGGACGTAAGGGCGATCGCATTGTCAGGCATGTTTGGAACGGGGAGAGGCCGTTTGATTCCGTGCGGCAGACGGAGTTTGGCTTCGATGTTGCGTCCCCACTCTTTACCCTGCTGACCCTGGCTTCCTCGGTCTCAAACGAGCGTCTAATCATGTGCATGTATGAGATGTGCGGCACCTTTGCCGTGTGCAAGATTGCGCCTCAGGTAAAGTCGGCACTTGAGCAGGCATATGGGAGCCGATGGAGTGACGCACGGTCGGGCTGGGAAAACGTAAAGGATGTCTCGGGGAATCCAACGGACTTGTGGAAACGACCTCCCTTGATCGAGCTCTCTGAGCTTACAGAGTTCGTCGATAAGGTCCGGGGGCTCCGCGGCGCTAAATCGTTCATACGAGCCGCGAAATGCATTACGGGGGTGGCAGCATCGCCGCTCGAGGTCCAGGCTTCGATGCTGTTTGGCCTTACGAGGTTGCGCGGCGGCGAAGGGCTGCGCCTTACCAATAACGTTGAGATTCGTATGACGCGCAGCGCCCGCCTGATTTCGGGGCTTGATAGGCGCTATGCCGATATCCTGCTGGCAAATAAGGACGGCAGCCGAGAGTGTCTGGTTGAATGCCAGGGTAAAGCCATTCACGGATCCATTGAATCCAAGATTTCGGACTCCGATCGAACGACGGCCTTGCAAGCCATGGGATATCCCGTCGTTCTGATGACCTATGGTCAGCTGGCCGACTTCGATGCCTTCCGCGTGGTGATGGAGCTCATCATGTCCTATCTCGATGTGCCGCTGAAAGACAAGACGCCGCGACAGCAGGAGCTCGAACGGCGGCTTCGTGAGGAGATTTTTATCGATTGGGCGGGAATGTAGTCGCGCGGTGGGTAAACGGTAGCGCGAGCTAGAGTTCTGGTCGCAAAAAGGCTTCAATTTTGCCTTGGAGGGACCCTAAAAATGCTATCTAGAATAAGTTGTTTCGGAAAATAGACAGTCAACTTACATTCGGCACATAGAGACCGATTTTTACCTACTAAAGTCCCTGATAAAGCTGTTTATCAAAGCGGGTGTGCTTAGCGACTGGAGCCTCACTATCGATTATCTGAAAAAACTTGTTCTGGGTATCATTTTAAAGTCGTCCGGAGCAACAAAATCGCCCCCCCGTTTCGTGAATACGGGGGGGCGAATGGGCTTCGTGGTCTGTCTGGCAGGCTTGGCACCGGCGCTATTTAATCACGCGCACGCGATACATCGACGGAATCTGCTTGAGCGCCTCGATCGTGCTGCCGTCCAGGTGCTCATCGGTGTCGAACATGGTGTAGGCGTTCTCGCCAGCGGACTCGTTGGTCATGCGCTGCACATTGGCGTTGTCCTTGGCGAGAATGGCCGTGATCTGGCCGATCATGTTGGGCACGTTGGCATGCAGGCAGGCAATACGGCTTGCGGCGCGCGCCTTGCCCATGCTGCAGGCGGGGTAGTTGACGCTGTGCGCGATGTTGCCGTTTTCCAGGTAATCCTTGAGCTCGCTGATGGCCATGTCGGCGCAGTTGGCCTCGGCCTCGCCGGTGCCGGCGCCCGAATGCGTGGTGATAAACGTATTGGGCATCTTGACGGTCTTGGGCGTGGCAAAGTCGCAGCTAAACCAGCTGAGCTTGCCCTCGCGCAGGGCGGCGTCGACGGCGTTTTCGTCAATGATGGTCTCGCGCGCGTAGTTGATGAGCACGGCGTCGGGCGCTAGCAGGTTAATCTGCTCGGTGCTGATCATACCGATGGTGTCGGCCTTGCTGGGCACGTGCACGGTGAGGTAGTCGCAGCCGCGGCACAGATCCTCGAGCGTGCCCACGCGCTGCACCTCGCGGCTCAGCACCCACGCGTGCTCGACGGAAATGAACGGGTCGTAGCCGTAGACGTCCATGCCCAGATCGACACAGGCGTTGGCGACCTTGGAGCCCACGTTGCCCAGGCCGATGACGCCAATGCGCTTGCCCTTGAGCTCGCGACCCACAAAGGCCTTCTTGGCCTTCTCGGCGTCGACTTGGATATCGGGGTCGTCGGCGTTGTCGCGCACCCAGTTCATCGACTGCACCACGCCGCGGCTCGAAAGCACCAGCATGCCCAGGACGAGCTCCTTGACGGCGTTGCTGTTGGCGCCGGGGGAGTTAAAGACAACGACGCCCTTCTTGGCGTACTCCTCGACGGGGATGTTGTTGACGCCGGCGCCACAGCGGGCGATGGCGCGGATGCCCTCGGGCAGCTCGTAGCCGTGCAGGTCGGTCGAGCGCATCAGGATGGCGTCGGCCTCCTCGGCGGTGCTCACAAATTCGTAGCCCTCGCCAAACTCGACTTCGCCGTCTTTGGTGATGTCGTCGATGGTCTTGATCTTGCGCATGGAAAGCTCCTTAGCAGGTTTGTTTAAAACAAGTGGTTTGAAGTGGCTGGTCGGCCCGCTCGTTGCGGGCTAGTTAGATCGCGGGCTCAAACTATGCTGCGCTTCGAAGTCCTTCATATACGTGGCCAGCGCCTGCACGTCCTCCATGGTGACGGCGTTGTACACGCTGGCGCGCATGCCGCCGACGAGGCGATGGCCCTTGACGTTTTGAATCTGGTGCTCGGCTGCGCCTGCGACAAAGGCGGCGTCGAGGCCGGCATCGTCGGTGCGGAAGGTGACGTTGGCGATGGAGCGGCTGCCGGTCTGCGCGGTGCCATGGAACAGCTCGCTGTGCTCGAGCAGATCGTAGAGCAGATTGGCCTTGGCCCAGTTGCGCTCGGTCATGGCGGCAAGTCCGCCGGTTTGCTCCACCCAACGGAACACCTTGCCGCATACGTAGATGCCAAAGGTGTTGGGCGTGTTGAGCATGGAGCCCTTGGCGGCCTGGGTCTTAAGGTCCATGTACTGCGGCGTCTGCGCATAGGCCGGGCCTTCGGCGATAAGGTCGTCGCGCACGATGACCACGGTCACGCCCGCGGCGCCGGCGTTTTTCTGCGCGCCGGCGTAGATGAGCCCGTAGCGCTCAACGTCGAGCGGCTGCGACAGAAAGCAGCTCGAGACATCGGCGACCAGCGGCACGTCGCCGCAATTGGGCAGCTCGTGGTACATGGTGCCAAAGATGGTGTTGTTCTGGCAGATGTAGACGTAGTCGAGCCCGTCGCCCGCAGCCTCGGCGGCAATACGCGCGTTGATGTCGGCCATGTCGGGGATGCGGTCGAAGTTGGTGTCTTCGGAGTTCGCGAGCAGCACGGCCTCGCCGTACTTGGCGGCCTCCTTGTACGCCTTGTTGGCAAAGTTGCCGGTCACGACGTAGCCGGCGCGGCCGCGGCGCATGAGGTTCATGGGGATGCCCGCAAACTGCAGCGTGGCGCCGCCCTGCAAAAACAGGACGCGGTAGTTGTCGGGGATGCTCAGCAGACGGCGCAGGGTTGCCTCGGCGTCGTTGATAATCTGCTGGTACATGCTAGATCGATGGCTCATCTCGAGCACGGACATGCCGCAACCGCGGTAGTCCATCATCTCGTCGGCGATCTCGGCGAGCACGCTTGTAGGCAGCGCGGTCGGGCCAGCTGAGAAGTTGTGCACACGTGCCATCTTCTAGGTCCCCTCGTAGTCGTTTGAACGTTCGGGATACTTTAGCACAGTGGAGCGCCAGGCGCGACCGCATCATGGTAAAACTCGACTGCGCCGCTATGATTTACAGGATGGTTACATGGGGGAGGGATCATCTCGAGGCTCGCATCCGATCCGCCTCGGCCTTCGCCTGTTTCCAGGGGCGAATGCGACCGTTGGTGAGGTCGTCGTAGCCACGAGCGATGGCACGTTGAATGTGATCTTCGCGTTCCTGAATGGTAGTTAGTGCGCGCGTCTGATCAGAAATAGGCTTTACGACAGGCATACGAAACTCCTTACATAGAAGCATATGTATAACTTTATGTTGAATATAGCGGAGGGTGATGTTGGGCGTGTACGTGCCTGCATTCGTAAGCGCGGTTGTCTGGCAAGTGTGATTTGGGGCGGCCTCGTTAAAGTTTCTAAGCTGCGAAAATGACCGTTAACCGGATTAAATTTTGTTGCTCAACATTTGACACTCTGGGCGTGGTAACTTTTTTACCAACAGGTATGATTATTGTCATGTGCGCCGCGCCTGCCTGCCGGGTTGCGGCGCGCTTGTGACAGCCTTTGACACCCTTGGAGCGTGTACTGTGGATGTAACCACAAAAAGCGTTCGGGGGGGGGGGTGCTCACCCGCGAGCAATTCCTCCCGCATGAGATGCGCATCGTCGCTGCCCTGCGTATGCAGGGCACAAGCGACGAGCAAGTCATTGTACGCGTAAAGAGCGAGAACCTCTTTCAATATCCCACGGAGCGCATGGTCGCCAACCGCGCAACCGTGTGCCTTCGCCGCCTCGACGCCATGGTGCCCACGGACGCCGTATGCGCCGCGCGCGGCATCGACCCCAAAACCGCCGTCGAGGCTGCGTCATCCCTAACCAGCCTCATGGCATCTGGCACCCCCACGCAGGCGGACCAGGCCATCTTCTACAGCATGATCTGCCGCTACGACATCGTGCGCGAGCTCGTGCTCGTCGAGGTGGGGGAGCGCCTGCAAAACTTTGATTATGCCTTCACGGCGGTTGACCTCAACGCCTTTATGACGCGCTTTACCACGGAGTATCCGGACGCGGCCCGCTGGACCGAGGCCACGGTCAAGCGCATCAAGGGTTCGCTCCGCCAGACGCTCCGCCACGCCGGTCTTATCGCCGAGGGTCAGGGTCCGGAGTCCGAGCGCCTGTCACCACTTTTCCTCGATTCCGATGTCGAGCGAGCCTTGATTCAGCTGGGCGAGCAGTCGCTTATCGCGGCCCTCACCGGCAGGGCGGTGATGTAGCGTGGCTCCCGTCAGCACCATCGTCGACCCCGCAATCACCCCGGCAACCGACATCACCACCAATATCGGCATCCATTCCCGCCAGAGCGTCGTGGCGGCGCACGCCCGCTCCGAGCGCGCCCGCCAGGAGTTTGAGCGCCGCGCGCAGCTGCTGCATGAGTGCCTGTGTAGCGAGAACTTTTTGGCCAACAAGGGCATAGGCAATGAGATCGGCTTCCACACCTTTTGCTATGACCCCGCGCTTGAGTTTGAGGCGCGCGCGTTGTTTGACACCCTTGCGCTCGATGCTGAGGCCGGCAAGCTCCCGTGCACGCTCAAGGTCGTAAACCTCTACGACGCTGTGCTGGCAATTCTCGAAAAGCGCCGTGTCCTCAAGGCCATTCCGCGTCAAGAGGAGCGTCGCGGCTCCCAGCGCGTGCTTGAGGACGTGGCCAAGTTTTGTTCACCCGAGAAGATCGCCGCGTACATCCTCGAGCAAACCGAGCCTCATGCACCTGGCGATGTCATTCTTCTGACCGGTGCCGGCGAGGTCTATCCCTTCTTTCGTATACACACCCTTCTCGACTGCATGCAAGTCGATTTTTCCGACCTGCCGGTGGTCGCTGCCTATCCAGGCAGCTTCAACGGCTCTTCTTTCCAGCTCTTTAACCGTCTGCCGGCCGATAACTACTACCGCGCCATCGATATCTCGTAAGCGCGGATCCCCACAGACAAGGCTCTGCCGCCGGTAACAACCCTTTGCCATAACGTCCCCAAATCCAAAGGAGCACCCATGGACAACACGATCATTCGCGACCTCTTTGCAAAAGACATCAACCGCTCCATCAACGGCGTGGTCAAGGTTCAGGATTCAAAAGATGGGTCCATCCGCCAGGAGCTTGACGAGTACGTGGTGACGCGCGAGTTGCAGAGGCACTTTGCCACGTTCTTCAAGGCCTACGGCGATGCCATCGATGCGCCCACCGACAAGATCGGCGTGTGGATCAGCGGCTTCTTCGGTTCCGGTAAATCGCACTTTCTCAAGATGCTGAGCTACCTGCTCGAGAATCGCCAGATTGGCGGTAAGAGCGCCATCCGCTACTTTGATGGCAAGATCGTCGACCCCATGGTCGCGGCTGCCATGGAGCGCGCCTGCTCGGTGCCCACGCAAGCCATCCTCTTTAACATCGATAGCAAGGCGGGCCAGTGGAAGCAGGGCGATACGGCTCCCACGGCGCTGCTTCGCGGCTTTGAGCGCATGTTCTACGAGGCACGCGGCTTCTACGGCGAGGACCTCAAGCTTGCAAAGCTCGAGGATCACATCGATTCCCTGGGCAAGACCCAGGAGTTCCGCGAGGCCTTTGAGCGCGTCAACGGCGAGTCCTGGCTCCAGACCCGCGACACCTACAGCTACTTTGAGGACGACGTCGTCGAGGTGCTGCAGAGCGTGCTCGGCATGAGCGAAAAGGCCGCATGGAACTGGCTCGAGGGTTCTGAGGACGAGGTTTTGGCCCCCGATGTCTTTGCCAAAAAGGTCAAGGACTACGTGGACGCTCAGGCGGCGGCCCGCGGCGGCAACTTCCGCCTGCTCTTTATGGTCGACGAGGTGGGTCAGTTTATTACAAACGACCAGGACCCAAGCCTTATGCTGAGCCTTCAGACCATTGTCGAGGAGCTGGGGGCCGCCTGCGGTGGCCGCGTGTGGGTGATGGTCACGAGCCAGGAGGCCATCGACAACCTGAGCCTGCCCGTGGGCAACGACTTTTCAAAGATCCAAGGCCGCTTCAATACCCGCCTTTCGCTCTCCAGCTCCAGCGTGGACGAGGTCATCCAACGCCGTGTGCTCGAGAAGACCGCGCCGGCGGCCGATATGCTTGCACGGGTCTACGAGCAAGACACCGCCGTGCTCAAAAACAACTTTACCTTTGAGGGTGGCTCGCGCTCCGACCTTGCCGGCTACGCCAACTCCAAGGATTTTGTGGCCAGCTACCCGTTTGTGGGCTATCAGTTTAAGCTCCTGCCCGACGTGATGACCGAGGTGCGCAAGCACGGTGTCAAGGCCAAGCACATGTCCACGGGCGAGCGCTCCATGCTGAGCGCATTCCAGGAGAGCGCTCAGGTCATCCAGCATGACCAGACCGGTGCGCTCGTGCCGTTCTGGCGCTTCTTCGACACTATCTCCAAAGATCTTGAGCACGGCATCAGCCAGGTGGTTGACCGCGCGGTCCGTGCGGCCGAGAACGCGGAGGGCCTTGAACCCTACGACGTTCAGGTGCTCAAGCTCCTGTACCTGATTCGTTACATCGGCTACGTCAAGGCCACGGTCGAGAACATCTCCATCCTCATGATCGATAGCCTCGACGTGGACAAGCGCGCCCTCAAGGACCGCGTCAAGGAATCCCTCGCCCGTTTGGAGCGCGAGAACTACGTGTCACGCCAGGGCGATACCTATAGCTTCCTCACCGACGAGGAGCAGGAGATAGCGCAGGAGATCGCACGCACCCCGATCGACAACGCGCAGGTGATCGAGTCTATCAAAAAGCGCCTGTTCGACAGCGTCTACACCGCGCGCAAGCTCAACCGCGGGGCCAACGACTTCCCCTTTGACCGCTACGTGGATGGCTCGATTCATGGATCCAACATGGGCGGCATGGAACTATCCGTGGTGACCATGGCCAGCGATCTGGGCCGTGCGGACGATGCCGAGCTGGCATTGAAATCCGTGGATAAGGCCATCGTGGCCTTGAGCGACGAGGTGGATTATTGGGCCCCACTCGTCAACGCCGCTAAGATTCGCATGTACGCCCAGACGCGCAACCTGCAGGAGCTACCGCCGAGTACCCGCCAGATCGTCGAGGCCAAAATGCGCGAGAAGGACTTTAACGAGAAAGAGGCTGACGCCCTTTTGGCTGAGGCGGTGCTCCACGCACGTTGTGCAGTCAACGGCCGCATGGTTGAGGTCCGCGCGGCCAAGCCCGCCCAGGTCTTTGAGCAGGTGCTGGCGCAGCTGTGCGATGTAGTCTTTGAAAAGGCCGACTATATCGGCGCGCCGGTCACGAGCGATTCCGATATCCGCTCCACTCTGGCGGGCAACGTCCAGGCGGGGCTCGCTGGCATGGACGCGGGCAACACGCGTGCGCTCAAGGAGGTCGAGGACTACCTCAAAGTTCAGCACCAGCGCCACCTGGATACCGCTATGGGCGATATCCAGCGCCAGTACCAGCAAAGGCCCTTTGGCTGGCGCGAGGTCGATATCGCAAATGTGGTGGCGCAGCTTGTGGTGGAGCAGCGCGCGCAGGTGCTGTTTGGCGGTCAGACGGTTCAAGCTAACGACAGCCGCATGGTGGCACTCCTGCGCAAGGATGCCGATAAGGCCCAGGTGCGCTTGCGCGTGCGCATGAGCGACCGGTTGCTGCGCGCCACGGGCGAGCTCATGCGTGATCTGTTTGATCTCAAGACCGTGCCCTCCAACGAGGATAAGCTCGTGGCCGAGCTCAAAGAGCGCCTTGAGGGCTTGCGCGAGGCGTGCCTCGCCATGGCACGCGACTACTACACGGGCATCAAGCCGGCCTACCCGTATCCCGGTGAGGACGAGTGCGAGAAGATGCGCTCGGAGGTGGCCGACGTCCTTAAGGACCAGAACGAGGCCGAGGCGTTCTTGACCACGTTCACCAAGCATGAGGACCGCCTGCTCGATGCCAAGGAAGACTTTGACAGGGTGGTTGAGTTCTTCGGGTCCAACCAACGAACAGCGTTTGACCACGCCAAGGATTTCTTGAGCCGCACCGAGGGTATCGAGTATGCCTCCGATGACATTCCCGGCGCGGTGAAGAGCGTGGCAAAGGTGCGCGAGATCCTCAAAGATCCCAAGCCCTACGGCCATATTAAAGACCTGCAGCCGCTTATGGATCCCGTCGAGGACGACATGAAAAAGCTGTTGGGCAACCGCCGCAATGAGTTTTTGTGTCGCATCGAGAGCGATCTGCAAGACCTGCGGGCGCAGGCCGAGAGCCAAAAGGGCTTTGTCAATCAGGCCAAGGATGCCATAGCAGGCGCCGGCACCAAATACGAGTCGTTCAAGAACCGTGCCCACAGCGCTCAAAGTCTCAACGAACTGAGCGTTGTTGCAACTAACTGGGGCGACTGGCTCAGTGCGGCGGCCAACGAGATGTACGACGCTGTGGATGAGGCCCGCGTGCGTATGGACAACGAGCGCCGCACCACTGAGGTCACGAGTACGGGTGAGGTGGTCAAGAAGGTCTCCAACAAGGGCGCCGCATCGTCTGCTCCCGTGCCCGTGCCCGCGCCCAAGCCCCAGCGCAAGATCAAGACCGTGCGCCGCGCCGATCTGGCCAAGCCGAGTCGTCTCTTGTCCGCAGAGGACGTGGAGCGCTACGTGGACGACCTGCGCTCCCGCCTTATGCAGGCGCTCGCTGCAAACGACGAGATCCGTATCAACTAACCCGCGGAGCCACCGGTGCCAAAGCGCGCACCGGTGGCTTATGGCGTTTAGAAAGGCTCATCAACCATGAACGATTCTGCTCTTAAGAGCTTCTGCACCTGGGCCCGTACGGAGCTCATCAAAGGCGTGGAGGCGCAGATGGTGCGCTACGGCATCACCGAACCTGCACCCGCGCCCGTTGGGTCCGAGACCGTCAACGGCCTGCCCCTAAGTCCGGCTGAGATTGAGCAACGCGACGAGCTGCTGCGCATGCAGGCAGAGGTGGGTCACGAGGCGCTGCGCGACCGTGCGGCCTACACCTGGTTCAACCGCATCGTGGCCATTCGCTTCATGGATGCACGCGGATGGCTTCCCAGCCGTATGCGCATGCTAAGTCGTGCGGACGGCAGCCATGGCAGCGAGGCCGTGGAGAACGCACTGGATGTGGAGATAACGACGGCCGATACCGATCACATAGCCGAGCTCAAGATGGCGGGCTTGGATGAACCGTTGTGGCGCTACCTGTTTGTTGCTCAGTGCGAGGAGCTTGCCGATTGCCTGCCGGGCGTCTTTGAACGCGTGGGCGGAGCCATGGAGCTGCTGTTGCCCCAGGGCCTCATGATGGCTGACAGCGTGGTGGGCAAACTCAATGCCGGCCTCGCTGACGAGGACTGGCGCGAGGGCGTGACCGTTCTGGGCTGGATGTATCAGTACTACAATGCCGACGTCAAAGACGAGTTCTTCAAGTCCAAGCGCAAGGCAGCGGCGGCGGATATCGCGCCCGCCACGCAGCTCTTCACCCCCGAGTGGATCGTACGCTATATGGTCGAGAACTCGCTCGGCCGTCTGTGGATGCTCAACAATCCGGGGAGTTCGCTACGCGAGCGCATGGAGTATTACATCGCGCCCGATGCTGAGCACGAGGACTTCATCCACATCTCGAGCCCCGAGGAGATAACCCTCTGTGACCCCGCATGCGGCTCGGGCCATATCCTGGTCTATGCGTTCGAATTGCTCTTCCATATGTACGAGGAGCGCGGCTATCGTGAGCGCGAAATTCCCGAGCTCATTCTTACTAAAAACCTCGCTGGCATGGAGATCGATCCCCGTGCAGCGCAGATCGCGGAACTGGCGCTTGCCATGTGCGCCCGCGAGCACGATCGTCGCTTTTTCAAGCGCGCCGTGCGCGCCGACGTTACCGTGCTCTCGAGCATCCCGCTGGGAGAGGACGAGCTCCCGGGCAACAAGAAGCTCGCCGAGGAGCTGAGCCATTTGGGCGAGATCGGTTCGCTGCTCAATCCTTCAGAGGACGAGATCGACGAGCTCAAGGCTGCCGCCGCGAGTTGTTCCGATGACCTTTTTGCCGCTACGGCCAAAACTAAGCTCGAAAGCGCCGCCGCCATCTGCGAGAAGCTGTCCCGTCGTTTTACCTGCACCGTTGCGAATCCTCCGTATATGGGCAGTAGCAGCTTTAACCCCTTCATGAGCAAGTGGGTCAAGAAGAACTACCCCGACGTGAAGAGCGACCTGTGCACGTGCTTTATCGAGCGCGGGTTCAGCCTTGCCAAGGACCGCGGCTACGCGGCCATGGTCACCATGCAGAGCTGGATGTTCCTGGGCAGCTTCGAGAAGATGCGCTCTTCGATCATCGAGGGCAAGACGATTGTCTCGATGGCGCACCTCGGCCCCCGCGCATTTGACGCCATCGGCGGCGAGGTCGTCAACGTAACCGCCGATGTCATCTACAACGGCTGCGCGGCATATGAGGGCGCTTACGTGCGCCTCGTCGACATCAACGGCAGCGAGGCGAAGCGCCTTAAGCTGCTCGCGGCGATCCAAAACCCCGATTGCGGCTGGTTCTACCGCCGTGACGCCGACACCTTCAAGCAGATTCCCGGCACCCCCATAGCCTACTGGGCCAGCGATGCCCTTCTGGATGCGTTTACGAATAAGGAAAAGCTTGGCTTGTTTGCCAAGCCGCAGGTCGGTTTGCAGACAAGTGATAACGATCGTTTTTTGCGCTATTGGTTTGAATGCTCTCTTGGGGACATGAGCGTCGCTTGTAACTCTGCTGAATCCAGTTTGAGCCTAGATGCAAAATGGTATCCGCACAATAAGGGTGGTTCCTTTAGGAAATGGTATGGCAACAGGGATCACGTTATTGAATATGCCAAGAATGGCCGCTCTCTTTCCGCGGCACCTGGCGCATCCAGGATAAAGGATTCAATTGCCTTCTTATCGTGCATCACGTATTCAAGAATTACGTCTGGGCAGATTGCATTTAGAATGCAGCCTTCCGGGTCTTTGTTTGACTCTGCGGCCGTGGCTATGTTTCCTCCTGTCTGCGATATGAAGTACTTGCTTGGGTTGCTTAACTCATCCGTTATTGCAACGGCAACGTCCTTCCTTGTTCCCACGCTAAACGCCCAACCCGGTGATATCGCCAAGCTTCCCATCGCTATTGAGCCTGCTGAGCATGGGGCGGTTGATGGTTTGGTGGATTATTGTCTGGGCATTTCAAGGCTAGATTGCGACTCGTTTGAAACCTCTTGGGATTTCAAACGTCATCCGCTGTTGTAGGTGAGCGTTGTGGCTAAATCCTACAAACTTGTCGAAGAGACGAAACGAACTACAGCGGAGTGTGCTGAAAAGTGGAATGCCGATAAACGAGATGTTTCCGCCTGGTGTAGGGCTGATTTGATTTCTGGTGCGGTAAAAGAAACCTCCTTCCCATTCAGGTGGATCATCCCCTGTGATGCGAAGCGTCCTATAGATGCATACATCATTAGGGAGCTGCTGTGGCAGATTATCGAGCTTGAAAACAAGCGTATTTCCGAAATCGACGTTTCTGCTTGGGGTATTCCGGCAGTCGATGTTGCTGGGTGCATTCAGTCGTTGAAAGATGCCGATTATTTGGCGTTTTCACAAGAAAGCGTTGGCTTACAAATAACGAAAAAGGGCCTTGCTTTGATTGGCCGCGGTCAGCATGACAAGGCTTTAAAAGAGACGCCTACGGCGCTGAAGTGGACTGCCGATGCCGTGGGTATTATTGCCGGAAGCGCAATAGATCAAATTATCCAAAGATAAGCTGCTTCCGCAAGGAGGCTGTAGTTTCGAAAGGTAATAACCATGTCTAATTGTTGTATTTATGAACCTCAAAATTACGACCGACAGGCGGTTAATCGTTTTCTGCGTGGTGAGACTAGAGAAATATGCATTGAGCTGAAGTGCGTTGATCAGGAAAAGTCGGAGGACTTTGCGATTATGGATGCGATTTTGCAGCTCGATTTAATAAAGTGTAGGGAGCCACACATGTGTGACGTTCCCGCTCATGGTACCCCCTATTTTGATCCATCTGGTTTGGCGACGCTTTCATTTTTGATTACCGAGAATACAGTCGGTCCGCAGGATTATCACGCGATTTGTCGCTGTGGGAACGCTCGCGATCTGTTGGGGGGATCTCGATTGCTCCTTGTAATTTCGGAAGGGAGCGAATCTCGAGAAAGCGCATTTGAGTTTAGTCCAGCATTGGGAGTGTTTGGCAAATACGTGTGGCATGAAGTCGATTTGAAAGCTTCCATTGGATAGGAGAGCGATTTCATATCGCGCAATTAAGACGAATCAGCTGCTTTCGAGCGAGAGATGCACCGGCATCGCGCTGTGCATGGGGCTGAGCTTCGAGCCTGATTCCTTCACGGCGACCGATTAATTGAAAGACCATGGGAAACGGAAGGCGGCACAATGACAACGCTTTTGGCCGATAAATACGAAGCCCGCAAGGCCGAGGTCAATGCTCGCTTTGAGCAGCTTCGCGCTAACGAGGAAGAGCTCAACCGAATCTTTGCCAAGATCTACAACATGGAGGGGGAGGTGCCCATCGAGGTCGAGGATAAGTACGTCTCGGTGGCGCGCATCTTTGATACCGCCGACGAGATCCCCGAGAGCTATAAGGGCAACAAATACGTGCGCACCAAGCGCGACGAGATCATCTCACTCATAAGCTATGCCGTGGGCTGCATGTTTGGCCGCTATTCGCTGGATGTGGATGGACTGGTCCTGGCCGACCAGGGTGCCACGGTCTCTGACTATCTTGCCAAGATGCCCGATTCCGATCACGTGACCTTTATGCCAGATGGCGACAACGTGCTGCCCATTACCGACGACGAGTACTTTGCCGACGACATCGTGCGCTATTTTATTGACTTTGTGCGCACCGTGTACGGCGAGGAGACGCTCGAGCAGAACCTGGCCTTTATTGCCGAGGCGCTCGGCGGCAAGGGCACCTCGCGCGAGGTCATCCGCACCTACTTTTTGAAGGACTTCTTTAAGGACCACTGCCAGACCTACAAGAAGCGTCCCATCTACTGGCTGTTCGACAGCGGCAAGAAGAATGGCTTCAAGTGTCTTGTTTACATGCATCGCTACCAGCCCGACCTGTTGGCTCGCATTCGCACCGACTATGTGCATGAGCAGCAGGAGCGCTATCGTTCCCAGATCGGCTATGCCAACGATGCCCTTGCCGGTGCCGAGCGCGGCGAGCGCGTGCGTTTGGATAAGCGCGTCAAAAAGCTCAACGACCAGCTCAAAGAGACTATTGCCTTCGAGGAGAAGCTACACCACTTGGCAGACCAGATGATTAAGATCGACCTGAATGACGGCGTCAAGGTCAACTACGCCAAGTTTCAGGATGTGCTGGCGAAGATTAAGTAACTGCAGATACGGTAAGGATATTCATGCCCAAGATCGATGTAGAAGAACAGCTCAAGCTGCGGTTTTTGCAACCGTTGCCCGCATGCGTGCCGCGTCGTGTGGTGGTTTGGCACGATGCGGACGGCGAGTTTGCCTCTGAGTTTGAGCGATTGGCTGCCGAGGGTTTCGACGGCGTGGGGGCCGATGCCGGCGTAATGCCTGCTCACGGTGACTTTGAGCGCCTGGTGCGGTTTGTTGAGGCTTGCGAGGGCCGCATGTTTGCGGTCAAGAAGCTCATCAACCGCGATGACCTTGCGAGCGATATCTTGTTGTATCGTCGTTGCCCGCGCGGCAGGCTTGAGGGCGATTGGCTTGCCGATGTCGAGCTGTATGCCGATCAGTTCCAGGCTGACTATCTTTCACTTTTGGCCGATCAGCTGGGTATCGAGAATATTGACGCCGTGCGCGAGAGTCTGCGCGAGCACAAGGCGTTCTTTGATGCCAAGACCCGCTGCGTTAAGTTTGCCGCGTGTGTTCCGCATGCTTCGGGCGCATCAGATATCGAACTCGGTATCCTTACGGTGATTTTTGGCGGTAAAGAGGTTGGCGACGCGCGCCCCGCGTTTGTGCTGCGCGGCTGTATGACCACGCTGCTGCACGAGGGCCCCGAAGCGCTGGCCGAGTTGGTGGACAAGTACTGCGTGCGCGATGTCCTCGCTGCCTTCATTGTACGTTGCTATGGGTTTGAGGGACCGCTGTATGAGCGCGATTCGCTGCTTGCGCTGGCATCTCATGTGCTCATCACGGCGGCATCCACCGTGCTTCCCGAGGGGGCGCTCAAAGGACTCGAAAGCTATGTGGCTCCCGCCTACGGACCCTATTGCCTTGAGGCGGTGCGTACGTGGGACCAGACTGCCGATGCTCGGGCGTCGAGCGAGGATTTATTTGAGATCTGCCGTTTGGTGGAGGATGCCCGCGGGCTCTTTGCACGGTTTGAGGCCCTGTCGATCGATGTGCTGACCTCGCTTGATGTGTTCCCGTGCGTCAATGAGGCCGTACTCTCGCAGCTGTTCTGCTCGTTTGCTCAGGGCGCGGACCGTGTTGCGGATGCGCGCGCCTTTGCGGCGCGTCGCTGCGACCTAAGCTGGTACCGCCGTGTCGAGAGCTACTTTGACCTGCTTGTCGCTGTGGCCGATATGTGTGCGTTTAGGCAGGCGCACGCGGGCGGGTTCCATCTGGCGCAGCCCCAGCAGGTGTGGGATGCCTACACGTCCGATTGGTATGCCATGGACGCTGCCTATCGCCATATGTGCACCGCGTATCTGCGGGCGCGCTCCGTCGAGTGCGATGTGCTCGAGGAGCCTGCCCGAGCTGTGGTGGACTGGGCGGAGAATCTCTACAGTAACTGGTTCTTGGCCGATGCTAATGCATGCTGGTCGACCGCTGCGCAAGGGGAGTGGGCCGATTGCGGCTACATCGAGGGTCCCGCACGGCAGGATGAATTCTACTGGCATGTACTGCCCACCTTTGTGGGCTCTACCAAAACGACGGTCGTTATCGTGAGCGACGCGCTGCGCTATGAGGTGGCCCGCGACGTTGCGGCGCTGCTCGAGCGCGAGCGCGGCGGCAACGTCAAGGTCTCTAGCATGCAGGCGGTCTTTCCCTCCATTACCGAGGTGGGCATGCCCGCGCTGTTGCCGCATCAGGCGCTTGAGCTTGCAGCGGATGGCTCGTTTGTGCTGGCTGACGGCATGCCCACTGCGACGACTCCGCAGCGCGAGGCCGTGCTTGCCCACGTTGAGCCCACGGCCTGCGCTTTACGTTCGAGCGCATACCTCAACATGGCGGGAACCGAGCGTAAGGCGCTGCTCAAGGACTCAAGAATTGTCTACCTCTACCACAACAAGATCGATGCCACGGGCGAGAAGGCCGCTACGCAGGATGACGTCTTCGGTGCCTGTGCGGACACCGTGGAGGAACTTGCTGCGTTGGCGCGTCGCGTGTGCACCGACGCCCCGGGCGCGCGTGTTGTTATAACGGCGGACCACGGCTTTATCTACACGCGTCGGGAGCTCAGCGAGTGCCAGATGCTCGGCAAACCGGACCTTCCCGTCCTTGACGCTCCCGTCATGTACGGCAAGCGTCATCTGGTGGTGCCCAACGAGGCCGTGGGCGAGCTTTCGGATGAGGTGCGCGGGGTGTTTGTTAATGTTGACATGGGACGTTTGGGCGCCGGTTTTGAGGGGTTTGCCCCGCGCGAGAACGTGCACTTCAAGCGTCCCGGCGGCACTAACAACTACGTCCACGGCGGCATGAGCCTGCAGGAGCTCTGCGTGCCCGTTATCGGTTTTTGGCGTGCGCGCTCGGGTTCCAAGGACTTTGTCGACACGCGCGCGGCGACGCTGCGCGTACTAAGTGAGGGACGCCGAGTGACCAACTCGCTCTTCTCGGTCAACTTGATCCAGGAAGAACCCGCCCAAGGCAAGGTTTTGCCGTGCGAGTACGAGCTGGTGTTTACCGATGCAAGCGGCAACGAGGTGAGCGATACGGTCAAGGCGCATGCTAACAAGACTTCTGTTAACTCGCAGGAGCGCGTGGTGCATGCCAAGTTTGCGTTGCATGCAGCGGATGGATTCTCGGCCAAGGGTCCGTACTATCTGGTCTGCCGCGAGCGCGAAACGGGCAAGATCGTTTGGCGCGAGACGTACACCATCGCTGTTTCGTTTGCCCCTGTTGCTGACTTTGGTTTTTAGGAGTGTGCCCTATGTTTGATAGCCATGACGACGATCTGTGGGAAGTTCCCTCGATTGATGTGAATGCGCCGGTGCAGGCTGCGGTGCCTGTAGGGGAGGTTGTGCCTGCCCCGGAGGCTGAGACTGCCGAGCCTGCTCCGGAGGCCGTGCCTGTCCCGGAGCCGACGGAGACCGCTGCGCCCGCCGAGGCCGAGGTGCCCGTCGAGGACGAGTCCTCGACCGATGGCTATGCCCAGGCCGCGGCCGAGGCTCCCGAGGACGACGGTTACGACATGGATGTACTGGACGGTAAGCTGCTCGAGCACTTTGGCGGCAAGATCGTGCGCAAGGACCTGACGGCCCTTATGAAGCGTGGCGCCAACGTGCCTACCTTTGTGCTGGAGTACCTGCTGGGCATGTACTGCTCAACCGACGACGAAGAAGCCGTGGCGGAGGGCTTGGGGCGCATCCGCAAGATCCTCACCGATAACTACGTGCGTCCCGACGAGTCCGAGCGCATTAAGTCCAAGATCCGCGAGCTGGGTCGCTTTACCATCATCGATAAGGTGACGGCCAAGCTCGACGAGTACAAAGACATCTACGTGGCGTCGTTTGCCAACCTGACCATTGAGCCGTTTGTGATGCCGGCCGAGTACGTGCGCGACTATTCCAAGATTCTCCAGGGTGGTATTTGGTGCATTATGAGCATCGAGTATCGTCGTCCCATGGAAGAGGAAGACGAGTTTGGCATGGAAGTCTTTGGCGACGATGCGCCGCGCCGCTCCAAGGCCAAGCGCAAAAAGCGCGGACCCGAGGACTCTCCGTTTAGCGTGGCGTCGCTCACGCCTATCCAGATGCCCAACCTGGACCTGGACGCCATGATCGAGGAACGTCAGTATTTCTCGCGCGACGAGTGGCTCAACATGCTGCTGCGCTCTGCCGGCTATGAGCCCAGCGAGCTTTCGGAGAAGGAGCGCCTGCACTTTATCGAGCGCATGGTGCCGCTGATCGAGCGCAACTACAATCTGTGCGAGCTTGGTCCCCGCGGCACCGGCAAGAGCCATATCTACAAAGAGGTTTCGCCCTACGCCATTTTGCTTTCGGGCGGGCAGACCACCACGGCCAACCTGTTCGGCCGCATGAACTCCATGCGCGCCGATCGCGTGGGCTTGGTGGGCCATTGGGATTGCGTGACGTTCGACGAGGTCGCCGGCATGCGCTTTAAGGACACCAACGCCGTGCAGATCATGAAGGACTATATGGCGAGTGGCAGCTACGCGCGCGGCCGCGACCAGATTAACGCTGATGCCTCCATGGTCTTTGAGGGCAACATCAACGACACCGTGCAAAACGTCCTTAAGACCACGCACCTGTTTGATCCGTTCCCGCCGGAGTTTAACAACGATTCGGCCTTTTTCGACCGTATCCACTATTACCTGCCGGGCTGGGAGATTCCCAAGATGCGCTCGAGCCTGCTGACTGGGCATTACGGCTTAATCACCGACTGCCTGTCGGAGTTTTGCAAGGAGATGCGCCGCAAGGACTTCACGCATCATATCGACCGCTACTTCCGCTTTAACAGCGACTTTAACAAGCGTGACGAGATTGCCGTGCGCAAGTCCTTTAGCGGCCTGGCCAAGCTGCTGTTCCCTGACGAGGCTATGGACAAGGACGACGTTCGTTGGCTGCTGGACTACGCCATCGAGGGCCGTCGCCGCGTAAAGGAGCAGCTCAAGATTATGGCGGGCGTCGAGTTTATCGACGTCAACCTGGGCTATATGGATGCCGACAATCCGCAGGACGTGCACGTGGTGCGCGTGCCCGAGCAGTCCGAGGATACGCTGATTCCCGATGGCCCGCTGCTGTCCGGTCACGTGTTTGGCGTGGGCAGGTCGCAGAGCGGCGAGGTTGCCGTGTACAAGCTGGAGAACAAGGCCGTTGCCGGCGAGTGTAAGTTTAAGCACGAGGGCGTTGCCTTTAACAAACCGGTGCGCGATACGCTGGAGGCCGCGTTCGACAACTTTGTGAACCTGGCAAACCGTGTGGCGCCGGGCATGCACATTGGCTCAAAAGACTACCTGCTGTTCTATAACGACCTGCAGAGCAAGGGTCTGTCCGAAGAGGTCTCTCTTGCCGAGTTTGTGGGCCTGTGCTCCGCGGCGTGCAACCGCCCGGTGATGTCCGCGCTGGCGGTTCCGGGCATCTTGCGCATGTCGGGTTCTATGGACGAGATTCGCGGTCTCGAGGACATTATGCGCGTGGCCAAAAACGCTGGCGCCAAGCGCGTGATATTGCCGCTGAGCGCCATCGCGGGCCTGCAGAGCGTTTCGTCCGAGATTATCTCGGGGTTGAGCCCGGTGTTCTACATGGATGGCGACCCGGTCGATGCTGCGAAGAAGGCGCTGGATCTGTAGGGATGCGAGCGTGGGGGCTTGCGTGCGCGAGACGTTTGATGCGCACGTGAGCCCGCGAGCATGTTGGCGTGCTGCGCGTGAGGAGGCCTTGCCATGGCGGAAGAACGTTCTGTTGGCGAGCTGCTCGATGAGCTCTTTGGCTTTGAGTCGGTAGCCAAGCGTCAGACGGCGCTTGAGCAGTACGATCGCGGGGAGTTATTGCGCAAGGCGCGCTCCCGCGAGCTGCTGGGCGTGATCGGGGGCGTCGAGGCTGCCGAGCGTGCTGCGCGTGAGTCTGCCGTGCGGGCCGTTGACGGGTATGTACGCCGCGTTGAATTTGATTCTCTTGCGCGCGCTCGCAAACAGGTAGGCGTTGTGGGCCCGTTGCAGATGGAGCGGCGCTACGCTGCCTTTTTGCGTATGGAGGACAAGGCTGAGCTGTTGGCTCGTCTGGAGCAGACGCTTGCGTTTATCGAGGTAAAGCTGCGTGCCAATACGGCGGACAGGGTTCGTGCGGCGTACGATGCTGCGGGGGCTTTGGTGCTGCAGGGCGCGGCGCGTCTGAGTAACGTGCACGTTGTGGATGCCGCGCCCCTGGATGCCGATCTGCTGTGCACGCAGTTGGAGCAGCTGCGTTGTGCCGCCGATACAACGGACCTTGCCGGCATGATTACGGCGACGTTTGAGTCCGAGCTGAGTGCGACCGGGCCGCGGGATGCTGGCGGGTTTGCTGGCGATGTTGCCGGCGACGTGGCGCTGGAGCGTGAGCTTACTAATGTGCGCGGTGCTGCGCAGCGAGCGCGCTTGGCGGCCCAAGCGTATCGGGCCGAGCGTGCCGCCCGCGTTGCGGGGAGCACGGTGGAGCCGGTGTCGTTGCCGGGGCCTGTTTGCATTACGTGTGAGACGGGGTGCGATGCCGGAGGGCTTTTCGAGTTGCTCGCTCAGGTTAAGAAGTCGTTTGAGACCTATAGGCGCGTTGTTGCCGACGGCGGGTTGTTCTGTGCCTTTGGTGCCGGTTCGCCGCATGGGATTTGCCGCGGCAGTAGTTATTTCGACTACGATGATCGGTTTGACGAAGACGTGTTGGTGGGCGAGTACGACGGTGCTACCAGGCACAATGTTCGGCGCGAAGTTGCGATTCCCGAGCTTGTGGACGAGGCTTCGGCCGACGGCGGCGACTCACTCGAGGTTGCCGTGGCGCGCATGCGCGAGTTTAACGGACGGCGCTACGATGGTGTGCTGGACGAGGATCCCGCACGCCATGTGAATGCGTTTTGGTATGGACTCAAAAAGCTCGGCCAGTACTGCGAGGCCGCCGTGCGTGTGGATGAGCGTGCTTGGGATTGCTTTATCGATAAGGTGCAGTTTGCCTACGATGAGCCCGTGGGGCGTCTGGCCACTCGGATGGACGAAAAGCAAGCGGCGGCTTTTGTCGCTGCCGTGGATGAACTCGGCACTGACGAGTAAGGGCCTGATCTTGCAGGAGGTTTCACCATGAAGATCGAAGTCGATGTGGACCAGCTGCGCGAGAGCCTGCTCGACCGTGCGGGGAGTGCGGCGGGCGCGGGCTTTCCGGCCGCTATGCTCGATGTGATGGATATCGAGGACGAGTCGCCTCAAGAGCTCCTGGTCCGAGCCGAGCGCGAAGGCCTCGACCTCCGCGACTTTGCTGTCGACGATGGCTAGGGTAGCTAATTTGAGACGGGGCGTCTGCACCCGCGGCTGCGCGAAGATGAACGATAAACCGTCGCAATGGAGTCTAATGAGCTCGCGACCGTTCTATTTTGACTGCACGCTGGCTAAGTGAGTAGGCTTTATTGGAAATCCTGAGCACCCGACAAATTTGCTTCAACAAACCCGCAGGTCACAGACTTATGCTTTGGTGACGTGGTCGGCGATTCGGCAAAAGTCTACTCACTTAGTTTTGAGAGACGCTAATGTGTCCGCAACGAGACCCCAGCCGGGGCGATTTATGCTCAAATATAGCCAATTCGGGACGTGTTTCTTTTAACTACCCCTGCCCGCTACGACGACAGCGTGGCGATGACGGCTTCGTCGCCGGCGTATATGAGGGTGTCGCCGTCGGGGATGATCGTTTGGCCTTCGCGCTTGAGCATCACCACGATAAACGGGTGCTTGCCCTGCGGCACGTCGCGCAGGCGCTGACCGGCCAGGCGACCGTGGGGCGTCACGGTGACCTCGCGCAGCGTAACCTCGGCACGCTCTTCGAACGTTGGGGCTGCCATCACCAGAAGGTCGCCTTCCTCGATGACGGTATCGCCGTTGGGCAGTACCGGGTGCGCCCCGTCGCGCAGCACCAAGACCACGAGCATGTCCGTCGCGCTGCCAATATCGGCGAGCGAGCGCCCGGCAAACGGATGGCCAGCGCCCACCTTGAGCTTTACAAACGACATGCCGTCCTCGTCGCGGTAGTCGTTAAAGGTGCGGCGCACGTCGCCGGCCGCATCGATCATATCGAGTTTCTTCGCCACCGCCGGCAGTAGCGAACCCTGCACCACAATGCTCGATACGGCAATCACAAACACCAGGTCAAATAGGTCGTGTCCGCCGGGAACGCCGGCCACCACAGCAAAGAGGCTAAAGACGACCGAAGCCGCGCCGCGCAAGCCCGCCCAGCTTACGAGCGCAACCTGGCGAGGGCTCGTCTTAAAGGGCGCCAGCAGCAGACCGACGGCGATGGGGCGGCTCGCAAAGAGCATAAACGCCATGAGCGCCAGGCCGGGTAGCAGCATTTGCGGCAGGCGCGCGGGCGTGACGAGCAGGCCGAGCAAGAAGAAGATCGTCATCTCGGCCATCTCGGTAAGGGTGTCAAAGAAGTGCGCCATCTCGACCTTGCCGGTGATGTCGCTCGCGCCCAGCACAATGCCTGCCAGGTATACGGCCAAAAAGCCGTTGCCGCCCAGGTAGCTCGGCAGTGCGTAGGCGACGATCGCCACGGCGAACAAAAAGATAGTCTGCGCGCCCTCGGCCGTTGCGTGTGCGCGCTCAATCAGGCGGCTGGATATCCAGCCGATGGCAAGGCCCAGCCCCACGCCCAGGATGATCTGCTTGGCCAGCAGCACGGGAATGTCGATGTTGCCACCCGCCGCGAGGGTGGCGAGTACCGCGGTGAGCATGTAGGCGACGGGGTCGTTGGAGCCCGATTCGACCTCGAGCAGCGAGTCGGTGCCGCCCTTTAGCGACAGGTTGTGCTCGCGCAGCACGCTAAAGACGCTCGCCGCGTCGGTCGACGCCACGACCGAGCCCAGCAGCAGGCCGCCGATCCAGTCGAAGCCCAGCACAAAGTGGGCGAACACGCCGGTGATGCCTGCGGTGATGACGACGCCGAGCGTGCTCAGCAGCACCGCCGGCGCGGCGACGGGCTTGGCGCGGTCTATGTTGGTGTTAAAGCCGCCGTAGAACATGATGAACAATAGCGCCGTGCTGCAGACGGTTTCGGTGAGTGCGTAGTCGCTAAAGTCGATATGCGCCGGGCCGTTGACGCCCAACAGCATGCCGAGCGCGATAAAGATAAGCAGGGTGGGGAAGGGGAGCTTTTTGCCGACGGGTTTGATGGTCAGGCACAAAATGATGACGAGGCCGATAAAAAGAAGGATCTGGTTCATGGATGGTGTCCGCTCCTGGGTGGTTGGCGTGGCACGGTTAGTTGTCTGCGGTTATTTGTACCCAAAGATGGTGGGTTTATGGGGTTGGATTGCGGGCGTGCGCGATATCGTCATAGACGGCTGCCGTCTTTGCCTCTGCTCGGAAACCCTTTCCAGCTTTATTGCAACGGAGTACAATGGGTAACGTTTAAGTTCAACTTGAAGTTTTAGTTGCGGCGCCGGGCTTTGGCCGCAATGCAAGGAGAGGCGTACCATGGCGATCTATGTGACATCTGATGCTCACGGGCACGTGCGTGCGCTTGACGAGGCCCTGTCTAAGATTTCGCTGGCGTCCGACGACACGCTGTACGTGCTGGGCGACATGATTGATCGCGGGCCCGATCCGGTCGGCGTTATTAAGCTCGTGCGCTCGCTGCCTAACGCCCGCGTTCTCAAGGGCAATCACGAGCAGATCATGCTCGATGCCATCATTGGCCAGGATCCGCTCGATGCCGAGACCTGGGATATCAACGGTGGCTGGACGACGCGCGAGCAGCTCAACGACATGGAATTTGAGGCATACGAGGAGCTCGTGCGATGGATGGCCGCGCTGCCGCTCTACGCGGTGGTCGAGACCGAGGAGCGCCCGTATCTGCTGGTACATGCTGGAATCGAGATGAAGGCGGCGCGCGCGTTTTTACTTGAGCATGGCGTCGATTGTGCCGATGGCGTCGGAGCGGTGGGTGCCGATCGCGAGCTGCTGCAGCAGATGCTCGCGGTGCAGTCGTCCGATGACCTGCTGTGGATTCGTCACGGCTATTGGGATGCGCCGACGGGACTGCTTTCTGCCGAGGGCGAGGGCCCGGTCGTGGTGAGCGGCCACACGCCCACGGTGTCGCTTGGGCGCTATTGCGAGGTTGGCGGCCTGGCGGGGCTCGATGAGGAGTCGGGCCGCGGGCAGATTGTGCGCCTGGGTGGCGAGGATACCGCCGGCGTGCCCGATCGCATCGATATCGACTGCGCCGCCGCCACCGGCTCCGAGTTCGGCCGCGTCGGTATCCTGCGCCTTGATGACGGCGCCGAGTTCTATGCGAACATCAACCCAGGCGAATAATCGGTGCAAAGGGTAGCTAATTTGGGACGGAGCTTTTTTGACTACTTTCGGAGAATAGCGCCTTCTTGCTCGGTAAGCGCGAGAAATGAGGAGCGTCTGCGTCCTCGGCAGTGCGAAAATGCTCGAAAAACCATCGCAACGGAGTCAAACGACGTTGCGACGGTTCTTTTTTGGCTGCCCGCTGGCTAAGTGAGTAGACTTTTTTGGAAATGCCGAGCAGCCGGCAAATTTGCCTCAACAAAACCGCAGGTCACTGACTTGTGTTTTGCCGGTGTGGTCAGGGATTCGGCAAAAGTCTACTCACTTAGTTTTGCGTGTCACAAATCGTCCGCAACGAGACCCCCCATTGCGCCAATTAGGCGCCGTACGGGTTGCGGTCGCGCTCGATGCGTTGGCGGATGTGGGCGTATTCGATAATCAGCAGCACCAGGAGTAGGGCCATGATGGCTAGGTAGCTCACCACGGCGCCCATCAGACCCAGCAGGTTGATCAGGATCACCGGCAGCACTACGCTTACGGCGAAGCAGATCAGGTAGATTTTGGTGACGTCGCCGGCATGGCGCAGCACCGTGATGATGGCGTAGAGAAAGTCGATGGCCGCGGTGACGCCGCCGGCGACAACCATCAGCAGTGCCAGCGTGCGGTAGCGCTCAAAGCTAAGGCCGTACATAAAGCTCATGATAGGGATGCCGGGGCCTGCCATAAATGCGGCGCACGCTCCGGTAATGACCACAATCAGTGCCATAACGGCAACAATAATCAGGTCAAAGCGGCGACGCTTGCGCGGATTTGCCCAAATGCTCGACAGACGCAGGAGCTGCGGTTTATAGATAAATCCAATGCTCAACAAAATTGCCTGCGCCGGAAAAAACAGTGCATTAAAGTACAGCTGATATTTGTAGGCCAGCGTGCCTTCCATCACGAACTTGGGCATGCTCTCGATTAGGTTGAACAGGAACAGCGCACCAAAGAGCGGGGCGCACTGGATAAACAGGTGGCCAGCCTCGCGCAGGCTCACGCGGCGCGATTTTTCGGTTTCGAGCAGGGCGAGCGGGGCGGTGACCAGCACGAGCGAGGCAATCGCGGTAACACCCATGGCCATAGCCGCGATGGGCATGCTGCGCGTGAGGAACAGCGCCACGCTAAAGACTGCGATGACGCCGGCGGAACGCAGCGTTTGGCTCATGCCGGCCAAATAGAGCTTGTCGGCCTGCTGCAGGCGGCCCTCGTACACGTCGGCGATGCCATCGATTACCTTATAGAGGTAGACGCCCAGGCCGATCGTCGCCATCTGCGCATCGTAGCCGCGGGCGCTGCTGTACATGAGGCCGCAGCCTAGGGCGAGCGCTCCGCAAAGCCAGCGGTTGAGCTGGTAAGAGGCAAAGGACGTCGTTTCGTCGATGTCCGAGACCTGAAAGTTGCGCACGCCATAGTTGCACGCGATCATGATGAGCGTGCCGGTGACAAAGGCGATGGAGAACTTGCCAGCTTCCTCGGCCCCCACGAGCTGCGTCGACACAATGGTGAGCAGCGGAAACGCCATGCCCCATACGGCGGTGCCCAGGGTATTCCAAAGGTAGTCGCGACGGGTGGCGTGATCTTCGTACTCGGCTTCTTGCGTGGAGAAGCCGCCGCCGTAGACGGCTCCGAGCAGGCGGTTCCACCAGGCATTGACCATGCGGCGGATGGGGCCGGGTTGGCGATCGCGCTCACGGCGACGGCGCGTGGCCTGGCTGCTGTCGGGGCCGCCGGCGTTGCGCTGGCTCAGCTCCTGGATGCGCGCGAGCTCTTCGGCCGTGTGGGAGGCAGGGAACAGGCCGTTCTCGATGCGTCCGCCCTGGGCCTTTGCGATGCCGTTGCTCGCTACGGCGGGGTCGGCGACGCCATTGCGGCGGGCGATGGCACGGCGGATGCTATCGAGAGGCGTGATACTCAAGGCGGTTCCTTTCTCCTACTGCGCTCTAGTATAGTCGCGGTGGTGTCCATTCGTGTTTTTGAGCAGGTTGTTCAATAATTTCGGCGGTGCCATTCAGTAGTCGGCACTTGGGACGCTCCTTTTATGCCGGCACTTTGGGAACGTCCCTAAGTGCCGGCACCCGGGGACACTCCTTGGCTGTTGCCTGTTCAAGAGTGTCCCCAACGACTAGTCGTTTAAGAACGTCCCCAATGACTAGGCCGCTTGCGTGCGATTTTTGACCGTTGGGCGGGTGCTTCGCCGTTGCCGCAAAAACGTTTTTGCATATCGGGTACAACGGGCTTTACGTGAGTAAAGTGCGCGCCGCGTTTATGCGTCGCGTTTTTAAAGGAGGCCCCATGCCTGGTGTTACCCCTGCAGAAGTTCTGTCCAACTTTGGTATTACGTTGGTCGAAGATCCCGCCGAGAATCAGCCCCGTCTGCTGGTGGACCTGCCGGCGGCAGAGCTCGTCGAGTATGCCATCCGTCGCGAAGAAGGCCGCATGGCGTCCAACGGCGCGCTGGTGATCGAGACGGGGGAGCGCACCGGCCGCTCGCCCAACGACCGCTTTATCGTCGACACGCCCGATGTGCACGACAAGATCGCCTGGGGTGCCGTCAACCGACCGCTGCCCGTCGAGAGCTACGAGGCCATCAAGGCCGGCATCGTCGGCTATCTCAACGAGCGCGACGTGTTCGTCACCCGCGGCATGGCCGGCGCCGACCGTAACCACACGCGTCGCCTGCTCGTCGCCTGCGAGCGTGCCAGCCAGGCGCTCTTTATTAAGCAGATGCTTGCCCGCCCGCTTGCCCGCGAAATCGCACGCACTGGCGAGCCGGACTTCTGTGTCCTTGCCGCACCCGGCTATCAGTGTGACCCTGCCATCAAGGGCCTCAACTCCAGCGCCGCCGTGGTCATCAACTTCCAGGAGCGCGTGATTCTGGTTGTCGGCACCGGCTACTCCGGTGAAATTAAAAAGTCCATCTTCAGCGTCATGAATTACTTGCTGCCCGTCGAGGACGATGTTCTGCCCATGCATTGCTCGGCCAGTATGGACCCCGTAACGCATGAGACCGCCGTGTTCTTTGGCCTGTCCGGCACTGGCAAGACCACGCTTTCGGCCAACCCCACGCGCCTGCTGATCGGTGACGACGAGCATGGCTGGTCCGACATGGGCATCTTTAACATCGAGGGCGGCTGCTACGCCAAGTGCGAGGGGCTGGACGCGTTCCACGAGCCCGAGATCTTCAACGCTGTTCGCTTTGGCGCCATCTGTGAAAACGTGGTGCTCGACGAGAGCCGCAAGCCCAACTACGACGACGTCTCGATCACGCACAACACGCGCGTGGCCTATCCCGTGGAGCATATCCCCAACGCGTGGACCAAGGGCATGGGCACCACCCCGAGCGTCGTGCTGTTTTTGACCTGCGACGCCTTTGGCGTTTTGCCGCCCATCTCGCGCCTGACGGCCGATGCCGCCATGTACCACTTTGTGACGGGCTTTACGGCCAAGATCCCCGGCACCGAGGTCGGCGTCACCGAGCCCACGCCCACGTTCTCCTCGCTGTTTGGCGAGCCATTTATGCCGCTCGACCCCATGGTCTACGCTAAGATGCTCGGCGAGCGCATTGCCGACGGCCGCACACGCGTCTACCTGGTCAACACCGGCTGGATTGGCGGCGGCTATGGCGTGGGCCATCGCATCGAGCTGGCCTACACGCGCTCGTTGGTCGCGCGCGCCCTCGACGGCACCATCGAGGATAGCGAGTTTGTGCACGACGACATCTTTAACGTCGACATTCCCACCACGTGCCACGGCGTGCCCGACGGCATCTTGGTGCCGCGCCAGTACTGGCAGAGCACCGCGCGCTACGACGAGGCCGCGCATAACTTGGCCGTGATGTTCGAGGAGAACTTCGAGAAGAAGTACTCGCACCTGCCCGAGTCCGTCAAGGCCGCCGGTCCGCACGCCCAAGTGCCCGCCGAGGCCCGTCATCGCGGCCGCGGCCTGCTGGGACTTCGCCACTAGCGTCGCCTCAGACCCAATACCACCACAAAGGGGACAGGTACCTTTGTGGTGGTTTTGCTTGGGCGGATGACTCGGGTTACAATACGCCTGATATATCGTCCCCTTCTCCGGATGGGGACAGCGTAAGCGCTCTTGTGGCGGCACCGTAGGACTTAGAAGGTGGCTGCCGTGAGGGCGCTTTTTGTTTAGGTGCCCTCGCTTGGGCGCGCACAATGAAGGGAGAGCGTATGAAGGGCTTTGTTGCCGAGGATTCATTTTGGGAGCTGTTTCCGCAGGCGGTGGTCGGCGTCGTGGTTGTAAAGGGCATGAAGCCCGCGGCTCAGATTCCCCAGGAGGACGTGGATGCGATCGCCGCGCTGCTTGACCGCGCCAACATCGATGCGGAGCGCCACCTGACAAGCGATACCATCAGCGAGAATGCGCCGGTTAAGGCATGGCGCGAGGCGTATCGCCTGTTCAAGACCAAGAAGGGCGCGCGTTGCTCAGTTGAGAACCTGCTCAAGCGCGTGCTCAAAGGCAAGCCGGTCGGCCACATCACGCCTGCGGTGGATATCTACAACACGATTTCGTTGACTTATGCGCTGCCCGTTGGCGGTGAGGATTTGCATGCTATTGAGGGCAATCTGCGCCTGGCGGTGACCGACGGCGGCGACGCGTTCTTGCCACTTGGCGAGGAGGCGGATGATCCGACGCTGCCCGGCGAGCTTGCCTACATCGATGATGCGGGCGCCGTGTGCCGTTGCTGGAACTGGCGCGATGGCGTTCGCACGGCGCTGTCCGACGATTCGGCGGACGCATTTCTGGCGATTGAGTGCGTGGAGCCCGAGCGGATGGGGGACTGCCAGGCCGCCATCGATCGCTTGGCCGAGCTGCTCGAGCGCTATCTGGGAGCGACGGTTGTCGTTAAGACCCTTGTGACCCGCGACAATCCCTGCGTGGAGCTGTAGCGACGCCTAGAACTTATTGAGGTTCAAAACCACCACAAAGGTGCCTGTCCCCTTTGTGGTGGTTTTTATGTTGATGGGTTAACAAATGGGATATTTGGGTACGGAGGTTCGGACATGCGGCTAAGATGTTTACCCGTTAGCATCATGTAAGCGAAAGGTGGTCGTCACCATGCAGCAGAACGACGAGACACGTTTTGAGGACTTTGTCGGACTGATCAGTGGCCTCTACAAGGAGATTCAGCGCATCAAGACATCCGAAGGTGCAAGGCTCGGCCTTAAGGGCTCCGATGTCATGTGCCTGTACTATCTTGAGCGCAGCAAGGATGGCCTCACTGGCGCCGACCTCGCCCGCATGGCCGGCGTTACCCGCGCCGCCGTTTCGCGCACACTGGCACATCTGGAGGAGGGCGGCTACGTCGAGGTTGACGACTCGGGTGATGCGGCCGTCAAGTACCGTGCTCCGGTGCGCCTGACTGCCCTGGGCGGCGAGAGCATGAACGAGGCCGATCGCATCATTCGCGATGTGCTCGATACCACCGGCAAGGCCATGGGCGTGGAGCAGCGCGAGCAGATGTATGCGTCGCTGCGCACGATCCTCAACACCCTGCGCGAGATTTAGAGCCGCGCTGGCGCTAGCGTTCAGCCAACAACTGCATCGTCCCGTTTGAGCGCGCACGCCGTGCCGGGACATTGTTGTCATAATTCCCTGCGCGAGAGTCGCGCAAGAAAGGATTCGTTATGTCCGTTCGCATTATTACCGATTCTGCAAGCGATATGTCGCCGGTGGAGCACCCCGCTCTGCGTGTTCTGCCGCTGTCCGTCACCTTTGGCACCGATGTGTACATGGATGGCGTCGACATCGATCACCAACGCTTTTACGAGATGCTCGTGGAGCGTGATGAGCTGCCCAAGACCGGTCAGGTCAACCCGTACGCGTTTTCGCAGGCTATCGCCGAGGTTCGTGAGGCTGGCGACGAGGCCGTAATTATTACCGTGGGCGCTAAGCTTTCGGGCACCAACCAGAGCGCCCGTACCGCACTTGCCGAGGCGCCGGGCGGCGACGTGTATGTGGTGGATAGCAACAACGTCACCCTGGGCGAGCGCGTGCTGGTCGAGTATGCCCTGCGTCTGGTAGACGAGGGCCGTAGTGCGTCCCAGATCGCGGCGGCTGTCGAGGCCGTGCGCGACCGCGTGGTCGTCATCGGCCTGCTTGAGACGCTGGAGTACCTGGTACGCGGCGGTCGTCTGTCTGCTGCGGCCGGCGCCGTGGGCACGCTGCTCAACGTGAAGCCGGTCGTGGCTGCCGAGGACGGTCTCATCGTGCAGCTGGGTAAGGCGCGCGGTTCCAAGAACGGCCGTAACCTGCTCAACCAGAAGGTCGAAAAGGCGGGCGGCGTCGACTTCTCCATGCCGCTGGCGCTGGGCTATACGGGTCTTTCGGACGCCGTGCTCAAGAAGTATATCGAGGACAGTGCGGCGCTGTGGGCTGGCCACACCGAGGGCGAGCTGCCCGTCCACACCATCGGCGCCACCATCGGCACCCACGTAGGTCCCGGCGCCGTAGCCGTGGCCTTCTTCCAGCCCGCCAACTAACCCACCTGCCATAAACCACCACAAAGGGGACAGGCACCTTTGTGGTGGTTTATGCTGGTTTCGGTTGAAAGGAGCATGCGATGGCGTCTGAGGGCTTTTTTGAGCGGGTGTACGAGGTAGTCGAGCAGATTCCCGAGGGGATGGTTGCCACCTACGGTCAGGTGGCGCTGCTCGCCGGTCGCCCACGAAGCGCGCGCTATGTGGGCTATGCGCTACACAGCAATCCGCGCCCTGGTCAGATTCCCTGCCATCGTGTGGTGTTTGCCGATGGCCGCATTTGCGAGGGCTTTGCGTTTGGCGGCTCCGATGCTCAACGTGAGCTTTTGCTAGGGGAGGGTGTGACGTTTGCCGATCCCATGCACGTCAATCTGGGCGCCTGTCGCTGGCCTGCCGGACTCTAACAGCTCTGCCGTGGCCAAAACCACCTCAAAGGTGGCTGTCCCCTTTGTGGTGGTTTTAGTTTACCAGAGCTAACTTATGGAGAAGCTATGGCGGCGCTTATTGACGCTGCAAAGTAAACCAAGGTGAACTATATTGGTTTCAGCAACGGAGCAGGCAATAGGCGATGAAAAAGCCTGCCCTGTTGAGTTTGATTCGCATTCCTCCCCTCTGTGCGATTCAACGGTGTACTTCGGGAACAGGCCCGCTGGCAACTAACTGCCAGCGGGCCTGTTCCTGTTTCGGGGAGAAATCTAATCTCACCGTTTATGTTGTGCGAAGGCGCTTTGCCTAGTACACCATGCCCATGGCGTCCTGAACCTCGGCCAGGGTCTGCTCGGCAATCTCGTTGGCGCGACGGTTGCCCTCGTGCAGCACGTCCTTCACATAGTCCAGATCGTTCTCATAGCGCTGACGACGCTCGCGGATCGGCGCGAAGTACTCGTTGACGGCCTCGGTCACGTACTTCTTGAGCTGGCCGGAGCCGCCCATGCCAATCTCCTCGGCAATCTCGACCTCGGAACGGCCGGTGCAGATGGCGGCGGTTGAAAGCAGGCCGGACACGCCGGGGCGGTTCTCGGGATCGAACGTGATCATGCGCTCGGAGTCGGTCTGGCTCTTCTTGATGCGCTTGGCCGTCTCCTCGGCGGTCATCGAGATGTTGATGGCGTTACCGTAGCTCTTGCTCATCTTGCGACCGTCCAAGCCCGGCAGCAGCGGGGTCTCGGACAGCAGTGCGTCGACCTCGGGGAACACCTTGCCGTAGCGGTTGTTAAAGCGGCGGGCGATGGTGCGGGTGAGCTCGATGTGCGGCAGCTGGTCGCGACCGACGGGCACCACGTTGCCCTTGCAGAACAGGATGTCGCAGGCCTGGTGCACCGGGTAGGTGAGCAGAAGGCCGGTGAGCTCGTGGCCCGAGGCCTCCATCTCGGCCTTTACCGTGGGGTTGCGCGCCAGCTCGGCCTCTGAGACCAGCGACAGGAACGGCAGCATGAGCTGGTTGGCGGCGGGCACGGCGGAGTGCGCGTAGATCATGGTCTTGTCGGGGTCGATGCCGCAGGCAAGGTAGTCCATGACCATGTTGTACACGTTGTCCTGGATGTGCTCGGTCGTGTCGCGGTCAGTGATGACTTGGTAGTCGGCGATGAGCACGTTGGTCTTGGCGCCCATGTTCTGCAGTTCAACACGGCCCTTGAGGGTGCCGAAGTAGTGACCCAGGTGCAAGCGTCCGGTGGGGCGGTCGCCGGTGAGCATGGTGAACTTCTCGGGCGTCTTGGCCAGGCCCTCGCGAATGGCGTTGCTCTTTTGCAGCGCGACTTCGTAGCTGTTCTCGTTTGGCATGATTGCTCCTAACGTATGTTCATGGGTCAAGATGATAGCGTGTTTATTAGAGAGGCGGGGCGTAAGTAGGTGAGGGGCTGGCGTGGGGAGGCTTGCGCTATGGATGCGGCGTGGCTGCGTTTGGCCAGCGGTGCCTTGGCATATCCTCGGCAGCTTGTTCTAGCGCTTGTGGTGGCGCTCTTCCTTACGTTCCTCGGCTGCCTGCTCCTCCTGCTTAAAGGCGGGGTCGTCGGGGGTGACGAGCTCGTCCTCGTGCGTGCGCTTGTTGTAATGGTGGCGCAGCACGGGCTCAAACAGATGTAGATGCTTGGCAAAGGCCGCCGAGCCAATGGCGAGCACGGTAAAGATGAGCACGCGCATGGGTACCTCGACCTGGTTGATCGCGGCGGCGCCGGCCGAAAGCATGATGCACCAGGCATAGATGAGCAGCACAGCCTGTTTTTGGTTATAGCCTTCTTGGATCAGGCGGTGGTGGATGTGGCCCTTGTCGGCCTGCCCAATGCTAATGTGGGCGCGCTTGCGGCGCACGATGGCGCTAAACGTGTCGATGATGGGCACGCCGGCAACGATGAGCGGGATGATAAGCGAGGTGAGCGCGGCGGTGCGGCTCACGTTGAGCAGCGAGATGGAGCCCAGCGCAAAGCCCAGAAGCAGCGATCCCGAGTCGCCCAAGAAGATGCTTGCGGGGTTGAAGTTGTAGCGCAAAAAGGCCAGGCAAGCGCCAAAGAGCGCAATAGAGAGCGCGGCGGCGTCGATGCGGCCCGAGAGAACGGCCATCGAAAACATGGTGAACGACGCGATGCCGCAGATGCCCGTGGCCAAGCCGTCGAGGCCGTCGATGAGGTTAATGATGTTGGTGAATGCCACCAGATAGATCACGGTGATGGGGTAGGCGAGCCATCCGAGCATGATTTCGCCGGGGGCAAACGGGTTGACGATGACGCCGATCCGCAAGCCGCCGATACAGGCGATGAGCGCGGCGAGTACCTGACCGGCCAGTTTTTGTTTGGGCTTGAGCTGATAGACGTCGTCGATAGCGCCGGTCGCAAAGATGACGGTAAAGGAGAGCGCCAACATGGGATAGCTAATGTGAAGGCGCGGGTGCGGTACCAGGACGGGCGGCCAGCCTAGGTGCCAGGTGCCTAGGATTTGCACAATGCAGGCAACGACCAGGCCCAAAAACACCGCCGTTCCGCCCAAACGCGGGATGGGCTTGGTGTTGATGCGGCGCTTAGAAGGATAGTCGACGGCGTCGAGCTTAATTGCCAAGCGCTTGACCAGGGGCACCGCGAGGAAGGTCGTGATAAAGGCCGCCGCTGCCACGCATAGGTACGGTATGTAGCTCGGGGATGAAGCCATGAATCTAAAAACCGCCAAGCGTCGAAGGAAAAGGTCAGAAGAACGCCATGCGCAAAGGGCATAGCCGAACCATAATACTCGACCAAGGGGGGTGCATGTAATTGCACGTAGCGATAATCACGCGCTTACCAGATATTGGGATGTTGTCGATGGCTTGTCGGGATGCCGGCGGGAATCCATATGGACTGTAATGGTGATTTTCGGCAAAAGAAAACCACCCCCCACGTTACGAAAATGAACCCACCTAAAACAGGTGGGTGCCCTCATCGACCGTTCCAGCGTCCTTAACAACGAAGGATACCTGTACTAGGTACGACTGTGTGGGCTCCCTAAATAAACGCGACGGTTCACCCAGTTGCTCCGCGGGGGGCGGAATACCTACATCATAAAGCGGCACTTTATCGATTCCAGTCTTGACATTACAAAAATCGTGTCGGACGATTACGGCGCCTTGGGCTCGAGCCGTCTGTGCGGTTGGTCCCTTTACGTTTGAGCTGCTGAATCATTGTTTTGGAGCATGTTTTTATGCCGACGTCGTTGACCGAACTTTTTTCGCCCGCCTGCCATTTGTGTCCGCGCCGTTGCGGTGCGGCGCGCGACGAGGGCGCGCGTGGCGTGTGCGGCGCCGACAACACGCTTAAGGTCGCCCGCGCGGCGCTCCATATGTGGGAGGAGCCGCCCATTTCGGGCGAGGCCGGCTCGGGTACGATTTTCTTTAGCGGCTGTTCGCTCAAATGTATCTACTGCCAAAACCACGAGATCTCGACGGGCAATTTCGGTCTTGAGATTTTGCCCGAGCGTTTGGTCGAGATTATGCTGGAGCTGCAGGACCAGGGCGCCAATAACATCAACCTGGTGACGGCGACGCACTATGCGCACCTGTTGCCTGCCGCGATTGCCGCGGCACGGACGCGCGGGTTGGTCATCCCAATTGTCTACAACACGAGTGGTTACGAGCGCGCGAGTGCCGTGGCGGCGCTGGGCGACCTGGTCGACGTGTGGCTTACGGACTTTAAATATGCCGATGCCGGGCTTGCTCAGTCGCTTTCTCATATTAAGGACTACCCGCGCGTGGCCGTGTCGGGTCTGGCCCAGATGGCGCGCGAGATTGAGCGCCGCGGGGGAGAGCTGGTAGACGAGGACGGGCTCATGAGGCGCGGCATAATCGTGCGTCATCTGGTGCTGCCGGGGCATGCGGACGATTCGTGCCGCGTGTTGGACCTGGTGTGGCAGACGGTGGGCGACGTGCCGATCTCGGTCATGAACCAGTACACGCCCAATGCCCTCATGCGCGAACAAGGCGGCGACCTGGCGCGCGCCGTGACGCGCGAGGAGTACGAGCAGGTGCTCGACCATGCCGACGACCTGGGCTTTACGACGATGTTTTGGCAAGAAGGCGGCGCGGTAGACGAGAGCTTTACCCCGGCGTTCGATACCACCGGTGTCCTCACCAGCGCAAAGTAGCACATTCGCCGATGATTTTTCTGGGACGGGGATTAAAAAATCATCGAGAGGATCGCCTGCTCGAAAAGTTGTCAAAATAGCCACGCCCCAAAAAGACTGGTTATTGGGCGTTGACAGTTGGCGAGCCGTAGGTAAAATATCGACTTGTCCTGGGGACGTAGCTCAGTTGGGAGAGCGCTGCCGTCGCATGGCAGAGGCCGAGGGTTCGACTCCCTTCGTCTCCACCCTTGGATTTGATAAGCCGCTGACATTGTGTCGGCGGCTTTTTTTAAAAGAAAGGGCTGTACCATGGCCGAGCTTGAGTCCCAACCACTGTCTGCCGAGGAACGCGCCGAGTTGGAAGAGCTCCGCGCCGAGAAAGCTCGTCGCGAGGCCCAGGAAGAGGCACGCCGCGAGCGTGAGGAGTTGGCCGCCCTGCGTGCCGAGCGCGAGAAGGCCGAGGAGGCCGCTGCGAAGGTTGCATCCGAGCCCAAGCCCGCGCCCGCACCCAAGCCCGCTGCTGCGAAGCCTGCACCTGCCGCGCCCAAACCTCAGCCTAAAAAGGCCGCTCGTCCCAAGTCCGTCGATCCCAAGCCGAGCCGTGACGAGATGAGCTTTGCCCAGCGCATGGTTACCTCCAAGGAGCCTGCGGGTGAGAACGAGATCCCCGGTATGGCGCCGGCTCAAAAAATCATCATTGTCCTTGCCCTCATCGCGTTTGTCATCTTTATGGGCTACACGATCCTGACCAGCATGGGCCTGCTTTAGCCTGTTCGCGCTGGGCTCCATGCCCGCACGCCCGCCTCGCCAACCCTCAACCTCTGCACAACGCATCCGAAAGGTCGCCCCATGGCTTTGACCGACATCTCGCATCCCACCGACATTGCAATGCTCACTGATCTGTACGAACTCACTATGGCCCAGGGCCTGTGGGAGAGCGGCAAGGCCAATGAGCAGGGTTGCTTTGCGGCGTTTTACCGCGACCATCCCTTCGGCAACGCGTATGCCGTCATGTGCGGCACCGCCGAGCTGCCCGAGCTTGTCGAGAACCTGCGCTTTACGCCCGAGGACATCGACTATCTAGCTTCGCTCCAGGCTCCGGCCGGCGGCTCGATGTTTAAGCCCGCATTCCTCGACTACCTGCGCAACTTCCGCGCGCATGTGAACATTGACGCCGTGCCCGAGGGCGAGCTCGTCTTTCCGCGCGAGCCCATGGTGCGCGTTACCGGCCCCGCGCTGGAGTGCCAGCTGCTCGAGACGGCGCTGCTCAACATCGTCGGCTTCCAGACGCTTGTCGCCACCAAGACGGCGCGCGTGGTGCTGGCGGCGGACGGCCGTCCCGTGGCCGAGTTTGGCCTGCGCCGCGCCCAGGGTCCCGATGGCGGCCTGGCCGTCGCGCGCGCGAGCTACGTTGCCGGCTGTTCCTCTACGTCCAATGTGCTCGCCGGCCGCCGCTACGGTATTCCCGTCTTTGGCACGCATGCGCACAGCTGGGTGATGAGCTTCGATTCCGAGCTCGAGGCCTTCCGTGCCTTTGCCAAGTCGAGCCCCAAGAACTGTACGCTGCTCATCGACACCTACGATGTGCGCGAGGGCTGCGAGCATGCCATTACGGTTGCCAAGGAGATGGAGGCGGTGGGCGAGCGCCTGTCGGCTATTCGCATCGACTCGGGCGACCTCGCCAAGCTCTCCAAATATGTGCGTGGCCGTTTTGATGCCGAGGGCCTGCCCTATGTAGGGATCTCGGTTTCCAACGATCTGGACGAGTACACGATTCAGTCGCTGCTCGATCAGGGTGCGCCCATCGATAGCTTTGGTGTGGGTACCAAGCTCGCGACCTGCTACGACCAGCCGGCGCTTGGCGGTGTGTATAAGCTTTCCGCCCGCCGTGCGAGCGAGACGGATCCGTGGACGCCGGTGGTTAAGCTCTCCGAGCAGCCCTACAAGCGCACGATCCCGGGTGTGCAGCGCGTGCGCCGTTATTACGACGGCTTTGGCGGCCCGATCTGCGACATGATCTATGACGAGGATCATCTGTCTGGGGAGGGCGCCGCGCGCGGTAATACCCTCGTGGCCGTGAACGATGCTGCGCTGGTGACCGATGTGTCCGAGCTCGAGTATCGCGAGCTGCTGGCGCCGATCGTGCGCGATGGCAGCGCCGTTGCCCCGCGCGAGAGCATTGAGGACGCACGCGAGCGTTGCACCTGGGCACTGGACCATCTGGATCCGGTCTACAAGCGCTTCCTGTACCCGCAGACTTATGTGGTGGGCATGGAGCAGGGCTTGGCACAGGTGCGCGACGAGCTTGTGCGCAAGAACATGGCCGCGGCTTCTGCCTTTCCCTGGGCTCACTAATTCCTTGGGCGGTAGGGGCGAGCCACGCTTCCTTGGCCGCCAGCTCGGCCGTTCGCTGAACATTCGATTGGTTTGACGTATGACGACTTCTTATAAAACGATGGTGGTAAAGATCGGTTCGTCTACGGTGGTGGGCGCCGACGGCAAGGTCAACCGCGCCTTTATCGGCGGGCTTGCCGATCAGGCCGCAGCGCTGCGCGAGCTTGGCTGGCGCCTGGTCGTGGTGAGCTCGGGCGCTATCGCCTGTGGCTATCCCGTGCTGGGCTTCGACCACAAGCCGGTCGGTGACCTGCCGAGCCTGCAGGCGTGCGCCTCGGCTGGTCAGTGCATCATCTCGTCGGCCTACGACGAGGAGTTCCATGCACGGGATCTGCTCACCTCGCTCGTGCTACTCACGCGCCACGATACGGCCCGCCGCACGTCCTACCTGCACGCACGCGACGCCCTGCTGCGCCTGGTGGAGCTTGGCGTGGTGCCTGTTGTCAACGAGAACGATACCGTTACCGTCGACGAGATCAAGTTTGGCGACAACGACACGCTGGCGGCGCTTGTGAGCTGTCTGGTTTCCGCCGATCTGTGCGTGACGCTCTCGGACATCGATGGCCTCTACACCGCCAATCCGCACGAGGACCCCACGGCCGAGTTCGTCCCGGTTGTGCATAAGATCGATGCCAAGATTATCGCCTCGGCGGGCGATTCTTCCACATCGGTGGGCACGGGCGGCATGATCACCAAGATTCGCGCGAGCCGCATTCTGATGACGGCGGGCATTCAAAGCGTGATTTGCTCGGGCGAGGAGCCCGATGCGCTTGTGCGTCTGGCCCGCGGCGAGAGCGTGGGTACGCTGTTCGATCCGCCAGCTGAGCGCCTGGACATCGCGCCGCGCAAGCTGTGGATCGCGCTGGGTGACAAGGCACATGGCTCGGTGACGGTCGATGATGGTGCTGCGAAGGCGCTGGTAAGCCGTGGCTCTTCCTTGCTTGCGGTGGGTATTCGCGAGGTCGATGGCGTGTTTTCCGAGGGCGATGTGCTCGACGTGTGCGACCCGAGCGGTATGGTCGTCGCCCGCGGTATCGCCGAGGCCGATTCGGACGTGCTGGAGCTTGCCGCCGGCCGCCGTCAGGACCAGATTGCCAGCAACCGCCTGCTGGCAGATCTGGCCGAGAAGCCCGCGATCCATCGAGATAATCTGATCGTCTTTGCCTAACCAATTGACGCTGCAAACGCCCCTAAGCGGCAATCTGACGTTCAATCGTCGGGCATGACCAAAAGGTCAATGCCCTCCTCTTTCACGTCACCTTGCTTGCTTAGGGGCGTTTTCGCTTTCCGTCCTCTTCCTGCGGCATTGTCGTTGCCGGCACTTGGGGACGTTCCTTTTGTGTCGGCAGGTGGGGACACTCCTTTGCTAGAAGATCCGGCGCAGGTCTCCTCGGTTGAGGGCTTCGTCGAAGAGGCATTTGAACACCACGCTGCCGTGCAGGCCGTCGTGCTCGAACTCGTTCGTCACCCAGGCATGCGAGTTGCCCACGCGGCTGAGCGTATCGAGCTGCAGGCCCGAATCGACGTACATGTCGTCGAAATACACCGCGGCCTGGAGCGGCACCTCGTTGCAGGCCAGGCGTTGCGGGTCGTAGATCTTGTCCCAGCTGGTGTCTTCCATCAGCAGGTCCATGGCGGGTTTAAACGGCTTAAGCTCGGGCATCTGCTCAAACATCCACGGGAACATGGCCTCGCCGGTAAACATGAGCGGGCGCGCGAGGGTGTCGAACTCGGCACGGTGTGCCTTCTCCTCTGCGGCGGCCCAGCGAATGGGCATGGTATCGCCGTCGGCGTAGATGAACTCCTGAAGCGTCCAGTACAGCGGATTCGTGCGCGTGTTGGTGCGCTCGAAGGCACGCATCAAAAAGCTGTCAGATATCGAGACGCCGCAGGTCAGCGTGCCGTCGCCGTCAACAAAAGCGTGATCGATAATCCAATGCATGCGCTCAAAGCTCGGCTTCATGCCAAAGTCGCTGCCCATGAGCTGTAGGCGCTCGACCGTCATCGGCGAGCCGTCGGGCAGCACGGGCTTCTGAGCCTCGAGCGCATCGGCAAGAGCCGCCACGCGCTCGACGTCGGCGGGGTAGCGGTCGTAATACTGCTGTGTCTTGGCAGCCATGCGCGGGAAGGTGTGCGCGTAGACCTCGCTTGCGCTCGCCGGCACGTGGGGGATGCCGCCGCAGGTAAAGCTTGCCGCCACGCCCTCGGGGAAGAGCGACAGATAGCTCAACGTCAAAAAGCCGCCGTAGCTCTGCCCGAGTGTGACCCAGGGCTTGCCGCCAAAGCCCACCAGGCGCAGGTACTCAAAATCGCGCACGATGGAGCTGGCGAGGTGGCGCTTGAGGAAGTCCGCCTGCGAGCGGGCCGCATCGGCGCCGGCTGCCTCGGCGCGATCGCCCAAGGTGGCAATCGTGCGTCCGTCCACGCAGCTACTGCGTCCGGTGCCGCGCTGGTCGGGCAGGACCACGCGGAAGTGCTTGACGGCCTCCTCGATCCAGCCATCGCTTGTGGGTGACAGCGGACGCGGGCTCTCGCCGCCGGGGCCGCCCTGCAAAAACAGAAGCAGCGGCAGATCGTCGTTGATGCGGTCGGGCGCGCAAACCACGCGGTAGAAGAGCTTGATGCTCTCGGGCGCGCCGGCGATTGGTGCCGGCATAGCGCCGCGGCGCATGGTGCTGCCGACGGCCAGGAGCATTGGCTCCAGGCCGCGCCAGTCGAGGGGGACGTCGATGCTGTGGTCCTCGACATACAGGCCGGGGACGTGGTACGAAGTAATGAGGGCCATGTGAGTCTTCCGTTCGTTGCGGTGTTTCGGGTTGACCAATTCTACCGCCGCGGGCGAGGCCATGCGCAAATCGGCTACCATGGTTGCAAACTTCTAGGAGAAAGGGCCGTCCATGTCGGTCGATATAGCCACGTATGTCCACGATCTTGCCGTTGCCGCTAAGGCAGCGTCGGCCTCGCTTGCCACGGCGAGCGACGAGCAGCGCCAGGAGGCCGTGCGCGCCATGGCCGCAGCACTGCGCAACGGTATCGACTCCATCGTCGCCGCCAACGAGCTCGATATGTCCGCTGCGCGTGATGCGGGCACCTCGGTCGGATTGCTCGATCGTCTGCTGCTGACGCCCGAGCGCGTCGAGGGCATGGCCGCCGGCCTGGAGAAGCTCGCCGAGCTGCCCGATCCCGTGGGCCGCGTGCTCGATCACCGTGTGCTTGCGAGTGGCGTGGACCTTACGCGCGTGAGTGTGCCGCTGGGCCTGGTTGCCATGGTCTACGAGGCGCGCCCCAACGTGACGGCCGATGCCGCGGGCATCTGCATCCGCACCGGCAACGCCTGCATCCTGCGCGGCGGTTCGCTGGCCTATCACTCGTGCGCCATGATTGCCGAACTGCTGGCCGATGCGCTTGAGGCCCAGGGCTTTCCACGCGAAGCTATCTCGATGATCGAGTCCACCGACCGCGAGGCCACCGGCGAGCTCATGAAGCTCCGCGGTATTGTCGATGTGCTCATTCCGCGTGGCGGTGCGGGCCTGATCCAGCGCTGCGTGCGCGAGTCGCTTGTGCCGGTGATCGAGACGGGCACAGGCAACTGCCACATCTACGTGCATGAATCCGCCGATTTTGACAAGGCGCTCAACATTATCGTCAACGCTAAGACGCAGCGCGTGGGCGTGTGCAATGCCGCCGAGTCGCTGCTGGTCGACCGTGCCGTGGCGGATTCGTTTTTGCCGGCGGTCGTTGCCGTGCTGCACGACCACGGCGTGCTGATTCACGGCGACGAGGCCACGTGCGCCGCATGCGCTGCCGCCGGGCTTGCCGAGGGCGACGACTATGTAGCCGCGACTGAGGAGGACTGGGGCCGCGAGTATCTGGCGCTCGAGATGAGCGTGAAGGTCGTGGCGAACGAGGACGAAGCCATCGCGCACATCAACCGCTACGGCACCATGCACTCCGAGGCCATCGTTGCCGAGGACGAGGATGCCTGCGAGCGCTTCCTGGACGCGGTCGATGCCTCGGCCGTGTATGCCAACGCCAGCACGCGCTTCACCGACGGCGGCGAGTTTGGCCTGGGCGCCGAGATCGGCATCTCGACCCAAAAGCTCCACGCCCGCGGCCCCTTTGCCGCCGAGGCCCTCACTACCTACAAATACAAGCTCCGCGGCACCGGCCAGGTCCGTCCCTAAACCTGTTGCAAACGAAAAACCACCACAAAGGCGCCTGTCCCCTTTGCGGTGGTTATAGGTGGCGTGGGCGGTTAGGCCTGGAAGGTGTCGCGATCGGGAGCGAAGGATTGCATGGCCGCGATGGTACGGTCGAAGAGCTCGGGAAGCTCCCAGCCCAGCATCTCGGCGCCCTGCGAAATCACGTCACGCGAGCAGCCGGCGGCAAAGCGCTTGTCCTTGAACTTCTTCTTGAGCGACTTGGTCGTAAAGTCCATGACGCTCTTGCTCGGGCGCATGACGACGGCGGCTCCGATCAGGCCGGTGAGCTCGTCGCAGGCGAACAGTATCTTTTCCATCTGCAGTTCGGGCTTGGGCAGCGAGGTGTTGAAATCGGACGTGTGCGTCTGGATGGCGCGAATGAGCTCGGGAGAGGCGCCCTCGCCCTCGAGGATCTCGGCCGCATAGATGGTGTGGTTCATGGGGTCATCCTCATGCTCCTCCCAATCCAGGTCGTGCAGCAGGCCGACGATGCCCCAAAACTCCTCGTTCTCGGGGTCGAACTCGCGCGCAAAGTAGCGCATGGTGCCCTCGACCGTTTCGCCATGGGTGATGTGGAACGGGTCCTTGTTGTGCTCGTTGAGCAGTTCGAACGCACGGTCGCGGGTGATTCCGGCGGTAAGTGGCTCTGCCATAAGAGGCTCCTTGTGCTCGTAGGTATCGCTAAGAATGAATACTACTAGAACGACTAGAACGAAAAAACCACCACAAAGGTGCCTGTCCCCTTTGTGGTGGTTTTTGGCGCGGATGGGTTAGTTGAGGGCGGCTTGGGCTAGGCGGGCTTCGGCGTCCTCTTCGGTGACGCCCAGGGCCACGGCGAACTCCTCAATGGAGCGGCGCTTGGCCTCCTTGAGTACGCGCATGTAGTAAGAGCTGGGCTTTTTATCAGCTTCCTCGGCCTGGCGAATGCGGTGCATCATGGTCTTTGCCACGCGGACCGTCTCGGGCGCGCCCAGCTTGAGCTGCTGCTTAAAGTGTGTCTCTTCAAGCGAGCTGTTGCGCTCGGTAAAGGTGTCGCACTCCAGCTCGTCATAGTGGCTCAGCAGATGCTCGGCATCTTGCTGAGAGATGGCGGCATGCAGACGGTCGGCCTGCGCCACGGGGTACATAAGGATCGTCTGCGCATGCCCCTGCTTGGCCTCGAGCAACAACATGGGCTGCGGCGTGTCGTCCCTAAAACCGACGACGGTGCAGACTCCCTGACCCGGATGAATGACGTGTTGACCGATTGAGAACATGCTACCTCCAACTTATACGAATTTACGTATGTCTAGAATAACACGCTGACGTGCGCAAATCCTCACTTTATGCAGGAAAAGCACACAACTCTGATAGGTAAGAGTATTCGATAAAAGACACAGCTCATTCACACCTTTATGCATTTTCAACGCGTGCATAATCTGCAGGCAGACCGGCATCTTTGAGTGACTCCATACAAGCTGTAGTCAATTTTGTGCATATGCAATATCGATTGGCTTTACCCTGCGACAGTGCCCGTCGCTTGTGATAGAGTGCTACAAACTCTGGCTTTTGCCCCACGAGTGACCAAGAGCTCGGGGGCTTTAACACAAGGAGGATCTATGCCCGAGAAGATTGAAGAGCTGGTACGCGCTGCGCTTGCTGCGGCCCAGGAGGCCGGCGACCTTTCCGCATTTGAACTTGACGATTGCGCCATCGAGCGACCGGCTGACACTTCTCATGGCGAGTGGACCTCTACCATGGCCCTGAAGTCCGCCAAGCTGGCCCACTGCGCCCCGCGCAAGATCGCCGAGGCCATCGTTGCCCATATGCCCGAGGACCCCGCGATCGAGAAGGTCGAGATCGCAGGCCCCGGCTTCATCAACTTCTACCTCTCCGTCGCCGTCAAGAATGCCATCTTTGGCGAGGCTCGCGAGAAGGGTATGGACTTCGCTAAGTCTAACGTCGGCGGCGGCCTGAAGACCCAGGTCGAGTTCGTTTCCGCTAACCCCGTCGGCCCCATGCACATCGGCCACGGCCGCTGGGCCGCGCTGGGCGACTCGCTCTGCCGTGTTATGGACCACGCCGGTTACGACATCCAGCGTGAGTTCTACATCAACGACCACGGCTCTCAGATGAACACCTTCGGCAACTCCATCAGCACGCGCTATATGCAGCTTGCCGACATCATCGCCAAGCAGGGCGTGGATATCGACGAGGCTCACAAGCTGCTGATCGCCGACCGCGACGCCTTTGTTGCCGACGAGAACGACGAGCACCCCGAGACCCATCCGTATCAGGACAACTTTGCCGAGACTCTGGGCAAGGACTCCTACGGCGGCGACTACATCATCGACGAGGCTGCTGAGTTCTGGCGCACCGACGGCGATAAGTGGGTCGACGCCGATCCTCGGGAGCGCATGGAGAGCTTCCGCGAGCGCGGCTACGTAAAGATGGTCGACAACATGCGCGACCTCTGCCACGCCGTCAATTGCGACTTCGATCGTTGGTACTCCGAGCGTTCGCTGTACGTGAAGGACACCGAGGGTGAGACCGCCGGCACCTCTGCCGTCGACCGCGCTTTTGAGAAGCTCGACAAGATGGGCTACCTCTATACCAAGGACGGCGCCCTGTGGTTCCGCTCCACCGACCTGGGCGATGACAAGGACCGCGTCCTGATCAAGTCCGACGGCGAGTACACCTACTTCGCCTCCGACGTCGCCTATCACTGGGATAAGTTCCAGCGCGTCGACCACGTCATCGACATCTGGGGCGCCGACCACCACGGCTACATCGAGCGCGTTCGCTGCGTCTGCGACGCTCTTGGCTATCCCGGCAAGTTCGAGGTTCTACTGGGCCAGCTCGTCAACCTGCTGCGCAACGGCAAGCCCGTCCGTATGTCCAAGCGCAAGGGCACCATGGTGACCCTGCAGGAGCTCGTCGACGAGGTCGGTTCCGATGCCGCTCGCTACACGCTCATCTCCAAGAGCTCCAACCAGATGGTCGACTTCGACATCGAGGCCGTTAAGAAGCGCGACAACTCCAACCCGGTGTACTACGTGCAGTACGCTCACGCTCGCGTCTGCTCCATCCTGCGCCGTGCCGCTGACGTAACGCCTGAGCAGGCCGACGAGATGGGCATGAAGGCCGTTGCCGCCAAGGCCATCGGTGAGAACGTCGATTACTCGCTGTTGACCGACCCGACCGAGCTCGCCCTTTCGCGTAAGCTCAACGAGCTCACCGACCTGATCGCCAGCTGCGCTCGCGACCGCGCCCCGTTCCGTCTGACGCACTTTGCCGAGGAACTCGCCGGTGACTTCCACAGCTTCTATGCTGCCTGCCAGGTGCTGCCGAGCGAGGGCCGTCCCGTCGACCCCGAGCTTTCGCGTGCTCGTCTGGCCGCTTGCGACGCCGTCCGCGTGACGCTCGCCCTGGTGCTCACCCTCGTTGGTGTCTCCGCTCCCGAGCAGATGTAAACTACGGGTCATTTGACCGTGTAGGTTTGGTTTAACTGAGCCCTATAAGCCCGATCTCCCACGGAGGTCGGGCTTTTTTCGCAAACGCCGACGTATTGATGAATTTGGAGCTGCTAGAAATACGAAACTATGCCGGTTTACTACGATGAATTGAGGAATTCTAACCACGCCGGCTTTTTGCTAAAAAGTGCAAGGCATCTACCTGCGGTTTTAGTTCAACAAGTTTCGGAGTGGTCGCGGTTGAGCGATTCATCGTAGTAAACCGCCATAGTTTTGGCGGAGGCAGTCAGATTTGTGGGTGGCAAACAAAGAGTGTCTCTTTTGACTAGTCGTTTAAGAACGTCCCCAATGACTAAGTTGCAGGTGGCGGCGGTTGTGTTACACTAACGCTGCGTAGTTGACGCAATCATCTCGATACAGATCAATGATGTCCGTCGTTTTGAACGGAACTAGACTGTTTAGCCGCCCTGAAGGTTTATGCAGGGAGCATGTGATCACAGGGCTTGAAAAGAAAGTTGAGCAAACACTGTGTCTGATCAACAGCAAGAAAACGAAATAACGACGACGCAGGCCGCTCCCGCTGCACCGGTTGCGTCGGACCAGGTCGCGGCGCCCGCGCAAGCCTCGGCTCCTGAGACGCCTAAGGCTGCTTCGACGCCTATGCCTGTAGCGGCTGAGAAGGCCGTGCCTGCAACTGGTGAGGAGGCTGCTCCGGCAAAGCCCAAGCGCATGCGCCGCACGGCCAAGCCTGCCGCTGACGGCGAGGAGGTCACCAAGCCAAAGCGTCGTACCACGCGCACGACGCGCGCCAAGCTCACCGTTGCAGCTGACTCCTCGGCGCCGATTTCCGATGAGGTCGCGCAGGCACGTGCGTTGGCGCAGATTAGCGAGGCTCAGGTGGTGCGCGCCCGCCGTCGTGCTGCCGAGCGCGAGGCCGCGGCTCTGACCGAGCTTGCAGCTCCGTCTGTGCCCGAGACGCCTGCCGCCACCGAGACTCCTGTCGCCGACCAGCCGACCGAGAAGCCGGTACTGCGCACACGCCGTCGCACGGCTGCTAAGGCCGAGCAGGTTGCTGAACAGGTAACCCCCGAGCTCACTGAGGCTTCGGTCCGTTCCGCGGCAGGGGAGGGCACATCGCCTGTTGAGCCCGCTGCGCCTGTCGAGGCCAGCGAAGTTCCCGTTGTCGATCCGGCTTTGCGCCCGCACCGTCGCGGTCGCAAGCCCAAGGCCTTTGTCGAGGCCGAGAAGGCCGCAGCCGCAGCCGCCGCCGCTCGGGATGCTGCGGCGACCGCCAAGTCCTCAACTGCTGCCGATGAACCCGTCCAGGATGCTACGACTTCCGAGGCCGTTTCTGCCGATGCCGAGCCCGCCGACGTCCGTCCCGGTCGCAGCCGTCGCACTGCTGCTAAGCGCACGTCCAAGGCCAAGGCTGCCAAGAAGGGTGCGTCCGAGGATTCCGCCGAGACGACCGCCGATGCGTCGACTGATGTCGCCAAGGCCCAGGACGTCGAACAGCCTGCGTCCGAGAAGCCCAAGCGCGGTCGTAAGAAGTCCGTTAAGGCCAAGGCGTCCGAGCAGCAGGATGTCGAAGCGCAGGTTGATTCTGGCGCCGAGGCCAATGACGCCGCTGCGGCCAATGTTGACACCACCGCAACCGATGGTGCCGCCCCCGCCGAGGGCGAAGACGGCGCTCGCCCCAACCGTCGCCAGCACAAGCGCAACGAGGAGCGCAACGAGCGCAAGGACGAGCGCAACAACGACCGTCGCAACCGCCAGCGCGATCGCAAGCAACGCAACAAGGAGCGTAATGCCGCTCCCACCGAGCCCACGCTTTCGCGCGAGGAGCTCGCTGCCATGAAGGTCGCCGAACTTCGCGAGAAGGCCAAGGAGTTCGAGATCGAGACGACCGGCAAGAAGAAAGCCGAGCTCGTCGAGGAGATCTACGTCACCGCCGCGAAGGCCGAGGGCTTCCGCGACATCAAGGGCATTCTGCAGATTCGCCCGGACAGCTCCGGCATCATCCACGCCCATGGCTACATGAAGTCCAACGACGACGCCTTCGTGCCCGCCTACCTCATCCGCTCCGCGCGCCTGCGCACGGGCGACGTCATCGAGGGCTCGCTGCGTCCTTCGCGCGGCGGCGACAAGCGCGCCGGCCTCGCCAAAATCACGACCGTCAACGGTCTGGACCCCGAGCAGATTCGCAACCGCCCCAAGTTCGGCGACCTTACCCCGGTCTATCCCAATGAGCCGCTGCGCATGGAGCACGGCAAGGATTCCATCACCGGTCGCGCCATCGACATCGTGTCGCCGATTGGCAAGGGCCAGCGCGGCCTGATCGTGTCCCCGCCCAAGGCCGGCAAGACCACGATCCTCAAGAAGATCTGCCAGTCCATCTCGATTAACAACCCCGAGGTGCACCTCATCTGCCTGCTCGTCGACGAGCGCCCCGAAGAGGTCACCGATATGCAGCGTTCCATCAAGGGTGAGGTTGTGGCGTCGACCTTCGATATGCCTGCCGACAACCACACTCGCGTGGCAGAGCTCGTCATCGAGCGCGCCAAGCGCATCGTAGAGCTGGGTGGCGACGTCGTGGTGGTGCTCGACTCCATCACGCGCCTCGCCCGCGCCTACAACTTGGCGGCGCCCGCCTCAGGCCGCATCCTTTCGGGCGGCGTCGATTCGGCGGCACTGTATCCGCCCAAGCGCTTCCTGGGTGCAGCCCGCAATATCGAGAACGGCGGCTCGCTCACCATCCTGGCCTCTGCCCTCATCGACACCGGTTCCAAGATGGACGAGGTCATTTTCGAGGAGTTCAAGGGCACCGGCAACATGGAGCTTAAGCTCGACCGCGACCTGGCCGACCGCCGCATCTTCCCGGCTATCGACCCCGTTGCCTCCGGTACGCGTAACGAGGACCTGTTGGTCGACGAGCAGATGCGCCCGTTTGTCTTTGGTCTGCGTCGCATTCTTGCCGGCATGAACAACACCGAGCGCGCGGCCGCATCGTTTATCAAGGGTCTTAAGGGCACCAACACCAACCAGGAGTTCCTGGTGCGTTCGGCCAAAAAACACAGCGACTACGAGCAGACGTTCTAGGTTGTCATCCACGCGCAGCGATAGTCATCAATGCGATAAAGGGTCGGGGCTTTGAGCCTCGGCCCTTTTCCATAGCGCCGCTCCGCGCTTATTTTTGACCGTAAGACCGACGAGCAGCAGGTTTCCCGTTTCAATCCGACATCGTCGCTTGCAATCGACAGGGCGGTTTCGCATAATAGCTTTTAAGCTTCGCGACGGAAAACGCAGATGAAACGAACCATATACCGTTGCTTTGGGGCATAGCCCCGCTTCATCTTCTCTCGCGCAGCCAACTGAATGATGCGATTTGGGTGCTGGAAGATGGGGAGAGCTCATGGCTTCTTCTGATGCAACACAACGAGCAGTCCTTGCCGGACTTTCGTGCGGGATCGGCCTTGCCGCTCCCGTGGTTATGTATGCCGCGACGCTGCCGTTTTCGTCGGTGAACGAGACGGTCGTGGCGGGTGCGGTTCCCTTCGCCGTGGGCGCGGTGGCGGGCGTGGGCATCTATGCCGCCTCGCTGGGTATCTCCGAGTATCGTGCGCAGCGTGAAGAGCGTCTGTTCCAGCCCGATGCCATGGGCGGTGCCGCCAATCTCAATCAGCATCAAAGCGAGTTCAAGACCGCCTCGATTCCAGCTCAGCAGCAGGATGCGACTCCTTACGCTGCGACTTCTGCTTCTCAGGCTCAGTCGGAGCAGTCTACCTCGGCATTCCTTTCCGGCCTGACTGGTGCGTTCCAGCGCCGTCATGCCGACGATGGTGTCCCTACCATCGCTCGAGCCGCAGATGCTATGGACGAGGACGAGGCTTGGTCTATGATCGACAGCATGCTCGACGACGATTCGCCGGTGAGCTGCGACCCTGCACACTCGCGCGACGTCTATCAAGTCGCCATCGACGAGCTCACCAACGGCGGGCAGTCCGGTTCCTTCAATCGCGACGACATCGCCGCCGCGGCACGCGCCGTGTCTGGCTCCCAGGCCGCCCCTGCGGGCAGCACGGCGGCTTTCGTGGCACTCGTCGCCAACGCGGCAGCCAATAACGCCTACAGCGCTACCTCGGCGGACGCGAACGCTTCTGCCGATAATTCGTACGTTGATGAAGCCATGACCGCGGACGAGGAGGCCGTTGCCGCCCGCCGCGCCGCCGAAAGCTCGCTTTGGGGCGCTCCTGCCCAGCAGCAGGCGGCTGAGGCTGCGCCGTACAACGCAAACCTCGCCAGCATGCCTATCATCTCCGGTGTCGCGGACATCGATCTCGATGACCTCGATGAGCCTGCAGCCATCACCGCATCGATTGATGCCCAAGATCGCATCGACACCGGCGACCTTCCGGACGCTTCGCTCGAGGTTGATGTCCCCATGGCCGATTACTCAGGCCACGAGGACATGTGGGCCGCCGCCACCGCGATTCTGGATGAGATCGACGAGCCTGCTCCTGTTGCAGCCCCCGCTCCCGTCACTGCCCCTCAGCCTGCTGCCCCCGCCTATGTTGGCCGTCACAGCGCTGTGTTCCCCGAGGATACTGCCCGCATCTCGCGTGAGAGCATCGAGCGAGCCGAGGCTATTGCCGCCGGCATTATGGAAAATCGTCGTCACGAGCGCGTCAATCAGATCCTCGAGGAAGAGATTGAGCGCCTGCAGTCCTCTACCGCCAAGCGTACGGGCCGTGCCTATCTGAGCGTTATCGAGGGCGGTACCGCCAGCTTCGCGCCGCTCCGCGCGGAGGCATAACTTCTGCATGGTTAAGATCAATCGAAAATGGGCGGTCGTGACCTGCCTGATGGCGCTCTTGATCTGGGGCAATTCGCTGGTTCCCGGCTCGGGGTCGGGCTCGCTGAGCCTAACAGTCATGGAAGCTATCCGCGGTTTCCTGCACGGCGTGGGACTTCCATATGCATGGGTGACCAATTTTGTTGTTCGCAAGTGCGCGCATTTTACCGAGTATATGGTGCTCGGTATCTTGGCAACGCACGCCTTTGATTTTGAGGGCCGGCGCACCTTTGACGTGCTGCTGCCCACGGCGGTGTTCCTGCTGCTGATTCCCTCGATCGACGAGACGATTCAGCTCTTTGTGCCGGGACGCGCCGGCATGATCACCGATGTGATGATCGACTGCTGTGGTGCGGCAACGGGCGTTGTGCTCCGATATCTCTTACGGCCGCTGATGCGCGCCAAAAAAGCCGCCTAGGACGTATTGTTTGGTCCTAGGCGGCCTTTTTTATTTGAGGGCTTATATGAGGCGTGGCGGCGTCGTTCCGTAGGTCGGATTTGCCGGGCGCGCCACGCCCTGTGGGTGCGTCTGCTACTGAAGCGCCTGAGCGCCCAGGGCCAAGCAGCCCATAATGCCCTGTTTGCCCTCGAGGCTGTTGTTGACGATATAGCTATCAATGTCGGCCATCTCGGGCGTGACGATGTAGCCGTTGAGCATCTCGGCGCACTTCTTGCGCGCGAGCGGCACGATGGGGGTGTGGTCGGCCACGCCGCCACCGATGACGATCTTTTGCGGTGCGTAGCACAGGATGTAGGTCATGAGCGCCTGCGCCAGATAGCCGGCGAGCAGGTCCATGGCCTCCGGGTCATCGGCCATCTCTCCGGCGCTCTTGCCACCCCAGCGCTTTTTGACGCCGGGACCGGCGATGAGGCCCTCGAGGCAGTTGTCGTGGAAGGGGCAGCCGCTGTGCTCGCCGATGGTGTCGCGCGGGTCGCGCGTGACCAGGATGTGGCCGGCCTCGGGATGCATCATGCCGTGCACGAGCTTACCGCCCGAGAGCACGCCGGCGCCCACGCCGGTACCGATGGTCAGATACACCACGTCAGTGAGGCCCTGGGCGCAACCAAAGGTGACCTCGCCCAGGCAGGCGACGTTGACGTCGGTGTCGTAGCCGCAGGGAATATTGAGCTCGTTTTGGATGGTGCCCAGCAGGTCAAAGTAGCGCCATGCCGTTTTGGGCGTCTCCAGGATCTTGCCGTATTGGGACGAGGCAGGGTTGACTGCGGTGGGGCCAAAGGCGCCGATGCCCAGCGCGGCGATGTCCTTGTCGGCAAACCATGCGTTGACGGCCTCAACGGTCTCCTGCGGGGTCGTGGTCGCAATCTGCTCGCGTTCCAGGACCGTGCCGTCTGCATAGCCCGTGGCGCAGACCATCTTGGTGCCGCCGGCCTCGAGCGCTCCGATAAGCTGCTGCTCTGCCATAGTATTCCTCTCTGGACGAGTTGCTCCGTGACTAAAGTATAGCGCTCTAAAAAATAAATGAGGTCGCTATAAAAAGAAACCTCATGGCCCAACGGGTTCACGAGGTTTCTTTAGTGCCTTTAGTTACTGACCGTCCTTACCCGCGCGGGTTGATTTTATCACGTAGCGACTTGAGGTTCTCAAGCGCAGCGTTGAGCGTCTCGTCTCGCTTGGCAAAGTGGAAACGAATCAGATGGTTGACGGGCTCGCGGAAGAAGCTCGATCCGGGAACAGCGCCCACGCCCACCTTGGAGGCCAGGTCCTCGCAGAAGTCGAGGTCGCTGTCATAGCCAAACTCCGAGATATCCATCATCACGTAGTAGGCGCCCTGCGGCACGTTGTGCTCAAGACCGATGCTATCGAGCCCCTGACAGAATAGGTCGCGCTTGGCGGTGTAGAGGTCGAGGACCTCCTGGTAATAGCTGTCGTCGAATTTGAGGGCGGTGACGACAGCTTCCTGCAGGGGAGCGGCAGCACCCACGGTGAGGAAGTCGTGGACCTTTTTAATGCGCTCGGTGATCTGGGCCGGGGCGATGGTGTAGCCCAGACGCCAGCCGGTGATGGAGTACGTCTTAGACAGCGAACTGCAGCTGATGGTTCGATCGAACATGCCGGGCAGCGTGGCCATATAGACGTGCTCGTGGGGCGCGTAGATGATGTGCTCGTATACCTCGTCGGTAATGCAGTAGGCGTCGTACTGTTTGCAGAGGTCGGCGATTAAGGTGAGCTCCTCGCGCGTAAAGACCTTGCCGCAGGGGTTGGAAGGGTTGCACAGGACGATGGCCTTGGGATCGTTGTCGCGGAAGGCCGCCTCGAGTGTCTCGCGGTCAAAGTCGAACGCAGGTGGGTTAAGCGGCACGTAGATGGGCTCGGCACCCGAGAGGATCGTGTCGGCGCCGTAGTTCTCGTAGAATGGCGAGAAGATGACGACCTTGTCGCCGGGGTTTGTGACCGTCATCATGGCGGCCATCATGGCCTCGGTGGAGCCGCAGGTGACCACGATGTTCTCGTTGGGGTTGATCGGCATGCCCATAAAGTGCTCCTGCTTGGCGGCAAGCGCCTCACGCATGGCCTGGGAGCCCCAGGTGATGGAGTACTGGTGATAGAGCGGCTTGGGGTCGCTGGCGATGGCGCTCAGGCTGTTGAGCAGCTGCGCCGGGGGATCGAAGTCGGGGAAGCCCTGCGACAGGTTGACGGCGCCATACTTATTGGAGATGCGCGTCATGCGGCGGATGACCGAATCGGTAAACGTTGCCGTACGGTTGGAGAGTTCTTTCATGCTTGTCCTTTCGAGCATTTGCAGTGGGGCAAGTTTACTCCTATGAAACCGGTGGGAATTGCTCGAAATGGTCTCGAAAAACTCTTTTCAAAATTCTTGAAAATTGGGGCTTGCATCGCGTGGCGTTCCTTGCAATAATAGTCGAGCGCGAAGCGCACAGGACACGGTGGGTGTAGCTCAGTTGGCTAGAGCGACGGGTTGTGGTCCCGTAGGTCGAGGGTTCGAGTCCCTTTACCCACCCCAGTTCTTGCTTCGTGTTGATATCGGGTCGTTAGCTCAGTTGGTAGAGCAGGGGACTCTTAATCCCAAGGTCCAGGGTTCGACCCCCTGACGGCCCACCCAAAGTATGTTAAAGCGACTGGCTTAGGCTGGTCGCTTTTTTGTTGACCTCGCATGGGGTCGAACCCGAAAGGGCACAGCCACTTTCACAGATCGAGTCTACCCTGGGGATCAGTAAAACCGGCGCGTCTGCACGGCGAAGTACGCCTGTGCGAGCGCGATTTCTTGCTTGTTTGAATCTCCGTTCTGGGCGATTAAATAGCATGCATAGCGCGTAAGTTTGTAGTCTTTAACCGCGCGAGCGGCGACACCGGCAGTTACCATTTTCGTGGTGTCACGAAAATGGGAATCAACTGGAGTTTTGTTTGTTTCGCACGAGACTTTTGCCCTCTTAACAACTTCGGCAAAGTTCTCCCATCGAGTGTACCCCATGGGTTCCATTAAATCGCGTGCGAGCCAATACTCAACGCCGTCTTCCACATTGGCGTAGCTATCAAGTTTGACACGCCACTTCTCGATATCTCTACTGTCCATATCTCCTCCTCGCTGGCCTATTGTCTATGCGGGCTTTGCCCGCTCTGTATTCAGAATTAGGATACGCTGCCGTGCGGACACGAATGGGCCCCGTGCCACTTCGAGTTCACGGGGCCCATAGATATCGATTAGTTGTGTTTTGCTTTAGATAGGTGTCCAGTTTAATTCGCTCGATAGTGCGATCCGAGACTTTCGGTTCGCTTGCGCATGGCTTTGACCATTTCCTGTGCTAGTTGAATCTGCGATTGCAGGCGGGCGAGGGCTGCGATTTCGCTGTCATTGGCGTGTGGCTTGCTCAGCGCCGTTGCGTCGTCTTGCAGGCTTTCAAGCTGTTGCAGGGCCTTGGATAGACCCGCTTCGGTCCTGTTGATCATGCAGTAGGTACTCATTGTGCGTTTGAGGCAGCGGGTCAGGCGCTCGGCGTCTGCTGTAGCTATGCCATGCTGGGGGAGGGCGATATCCATCGGTGCGGCCGCCTCAGGAGCGTCCAGCGCTGCTTGGGCTGCCGATGCGCCCGCAATGCGCCCGAACACGATGCCATTGGCACTCGACAAGCCGCCGATGCGGTCGGCGCCGTGCATGCCGCCTGTTGCCTCACCGCAGGCGTAGAGGCCCTCAACGCCTGCGTACGCGGTCTTGTCGATTTTGATACCGCCGTTGGCGGCGTGGGCATACATCGCCACGCGCATCTCGTCGGTCGGCGCGATGCCGTGCTCGTCTTGCAGCCAGGTGGCAAAGGTCTGCACAAACTCGGGGATGTCCTCGCGGGGGAAGTCGTAGTGGAGCGCCAGGCCCTCTGCACCTGCCTGATCTATGACGAGGTCGATGGCGCGGGAGGCCAAGCGCGAGGTGAAAGGACCATATCCAGAGCGCTGCTCAAGCAGATCGTTTAGCTTGCCGTCGGCAATATCGACCGGCTGGTCTACATGTACGTAGCGCCAGGTTTTCTCGTTGAAGACCAGGTTGCGCTTGGGCTCGATGAAGCCGGGCATCATCTGCATGAATTCTATATTAGTAAGCGATGCGCCGTGCGCCAGTGCGATGGCCTGCGAGGAGCTGAGCACATCAGCCGACGTAAGGCTGCGCTCGAACAGGCCGCCTGTGCCACCGGCTGCGATGATCGTGGCCTTGGCAGCAAAGGGCACGATTCGATTTTCGGTAAGGTCGTAGAGCAAGGTTCCGGTGATTCTGCCGTTCGTGTTCTCAACAAGATCGATAAGCTCATGGCGGGGGAGCAGGCGAATGCCGAGCGACTCGATCTGGGCCATACATGCGTCCTCAAGGGGCTTGCGGGTGAGGCCGCGCCACATGCGCGTCTTGTGGTCAAAGCAGGGAATAAACTGCTTTTGCTGAGCGCTCTCAGCGCTTTGCGGACGCTGGAGCTCAACGCCCAGGTCTTGCTCGAGCCATTCAATTGCCTGGGGAATGCCGTGGACAAACGTCTGGACAAGCTCGGGGTCGGCGACGCCGCCACCAACGGTCTGGATGGTATCGATGAGGTCTTGTTCGTCGTCTTCGTTAACGGGTCCGATAAGCCCCAGGCCCCAGGTTCCGGGGAAGAAGCTCGATCCACTCATAGTCTTGCCGGCGCTTGCCACAGCGACGGTTGCGCCCGTGCGTGCCGCTTCGATGGCGGCGCAAAGGCCCGCAATGCCAGATCCAATTACCAGTACATCAGTCGATTCCATCGGATTCCTTTCTCGTCCGGCGCATTGTCGCATGGGTGATCGGCAATGGGGCCGCAAAGACTCGGCAAATCGGTAAAGGGCAAATATGGCAGGTGGGCGTCATGGACGTTCTGACGCTCCGTCTCATCACATCTCGTATTTCGCCCCAACTGATATATCGGCATTAGCTGCCCTGCGACAGCGTAAACAAAAAGAGCCGCTACCCCGAAAGGTAGCGGCTCCAAAGCTCAACTATGTGAGCATCGCGCGGGCGCGACTAGGCCTTGAGGGCCTCCTCGACGGCGACAGCGCAGGCGACGGTGGCACCGACCATGGGGTTATTGCCCATGCCGATGAGACCCATCATGTCGACGTGCGCAGGCACGGAGGAAGAACCGGCGAACTGGGCGTCGGAGTGCATGCGGCCCATGGTGTCGGTCATGCCGTAAGAGGCAGGGCCGGCGCCCATGTTGTCCGGGTGCAGGGTACGGCCAGTGCCGCCACCAGAAGCGACGGAGAAGTACTTCTTGCCAGCCTCGATGCGCTCCTTCTTGTAGGTGCCAGCGACGGGGTGCTGGAAGCGCGTGGGGTTGGTGGAGTTACCGGTGATCGAGATGTCGACGTTCTCGTGCCACATGATGGCAACGCCCTCGCGGACGTCGTCGGAGCCGTAGCAGTTAACGGCAGCGCGGGGACCATCGGAGTAGGGGATGGTCTCGACGACCTTGAGCTCGCCCGTGTAGTAGTCGAACTGGGTCTTCACATAGGTGAAGCCGTTGATGCGGGCGATGATCTGAGCAGCGTCCTTGCCCAGACCGTTCAGGATAACGCGCAGCGGCTTCTTACGAGCCTTGTTGGCGTTCAGAGCCAGACCGATAGCGCCCTCAGCGGCAGCGAAGGACTCGTGGCCGGCCAGGAAGGCGAAGCACTCGGTGTCGTCGGAGAGTAGCATAGCGCCCAAGTTGCCGTGGCCCAGACCGACCTTGCGGTCCTCAGCGACGGAGCCGGGAACGGTGAAGGCCTGGATGCCCTCGCCGATGATGGCGGCAGCCTCAGAAGCGGACTTGGCGCCACGCTTGACAGCGAGAGCGCAACCGAGGGTGTAGGCCCACTCGGCGTTCTGGAAGGCGATGGACTGGGTGTTGTTGACGATCTCACGCGGGTTGAAGCCCTTGTCGGTGCAGATCTGCAGAGCTTCCTCGAGGGAGGCGATGCCGTTGTCGGCGAGGCACTTGTTGATCTTGTCAGCGCGGCGCTCGTAACCTTCGAACGTAACAGTCATAGTTATTTCCCTCCCTTTCTACTCGTGAACCGGGAACACGCTGGCGACGGAGTGAGTCTCCTCGTCGGTGCGCGGGTCGATGTACTTGGCAGCGTTCTCCCACTGACCATAGTGGCCCATTGCGCCAGCGATGGCCTCCTCGGGGGTCTTGCCGGCCTTGACGGCGTCGGTGAACTTGCCGAGGTTCAGGAACTCGAAAGCGATGATCTCGTTCTTGTCGTTGAGAGCCATGCGGGTGACGTAGCCCTGAGCGAGCTCGAGGTAACGAGCACCCTTGGCCTTGGTGCCGAACATGGTGCCGACCTGAGAGCGAAGGCCCTTGCCGAGGTCGTCGAGGGAGGCGCCCACGGGCAGGCCGCCCTCGGAGAACGCGGTCTGGCTGCGGCCGTAAACGATCTGCAGGAAGATCTCGCGCATAGCAACGTTGATGGCGTCGCAGACGAGGTCGGTGTTGAGGGCCTCGAGGATGGTCTTACCGGGAAGGATCTCGGAAGCCATGGCGGCAGAGTGGGTCATGCCCGAGCAGCCGATGGTCTCAACGAGGGCCTCCTCGATGATGCCGTCCTTGACGTTCAGCGTGAGCTTGCAGGCGCCCTGCTGAGGTGCGCACCAACCCACACCGTGCGTAAGACCGGAGATGTCGGAAATCTCCTTAGCCTGGACCCACTTGCCCTCCTCGGGGATGGGTGCGGGGCCGTGGTATGCACCCTTGGCAACGGGGCACATGTTCTCCACTTCCTGTGAGTACTGCATGTCTCTCCTCTCTATCGTGTTGGCGTCCCGTCTGGGGGTCGTGGCTGGCGATTGCCGGGCGACCCTTCGAAAGGGACATGACATGCAGCCCCTATAATACCGCGAAATGCACGGAATATTCGGCGAACGGCTCAGTTTTCGTAGCGAGAAGTCCGGAAGTTTAAATTGAAACGGTTTAACTCTATGTTCTGTGGTCGCGAACTTCCGTAGAGGGGGTTCGTCTTGGGCAAGCTTTTGGTCAGCTCTTGTAAGCGTTGCAGGGGCTGACCTGTTGCAACGGTGCCGTTCGCCGCCTATTTACTGCCTTTGGCCGCGCGAGTCTATTGTTTTGCGTGGATGTTTTGATGGCACGCTTCAATCGTGCTGTATTGGATGGCAAGCAGATCCCGGCGAAGGGAGCGCCATGCAGCGCGTTTGGAGAACGGTTACCGGCTTTTACCATGTCTGTGCCCGCGGTACGGGCAAGCAGCTCATCTTTGAGGGCGATGAAGACCGGTGGGAGTTTTTGGAGTTGATGCGCGACTGCTGCCGGGAGGCAGGCGTCACGGTTATCGCTTGGTGTCTTATGGGCAATCACGTGCATCTGGTGCTGGCAGATTACGAGGACGCGATGAGCGCGGCGATGCACCGGCTGCTTTTGACGTACGCGCGGCGGTTCAATAAACGCACGGGGCGCACGGGTCATCTGTTCCAGAACCGTTTTGACCGGCGCTCGCTCGATACCGACCGTTATCTAATGGCCGCCATTCGCTATGTTCACGCTAATCCGCAGGAGGCGGGTATCGCCCTGATCGAGCGTTATCCCTGGAGCAGCTTTGCCGAGTATCTGAGAGCGTATGACAACGATACGACGAGGGGATTTTCGGACCCTTCTTGTGTGCTTGAGCTCTTTGAGTCTGCCAAGGGGTTTCTGGATTATTCTCTGTCGATGCCCGATGGTTCCGATCCGGTGATTCACGATATGGATGAGACAGAGTGGGAGCGGCGTGCGTTTGCCGACAAGATGGCGAAGCGCCTGGGCGTGCCGCTCAACGAACTCAAGACCGTAGCGCCCTCGCGGCGAGATGGAATCATTTTCGCCCTGCACAATGTCGGCTACACGGTGCGCGAGATCGAACGGTATACGGGAATCAGCAAGAGTACCGTCTCTCGTATCGTGCGCGCTTATGCGCGGGTGAATGCTCAGGCTGAGGGCTCGGAATAGAAAATGGCCGAACCACTCTTGTCAAGCGATTCGGCCAACAAAATTCTTAAGATTTGGGACAAATACTACTGATTATTTTGTCCCGTGAGCATGCCGTCGAGGGTGCGCCAGGCGAGCTCGGCGCATTTGACGCGGGCGGGCATGTGCGAGATGTCTTGGAGCTGGGCGGCTTCGTCCAGGTCTTCCAGGTCCTCCTCGGAGAGCTGCTCGCCGCGGATCATGGCGAGGAAGAGCTCTGCCAGGCGGCGAGCTTCCTCGACGGTCTCGCCGGTGATGAGGTCGGCCATGATGTCGGCACTGGCCTGGCTGATGGCGCAACCGTGGCCGGTAAAGGAGGCCTCCTCGATCACGTTGTTCTCGACGCGTAGCTGCAAGGTGAGCTCGTCTCCGCAGCTGGGGTTGATGCCGTCGTGCTCGTGCGTGGGGGCGTCCATCTCGTACTTGTAGTCGGGGTGCGAGTTGTGCTCCATAAATGTGGTGGAGGTGTACAGATTACCCATTGAACGTGCTCCAAACGTGATGCAGGCCGGCGATGAATTTGTCGATGTCGGCCTTGTCGTTGTAGAAGGCCACGCTGGCGCGGCAGCAGGCAAGGTTCTCGACGCCCAGCCAGGTGAGCAGCGGCTGCGCGCAGTGGTGGCCGGCGCGGATACAGACGCCGTCCATGTCCATGATGCTCGCGACGTCGTGTGGGTGGATGCCGCGGACGTTAAAGCTCACGACGCCGTGGTGGTTGTCCCAATAGATGGAGCCGATGATCTGGACAAAGTCGAGCTGCATGAGTTCGCCCATCAGATAGTGGACGAGTGCCTGCTCGCGGGCCTGGATGTTCTCGTAACCCACCGTGTTGACCAGGTAATCGAGTGCGGCGCCCGTGGCGAAGATGCCGGCGGCGTCCTGCGTGCCGGCCTCGAACTTCTCGGGGACGGGAGCCCAGACAGCGTTCTGCTCGGTGACCGAATCGATCATCTCGCCGCCGGTAAGCATGGGCGGCATGGCGTTGAGCAGGTCCATCTTGCCCCACAGCACGCCGATGCCCATGGGGCCCATGGCCTTGTGCGCACTAAAGGCAAAGAAGTCGGCGCCCAGGTCGGCCACATCGACCGGCATGTGCGGCAGCGACTGCGCGCCGTCGACGACCAGGTAGCCGCCGTACTTGTGCACGAGTTTGCCGAGGTTCTTGACCGGGTTCTCGACGCCCAGCACGTTGGAGACCTGTCCCACGGCTAGGATCTTGGTCTTGGGACCCACCTTGGCAAGAACCTCCTCGGTGGTGAGCTGGCCGGTCTTGGTGGGGTAGAGGTAGACGAGCTTGGCGCCGGTCTCGCGGCAGACCTGCTGCCACGGAATCAGGTTGGAGTGGTGCTCCATAATGGTGATGACGACCTCGTCGCCCGGTTCGAGCACTGTGGGCGCAAAGCTCTTAGCGACCAGGTTGAGCGACTCGCTCGTGTTGCGGGTGAAGACGACCTCGTTGGCCTGTGAGGCGCCGATGAGGTCAGCGATCTGCTGGCGGACCTTCGCGATGGCGTCGGTGGCCTCGACGGACAGCGAGTACAGGCCGCGCAGGGGGTTGGCGTTCATGCGCTGGTAGAAGTCGCGTTCGGCGTCGAGCACACAGGCAGGGCGCTGCGCGGTGGCGGCACTATCGAGGAAGGCGATCTCGGGGTGCTGCTGGAACAGCGGGAACTGGCCCTTGTAGGGGTTGGTCTCGATGTCCACGGTGGGCCAGCCGCGCGAAGCCTCGTCGCTGGCGTCGAGCTCCATGGGCTCGGGGGCAGTACAGGTATCGCATTTAACGTGCTCGGTGTCGATCATGCGAGCTCCTCTTCAAAGTTGTCGATCAGGTTGTTGCCTAGGCGGACGACGGCGGCGCGGGTGCGCTCGTCGGTGGCGGAAAGCGCGGCGTCCTCCAGCTTGGCGCGGATGAACAGGTCCTCGGCGGCGTTTTGGTCAAGGCCACGGCAGGCGAGGTAGAACAGCTGCTCGTCGCGGACGTGACCGATGGTGGCGCCGTGGTTGCCGGCGACGTCGTCCTCGTCACAGAGAATGACGGGAACGGTCTTGTTGTCGACGCCCTTGTTGGCCAAAAGCACCGTCTCGCGTTCGGTGCCGGTTGCACCCTTGCAGCCGTGCACGAGGTCGATGGTGCCACGGTAGACCTTCTTGGACGTGCCGGTCAGCACGCCGTTGGCGTCGATCTCGCACTCGGTCTTGCGACCGCGGTGGCGCAGCTCGTAGTTAAAGTCGCGCACCTGCTCGCGGGCGCCCAGGTAATCGGTATCGATGGTCACCTTGGCGGTGTCGCCCAGCAGGTCGCCGGCAAGGCCGGTGGCGCTGGCGCCGGCACCCAGGACGGTGCGCTGCACGTTGACGCGCGCGCCCTCGTCCAGGAACAGGCCGGTGTCGTCGAGTGCGATCCAGCTGTCGTCGAGTGTCTGCGTGCAGGTCACGTTGACGGTGGCGTACTCGTGGGCGCACACGCGTAGCACGGAGCCCACGACACCCTCGCCGGTAACAGGAGAGTCTAGGGCAATATGCAGGTCGAGCGTTGCCTGCGGGCGAGCGACGACGTCGATGGCGGCGATGGCCGCGGCGGCATCGACACCGCTCACACGCACGGTAACCGTGGCGTGCTGGTATGCGGGCACATCGATGACGATGCGCTTGGTAGCGTGCTCGGCCAAGTAGGCGTAGGCAGCCTCGCCCATGCCGGTTTCGAAGGCTTCAGCAGGGGAGAGCTCCTCCTCGAGCTTGATGGCGCCGGCCTGGTAGACGGAGGTGGCGGGCACGTCGAGCTCGGTCTCGGGCGTGATGCGGGCGCGGTCGGCGGCATCACCGGGGGCGGAGGAGCGGCGCTCGGGGAAGCGCTCGGCCATGGCGTCCATGGCGGCGTCGAACGCGTCTGTCACGCCAATAAACTGCTCGCCCAAGCCTTCGACCTCAACGGCCTCCGCGGGAGCGGCGGCAAGCTCGTCAGAGAGCTCGAGCTTGGTCTGGTTCATCTTGAGCCAGCCCCAAGTGGCAGCCGGCATCGCGTTGACCTGCTCAAGGGTGGTAGCAGCGGTGTTGGTTTCCTGTTTCATTATCCGATCGCTCCTTCCATCTCGAGCTTGATCAGGTTGTTCATCTCGACGGCGTACTCCAGCGGCAGCTCCTTGGAGACCGGGTTGGCAAAGCCGTTGACGATCATGGTGCGGGCCTCTTCCTCCGAGATGCCGCGGCTCATCAGGTAGAACACCTTGTCGTCGCCGATGCGGCCGATGGTGGCCTCGTGGCCGATGTCGACGTTCTTGGCGCGGATGTCCATGGCGGGGATAGTGTCGGAGCGGCTCTGGTCGTCGAGCATGAGCGACTGGCAGCTCACGGTTGCCTTGGAACCCTCGGCCTTGGGCGTGGCCACGATGGAGCTGCGGAAGGTCTGAATGCCGCCGCTCTTGGAGATGCCCTTGGTCTCGACGGTTGCCGAGGTCTCGGGGGCGTTGAGCACGACCTTACAGCCGGTATCGAGGTTCTGCCCGGCGCCGGCAAAGGTGATGCCGGTAAAGCTCGACCGGGCGCGGCGGCCGTTGAGCACACTCATGGGGTAGAGGTAGCCCACGTGGCTGCCGAAGGAGCCACTGATCCACTCTATGTCGCCATCCTCGTCCACGCGCGCACGCTTGGTGTTGAGGTTGTACATGTTTTTGGACCAGTTCTCGATGGTCGAGTAGCGCAGGTGCGCACGCTTGCCCACAAAGAGCTCGACGGCGCCGGCGTGGAGGTTGGCAACGTTGTACTTGGGCGCGGAGCAACCCTCGATGAAGTGCAGGTCGGCGTCGTCCTCGACGATGATGAGCGTGTGCTCAAACTGGCCGGCGCCCTTGGCGTTAAGGCGGAAGTAGCTCTGCAGCGGGAAGTCCAACTTGGTGCCCTTGGGCACGTAGACAAACGAGCCGCCCGACCATACGGCGCCGTGCAGGGCCGCAAACTTGTGGTCGGTGGGCGGGATGAGCGTCATAAACTTCTCGTGGATGAGCGGCTCCCACTGCGGGTCGTGCAGGGCCTCCTCGATGCCGGAATAGACGATACCCATCTTGGACGCGGTGTCCTGCATGTTGTGGTAGACCAGCTCGGAGTCGTACTGCGCGCCGACGCCCGCCAGGTAGCTGCGCTCGGCCTCGGGGATGCCCAGGCGCTCAAAGGTGTTCTTGATGTCGTCGGGCACCGACTCCCAGTCGTGCTTTTGGTCGGTGTTGGGCTTGACGTAGGTGACGATGTTGTCCATGTCCAGGCCCTCGATGGAGGGGCCCCACGTCGGGTCGGGAAAACGATTGAAGATCTCGAGGGACTTTAAGCGCAGATCGAGCATCCACTGTGGCTCGTCCTTCTTGGCGCTGATCTCGCGCACGATGTCGGGCGTGATGCCGGCGTCGAGGCGCTCGAATCCCTCCTCGCCGTAGGTGAAGTCGTAGAGGCTGCGGTCGATGTCCGCGACCTCGGTGCGGTTCTTGGTCATTGCGTCGCCCCTTTACGCCTGCTGCTCGGCAGCGGCGGCCTCGGCCTGGGCGCGCTGCTCGGCGGCCTCGCGCTCGAAGGTCTCAAAGCCGTTCTTGTCGATCCAGGGGATCAGCGAGGCATCGTCCTCGCGCACGATGTGGCCCTTGACCATAACGTGGACGCGGTCGACATCCAAGTGCTCCAGGATGCGCGTGTTGTGCGTGATGATGAGCATGGAGCCGTCGCAGCTCTTGCGGTAGGCGTCCATGCCGTGGCTGACGGTGGAAAGCGCGTCGACGTCCAGGCCCGAGTCGGTCTCGTCGAGGATGGCGAGCTTGGGCTGCAGCAACAGGAGCTGGAGCATCTCGACCTTCTTCTTCTCGCCGCCCGAGAAGCCCACGCCCAGCTCGCGGTTGAGGTAGGCGGTATCCATGTTGAGCTCGGCCGCGAGCTCCTTGACGCGACGACGGAATTCCTTGCCCTTCATCTCCAGGCCGGGGCGGCCGGCGATACTGGCGCGCAAAAAGCTCGACAGTGGCACGCCGGGGATCTCGACCGGGGCCTGGAAGCTCAGGAACAGGCCGGCGCGCGAGCGCTTGTCGGTGGTGAGCCCGGTGATGTCCTGGCCGTCAAAGACGATGCGGCCGTCGTTGACCGTGTAAACGGGGTCGCCCATGACCAGGTGGCCGAGGGTGGACTTGCCGGCGCCGTTGGGGCCCATCAGCACGTGGGTCTCGCCGGCGGCGACGTTGAGGTTGACGTTGTGGAGGATGGTCTTCTCGTCCACGGAGGCGGTCAGACCTTCGATGGAAAGCAGCGGATTTGCGCTCATGCTGTCCCTCTCTGTATATGGTGTACTCATAGGTGTGCTAAACCCTAGGAATCTTCTCGGAATAAAGTTACTATGGGTTCGGCGTTAGTCAAGGGAAAACCCGACTAATCCACTCGACTTTTCAAATTCTGGGACAAAATAACCTGTTGTGTTTGTCCCACTTACTTAAGATTTGGGACAAACAAACTTGGTTATGTTGTCCCAGATGCAATGGGAGGGTAGGTATGCTCATTTCTTCCAAGGGCCGCTATGCCCTCCGGCTGATGATCTATATCGCGGCGCTGGGCGACGCCGAGGGCAAGATTGCCCTGCGCGAGGTCGCCGACCGCGAACATATCTCGCAAAAGTATTTGGAGCAGCTGGTTCGTCCGCTTATGAAGGCGGGCCTGCTTAAGAGCGTGCGCGGCAAGGGCGGCGGCTACATGATGGCCAAGGATCCCTCCGAGGTGCGTGCTGGCGACATCCTGCGCGCCGTCGAGGGCAGCACGGCTCCGGTGGCGTGCGATGGCATCGACAACAGCTGCGCCCGCAGCGATCTTTGCTCGACCGTCAAATTCTGGCGCGGTCTGGACGACGTGATCGAAAAGTACGTCGATGGCGTGTCGTTGGCCGACCTTGCTGCCGTCCCCGAGATCAACTTCGACATTAAGCTGTAGGGCTGCAAATGACATCTCTCGACAAGGTGTATAAGCAAATTGAAGTTTTTGCTCGGGAATGTGACGCCGAGAAGGTTGTGCTGTTTGGTTCCCGCGCTCGAGGTGACAACTTGCCTAAGAGCGATATTGACATCGCCGTAGCAGGTTGCCGGGATTTCGGCCGGTTGTCATATTTGATCGAGGAGCGTCTTGATACTCTTTTAGATGTAGATGTCGTCAATCTCGACGAGTCCTTATCGCGTCAATTGCTCGATGAAATTGCCAGGGATGGTGTGATTCTGTATGAAAAAATATGAGAACTTTGTCAGCGCCTTGGCGAATCTTGAGGATGCGCCCAATCAGGATCTCAACAATGATTTTGTTCAGAGTGGTTTGATTAATAAGTTCAATCTTCAATTTGAACTGAGCTGGAAGCTCCTTAAGCGTCTGCTCGAGTATGAGGGCGCCACGCTTGCCGCGTCGGGGTCTCCTCGTGCCATCTTGAAGGAGTCCTACCGATTCTACGACTTTATTGATGAGGCGGCCTGGCTAGATATGCTCAAAGACCGCAATACGAACGTCCATATCTATGACAACAAGCTCGCTCAAGATTTGATTCAGCGCATCTTGAACGTATATATTCCCGCTTTTTGTCAGTTGAGGGACGGGCTGATGGAGCGATACGGCGAGCTTCTGATGGCGCCCGACGACCAGTTTGTTTAATTCCTTAAGATTTCGCGGAGGGTTGTTGCCGTTTACCGAGGGGTTGTTGTGCAACAACGGGCGAGCTGCAATACTTATTTTTATCTTTGCAAACTGCACTTTAACTACACCAATGCAGGGAGGATCTTATGCAGCCCAAGCATTCTGCGATTGTCGCGGGCCTGACGCTGGCGCTTTCGTTTGGCGCCGTTTCCGCGCCGGCACCCGCCGCTGCCGAGGAGCCCACGCCGGGCGTTGCCTCGGATGCGACCAATATCGATAAGGGTCTCTATACCCAGCAGTCCTTTTCGGGCGTGCTGAGGTCGGTCCAGGGCGTTTCGTTTGTTAACGTGACTCCCGAGATGAAGTACTTCACCAAATATGAGAGTCACGGCAACTATAACCAGGGCTTTTCGTACGGTGACGGTTATAACGCGCTGGGTTATTACCAGTTCGACCGTCGTTGGTCGCTCATTCCGTTTATGAAGCAGGCCTACAACTACAACCCCGAAAAATACAGCATGCTCAAGGATGCGATTGATCGCGGCAGCGAGATTTCCAACATGAGCAATGCCATGTACGAGAACGGCCAGCTCACCGAGTTGGGCCGTATTGCGCAGGAGGCCTTCCAGGGCGCTTATAACACCGATCCTGTTGAGTTCTCAGCACTTCAAGATGCCTATGCGTACAACTCGTACTATGCGGTGACCGAGGCGTGGCTTAAGAGCGCTCTTGGCATTGACATCTCCGGCCGCGCCGATTGCGTCAAGGGCATGGTGTGGAGCATCACCAACATGTGCGGCACCGGTGGTTGCAGGGACTTCTTCCGTTGGGCAAACCTTTCTAACAGTATGACTGATCGCGAGTTTGTGACGGCGCTTTCCAACAGTGTGGTCAATAACGTGGCGACCAAGTATTCGAGCCAGCCCCAGTATCATGAGGGCTGGAAGAACCGCTACCGCAACGAGCTGAAGGACTGCTTGGTTTATATCGCCGAGGACGAGGCCGCTGCCGCTGCGACGCCCGTGCAGCCCGAGCCCACGCCGACGCCTGATTCGAATGACGACTCGAGCGACGATGCCAACGATGACAGGATGGATGCGCCCTCGACCGGTGCTGACGGTGATGGCTCTGCTGGTGGCACTACCAACAACGGCTCTACCTCGAACGGCTCCGTTTCGAACGGCTCTGCTGCGGGCGATTCGTCTTCAAGCTCTGCCGGCAATACGGACAGCGACGCTTCTGGTTCGACCGGCGCTGGCACCTCTAACTCATCCACCGGCTCGAGCGATTCGTCCGTTGGCACCGGCTCTAACAACGGCTCCGGCTCTGACGCAACCCCTGGTTCCGATGCTTCCAAGGATGACTCGAATAAGGCGCCGGACGTTCCCGTTGCTTCGCCGGACAAGAAGCCTTCTTTCTCCGTGCAGCTTGGTTCTACGTTGGGCTCTTCGCTGATGGCTGGCGTCAATAATGGCTCGACTCAGAACAAGGACAACTCTGATCAGGTTTCTATGGAAAAGACCGAGGCCGCAAAGGGCGACTCAAAGGACAAGGCTTCCGAGAAGGCTGAATCCGATAAGGGTCCTAGCTCTGATGAGAAGGGCGACAAGTCCGGTCAGAAGAAGGACGAGAGCAAGACCGAGGGCGAAAAGAAACAGTCCGAAGACGACGACAAGAGCGGTGCTGACAACCAGGTTCAGGAGCAAAATGACTCCAAAACGGTGACCACTACGACCACGATGACCACCACAGCCAAGTCATCTGGCGGCAATATGCCCAAGACGGGCGATCTGATTGTGATGGCGAGCCTTGCCAGTGCAAGCTTGGCCACACTGGGCGCTACGTCTATCGTAAGTGGTAAGCATAAGCTCGATCAGCAGAAGAAGGCTTCTGGGGAGGACGGCTTGGAGGAGTAATCTTCCAGATCGTTTTCTATAAGAGTTTGGGACGGGGTCCGGTGCGGCGGCATCGGCCCCCCTTTTTTTGTTGTGCAACGATTTGTTATGCCCCCTCGGGGGGCTGTTGCTACCGCTGCCCGAAACGTTTGCATGTCGATATTGTTGCGCTCTACCCGCTCGCTACAATGGGCATCGTGCTGCGTTAGAAGGAGAGTTTACGGTGTCTGAACAGGTGAATTGTGGTTTTACTCATGCGTTTGGTGCACGGTTGCTCAATCATGCGGATAGCGCAGCTCTACCGGTTGATGCACACGACTTTTCCGATGCAATCAATCGGTGTTTACTCGTCGATAAGACTATGTTTATTGCCGATATATTGGACAGTGAAGCACCTGTTGCGCTTTGCTGTCGGCCCAAGGGTTTTGGCAAGAGCATGAATTTATCGATGCTCAAGTGCTATTTGGAACGACCTGATCGCCGGCTGCCGGATCGAAGCCTGTTCGCTGGTACCCAGATTTGGCAGGCGGGCGGCGGTCGCTATCGTGATGAGTACGCGAGTTATCCGGTCATCATGCTCGACTTTACAGCTGCCGCTTCGAGGCATGGCGCTGGTGCTGCGGCAGCAATTCGCGGGGCTGTCGTGCGCGAGTGCGCCCGATTACTGCCGCTGCTTGCCGCGCCTGATCTGTCAAGACGTGAGGTTCGTCTTATCGAGAGGGCGGCGCGTGGGGTGGCCAGCGATAAGGAGATCGATGCGGCGCTTGGCGTGCTTATTAAACTGCTCCAGGCAGCTTTCGATGAGCAGGTTGTTCTTCTGATAGACGACTACGACGCGGTATGTCCAAAGCGTTTGGACGCTAAGGACGACGGTAGCGTGGATTCCCTAGAGTCGCTCAGCCGAATGTTGTTCGACACCATTGCCGATGCCGGCGACTCGTTGCGATTGACGTGTCTGATGTGCGAACGCCCCGGTCATGCCGAGTTTGCGTTGTCCCAACGTGGGGTTTCCTATCGGTCGGCGACAGCGTTGTCGAGTTGGTGTGATCGATGGTTCGGTTTTTCGGACGACGAAGTCCAAGTGCTGTTGGATTGCATCGGTCGCAACGGCTGTCTGGATGACGCGCGTGAGTGGCTCGAGGGCTATCTGCTTGGTGGTTTTTATTGCTCGAGCCCGGAGCGCGTGGTGGACTACGCACATCGCGGTTGCGTCGCGCCCGTTCGGGCAGATCTGTATGGTTACGCCGACCGTCTGAGCGCATGCGTCGGCGACTGGAATCTCATGCGCCTGTCCGCATTGTTCGATTTACTTGAGGCGCATGGGTTTATTGAGGTGCCAGTGCATGTGCATGCCGAGGAGGCCGATGCCGCCAAGCCCGAAGATATCTGGACAGCGCTGTATCTGTCTGGATTTCTTACGACGGACATGACGGGGCATTCGGAAAACGGCGCGTGCCTTCGTTCCCTGCGTCTGCCTAACAACGAAGTGCGTCAGGCGCTCCGTCTTGTAATTCTGGAATGGTTTGAGTGCGCCGTTGAGGACGTTGGAGTTATCGACTCGTTCCATGACGGGCTGTGTCGAGGAGACGAGGACGCTGTAAAGCAAGCTTTGAGCTGTGCTATCGGCGATCTGGGCATCGATGTGGACAAATCAGATATGCCGACAGCCTATCATCTGGCGCTGCAGGGGCTTTGCTTTGGACTGTCCGGCTATTGCAATCCCAGCTCCAAGCGAAGTGGCGTCTCGGATCGCTGGGATATCCAGGTGATTCCCACCGGTCGGGTGTTTGACGTGGCCGACACGCTCGGCATGCTCGATGAACGTCCGCTGATAACGATCAACATGATGTATGACCCCGGTGTGGATGCGCTGGGCCTTGAATTGCTGGCCGTGCAGGCGCTGCTCGACATAGAGCGCGACGGCATCGATGATATCCGCGTGCCGCGCCCCGCCGTCGGGCGCATGCGTTGGGGCTTTGGCTTTGACGGTCAGCGTGTGTCCGTGGTGTGTCAACGACTGTAGCGGCGGGCGAAAGCCCTTTACTACTCGGCGTCCTTCAGGGGCGGCATGGGCTTCCAGTTGGGATCCTTGACGATTTTGCGGGCGTCCTTCATGCCGCGGCGCAGCGCCGGAATGCCGGTCTTAAAGCATTTGTCGACTGCTGCCAGACGAATGAACTCCTTGCAGAAGGTCGCGGCATTGCCCAGACGGAACAGCATGGGGTGGTAGTCACCGTAGATCTGCATATAGCGAGCGAGGAAGCCTCGGTTGCGCATGATGTAGTAGCGGTTGGTGTCGCTCGTGGAGTTGAGCTGTCGTTTGCCGGCGATATCCCAGTTGGAGACGGCGCGGGCGCGCTTGAGCACCACGTCGGCAACCACGGCGGCGGGGAAGTGCTGGCTGGCCACGTAGCCGTAGCAGGCATCGTCGCCGTAGATAAAGAAGCGCGCGTCGGGCAGGCCAATCTTGTCGACCACGCGGCGCGAGAACATGCCGCCCTCAAAGCACAGTTGGTTCATAGTGCGGTAGCCCTTGGGGCCCAGGTCCCACTTTGCGATGGGGTTGGGGATACCAAGCGAAAGGATGAGCTGGTACTGCCAAAAGAAGGCGCCGCCGTCAAAGTCCAGGCGCGAACCCTGGATGACATCGTAGCGGTCGGTCCACTTGGCAAGACGCTCGATGCCTTCGGGGATGACGAGCACGTCGTCGTCCATCACCCAGAACCACTGGGCGCCCAGGTCGTAAGCGCATTTAGTACCAGCGGAGAAGCCGCCCGCACCGCCGCCGTTTTCGAGCTGCGGGGCGTAGATGACACGGTCGGTGCCGCCCTGCGCGTCGGGCTGCTCGGTGTCGATGCCCCACAGGTTGGCCAGACGCTCGTTGAATGCGGTGCACATGGCCTCGGTCTCGCGCGAATTCTCGTTATCGACAATCACGATGCGCCAGGGCGTTGCCGTGAGCTCGGTCATGGAGTCGAACAAGTTGGCCAGGAGTTCCTGGCGCTTGTACGTAACGACAACGATGGCGAGCTTATCGATGGGGGCGGGAAGGGTTGAAGTCATGGGGCAATATATCCTTTCACGCGCGGCGGGCGAGCGCTGCGCGGAAGCTATCGAATACGTCCTTGGGACTGTCCTATTGTAAAGGCTCGCCGCACCTTGACGGCAAGCTTTGAATAAAACGCAGGAACCTGCCACGGGTGTAGCGGCTTTGACGTCTGACGGCAGCGTGTCTATTGCCGCTTGAGCTTGCGAACGATAAGGCTTCTAGCTGCATCGATGATGAGGAGCGCCAGAGCAAAGACGATGCTAATGACGGTACCCGTGATGATACATATAGCTGCCGGGCTGTTTTGGCTGACCAGTATGTTTGCGAGCAGGGTGTTGAAGACGGGACGCCACAGGCTACTGGTGAGCGACTGCATCACATAGAAACCGAGCGTGGCGGTCGATAAGGTGACGATGACACCTGCATTCCGCGGATTGCCTAAGGCCCTGCGTCGGGTAGCCGCAAAGAGCAGGGAGGCTGCAGCGAGGGCAAACGAGATCAACGAGGTCGATTTGTAGGAGAGGACTGCCATCGCCGTGAGGTTGCCGGTGAAGGAGAGTGCTCCTTCCAGGATGGTGGCGAGCGCCAAAACCGCTGTGAGTGACCGCATGCCCAAGGCGCCCGCCCTGTCCGAATTCATGACATCGGTAACGTCGCGGAGCAGACCGCCGATCAAAAACGCGATTACGTACGTGGCAGCGCTCATGAGCTTCTGGAGCCAAGAAAACTCGCCGGCGCTTGTCGTACTCATGGCGGCTAAATACCCGTTAACAACAAATGCGAGGATGCCAACGGCGATGACCGTCGTCGTGTGGGTTTTCTGGGGGAGTCGACTTTTAGCCAGTCCAAACCATGGCGCCATGAAGACCGTGGCGGCATAGACCCAGATAAACTCAAGGCCTAGCGTGTACCAGTAGTGCGTGTTGAGGGTAACATCGGGAATGGGGGAGACGACCGTGGACCACGCGAGCGCCACGAGGCAATAAAACGAAGTGGGCATAACGACCTTGCCAAGGCGCTGCGCCGTCCGTTGCATTTGCGACTTCCACGTTGTTCCACCGTCCCAAGCACGCGCGGCTGAGGCGATGAGAAAATAGCCCGAGATCATAAAGAAGACCTCGTTGGCCCAGCAGCCCAGCAGGTTAATAAAACCGAGCACGCCGGAATAGGGGAAGGCGACAAGCGGCGCGTATTCCGGCAAGCCGACGCAGGTCGCTTGGAAGGTCCACTGAAACGTGTGGAATACCGCGATGCCGGCGACCGCGATTAAGCGCAGCGCTTCGATGGGTATGTTGCGTGCGGCTTTGGGCTGCATGACGTCCTTTCGTATCGGTTTTTCCTCTGCGAGCTCCATAGATTATATAAACGCCCGCTGGCGCGCTGACCCTTTGATACCATGAAACGACAGGTATTTCCTAAGGAGCACATTTGTCTACTAACGCCTCTGGCAGCCCTGTTCTGTCGCTGCTTATTCCCATTTACAATGTTCAGCGCTACCTGCGCGAGTGCCTCGATTCCGCCCTGGCGCAGACGCTCAAGGATATTGAGATCATCTGCATTAACGACGGGTCGACCGACAACTCGCCGGCGATTATCCGCGAGTATATGGAGCGCGATAGGCGCGTCAAGATGATCGACAAGGCCAACAGCGGCTACGGCGACTCGATGAACCACGGTCTGGAGATGGCGCGTGGCAAGTACGTTGGCATCTTGGAGTCCGATGACTTTATGGCGCCCGACGCACTCGAAAAACTTGTCTCGGCCGCCGATAGCAATAATGCCGACTTTGCGAAGGCGAACTTTGATTTCTACTGGTCTAAGCCCGAGGAGCGCCGCTCGCTGCACGAGATGTTTAGACCTCAGGACTGTGGCAAGCCGGTGCACCCAAGCGATACGACGCAGTTCTTTAAGCAAAAGCCGTCGATTTGGTCGGCCGTGTACCGTCGCGATTTTCTTGAGCGCAACGGCATTACGTTCCTGCCGACTCCGGGGGCATCCTTTCAGGACACGTCATTCGCCTTTAAGGTGATCGCGTGCGCCGATAAGGCTGTTTACCTGCATGATGCCGTGTTGTCGTATCGCCAGGACAACGAGAATTCCTCGGTCAATTCTTCGGCTAAGGTCTTTTGCGTCAATACCGAGTATGCCGAGATTGAGCGTTGGATTCGAGAGGATTATGCCCGCGACCACGCAAGTGATGACGTCGCGCGTATGCTCAAGTTTAATCAGCTCATTAAGTACGACTCGTATATGTGGAACTATGTGCGCTTGGCGCCCAAATTTTATAAGGAGTTCCTGGTGCAGATGGCCAAGGAGTTCCAAGCGGCCTTGGACGCCGGGGAGTTTTCGCTGGACGATCTTAAGCCGTGGAAGCGTGCGAATCTCGCTGCCATCCTCAAAGACCCTGAGGGCTGGGTTGACGAACATCCGAGTTTTGCGACGGATGGTGCCTTGGGGCGTGCTAAGTATTACGCCTCGGTTGGAGGCCCAGGCGTGGTCGCCGCCTTCCTCATCGAATCGCTAAGGGGGTAGGTCGGCATGGGAGAGGCCTCGTGCCCTAAAGCTACCATTGTCGTCCCCGTTTACAACTCTGCGCGCTCCATTCAGCGATGCCTCGATTCGCTGCTGGCCCAGTCCGAGCGCTCGATTCAGGTTGTGTGTGTCAACGACGGTTCGACTGATGATTCGTTGAACGTGTTGCGCCAGGTCGCGCAGGCCGACGATCGCGTACTGGTGATTGACCAGGAAAACGCGGGCGTCTCGTGTGCTCGAAATGCCGGTATCGATGCCGCCGAGGGCGAGACCGTCTTTTTTGTGGATGCCGACGATTACATCGATGCCCAGACGGTCGAGCGCGTGCTGCATGCCATGGAGTCTGCAGATGCCGAGGCCGCCGTTTTTGGCGGCGTCTGTGAACCTGCCGATGCTGCCCCCAAACGCGTCCAGCAACTCATGAGCCCCAAAGCCGGTACCTTCGGCGCCCGTGATCCCCAACTGCTGTTCCATTCGAATGCGCAGCCCTATGCCTGTCGTGCGGCTTTTTCGCGCGAGCTGCTCAATCGCGAAGGCATTCGCTTCGCCCCCGGTTTGGCTTTGGGCGAGGACGTCGTCTTCCAATTTGCGGCTTATGCGCTTGCCCGCAAGACCGTCGTCATGCCGGACAAGTTCTACCACTACGTGATGGAGAGCGAATCGGCGACGCACGAGTTCAACAGTGCCGAGGCTCGCGCCAAAAAGCTTGACACCCACATGAGGATGCTCGAGGAGGTCTTGGAGGACTGGGCGGCCTACGGTCTTTTGGACCTGTGTCCCGGCGAGCTGATAACTTGGTTTTTAGACCTCATTGTGTTCGACCTGGCGCGCTTGGATGCCGATGACTTCCATCGCGTGGCGGCTCGCGTCAACATGGACCTCACGACGTTTTTGGGAACGGAGTGGGCGGATATGCCTGCTAAGGGCGCCGTTTGCCGTGTTGCCCACAAGCTCGTTGCGGCGACCTCGGGCGTTTCGATGGCAGACGCCACGCTGTTCTATCTTTCGACTCGCGGTCTCAAAGCCTGCCTGGAGCGCTTTATCTAATTCCAAGCGCTGCCGCCCGCCGCAACTCGGCTGCTAAAATAACCCTGTTACACGCTATCCAACAGGAGGTTCTCTTGCAGAACTCTGATACCCCTAAAGTTTCTCTGCTTGTCCCCATTTGCAATGTCGAACGCTACCTGCGCGAGTGCCTCGATTCCGCCGTGGCGCAGACGCTCAAGGATATCGAGATCATCTGTATCAACGACGGCTCCACCGATAGCTCGCCAGACATCATCCGCGAGTACATGGAGCGAGACCCCCGTGTGAAGATGATCGATAAAGCCAACAGCGGCTACGGCGACTCGATGAACCGCGGCCTGGAGATGGCGCGCGGTGAGTACGTGGGCATCCTTGAGTCCGATGACTATATGTTTGAGGATTCGCTCCAAAAGCTGGTCGCCAAGGCCGATGTTGAGCATGCCGATGTGGTAAAGGGCGACTTTTACCTGTATTGGTCCACGCCCCGCGAGCGCCGTGAGCTGTTTGGGATCATCGACGAGCATATGACGGGCGCCGCATATCGCCCCGTCGATCGCCCGGGCATCTTCTACCGCAAACCTTCCATTTGGTCGGCTATCTATCGGCGCGAGTTTCTCAACGACAATCAGATTCGGTTCCTTCCCACGCCGGGTGCCTCGTATCAGGACGCAGGCTTTAACTTTAAGGTTTGGGCTTGCGCCGAGCGTGCCGCGTTTATTGCGGACCCCATTTTGTGCTATCGCCAGGATAACGAGAAGAGCTCCGTTAATTCGCCCAACAAGGTGTTTTGCGTGTGCGACGAATATGCCGAGATGCAACGTTTTTTGGACGAGCGTCCCGAGCTCAAGGCTCAGCTCCAGGGCATTTTAATGCGCATGAAGGTCGATACGTACCGTTGGAATGATGAGCGCCTGGTCGATGAGTTGCGCGAGCGGTTTTGGGAGAAGGCTTCACCCGAGCTCAAGGCCGATTGGGATGCCGGTCGCTTTGACCTGTCGCTGTTTGATCCGCGTGGCGAGACCGACCTACGGTTGATGATTAAATCGCCCCGCGCCTACATGGATTCGCGTTTTGATTTTAAGAAGCCCGGCAAGCTGAACACGTTTAAGCATTACTTTAGGATTGGTGGGCTGCCGCTGGTATGGCGTGTGCTGACGTACCAGCGTGCCTATGGAGACAATCCGCATCCCGATGACGTGCCGGCGGCACAGTAGGAGCGAGTGATTATGGCTACCCCCAAGATTTCCGTTGTCGTTCCCATCTACAAAGTGGAGGAGTGCCTGGCCTGGTGCCTGGACTCCCTGCTTGCGCAGGACATGCCCGATTGGGAAGGCGTGCTGGTCAACGATGGCTCGCCGGACGGTTCGCGCGATATTGCGGCTGCCTATTGCGAAAAGGACGCGCGCCTTAGGCTGGTTGATAAGGAGAACGGCGGTCTGTCGAGCGCGCGTAATGCAGGCATCGCCGCGTCCACGGCGCCTATCGTTGCGTTTTTGGATTCCGACGACCGCTTTACGCCCGATGCATGCCGCGTGATCGTCGATGCCTTTGAGCGCGAGGACTGCGATGTTTTGACCTTTGGCGCGAACCCGTATCCGCTGGAGGCGGGGTATCCGTGGCTTAACTATGTGCTGAGCCCGCGCGATGTGTCGTTTGAAGGCTATAGCTCTGGCCTGCTGTTTAAGGAAGCGTCTCGCCCCTTTGCATGGCGCACCGCCTGCAAACGTGAGTTTTTGTTGGGCAACGGGATCGTGTTCGACGAAACCGTTAAGTATGGCGAGGACCAGGTCTTCGATTTTGCCGTGTACGGTCGCTCGCGCAAGAGCGCGCTTATTTCGAACAAGCTGTATGACTACCGCGTGGCGCGCAAGGGCTCACTTATGGACACCATGCGCTATGACGACGAGACGCGTCTGCTGGAGCACGTGAAGATTTACTCCGCGGTGCTGGCTGACTGGCAGCGCGACGGTCTCGATGCTCAGCATGCCGATGACCTGGCGTACTTCCTCTGCGACCTGGTGCTGTACGATGCGCTCAGGTTGCTGGGTTCGGACTGCGGCAAGGTGTTTGCTGCCGTTGCCACGGCACTTGCCGGTTCTGCCGTGGGCAGCGATGATGCGCTCGTACAATGCGCTCCTTCTGTTGCTGCTATGGTGCGTGTGGCGCTTACCAGCAAGGCCCCCAATGCCCGTGGGTGCAAAAAGCTCATGTTCGATTACGACGTCTTGAGGTTTGGGCGCCTGGGTGCCTGCAAACGCATGGTAGCGAACGCCCTGGGAAAGCGAGAAGTATAGATGAGTATCAAGCGTTTGGCACTTTGCCGCAGTCAGGGCCGTCTGTTTGTGTTGCTTCGTTTTGCCGGTCAGGATGTCGCCGCGCTTATTGAGCGGGAGGGTTCTCAAGCGTTTGCCCATGCGACGACGAGCGGTTCTTGCGTGCCGTCGCTGGTGCTCCCGGTCGATCATGGCCGCGTGCTGGCGCTTTGCCCTTCCGTTTCCGATTACGAGCGCGAGCTCGCCGTCTTGGTGCTTCCGTTTTTGGATGGCTCGTCGATGGATGCCGTTTTTGCATCCGGTGGCCAAAGGTTGGGCTCCATTCGCCTCGATAGCCGCGTGGCCAAGCTGGAATCCAAGATTAACTACAAAGCAAAGCCTGCGCTGTGTGCGCTTATCCGCGATGCGCAGCGTGGCGAACACTGCGGCCGCTACGAGATCGATGCCATTCGCTATTTGCCGGCAGACGCCGGCGCGGTGTGGCGCTATGAGGTTACCTGGGCGGGAGACCCCCAGTGCGCACCTGAGCTCCAGATTCTCGATACGCACATGAATGCGATTGATGCCACCGTGCATGTGTTTGAGTCGCAGGTCGATGTGCCGCAGCGCAACGGTTGCCGCGTCAATAAAACGTATCTGAGCGTAGAGATGCCTCGGGATATACGAGATTTTGTCGCGATTGTGAGCGATCCCACGGAGCAGATTCAGAGTGGTTTTTGCGCTATGGATGGTCGCCTGTACAACGGCATGGTCGACGACAGCTGGAACCGCATGAAGGACGCGCGTGCAGACGACGCGGCTTATCGACGTTGGTTTGAGCAGCATCGCGCAAAGCCGGGCGATTTAGCGTGCCAGCGTGTCGCTTCGGCGGCCTTTGCCTATAGGCCGCTCGTGAGCATTGTGGTGCCGTGCTACAAGAGTGATCGGGTCTACCTGCGCGAGCTGCTGGGTTCGGTGCTAGCCCAGAGCTATGACAACTGGGAATTGCAGCTGATGGACGCCTCACCCGAATGGGATGCGGTGGCCGACCTTGCGGCGGACGCCAACGACGAGCGCATCCGTCGCATCGAGCTTCCCGGCAACGGCGGCATTGTGCTCAACACCAACGCAGGTATCGAGCAAGCGACAGGCGACTACATCGCATTCTTGGACCACGACGACATCTTGGAGCCGGATGCGTTGTTCCACTATGTCGCCGCGCTGAACAAGGAGGACGAGGACGAGCGTCCTCAGGTCCTATTCTGCGACGAGGACATGTTCCAGAAAACGGGGGAGTGGGGTCAGCCGGTCTTTAAGACGCAGCTCAACGTCGACCTGCTCTATAGCCATAACTGCGTGACGCATTTTCTGATGGTGGAGAAGGCACTCATCGACCGTATTGGCATGTCGCCGGAAGACGTCGCGGGCGCCCAGGATTACGATCTTACGCTTCGCTGCCTTGCGGCGGGCGCGCGGTTTGAGCATGTCGCGCACGTGCTGTATCACTGGCGCGTGCATCCGGGATCGACCGCCGATGGTTCTGCCGATAGCAAACCGTATGCCATCGAGGCCGGGCGCCTTGCGCTGCAGCGCCACCTTGACTCGCTGGACGTTCGCGGAACGGTCGAGGATGCCGAGACGCCGTTTGTCTATCGCATACGCTATGCACTACCGGAGCCTGCGCCGCTGGTGAGCATTGTGATTCCCACCAAGGACCACGTCGAGACGCTCGATGTCTGCGTGATGTCGATCGCTCAGAAGGTCACGTATGCCAATTACGAGATAGTTTTGGTGGAGAACAACAGCGAAGCCCCGGAGACGTTTGCGTATTACGAAACCCTGCCAGAGCGCGTGGCTGCAGCATCCGAAGGCAAGGGCATGGCGCGCGTTGTGTACTGGCCGGGCGAGTTCAATTACTCCCAGATCATCAACTTTGGCGTTGAGCATGCCAAGGGCGATTACCTGCTGCTGCTCAACAACGATACCGAGGTCATAAGCCCTGACTTTATCGAAGAGATGATGGGCTATCTGCAGCGTCCCGATGCGGGCGTGGTGGGCGCCAAACTCTATTTTGCCGATCATATGGTGCAGCATGCCGGCATTTTAGTTGGCGTGCGTGGCGCACTTGCCCATGCCAACCAGGACTTCTCGGCAAAGCGCGAGGGCTATCTTGCCCGTGCTGTGCGCCCGGGCAACTTTAGTGCCGTAACGGGCGCCTGCCAGATGGTCCGTCGCGATGTGTTTGAGCAGGTCGGCGGCTATAACGAGGAATTCGCCGTCGGATTTAACGATGCAGATTTTTGTCTACGCGTATGGGAGGCTGGCTACCGTACTATCTTTACGCCTTATGCCGAGCTGTACCACTACGAGTTCACCTCGCGCGGCAGGGAAGAGGCCAACGAGGAAAAGCTGCGCCGCTGGAAGCGCGAGCAAGCTCTGTTCATGCAGCGCTGGCCTGAGTTCTTCCTCAACGGTGATCCATGGCTCGGGCCGAACCTATCTCTCGACAGTGAGTACTTCTCGCTTTAGAGCGAAGTAATTCCAAGATCCGGCAAAGTATCCTCAAGAGCTGCAAGGGCGGTGGGGTTCAGGTACTCCTCGTTCAAGCAGCTCTTGTCATATCGAAAACGTGTGTCTCGTGAGCATTCGATGAGTTCTGCAGTAAAGAAGTTCTCCCAGCTAAAGAACTTTGAGCTTTCGATATATTCAGCGGGGTTAAGCAGCATGTCCTTAATGTGTTTGCTGTTGAATAATCCCGACTTCAACACGAGCCATTCAAACGATTCCGGTAGGAATAGCTTGATGTTCTTTCGGCGCAATAGAGCAGCTGCTTCCGCAATTTCTGGTCCAAAGGCGGCGCCGTCGGCAATCACGAGGATGTCGTTTTCCGGTGCGTCCATAATGCAGTTGCAAATATTTGATTTTCCTCCCGCGCTGATGCACTTAATGCTGCTCTTTTTGCATAGCAAACTGAAGAATTCGTAGCCCGAATTTGTGTCCTCGACGATGACAAGCTCGGGCCTCTCGCCTCTAAATTCAGTATCACCGTAAATACGATATGTAGAGGTGTAGACACGAGAGTAAACGGGATACTTCGTTGTGGTTCGGTTGGTGTTCTTAAGACCGTAGATTTCATCAACGCTATAGGGCAGTTGGCGCAGTGACTCTCTGGCGACGATTACGTAGTAGTTTGAGCTACGTTTTGCTTCATGGGCAAATTCTCTTGATCGAACAAAAGTATTGCCCTCATCAATAAAAACAATACTGCTGGAAATCTCTTGGAGATCTCTGCGCCAATATTTTCCAGATATTGTTTTACAGGGCACTTTGCAACTTACTGTTACGCCGCTTTGTGCCCCAAGCTCTTCGTGAGCTGCCACCATATCAAGCAGAGTTGTCTTGCCTGTAGCACTGTTACCTTGGATGATAGTCAGATTTCTATTGATGGTCAGTTTAAACTGAACCCGGTTATTTTGAATAATTACCTTGTATGATCCGCGCATCAGGAGTTCTCCCTTAGGCATTTTCCGGCTATGGGGACAAGGTCAAACATCGTGTGAACGACATCGCCTGTGTTCGCAATGGCAGCCGTGAATTTGCCGTTTCCGAAATCCATTAAATGGTAGAGATTGATTGTTAGATCCTTTTGCGCGGCGATCCTCAGAATCCAGTAGGCGCAATTATCACCGCAATTTGAGGCGTTATATATATTCTGCGGCATAAAGTACATAAGCAGCAGTGTTTTGGTGCCGCTGGATAGTTTCTCGGGAGGAATGATGCCTAGAATCTTGGTATCGATTGCATTGGGGCCTACCACGGTGCCTTTGTCGATGGATTTAATGACCCTTTGGGCAAAGGAGTCTTGAAACCACTGGGGCGAATAGACGTTATCGAAGTAAACCGACGTGTTGTAGATAACATTTTCCATATCACCATAGTGAATTGTTAGCACGTTGGCTCCTTCGGCTTGCTGATTTGGTATTTAGTGAGATTGATTATATCGCAGCACATGAGGCGGGCGTTATCGGCCCGCGGTAGATGTGATTGATGACCAAGGTTTGTATTTTGTGACTTTATTAATCAGTTCGCTCATGTGCTCAGTTTGTCTTAGAAGCTCATTGACGAAACGGCAAAGGCGTGAAGGCTTATATTTAAATTGTAGCCACAAAGACACCTTTTATTGATTTCCCGTTGAAATACTGAATTGATAGTTTAAAAATAACTTAAGAGAGCCTTAAATCTCGGAGAAAGGATGTCGTATGAAAAACCTTCGAGAAAGATGGCGCGGACTAACAGTGCTGGGAGTTGTTGCATTTGCCGCTGCCTGCATGACGGTTGCCCCGGCGCCCTCATTTGCTGATATTGCTGGCGGTGGCGGAGGCGGTGGACCGATTACGGAATGGTGTTCCGACGGTCGTCCGAAGACTGGACTCGTTCGGTGCGAGGACGGCAACCTTCGCTATTTCGATCCCGAAACTGGCGCCATGGTCACGAACCAGTGGCATAACGAATACGAAGCTGTCTGGTACTATTTTGGCGCTGATGGGATCGCGGTGTCGGGCTGGCAGTCTATCGGTGGGGACAAGTATTACTTCTACCCCGAAAGCCATGATATGGCATACGGCCGAGTTCAGATTGACGGCAAGAACTACTTCCTGAACACCCCTGGTGCCAACGCCGATGGCCGCATGCAGCATAGCGGCTGGCTCTATGACTCCATCTATGGAAAGTGGTTCTATGCGACCTTCAGTGGCGAACTGCTGACCGGTTGGCATAATATCGTTGGAACTTGGTATTATTTCGACGAGTATGGTGTCATGCTGACCGATTGGATCAACGTTTCGGGGACGTGGTACTACGCCAACGCTTCCGGTGCGATGGTCACTGGCTGGCTCAATATCGGCGGTACGTGGTTCTACCTCGATGGCTCGGGCGCCATGGTTGCTAACGGCTGGCGCAGCCTGGGTGGCTCCTGGTACTGGTTTGGCGATTCCGGCGCGATGGCTACCGGCTGGTTCTTGGCAGGTGGCTCTTGGTACTATGCGAGTGGTTCGGGCGCCATGGTAACCGGCTGGCTCAGCAATGGCGGCACGTGGTATTGGCTCGGAGGTTCGGGCGCTATGGCCTTTAACTCTTGGGTCAACATTGGTGGAGTCTGGTACTGGTTCGACAACGCCGGTGCCATGGCCACCGGCTGGCGTCAGATTGACGGCGCCTGGTACTACTTTAACGGTTCCGGCGCTATGGCCCACGACGCCTGGGTCGGCGACTACTATCTCCAGTCTTCCGGCGCTATGGCTACGAACGCCTGGGTCGGCTCCTATTATGTCGGCGAGGACGGCAAGTGGATTCCGGGCTACGGCCTAGTTTGGTATAAGAACGGTAGCGATGTTTACCATACGCATAAGTGCCGTACCGTTGGCAAGGACGCAAAGGGCTATTCGCAGATCTCTATTCAGGAGGCCCAGAGGCGTGGCGCTTCACGAGAGTGCAAAAACTGCCAGCAAATTGGCTAGCACATTACTGAGCTAGTTTTGATTGAGGCCCCGTTGCCCTGAAGCGACGGGGCCGCTGCGTGATTGGATGCTGTGCTTCTATGAAGAAATGGTCATTCGGAGTGCTGGCTTTTTCGGGCCTCATTTCTTTTGGGCTCCTATTGGGTTCTCCCTCGATGTCATGCGCTCTTGATTTGACAAACCATGATGAGGGCCCTGCGTCTGCCGTTGCTATTGCTTCTGTCGAATCAGGTGTTGATGCTCAGCGCGAATCGGCCTTCGCCGTTGAGCAGAACTCTCAGGTGGATAATGAGGTCTCTTCTGAGGTTTCGAATCAAATTATTTGGCATCAAGGATGGATATCGCCCGAACAGGGGGCTGGTTTTTGGCGTTGGGGCTTGTCCGACGGAACAATCGCTGTTTCTTCTTGGAGACATATAAACGGTAGCTGGTACTGGTTCGACAACGAAGGGCGAATGGCTCAGGATGGATTGGTCCAAGTCGGGGGTACGACTTATGGATTCTCCTCTTCGGGTGCAATGCGTGTCGGCTGGTACCTAGATTCTACAGGCTCCACTTCTGCTTGGCGTTATTTCTCCGGCTCTGGCGCCCTGGTTAAGGGCTGGCTCTCGGATGGGGGTCGTTGGTACTGGCTTGATCCTGCAGACGGTTCTATGGCCACCGGGCTGAAAGAATGTAATGGCACGCCTTATATCTTTAACAGTTCAGGGGCCATGCTCTCCTCCCAGTGGGCGCTTATTGACAACAACTGGTATTACGCTGACTCCAACGGCTTGCTGCATGGAGGCTGGTTACTTCTGGGAAATTCTTGGTATTACCTGGATCCAGGAAGCCATATTATGCTCACGGGCTTTGTGCAAGTGGGCACATCCTCCTATATCCTTACGAGCTCTGGTGCCATGGCAACAGGCTGGGCACTTGCTGATGGCACTTGGTATTACGCCGCATCAAGCGGAGCTATTCAACGAGGCCGATGGATAAAAACCGGAAACGACTGGTATTACCTTGACGATGTGTCTGGTGCAATGTGTACTGGCGAATTCACTGTGGGCGGTACGCGTTACTTTTCCTATGATTCCGGTGCGATGGCTTCTTCCTGTTGGATCAACTTGGGTAGCGGTATGGCATGGGCGAATTCGTCTGGAGCACTGAGCGAGCCGTTGCCTACTTCATCTGATGGATCTCCCGTAGTCGCTGATCGTACCGACTCGTCTTCATTGCCAGGTGTGATTCATATTGGAGACTCGGTTTTCTATGCGGATGCGAATGGTGCCATTAACGTGGCGTCTGGTTGGATTTTGTCGAAAGACGCTTCTGGCGAAAGTGGCAATACTTGGTACTACGCATCTTCCAATGGCGTCCTTAAGTCTCGTTGGCAATATGTCAACGGTGCGTGGTATTGGATGAACCCTTCCACATTCAAGATGAAAACTGGATGGCTTAATGACGGCGGTACGTGGTACTGGCTCCAGCCTTCGGGCGCCATGTTTGCTAACGGGTGGCTGAAAATCGATGGCGTTGACTATTACTTCAATGCAAGCGGTACATGGTTGAATACGTCTGGTTCTGTTTTGGGGGTCAATAGGTCCAGCCTGGTCAATTGGCTTATGAGCCACGAAAGCGACGGCTATTACCGTGGAACACGCTACGACACACATCTCAGCCAGGAAACGTGCATGTATCCAAAGGGCGATCCTCGCTGGGATGGGTATACCGGTATGAACTGCGGTGGATTTGTATCGCACGCATATATGAAGGCGGGCGGGAATTTAGCTCCCATTGCCGCCGAGCAGAGCCATTCCCCTTGGAGTGGAGGTCCCGGAAGGGGCGGCTGCGTAAACGCGTATCGTTGGTACGGCTACGCTATCGATACGTGCGCGAACGTGACTTATTTCAACTCTATTGATGAGTTGTTACGTAGTGGTTTGGCTCGTAAGGGGGACATTGTGTTCTTCAATCCTTACAACCCATATGCGGACGATAGCCACATTGGCTTTTTCTGGGGCAATTCGCCGAGCGAAAATTTGTTCTGGCATAGTGATGGTTATGGAAATCGCATCTCCGGTTTGGCTGCTTTGGGCCCATCGAAAGTAATACTGATTCGCTAGAATTTTGAGTAGTAATGGGGCCTTCCCGGGGCCCCTTTTTTTCGACATTTGGTTTGAGAGCTAATTCGATGCCGTTATTCTTTTGGGGAGGTTGAGTTGGGATATTGAACCCTAGTTTCCTCCCTGCTGTTAAGCAGTTGTTTACAGTGCAGCATCGCGTTCAATTTATTTTCCTTCTAGATGGTGTCTTGTCCCGTTGGATGTTCGGAAATCTTTCATAGCCATGCTGTAAGCTAGACGCAATCAAGAGTGAATGACGAGGTTTACATGAGCAAACATCTTAAGTTATTTTCGGCATTGTTGGTGCTGATGGTCCTTGCGCCCATTTCTGTGTTTGTTTTCCCCTCGAACGCGGAAGCTGCGCGGTCCCTAGTTGAGAATTCCTGGCGTTATGAGGATGGGCAATTGGTCGCAGAGGATGCTTCTTCCGAAGAAGATGGAATAGCCTTATTGTCCATGGACATTCTTCCCGATGGGGCTACGGCGCAGGGTATCGATGTCAGTGAGCATCAAGGACGTATTGACTGGAATGCTGTTAAGGCTTCTGGTATCGATTTCGCTATTCTGCGTGTTGGTTTTGGCGCTCCATCTTGGGGCGGTCGAGTTGACTATCAATTTAATCGAAATATTTCTGAGTGCGAGCGACTCGGAATTCCCTACGGCGTCTATATCTATTCATATGCTTTTGATAATCAGCAGGCAGCTGATGAGGCATCAATGGTGATCAATTGCCTTTCTGGGCATAATCCAAGATTGCCGGTGTATTACGATCTTGAGGATAACTCGATAATTGCAAATGGACGTCAAACCGGAATTGCATCGAGGGCGCAGGTTTTTTGTAATAGGATTTCTGCCGCAGGATATGAGCCTGGTATTTATGCAAATTTAAATTGGTTTAACAACATTTTGACGGACTCTGTTTTTAAGAGTAGCTCTTGGGATCATTGGATTGCTCAATATAACTCGCAATGTGACTATACCGGCAATTACAGTTTTTGGCAGTATAAGAGCAACGGAAAAGTCCCTGGAATCAACGGCAACGTTGATATGAACTACGCGTATGTTGATGTCTCTCTTTATCATTGGCAACTAATTGACAGCACCTGGTATTATGCAACCTCCAACGGCAAGGCGTATACCGGATGGTTGTTTCAGAGTGGCACGTGGTACTGGCTCGAGCCCGACGCGGGCGGCGCCATGGCTACCGGGCTCCACGAGTGCAACGGCTCCCCGTACTGGTTTAATTCGTCCGGCGCGATGGCGACCGGGTGGGTTCTCGACGGCGGTACCTGGTACTACGCGACGGGCTCCGGCGCGCTGGCGCGCGGCCCCGTTTCCGTCGGCGGCGTGCCCTACTGCTTCGACGCCCGGACGGGGGCCATGCTGACGGGTTACCAGACGGACGCGCAGGGCGTCCGCCGCTACTTCGGCGGCTGCGGTCCCCTTAGCAGCTGGGGCCTCGTCGAAGGCTCCTGGTACTGGTTCGCTGACGGTATCGCCTCGACCGGCTGGCTTTACACCGGCGGTTCCTGGTACTGGCTCGACCCCGACGCGGGCGGCGCCGTGGCGACGGGCCTCCATGTGTGTAACGGCGCAGCGTACTGGTTCAACGCCTCCGGCTCGATGGCGACCGGATGGGTCCTCGACGGCGGGACCTGGTACTACGCGACGGTCTCCGGCGCCCTCGCCTCCGGCTGGCTCAACCTGAACGGTACGTGGTACTGGCTCGATCCCTCGACGCATGCCATGGCCACCGGGCTCCACGAGTGCAACGGCTCAGCGTTCTGGTTCAACGCTTCCGGGGCGATGACGACCGGATGGGTGCGCGACGGCGGGACCTGGTACTACGCGACGGGCTCAGGTGCGCTGGCCTCCGGCTGGGCATATGTCGGCGGCGCCTGGTACTGGCTTGACCCCACGACGCACGCAATGACTACGGGTGTTCAAGAAATCGATGGGGTGCAATACTCTTTTGCTAGTAATGGCGCTTGGCTCGGCTAGCAACTCTTCTTTAATTGCTTTTTTCTAAGTACATGTTGCTCTTAGCTATCCATTTGTAGACTATGTTTATGTAAAAATTGGTTACTACTGGGGGCTGCACATGGCAAGGAAAAAGCGAATATCATTAATCCTAATCACTCTTTCAACTCTACTGCTCGCTGGGCCCGGTGTGGTTGATATCGCGAACGCAGAACCCATAAGCTCCTCCATCCCTACTGATTTTGAGCGGCAATCCGTCCCCTCGACTCTTTCTCCTTCCGATTCAATCGATGATGGCCCTGCTCAAGAATCCGTTAAATGGAATCTGGGTTGGAATTCGTTTGACGGTAACTGGTTCTATGTGGATTCAGTTAATCCGGTCTCGCTGCATTCTGGTTGGCTCTATATCAGTGGGACCTGGTACTGGCTCGATCCCTCGACGCATGCCATGACCACCGGGCTCCATGAGTGCAACGGCTCCATGTACTGGTTCAACGGCTCCGGCACGATGGCGACCGGATGGGTGCTCGACGGCGGCACCTGGTACTACGCGACGGGCTCCGGCGCCCTCGCCTCCGGCTGGGCCTACGTCGGCAGCGCCTGGTACTGGCTTGATCCCTCCACCCATGCCATGGTGACGGGCTTTCACGAGTGCAACGGCTCCCTGTACTGGTTTAATTCGTCCGGCGCCATGGCGACCGGATGGGTGCTCGACGGCGGGACCTGGTACTACGCGACTGGCTCCGGCGCGCTGGCGCGCGGCCCCGTATCCGTCGGCGGCGTGCCCTACTGCTTCGACGCCCGGACGGGGGCCATGCTGACGGGTTACCAGACGGACGCGCAGGGCGTCCGCCGCTACTTCGGCGGCTGCGGTCCCCTTAGCAGCTGGGGCCTCGTCGAAGGCTCCTGGTACTGGTTCGCTGACGGTATCGCCTCGACCGGCTGGCTTTACACCGGCGGTTCCTGGTACTGGCTCGACCCCGACGCGGGCGGCGCCGTGGCGACGGGCCTCCATGTGTGTAACGGCGCAGCGTACTGGTTCAACGCCTCCGGCTCGATGGCGACCGGATGGGTCCTCGACGGCGGGACCTGGTACTACGCGACGGTCTCCGGCGCCCTCGCCTCCGGCTGGCTCAACCTGAACGGTACGTGGTACTGGCTCGATCCCTCGACGCACGCCATGGCGACGGGCGTTCAAACTATTGGATCGTGTGAATATATATTTAATAGTTCCGGCAAGATGATGGCTAGTTGCTGGTCAAACGGCGATGGGTCCTGGATGTATCATTCTTCATCCAACGGTGCAATTGACCTTAAAGGCATCATGACTGATTCGGGAATCCAGCTGATTGACGATGACGGGAATGTTAGAACGGGCTGGATTGAGAGTCAGGGTTCTCGATATTATTGTTCTGCTAATGGGGTAATTCTGACTGGATGGCAGCAAATAGCTGGGTCTTGGTATTACTTTAACTCGGATGGTCGAATGGCGACCGGCTGGCTTAACGATGGCGGCAACTGGTTCTGGCTAGATTCCGCTTCTGGCACAATGAAAACGGGATGGCTTTCCCTTGGGGGCACATGGTATTACCTTGATGCCGCGCGTGGGGGAGTAATGTTGAGCAACGGTTGGTATTGGATCGGCTCTACTGACTACAAGTTCAGTTCATCCGGCGCAATGGTTGGCGCTTGGGTCGATGTCCCTTGCTATTCGCAGTACCCGGAACTTCCTACTGGCTGTGAGTCGGTTGCCCTTACAAACTTGCTTAACTACTATGGTTTCGGTTTAGGTAAGACGATTATTGCGGATTATTACTTGCCCAAGGGAAGCAACGGCAACTTTGTTACCGCCTTTGATGGCAACCCAAGGCGTAGTAGCGGGGGTCTCATGGGATGCGTCGCCCCTGCGATTACTATTGCTGGTAATAACTTTCTGCGTGCTGCTGGAAGTGGCAAGCAAGCAAAAGACGTCTCTTTCTCGTCAATTTCTTCCATTAAGAACAGACTGACCTTTGGTCAACCTGTTGAGATGTGGAATACCGAGTGGGGTAGTTGGCCAGGAGGCCGTTATGCTGCGCGTTGGTATAACGGGCACTCCTATGGCCTGTGGGGCGGTAATCATGCCGTAGTCCTTAAAGGCTATGATGACGAGCAGGGAATTGTCTATCTTTCGGATTCGATTAACGGCAATGTTACGCGAAATGCCCAGGTGTTCTTCGGCACGTGGCAACAGATGGATAGCCAGGCCGTGGTAATTGAATAGCCATGATGCTAAAAGGGGAGAGCTCGACGAGCTCTCCCCTTTTGCTACATTGTTAATCTGGCTACGCCGTCTTCTTGCGTCCAAATAGTTCGTCCCAGTTACTGGCTGCCAAAACTGTTCCGCATACAATTACAACGCAGCAGATTACGGATGCCATGTCGGGAATTGTTCCAAGCAAGATCAGGCCAAAGACCACCGACCATGCCGAATAGGAGATATTCAGGGCCATCGCACGCGCTGCTCCGATTGCCGCAATGCCCTTGTAGTAGAACAGATAGGATGCAGTTCCTGCGAGTCCGGCGAGTGCAATAATCAATGTGGGCATGCTCGGGATAGCACCCAGCGTGAAATGCCATGCTCCGAAGAGAGGGAGTACGAGCACTCCATAAACAAGCGCACTTGTGGTTTCGCGGATTTGCAAAGCCGTTTCGTCATCAACGGCATCATCTTTCATTCCCCATGCGCACAGCACCGCTTCGGATCCCCATCCGATAACGGCAAGCACCGCGCCGAGTAAGCCGAGAGGGGCATTTGCAATCTCGCTCGACCCGGCCGATAGATAGCCCATCGTCATTACGCCGCAAAGAGCAACGAGAAGGGAAAGAATCTGTCCTTTGCCCATTTTCTCCTTCAGCAGCACGAACGAAAGGAATGCTCCGACCGCGGGATAGAAGGCGGAGATGATTGCCGTGTAGGCAGCTCCGATGTTATTAATCGCTAATACGTAGCCGGTCATTCCGATAGGTCCACCGAGCAGAGCGCCGGCGATGACAACCTTGCCCGAACGAGTTTTAAGTGCAGCGAGCGTGTCTTTTAGTCTGCCTCGGACTCCCATGTAGCCAAAGAGCCAGATTGCACAGAAGGCATCATGGAGAAAAGATCCCGCAATGGAGGCGCATGCAAGCGCTTCCGCCGATCCAATATAGGGCGCAAGCGCCAAGCCGATTCCAAGAATCACTGTATCAAGGCCCCAAAGAAGACCGCTAAAAAAGCCGAATTGCATCGTTATTCACCTTTCCGATAGATCTCCAGTGCCTTTTTGAGGTATTTGGCACCGTAATTAAAGTAGATATAGAGCCATTCACCCACAAAGTCACCTTCGGCTTCTTTTAGAAGAGACCAGAGGTACCAGCACCATCCTGCAAGGGCAATGTGTGCATAGTTATGCGCAACTTCGTTGTTTGTTGCCTTGCGCCCAAAATATGCATCAAGCGCGTGGTCGACTTCATCTTCGGAAAGCTCGCAGCAGACACTGCACGTTCCAAAATCGTTTGCGTAATCGCTCATGCCAGCATATTCCCAGTCAATGAGATAGTACTTGTCGCTCTCATCGATAAGGAAATTAAGGTAAAAGAAGTCATTGTGACAAAGGCATTTTGGCGCATTATCGGCCTGTACAAAGCGCTCCAATTCATCGATTTCGGCGGCCATTTCCCTGTAGCCTGGAATGTCGATGGGGCCTTTTTCCAGAAGAAGTGATTCGTAGCGCTTCGCTTCGAGGTAGAAGTCAAATTCGGTTTCGACATTTGCACCGCTCTCGTGAAGCGAACGACACATTTGCATCATTCGATTCATTTGGGCAGCATCATGTGGATCAGGCTGCTTTGCGTTGGGTACAAACTTCGAAATTTTCCAACCGCGCTTTGGGTCCTCATGAATGAACGTGTCGTCAAGGCCGAGTTCCTTGGCCTTTTTAAGTGCGGCTACTTCTCCATTTCTGTTAATAAGCAGTTCGGTCCCGACTCCCGGATGGCGGTAAACGTACTCTCCGTCATTGGTTCTAAAGTGGCACGATAGATTCGTAAGACCTTGTTTAAGGGGATAAACGTCGTGAATCTCTGATTTGGAGCAGCCGAGCACTTGCTCGATGTTATCGAAAATATCGGAGTCAACGTTTTCGATAAAATGCGGATCAAAGGCACGCAGCTCATCAAGGGAATCGAATTCGTTGATCTCGCCCTCAGGATACTTCTTGATAACCATATCGAGCTCCTTGATGTGCTCGATATATAGATCTTCCCAAAGCTTGTCCGTTGTTTCGGGCTTGTTATATTCCGTTTCGAGAATCTGCTTAAATGCAAGCGAGAAGGCTTTATCAAAGTAGACATGTCCGAGCATGTACCATGCATCGGAACCGCCAATCGTAACATTGGTGATTCTATCCATTGCTCCCGTTTGAATGCACCATTCTTTGGTGGCGCCTTCAGCATATTGAGCAGAATAAAATGCTTTCCAAACGTATGCTTCAAACGGATTGTTTAGAAGGTAATCATCGCTTGAGCAAATGTAGGTGTTGCCAAGTCGCTCTTTTACGCACATAAGCGATGCGTGGTTATTTTTGGATGCATATTCGTTGTTGACTACAATCGAGACGCCGAACTTGCTTTCAAGATAGAAGAAATACTCTTTTTTATAGCCGACAACGACGGTGATATTGCTGATACCCGCGTCTTGCAGCTGCCTAATCTGACGCTCAATGAGAATCTCACCACGTACTTTTAAAAGGCCTTTGGGCTTTTCATACGAAATGGGAGCAAAGCGGCTCGAAAGCCCCGCAGCCAATATCACTGCGTTTTCAACCTTATAGGGGTGAAGTGCTTCGTAACCGTTGTCGGTTAGGCTGTCCGATTCGAGAAGACCCTCATTCGTAAGCTCTTTATTTGCTGCGTTTACCGATCCAAGTGAGAGGCCAGTGCGCTCGGCAACTTCTCGCTGGCTGGCATATGGGTTCTTTAAGTATTCGTACAGAACTGTAAAGTTACGCTTGGTCAGTTCCACTGCAGGCCTCCAATTAAGATGTTCATTGCTTAAAAAAGAATAGATTGATTGAACGATATGTTCAATTTTATATATTTATCTACATAGACTGAACAGACAGTAACGAAAATCAATCCTGGAATGTGGATTAAAATAAATTAATGAGATATCTGGGAGGGTCGCTTATGTATCGATTCGAAAAGAAGGCCACGCTTGTTTGTGCTGCTGCGTCATTAATCACTGCTTGCTGCTTGCCCTTGAGTGCGAATGTCGCGTTTGCACAGTATTCCGTTGAGGCTCAGAGTATTGAGTCAAAAGCGGATTTTTCTTCTGTGGTTTCCGATGATTTGCAACCTGATAATTCTTCCGTCATAAAAGATGGCTGGCAACGAGACGAGTCGTCTGGAGTTTGGTATTACGGAAAAAACGGTAAACACCAAACTGGCTGGCTGCAAAGCGGGGGCTATTGGTATTGGCTTGATCCAGCCAATGATGGTGCAATGCAGACAGGTTATTTCAATGTGACCGATGCCGGCGGATCGACTGCTTCGTTTTATGCGAATGACGGTAATGCTGCAACGCCTTTTGGCGCGCTATATCAAAACTGCTGGCTACGCAACTCAGATGGAAAATGGTTTTATGCCAATGCTGGAGGCGATTTAGCTGCTGGTTGGTTTTACCAAAACGGCACCTGGTATTACCTGGATCCTGCCACCCATGTAATGCAGGTTGGTTTTGTCGACCTCGGGAGCGGGAAATACTATTTAGATGCATCTGGTGCTATGAAAACTGGCTGGATTCTCGTCGACGGGAATTGGTACTGGGCTTATTCATCGGGTGAACTTGCCTCGTCATGGCAGACGATAGGTGGTGCTCGCTATTATTTTGACCCACAGACGTTCATTATGTTCAAGGGTCGTCAAAAGATTGATGGAAGAACCTACACTTTTGGTGACTATGGCCTCGCAAATGGATGGTACAAAGATGGAGCAGATTGGTATTACTGCTCTAACGGTATCGCGGCCACTGGCTGGAAACTCGTTAACGACACTTGGTATTATCTCGACCCGGCTTCCGACGGCAAAATGTCCGTTGGATATTTAGACCTTGGTAGCGCAACATATTATTTGAACCCTAATGGGGCTATGGCTGTTGGCTGGGCTCAGTCCGAGAACGGCTGGTATCTAGCCTCTCAATCTGGTGCGCTTATTTCTGACTGGTATAAAGAAGGCGCGAGCTGGTATTACCTGGACCCTGTTAGCCATCTCATGAAAACGGGCTTATTTGAGGTGGGCGGCAACGATTGTTTTGCAAACCAGAGTGGTAGGCTTGTGGTTTCAAGCTGGGTTACCGTTAATGACGGCGTTCAAAGATACGCTGATGATAATGGATATCTTTGCAAGGATGTGATTCGCGAAAACGGCACTATCCTAAAAACCGCTGGAGCTGATGGTTGGCAGGCTGCGTCCGGCTGGGTTAATGTCGCAAATCTAAGGTTTTACGCTGAGCCCGGAACGGGTGCCATTCATCTTGGATGGCTGCAGATTGACGGCGATTGGTATTGGCTTGATGCCAATTCTGGCGTGATGAAGACCGGATGGGTTTTTACTGGCGGTTCATGGTATTACCTAAACGCTGACGGAAAAATGGCAACTGGTTGGAAATGCCTGAATGGAACATGGTATTACCTTGAGTCCAATGGAAGCATGCATGTTGGCTGGCTTAAAGATTCGGGTAAGTGGTATTGGCTAGACGGCAGCGGTGCTATGGCGACGGGCGCAAGAACCATCGATGGCGTTCGTCGAGTTTTCTGGAGCGATGGTCAGTGCGACAAAGTTGGCTGGCAAAATCCATCCCAGTATCCTCAGGTCAGTTCTTGGACTGTTCAGCTGCCTAGCTATTGCACCGGATACTTTACCTATGTGACCCCTTCTCGCATTTCTGTCGAAGCAACGCGGGAAGATTGCGTGAACGCCTTTATTCAGCGTGCCTATGAGTATATCGGTACGCAATATATTGAGCCTTGGTCTACCGCTCCCGGTGGAGCTGTTGATTGCTCTGGTTTTGTCTTGCAGTGCCTTTATGCCACTGGCATGGATATGGGTGTTTACAACCCTTATAACCATCGCTGGGATCCAAGTCAAACCTACAATTCCATGAATTGGTATCGAAGCAATATCTTTATGCCCGTGAGTACGAGCTCGATTCAGCGTGGCGATGTGATTTATTATCGCGGGCATATCGCAATTGCACTTGGCGGCGGTATGATGATTGACTCCTGGCCTCATCAGGGCGTCGGAATTCATCCCATTAGCGCAAGGGGAAATGTGATCGGCGCAGCCCGTCCATTTATTTAATTGATTTGCTGTAAGACGGTCGATATCGGTTTGGGGGCCTGAAATGAATGTCCAGATTGAACATCGAATTTGTTGGCGAGTAATTGGCTTGATGCTTTTTTCCGCCTTGCTCTCAGTTTCAGTTCCCGCATTTTCTTGCACTGCTTATGCCGTGGAAGAGGGGGCGGATAACGGTGTCGTTGACCGCGACTCGACAGGAGGGTCGGGAGCATTTGTCGGTGGCGGTTGCTCTCAAGACCCCAGTGATTGTGCCGGCAAATCATCGGAAGATTCGAACCAACAGGTTGTCGAAAGCCAAGAACCGTCGAGGACGGAAAAGCTATCTGGATGGCAATGGAACGGTTTGTCCTGGTATTACTATCTTGACGGCTGTCGTTTGACCGGAATGCAGAATATTGACGACTCGTTGTACTATTTGGACCCCGCTCGTGACGGTGCAATGAGCTGCGGCTGGATTTTTACTGACAATAAGTGGTATTACGCGAGTCCATCAGGTGCTTTGGCAAGTGGCTGGCAGTTTATTGGAGGTCAATGGTACTGGTTTGACTCCCTTAACAGCTGTTCTATGGCTACTGGTCGACGTGTTATTGATGGGCATCCTTATCTTCTTGGAGTCTATGGGCTGATTAATGGATGGTGTCTTGATAACGGTTTATGGTATTGGGGCTGCAATGGTGAAGTTTTAACAGGCTGGCTCCAAGCTGACAATAGTTGGTATTGGCTTGATCCCGCCAATGATGGCGCCATGTCTAGGGGTATCGTTTCCGTCGGTTCGTCTCGTTACTATTTTTCTGATTCCGGCGCAATGGTTGTAGGCTGGGCGTTTGATGGTACGGACTGGTATTACGCTGACAGTTCCGGCGCACTTGCGTCGGGCTGGCGTTCGGTGAACGGCGCTTGGTATTGGCTTGATGTCGCAAATGACAATAGAATGGTTACCGGCTTTTATGTCATCGGATCCAATCGGCATCATTTTTCTTCAACGGGAGCGCTGTCACTCGGCTGGTTTATGAGCGATGGAGACTGGTATTACGCTGAGCCTTCTCATGCCTCGGGCATTGTAAAGACGGGATGGCTGAAGGACGGTAGTCAATACTATTATCTCGATCCTGCCGCCGACGGTAGAATGATACTTGGCCATTTCTCTGTAAATGGGAAAAGCTTTTATGCAAAAGCTTCAGGCGCTGTTGCTTGTCGTGAATGGGTAGATGCTCAGGGCTCGTATGCAGAAGAGCCGTCTAAGGCTTTTGCTGGTTCTGATTGCTCATTGTGTGGAGCATTGCGTAGTGGAAAGCTATTTATATCAAACGATGATGGCGAATTAGCCGAAGCTCACGGGTTTGTGACGCTTGGGGGGTGCAAGTTCTATGCTGATCCAACCGATGGTTCCCTCTGCGTTGGATGGAAGAGCCTAAATGGAAAATGGTATTTCTTTGATGAGGCGGCCGGCTATGCAAAATCTGGCTGGCTGTACGAGGATGGTTCTTGGTTCTATTTAGATCCGTCCACTTATGTTATGAAAACCGGTTGGGTTGCCGTTAACGGATCTTGGTATTACCTGAATTCGTCTGGTTTCATGCAGACGGGATGGCTCAATCTGGGTGGCACCTGGTATTGGCTTGACGCTAGCGGCGCTATGGCTACTGGCTGGCGCGTTGTGGACGGGTCCTGGAATTACTTTATGGCAAACGGCGCGTGGGTGTCAGACTATATGGATGCTAAAGCTCAAAGTTATTCAAGCAATACAAATTGGCTGATACTTGTCGATACGTCGCGTTGCGTTACGAGTATTTACACTGGATCCTGGAATAACTGGTCCTTAAACCGTCGATATGTATGTTCGACGGGAAAAGCTAGCACACCTACGGTGATAGGGGAGTATCAAGTCTACGGAAAGGGATATTCCTTTGGGCATGGATATACTTGCTATTACTACACGCAGTTCTATGGTGATTATCTGTTCCATTCTTCGCCCTACTACGTTAACAGTAATCGCGTGATGGATCCCACGATGGGCGTTCCATCCTCTGCGGGATGTGTTCGCCTTGAGATTCAGAACGCAAAATGGATTTACGATAATATTCCTTATGGAACAAAAGTTGTTACGTATTAAGAGATTTCTGCATCAATATCTTCAACGGAAGAATAAGTCGCATGTCTTTTGTAAGAGGGTCAAGTCTCGTACTGGTTTGATGAATGGACGATTCATCAAAGATATTTACTAAGCGGATTAATTAGTCTGGGCATTGGAGTAATTCAAGAGATGAAAAAAACCTGTTTTGTTCTTAGTGGTAATGCGTATCTATGTCCTTATTTGTTCAACTTTTATGTCGATAATACTCCCGGGGAAAAATACCTTGTCTACTGGAATAGGGATGGCGTGGAGGAGACGCTGGGGTCGATTAAGGGCATTGAATATGCTGAGCCCTGCCCAGATACTGGTTTATTACGCAGGCTTTACAGTTATTTTGCCTATATGTTGTTTGTAAATAAACAGCTATTAAATAGTGATTTTGATCACATAGTTTTACTTAATACTATTGCTGGTTATTTTGCGTTTCCTGCACTGCTTATTAAGTATCGCAAACGTTATGTAATGGATGTTCGAGATTACGGAGGAGAGTTTAATCCGATTCTGGGCCTCATGTCTCGCGCTATAGTGTCCTTTGCCGGAATCGTGGTGCTTTCATCACGTTTTTATGCCGCTTTTCTCGCCCCTTCTGAATACAGTTATGTCCACAATCTGCAACGACCGTCATTCTCTGATCTTGATGCTAGTTCATGTGTGAATAGTTTAAATTGCAATCCTTCTTTACCGATCGTGATTGCATTCATTGGTAGTGTTGGCCAGTATATTGAGCAACATGTTAAGTTGATTAATATGTTTAAAAATGATTCACGTTTCCGTTTGATGTTTGCAGGAGCTGGATCTGAAAAGCTAAAGGATTATTGTAGAAATAATCACGTAGAAAACGTCCAACTGTTAGGGAGGTTTGCACCTGAAAAAATGTACTCTTTATATACAGGAGTCAACATAATCCACAATCTGTACGGCAATGGGGATCCATTTCTCGATTACGCTATTTCTAACAAAATGTATATAGCTGCCCAGCTTCATATGCCAATTCTTGTTTGCCCGAATACCGCAATGGAAACAATGGCAAGTGATTATGGTATTGGTTTTACACTTGATTTAGATAATACAAATGTTAATTGGCCCGATTTATTGTTCGAATACTATACCGGTCTAGATTCGAATAGTTTTATTAAGGGTTGCGAGAAATTGTTAACCGATGCATATGATGACAATCGGAACTATTCAGATAGATATACTTCGTTCATTTCTTAAGGCTTGGTTTTAATGACGAATGAAATTCTTTCTTTTGATGCGTTGAAACACGAAGAACTGAAAATCTTGGTGGAATTTCACAATTTTTGCGAGAAATATAATTTGTGCTATTCACTGTCGTATGGAACTCTAATCGGTGCCGTACGCCATAAGGGTTTTATCCCCTGGGATGATGATATAGATGTTGTCATGCCGCGGAAGGATTACGATAGGTTTCTAGGCCTTGTTCAAAGCGGTAGGTTTTCTCCATGGCTTCGCGTTCAGGCTACAGAGATTGATGGGTATTTACCTTCATTCGCAAAAGTAATTAATCCTAAGATCTCTGTTCAGACAGAGAGGGATCGCCCTTCAGTTCCAGAATGGCTTTGGATTGATGTGTTTCCAATTGACGGTATATCCGATTCAAATCTAAAGGCCACTATTATGTTTTATGAAGTGAAATTGCTTGATTTGATTTGTATTGTATCAAGGCTCAATTTCCATTATCCCCATCCGATTAGTATGAAAATTCTCATGGCTATTTTTTATCCCATTTCTCTAATACTGCCTATAGAGAAATGGGCTTCCGAACGTTTACATAAACTTTCAAGAAAATATGATATTGGCGAAACAAAGAGAGCGGGACAAATCGGATGGGGGTTTGGTCTCAGGGAGGCTTTTCCAAATAGTTATTTTACGGATGTAATGGATGCAGAATTTGAGAGCCATCAATTTAAAATCCCAACTCATTATGATGAGATGCTTACTCAACTTTATGGCGACTATATGATCATTCCTCCTGCTGATAAACAGGTGTCTCATCAATTAACTGCATCAGTTAATTCAAGAACGGAGTAATTGTTGGGTTCCGATAAAGTTCTTTCGATAAAGTCTAATATTTTATGGAGTTCTATTGGCTCGATTATTGGGTTATCTTGCCAATGGTTAATAAGCGTGCTGGTGGTTCGCCTATCTTTTGGTTTTTCTGATGCTGGCTTATACTCGCTTGCGATGTCTGTCTATGGCATTTTTTTCCCAATTGCTCAATATAGGATGTATACATATCAAGTTTCAGATGTTAATGGGGAAAACACGGTAGGGGAGTATCTTTCCTTTAGATTACTAACCATACTTTTATCACTTGTTTTGACTTTTGCTTATTCGCTATTTACTTGTCGCCCTGCTTCCGTGCTCTGCATTTTTCTCTACGGTTTATATAAAAGCGCCAACCAATTGATAGATGTCCTTCATGCTGCTGATCAGCAGTTTTCCCGGATGGATTATGTTGGAGTCTCACTTGCGCTTCAAGGAGCCTTGTCTCTAGTTTTTTTCTGCGTTGCTTTATCTTGCTTTCGTTCGGTGCCGCTGGCCATATTTGCAATGTTTATTGCGGTCGTATTAGTTGGATGGTTTTACGATTTGCCACGAACTTCCGCCCTAACATGCATTGTTGTTGGAATTAGCCGTAATAAGGCAAAGCGATTATTGATAACGTGCTTGCCGGCTGTAGTTGCTGGCATAGCGGTTTCCGCGTCAGCGTCAATCCCACGCCAATATTTATCTTCTGCATTGGGGGATTCTGCTCTTGGAGTCTACTCATCTATTGCGGCTCCTATTGCTATCATACAAATGGGGGTATCATATTTGTATAACCCCCTGCTCGGTTATTTCTCGAAAAGTTATTCAGATAAAGACAGGCATTCTTTCTTTCGCCTATGCTTTGCCTGCTTACTTGGTGCGTTAATCATCGCCGTTGTGTTCGGTATTGGTTTTGAGGTGCTTGGAAATAGCTTATTTTCATTTGTATTTGGTGAGGAAATACTACCTTTCATGTATTTGGTTCCACCTATGATAGCTTCTGCTGTTTTGACTGGACTGATGTGGCTTGTCAATGATTTGTTGATTTCATTTAGGTATTTTTCGCATACCCTTGTTGCTGGCGTGTTGATGTTTCTCGTTTCATTAAGTTCAATGAAGTATTCCGTAGAAGTATTCAATTTAAATGGTGTTACGGTGTGTAGTTTAATATCTTGTCTTTTTGGACTTGTATATATGGTGGTCGTATTGTCTATCTTGTTGAGACGTCATTTTAATAATCTCGTTTAATTGTCTCATAAGATTTCAGGGCGAATTGCTCTCCCCCTGGCTTCTTCCTCTGTATTATTTAAATGATTATTATTTGTTCGTAATGTCTATGTGCATTTCATTGGTTTTTAAGGGGCTGGTCCTTGAAATGAAAAAGGTAATGCTAGTTTTCGGAACTCGTCCGGAAGCAATTAAGATGTGCCCACTTGTGAATGTGCTCAAAACTCATCCGGATGATTTCAGTACCGTTGTTGTCGTGACTGGTCAACATCGGGAGATGCTTGAGCAGGTTTTGCATGTCTTTAATGTGGAACCCGATATTGACCTAGCAGTCATGAAGCCTGGTCAGACTCTTTTCGATGTTACGTGTAGCATTCTTCTTAAAATTAAGAAGGTTCTTGAGGGAGAAAGACCGGATGTCGTGCTTGTCCATGGAGATACCACGACAAGCTTTGCTGCAGCCTTAGCTTGTTTTTATCTGCAAATTCCGGTCGGTCATGTTGAGGCTGGTTTACGCACACATGATATCAGCAGTCCTTGGCCAGAGGAGTTTAACCGCCAAGCAGTCGACATCGTGAGTCAATATTATTTCGCACCAACCGAGGTGAGCAGACAAAACCTTCTCGATGAGGGAAAAAGACCCGAAAAGATTTGGGTTACAGGTAACACGGGAATTGATGCACTTCATACTACCGTGGATCCGGAGTATTCGCATCATGAGCTTGACTGGGCAAAGGGCTCTCGTTTGATTCTTATCACCGCACATCGCCGCGAAAACCTTGGTGAACCTATGCATCGCATGTTCCGTGCTATTCGTCGCGTTATGGAAGATTATCCCGATACCAAAGCTATATACCCTATCCATATGAATCCTCTTGTGCGTAAGGCTGCCCATGAAGAGCTAGATGGATTTGATCGACTGCATATCATTGACCCTCTTGAAGTATTTGATTTTCATAACTTTATGGCTAAAAGCTATCTGATACTCACTGACTCAGGCGGTATTCAAGAAGAAGCGCCAAGCCTTGGCAAGCCTGTTCTTGTCATGCGTGACACTACTGAGCGTCCTGAGGGCGTTAAAGCAGGGACTTTGAAACTTGTTGGTACAGAGGAAGATATAATTTACAACGAGTTTAGCAGGTTGCTCTCGGATGTCTCAGAATATGAAGCGATGAGTCACGCTTCCAATCCTTATGGTGATGGACATGCAAGCGAAAGAATCGCTTCGGTTCTTTCTGACGGTCATTTACGATGAACCGTGCTAGTAAGAACTTAGTTATATTTGATTAAATAATTCATCTGTTTAGTTCTATACTATAAATTTCGTGGAATTTGCAAGAGGGTAGATGTAGCACACCTTGTGGCAATCATAGTGGTTACTACGCAGACCACAGATTGTCGATGGTGATAACAGCTATAGTGTTTATATGTTCTAGAACCGTTGTGGATACTGTGTTGCCTATTATGCTAGCTCCCTGTATTACATGTAGTTCGTCTTGTTGGTGCTATTTTTAGTTTTAGCTAAGAATAACGGGCTATCATTGGAAGGTTGTTCATGAGCAATCCTTATAAGGTGCTAGTTATTGTGCCTGCTTATAATGAAGCTGAATCAATTTGTGCGACAGTTAATGCCGTGATTGATTCAGGATATGATTACGTCGTGGTCAATGATGGTTCAACTGATAACACGCTTGAGATTTGTCATGCTAATCATCTTAATGTACTTGATCTACCGCAGAATCTTGGCATTGGAGGGGCTGTACAAGCCGGCCATAAGTACGCTAAAAAATATGGATATAACATCGACGTTCAGGTGGATGGCGATGGACAACATGATCCATGTTTTATTTCCAGTATGGTTGAGCAGATTGAAGCTGGCTACGACTTGGTTATCGGGTCTAGGTTTCTCGAGCGAACTGGGGGGTTTCAGTCTACGTTTTTACGCCGAGTGGGTATTTCATGGCTTACTAGGGTGATTAAAATGTGTACGGGGAAGTACATAGCTGATCCGACATCTGGATTTAGGGCCTGCGGACCGAAGGCTATTGATTATTTCTGTAAGAACTATCCAGTTGATTACCCCGAACCCGATTCTATTGTCTCGGTGCTTGCTTGCGGTCTGTCTGTATCTGAGGTTCCCGTTGTCATGAAAGAGAGGCAAGGGGGCTCATCATCCATTTCGGGCTTTTCGAGTGCCTATTACATGATCAAAGTTACCCTTGCAATTATTATTTCTGCATGTTCAAAAACGAGGTGTTAAAGTGCCGGTAACCCTTCGCGTTTCTGTCGCAGTGGCCTGTATTTTACTCGCTGCATACGTAGTTAAGCTTATTGTGAATGGCAGGCTCCAACTTAAGTATTCTCTATTGTGGTTGGCGCTGGTCCTGGTCCTAGTCCTGTCTGCTCTATTTCCTCAGCCTCTGTGTTTTTTATCGTCGGCGATGGGGTTTGCCACGCCTTCCAATTTTATATTTGTTCTAGGGTTTGTCTTTGTAATCCTAATCATGCTTTCACTTAGTTTAATTGCCAGCAAACAGGCCGATGCGATTAAGAACTTAACTCAACGAGTTGCATTGCTTGAAAAAGATATCGAGAGCATTCTGAGGGATAAATAGTTCTATGTTTACGTGTAATGATCATACATTCGTAGTTTGCGCCTATGGCGAATCACCTTATTTGAGCGACTGTATATCGTCTTTAATGAACCAGAAACAGGCCAGTAGGATCCTTATCTCTACTTCTACTCCGAATAAACATATTGAGCAGATTGCTTCTAGCTATAATTTGCCTGTATTTATTAACAATGGGATGCCAGGAATTGGACATGACTGGAATTGTGCAATTTCCCATGCGCAATCTCCATTGGTCACCATTGCTCATCAAGATGACCTGTATTCCCCTAATTATTCAATTGAAATGCTTCGCTCTGTGAACGCCTCCAAACATCCCTTGATCTTCTTTTCTAATTATGGGGAGATTCGTAATGGGGAGTATGCCGATGACATATCGATCCTTAAAGTGAAAAGAATACTACTAAGAAAATTCGCTCGGGACGGTAATTCATCTATAGTCAGAGATAAGCGTCAGGCTTTGCGGTTTGGATCTGCGATTTGCTGCCCTTCGGTCACGTATGTTATGCCTAATCTCGAGACACCTTTGTTTTCGAGCGAGATGAAGTGTGACTTGGACTGGGAAGCGTGGGAGAGATTTTCGCGACTTGAAGGTTCCTTTGTTTATTCTCCCGAGATTCTCATGCATCATCGAATTCACGAAGAATCTGAGACGACTTCCTTGATCGAAGATAATACACGGAGCTCCGAAGACCTTGCAATGCTTGAAAAATTCTGGCCTAAAAAGGTTGCGAAAGTAATTCATCGGCTATATTCAGTCAGCATGAATAGCAACACTCTTTAGCGTTTCTGTGTTGAACGTCTCCTCTGAGTCGGTTGACGAGCGCATTGTGCATGACTGAATTCGGTTATTAGCCTTCGAAGTCGGATGCTACGGCGCTATGCTTGCATTGATATTATCGACGTAACCTCCGAGATATTAATTAGCTTGTTGATATACTTGCTACCATTACATTTAGTTTGCGCTCATGTGAGTTTTGAAATTTAAGGATTCCAGCATGACGAGTTTTGTAAGATGTAAACCTGCTTTTCTTACTTTTGCCGGTTTATTTGCAGTCTATTCAGTCTTTTGGTACTTAAATAATCCTAGATTGCTTGTTTTGCTTACAATTGCGATTTCGTTAATTATAATTCTCGCACTCGGCAGCGTATTTGCTAGTGAAAAGGATCGCCTTAAAAATGAGTGGGTATTCTTGGCACTGCTCATATCATTTTTAATCATATTTTGCTTAATTTTTCCTCCGTTCACCGCACCCGATGAGGGTCATCATTATTTTTCGACTTATTGGTTGGTTGATAGCCTTCCATTTAATGCTCATGTGACTAAAGACGGTGCTTTTCTGGTGCGAGATATTGATTACGCGCTGTACAATAGCCGCCAACCGGGCGATGCAATTAATTCAACTTCATTTGATTCTGTTATTAATGGTTTTTCACTATTTGGAAATGGACAGCTGATTCCTTTTAGTGAATTTTCTTTTAGTGTCGGCAGCGAGAATGTTACTGCAAAACTAGGCTCTATTATTGGCTTACAGATTGGGCTGTTCTTTGGGCTTGGAGCTTACCCTGCGTTCTATATGGGTCGAATTGGTTCGGCTCTCGTTTTTTGCTTCTGCGCTTTCCAGGCATATCGAATTGCACCTAAAGGCAAATCGGTCATTGTATTCGTTTCATTGTTGCCCATGACGCTTCATTTGGCCGCTTCATATTCCTATGATTCCGGAATCATAGCTTATTCACTTTTGATATTCGCATGTTTGATGCGCGGTTTTTTTGGCGAACAGCGGTCGATAGGCAATAGAGAAATCGTTATATATTTAATCATTTCGGTTCTTTTGGCTCCTTGCAAGATTATCTATTCAGGGTTGATTTTACTTGGATTGTTCGTCCCTCTTTCGCAGTTCATTGATGAGAAGACCGGGCGTTTTAGCAGGTTCTTGTTGATCTTTTGCGTTATGGTTTCTGTATTGGCCTTACGTTTGGCATCGATGAGCAGCTTGGTTTCTCAGTCTTCAGATTCCTCTCGGGGCCATGAAACGGGGCAGTTATATTCGCTCGGCGATATTCTGCTGCATCCAAAGAATAGTTTCCTTGTTTTTTGTAGAACTCTCGATTCTTTAGGTGATTTCTATTGGGAAACGACTTTGGGCTATTCCCTTGGATGGCTTCAAGAGAACTTGCGTTTCCCTGCATTCTATATGATTCCTTATTTGTTTTTCGGGTTTATTTGCTGCCTTGACTCTAGTGATGAGCCTTCGTTTCTTGCTGCTCCTGTATCCTTTCTCTTCATTTTTGCTTTCCTTTTGGCTGCACTCGGTTCCATTGCGTCGATGTGGTTGGCATGGACTTTCAACTATGAAAATGTAATACAGGGTGTTCAGGGGCGCTATTTTCTTCCAGCTTTACCAGCTTTGTTGTTTGGACTAAGAACACGATTATTTAGGTTCAATTCTTCTTCCATTTCCGTTGTTACTACTGGCGTCTGTGTTATGAACTGCCTATATCTTATTCGTTTTATTAGCGTCGCCTCCTGTTTGTAGATTCATCTCGCACGCAGTTGCTTTGGTAATTTCTTGTAGTTGGGGACTTCATCTCGGGATTGACTAGGCCTGGTCTATCAAAGGCTAATTTGATTTAATAGGAAAAGTGTAGTGATGAGAAATCGTTATTTGAGTTTTATCGGTGGGGCCTGTCTTGTATCAATTTGTTTCACCCCTCTTTTATGCCCTACGATTGCGTTTTCATTACCCGAAGATTGTCCGGTTCTAGGCGCTGATATTTCTACAGATCAATCGGTACAGGACCCAGTTGGGCCATCGGATAGTGATCGGTTGCTTTCGGATTCAGTTAACTTCACAGCGTCTATCGATTTGTCGACATATGAATACACTGGCGATGCGATTACTCCGAGGGTGTCGGTTTTTGCTGCTAGCGGTTTTATGCTTACATGTGGGACTGATTATGAAGTCTTATATGCTAATAATATTGCACCTGGGTGTGCTGCTATAACTGTAAATGGGCTAGGGGACTACGCTGGTGCCACCATCCGGTTGTCGTTCCAGATTGTTCGCTCTTCTGATAACAAAATCGCTCTTCCTGGTTCTTGGGTCTACGAAAACGGTAAATGGTGGTGGAGATATGAGGCCGGTGGTTGGCCGTCAAACTGTTTTCTGACTATTGGGGGAGCCGAATATTATTTTGATTCCGAAGGCTACGCAGCTACTGGCTGGAGATACCTGAGTGATGGATGGCACTTATTCTCTGAATCCTGTGCGCATTTGAAGGGATGGGCTGCCATCGGCGGTCATTGGTTCTTCCTTGACGAAACATCAGGTTCAATGAAGACCGGCTGGGTTTTAGACAATCATAACTGGTACTATTTGGATGGTTCGGGCACTATGCATACTGGCTGGCTGCTCCTTGGCAATACTTGGTATTGGCTTGAGCCTTCCGGATCAATGGCTATGGGCTTTAAGCTTGTAAACGGCAGTTTGTATCATTTCTCTCAATCTGGATCCATGAACACTGGTTGGTTTGTTAACGATGGGACATGGTATTGCGCCAATGCCTCTGGAGCGATTCGTACTGGATGGTTTTACTTTGATTCTAACTGGTATTTGCTTGATTCCAATAATAATGGCGCCATGCTCGAAGGATTTCAGTCTGTAAATGGTAATTGCTACTATCTGGATTCGGATAGTGGCGGCGCATTAGAGTGCAACGCCTGGGTCATCACGCAAGATGGAAACGCATATTATGCGTGTAGCAGTGGTGCAATTGTGTTAACGGGTGTCAAGGACAGCGTGGGCGAAATTAAGCTCAAAGACGCCAAAGGAAAGCCTATAGTAGGCTGGTATTGGTCTTCCGCTGCTCAGACGTGGTTTTATGCAGATCCAGACGGGGTGCTACAGCGCGGTTGGCAATTAATTGGCAAGAAGTGGTATCACCTCGACAACGAATCCGGCGTTATGAATACAGGCTGGTTCCGTGATGATGACGGGCTATGGTATTACCTTATGTCGTCAGGTCAAATGGCAACTGGTTGGAACAGTATCGATAATGGCGAGTATTTCTTTAATGCAGCCGGTGCTTGGATAGAGCCCGAACGTTCTGCTTGTACTTCCTTTCAGTCTCAAATTGTTAGCCGCTGCTACAACGTTCCTTCTCCTGGAGCGGGATTGTGCTCGGAGTGGGTTAGCGAGGTTTTTTATCCCGTGCTAGGGTCTTATCCCAACGGTGACGCATGCGACATGTTTTGGAATTGGTGTCACAGCCGAGATATTTCGCAGCTAAAGGTTGGAATGATTGTTGCGGTCCCTACTCATACGCATACTAATGCGGGGGCTCGCTGGGGACACATTGCTATTTACGTTGGTAACGGTATGGTTATGGATAACATCGGCTACATTAGGACAACATCACTGGCCTGGTGGCTGAACTACTACCACACTACCGCTACGCCTCAGTGGGGCTGGGTTTTAAATACGCCATTAGAATAAGATGCTCTCTGACTGTCGAGTGGAGGACAACTTATCACAACAGGGGAATCGAGGGTTACTCCTCGATTCCCCTATCTAGCTAAGACATACGTTAATTTGCCCTGATTGAATAAGAGAAGAAACGCCAACTTCTTATAAATGATAATAACGATTCGCGGGTTCCCCAACGGTAAAGTTTGGATTCATATAGGGATCGCCTTCGACGTAATGCTTAGCCCAGCGATAATTCATGTATGCGACCTCTTTGTGGAAGCGAATCTGCTTCTCCGTATTGTTTTCAACGCCTCTAGAAATCGACTCGTAGTGATAGAGCTCGACTTCGGGTGTGTATACGATCAGGTCGTTGATCTCGCGTAGTTTTAAGCAAAAGTCAACATCATTAAATGCAACTTGAAGCTCTTCCGTGAAACCTCCGACTTTCTCATATTCGCTACGCTTGGTCATTATGCAAGCTGCAGTGACGGCGCTGAAGTCTTGTTGTGCATCGTTGAGTGCAAAGTATCCCCAGTTATCTCTTGGCATGCTTTGGCAAAGATGCCCTGCCACGCCACCAGTGACGCATAAGCCCGCGTGCTGAATGGTGTTGTCGGGATAGTAGAGTTTTGCACCAACTGCGCCAACATCCTCACGTGCGCAGATGCCAAGCATAGTCTCAATCCAATTGGGCGTAATTACCTCAGTATCGTTATTCAACAGCAAGAGATAGTCGCCCTTGGCGTGAGCAACGCCAAAGTTCACGAGCTTGGAGAAATTGAATTCGTGTTCCCAAGTTACAAGACGAACGATGTCAGGATATTTTGCTTGCAACTTATCGTAATAATCGAACGTCGCCTTTTCTGTGCTGTTGTTTTCGATTATGACAAGCTCGTAATTGTCGTACGTTGATTTCTCAACAATTGACTTAATGCAGTTGTCCAGAATGTCGGCGTGGTCTTTAGTCGGAATGATAATCGACACGAGTGGATGGGAATCTGGCACAGCGTAGGTTACTTTATATGTAAAGGGACGACGCGCTTGTTCGACCTTCGCATTGAGCCCAAGCCTGTCCAAATGACTCTGGACCGCTTTGATACCTGCGATAGTGGCATACGGCTTGCTATCGGCATTTGCTGCGGTGGAGGTCTCGCTTAGGCGCCAGTGATATAGAACCTTTGCAACATGATGAGCTTTCCTTGCCTTTTCCACGGCGCGGAGAGTCAGATTATGATCCTGTGCTCCATCGAACTCTTTCGTGTTCGGTTCTAGAGTGTCAAGCAGAGACTTACGGATGGTAAGCATATGGCAGATATAGTTATTGTTTCTGAGCAGATCGATATTGAAATCCGGCTTAAAGAACGGCTGCGCTAGCTTTCCATCGGGCATGAGTTTATCTTCATCACAATAAAGAAGATCGACGTCACTATTGTTTTCAATTGCCTCGGCATATGAGAACAGCAAGTCCGGTTCAAGAATGTCGTCATGGTCAAAGAAACAGACGAAATCACCCGAAGCGATGGCAACGCCGGCGTTTGTATTTTCGGAAATGCCCTTATTCTCGGTAAGGTTAATTGATTTAATTTTGTTGTCGTGGGCCGTCTCCTGCTCAACGCGTGCCTTCAGTTCCTGATTGTCAGGACTTGCATTAACTAGGATGAGCTCCCAGTTTGCATAAGACTGGCTTTTTACGGATTCGGCCATATCGTTAAAAAACGGAATGGGCGTGTTGTAGAGAGGGACAATAATGCTGAACTTCGGGGCGCTGTTGAAGACAATTTTTCTCTGCTTTTCCAGAGCGCCGATGGTTGCCTTATGCTCCGTGAACCATTCGGGGTATTCAGGATCGAACTGCGCATGGGTAAAGAGGAAGTTGGTCTCCTCAAGAAGCAAGCCTAATTTATCGGGCGTTAAGCAGTCAAATGCACTGAATGATGGGTGATTTTGATCGTCAATAACAAAGTAGTAACGATCGAACGCCTTTGGCATGCGAATTGAGAGCTGCGTTTCAAGTTGCTTTTTCTCAGACGTAAATCCAACGCTTGTTACATTCGAACCGAAATTGACGATGCTCAAATTAACTTCATTGAGGGCTCGATTGAGGCAGCGAAGTTTGATTTGGGAGTCGCTACGATAAGGAGTTCTCACCGTGCACCTAAGGATATAGTCGCTTGAATCTTCGATACACTGCCAGAAATCAATCGTTGCCATGTCAAACTCTGAAACGTCATCGTAGTTTCGGAGTTTACTGCACATGTCGGGTTTAATTTTGTAGTTAAGGCGAGACTCCCATTTGATATTCTTGCAATTGAGCGAAAGGGAGTCGCTGCTCAGGGTGCGACCGTCTTGGCCGATTTCGTTAAACCCAATTTTGATGGTGCGAGCATCGGGATCGGGGACTACAAGGACGTATGAGTTCGAGTCACAACTATTGTCCCGGAATTTTAGGAGGGATAAAGGTAAGCAGCGGTTATCGTCTGTAGCCGCCTGGGCTGTTACGCTGGAGCCTTTATGGATGCCTTCAATCTTAAGCTGCTGGTAGATTTTCCAGTTTCCTCTGCATACTCCGGTTGTTTCGACTCGCATTGTTTGCCTTTCGTTTGTTGGACACTGCTCATTGTACTTTTTCATTTGTTGCCTCGCTAGAAATGCAGAAAGAGTTGCGTGTTTCTGCTGTCCGATTTAAATAAGAAGACGGGGAGGTTGCTGCCGGTGCGTATAATTTAATTAACTATGCATCTGTAATCAGCGGCTTTTGCTCAACGATTGTCAATCGAGAGGATTTTTATGAAAGGCATCATCCTCGCCGGCGGGTCCGGCACCCGCCTGTACCCGCTCACGCTCGTGACCTCCAAGCAGCTGCTGCCGGTCTACGACAAGCCCATGATCTACTACCCGCTGTCCACCCTCATGCTGGCGGGCATCCGTGACATCCTGGTCATCTCCACCCCGACCGACCTCCCCAACTTCGAGCGCCTGCTCGGGGACGGCTCGCGCTACGGCGTGAACCTCTCCTACGCCGAGCAGCCGAGCCCCGACGGCCTCGCGCAGGCCTTCACCATCGGCGAGGACTTCATCGCCGGCGAGCCGTGCGCCCTGGTGCTCGGCGACAACATCTTCTACGGCAACGGCCTCAGCCGCCACCTGACGCGCGCCGTCCAGAACGCCGAGTCGGGCAGGGCCACGGTCTTCGGCTACCACGTGGACGACCCCGAGCGCTTCGGCGTCGTGGAGTTCGACGGCGAGGGGAGGGCCGTCTCCATCGAGGAGAAGCCCGCCGAGCCCAAGAGCTCCTACGCCGTCACCGGCCTGTACTTCTACCCGGGCGACGTGGCCGCCAAGGCTCATGAGGTCAGGCCCTCGGCCCGCGGCGAGCTCGAGATCACCACGCTCAACCAGATGTACCTGGAGGAGGGGACGCTGTCCGTCGTCACCCTCGGCCGCGGCTACGCGTGGCTGGACACCGGCACCATGGAGAGCCTGCACGAGGCCGCGGAGTTCGTCCGCGCCGTGGAGCACTCCCAGGACCTGCCCGTGTCCGTGCCCGAGGAGATCGCCTGGGAGAACGGCTGGATCACGACCGCCGAGCTGGAGGAGGCCGCGAAGGCCTACGGCAAGTCGGTCTACGGCCAACACCTGAAGAAGGTCGCCGCCGGCGAGATCGTCAACAGCCCGCGCGAGTACTAATTGCCTGGTGGAAGGGGATGAGAGATGAACGACATTCTTGAGCGTGATGGCCTTTCAGTCGACCTTCTCTCATCCCTTTCGTACTGGGGAGGCGAGTTGGCTGATGCGTTATCTGGTTGCTAAGTGGTTTTCTGAGCAAGGTTCGTTGGTAATGGCCGTTAAGCCGGGCCAGGAGCTTGTCGAGATGATGCGAAGGATAGAGGATCGTTTCGGCATCTCTGACCTTCAGCTCATTAACATCAGTCGTCCTTCCGCATATGGCGAGTATGAACCATTTGAGTTTGTCCATTCTGAGGAACAGCTTGTAAAGCGCCTTGAGCAGCAAGCGAAGTAAGAAGCTGCGTTAGAATTTCATGATAATCGGGCAATTCGAATATGTGTTCGTATTTTCGGTTATAATCTAAGTAGATATTTTTAAGGGAAGGAGGGCATATGGCTACTTCAAGTTTAAAAACACCGATTAGGATGCTCTCTCCTCAGGGCGTAAAGGCGTTGTGCGACGCATATGATGAAGGCGTAACCAAGGATTTGAAGTTCAAGCCATCGCCTTCGGATCCGTCTTTGACGCCAGACATGAAGAAGGCCATCGATTCTTTGTTTAAATCGATGGGCTTCTAGAAATGGCGCTTGTATCGTATTCTTTACTCCAATTACTTAATGCGCGAGGAGAGGACGAGGTTTCGGACGTTCTCTCCTCTTTTCGCTGTGAACGTAACAAGGATATAGAGGATTTTGTTCGTTATAACGCGTTTGATTTTAACCTGAGGGGTTTCTGTGCCTCTTATCTTGTATTTGATACAGATGCGGCCGCTTTAGTTGGCTTTTATGCCCTTGCTCTAAAGATTGCCTCCATTCCTGAGAATGTCGTTTCAAAAACAGCTCACAAGAAGTTGGCTTCTTTTGGTGAACTTAGACCAGAAACTGGTTGTTTTGATTTGCCTTGTGTTCTGTTGGCGCAATTTGGGAAAAGCGATTCAGGTATAGGTCGCGTAACCGGTGAAGAACTCATGGCTTTCGTTGAAAAGTCTATTTCTGACATACAGCGTCTTGTTGGCGGAAGGTTTGTGTTTCTGGACTCTGTCAATGAGCCTGGTCTTATTGAGTTCTATAGTCGTATGGGATACAGAGAGTTTGGCATAAGAAACAAACCTGCAGGAGAAGATTCTGATTCTGCTGAAGGCTCATATGTTCAAATGTTTAAGTACTTACATCTCTAGTAGGCGAAAAAAGGAGATTCATGTCTGAGATTTTTGAACCTAAGAACATCATCGTCACGGGCGGCTGCGGCTTCATCGGCAGCAACTTCGTGCACTACGTGGTCGACAACCACCCGGGCGTCCACGTCACCGTCCTGGACAAGCTGACCTACGCCGGCAACCCCGAGAACATCGCGGGGCTGCCCTCCGACCGCGTGGAGCTTGTCGTGGGCGACATCTGCGACGCGGAGCTGCTCGATAGGATCGTCCCCGGCCACGACGCGATCGTCCACTATGCCGCGGAGTCCCACAACGACAACTCCATCGCCGACCCGGAGCCGTTCCTGCGCACCAACGTCGAGGGAACCTTCCGCCTGCTGGAGGCCGTCCGCAAATACGGCGTCCGCTACCACCACGTCTCCACCGACGAGGTCTACGGCGACCTCGCGCTCGACGACCCGGCGAAGTTCACCGAGGAGACGCCGTATCACCCGAGCAGCCCGTACTCGAGCACCAAGGCGTCCTCCGACGTGCTGGTCCGCGCCTGGACCCGCACCTACGGCCTGCGCACGACCATCTCCAACTGCTCCAACAACTACGGACCCTACCAGCACGTGGAGAAGTTCATCCCGCGCCAGATCACGAACATCATCGACGGCGTGCGCCCCAAGCTCTACGGCCGCGGCGAGAACGTCCGCGACTGGATCCACACCGAGGACCACTCCTCGGCCGTCTGGGACATCCTCACGAAGGGCCGCATGGGGGAGACCTACCTCATCGGCGCCGACGGCGAGAAGAACAACATCACGGTCCTGCGCATGATCCTCGAGGCGATGGGCCGCGACCCCGAGGACTTCGACTGGGTCGCCGACCGCCCCGGCCACGACCGCCGCTACGCCATCGACTCGACCAAGCTCCAGCGCGAGCTGGGCTGGAGGCCGGCGCACACCGACTTCGCCGAGGGGCTCAAGCAGACGATCGACTGGTACGTCGCCAACGAGTCCTGGTGGCGCCCGGCCAAGGAGGCCACCGAGGCACGCTACCGCGCCCAGGGGCAGTAGGCCGGACCCCGGCGAACCGCACCGCGGGGCGCCCGCGCGGGGCCGCAGGGCATGGGGATGATCCTGCGTCCCCGCGCGGGCGCCCCCGGTTACCCAACCTCTTCGATAGGAGCTTTTCCCACATGGCAGACATCGCATTCGAGAAGGACCTCTCCGTCGCCGAGACCGGCATCGAGGGCCTGAAGGTCGTCGACCTCGCCGTCCACGGCGACTCGCGCGGCTGGTTCAAGGAGAACTGGCAGCGCGCCAAGATGACCGCCCTGGGCATCCCGGACCTCAGGGTCGTCCAGAACAACATCTCCTACAACGACAGCCGCGGCGTCACCCGCGGCATCCACGCCGAGCCCTGGGACAAGTTCATCTCGGTGGCCCGAGGCTCGGTCTTCGGCGCCTGGGTCGACCTGCGCGAGGGCAGCGCCACCTACGGGAAGGTGTTCACCTGCACGCTCGACCCGAGTAAGGCCATCTACGTCCCGCGCGGCGTGGGCAACTCCTTCCAGGCCCTGGAGGACGGCACCGCCTACACCTACCTGGTGGACGCCCACTGGTCCCTCGAGCTGAAGAGGACCTACACCTTCGTGAACCTCGCCGACCCCGAGCTCGCCATCGAGTGGCCGATCCCGCTGGCCGAGGCCACCGTCTCCGAGGCCGACCTCAACCACCCGATGCTCGCCGACGTCGTCCCGATGGCTCCCAGGCGCACCCTCGTCACCGGCTGCAACGGCCAGCTGGGCCGCGCGGTCCGAAAGCTGGCGGAGGAGCGCGGCGTCGCCAAGGACTTCGACTTCTGCGACATCGACACCTTCGACATGTCCGACCCGGAGGCATACGCACAGTACGACTGGTCGCTCTACGGCACCGTGATCAACTGCGGCGCCTACACGGCCGTGGACAGGGCCGAGACCCCCGAGGGCCGCGTGACCGCCTGGAAGACCAACGCGACGGGGCCCGCGCTGCTCGCCCGCGCCTGCGCCGGGTACGGCATCACGCTGGTCCACGTGTCCTCCGACTACGTCTTCGACGGCACCGCGGAGGTGCACACAGAGGACGAGCCCTTCTCCCCGCTGTCCGTCTACGGCCAGACCAAGGCCGCCGGCGACATCGCCGTGGCCGGGTGCCCGCGCCACTACATCATGCGCTCCAGCTGGGTCATCGGCGAGGGGCAAAACTTCGTCAAGACCATGAGGGGCCTTTCCGACCGCGTCGTCGACCCGGACGACAAGTTGGAGAAGGTCACCGTGGTCGACGACCAGCTCGGCCGTCTGACCTTCACGCGCGACATGGCCGAGGCCATCTTCCACGTGCTGGGGACGCACGCCCCCTACGGCACGTATAACTGCACCGGTTCCGGGGCCGTGAGGAGCTGGGCCGACATCGCCCGCGCCGTCTTCGAGGCCGCCAACGGCAACGGCGAGAGGGTCGTGCCGGTTTCGACCGCCGACTACTACGCGAACGCCGCCGGTCCCGTCGCCCCGCGCCCGGTCCACTCGGCGCTCGACCTGTCCAAGCTCGAGGCTGCAGGCTTCCACATGCTCGACTGGGAGGAAGAGCTGGGGGAGTACCTCAAGACGCTCTAGCCGTTATTAACTTTTCGAGAGAAAAAGCCGCCGCTTGTTAACGGCGGCTTTTCTTATGCCTGGCGTATAGACCCGCTGCAACAAGGGCGGCGGCGGTCGCCAGACTCACTGCAAGCCCCGCAAGGGCGCCCGGAGTCTTGTAGGTCATCACGATCTTATTCGCGCCTTTCTGCATGTTCAGGGACGACAAGCCCTTATCGGCGGCGGGCGTTAGTTCTGCGGCGGTTCCGTTTACCGTTACGTTCCAGCCCTCATCGTACGGAACGCTCAACAGCAGGTTGCCGTCATCCTTGGCGGTATACTCGCCTTCGATCCTTCCGTCCTCAAAAACCGTCGTAATAAACTCGCTCGCCTTAAGCTCGTTAATAATCTGCTCGAAAACATCCAGATTGAGGGCGTAAAAGACCGGCTCATTGTCTTGGGGCATGTCTGTATAGCCCTCTGCGACTCCGATTGACACCGTATGCTGGCTCGGGGTGTCCGATGCATCCGCAATCTGGCGGATATTATTGTCGAATCTCCAGGCCTCGTTTTCGATTGCTCGCTGGTCGATGGTAAGGGCGACGGGCCAATAACTGCCGGCGGTCGCATCTTTGTTGATGTAGAGATACCCGATGGAGCTTGCCGGAAGAGTAACGCTCCATTGCTTTAAGCTATCGCTATTCTCCGTGCTCGCGGCCTCGATCTTGGTATAGAGCTCGACCTTGCGGCCTAGGATTTTGCTGTAGAGGTCGTTCTGCTTTTCGAAGGGGTTCTCGCTCTTCAGCGTGCTGTTTTGGATATCGCTTGAGGCTGCGACGCCAATGCTGAGCGCATAGGGGTTCTCGTACACCGAGCTTGTGGAGTCGGCCTGATTCGTCTTGGCCGAAACGTATCCTGCAGGCGCGTTTTCAGGAATGGCGTACTTAACTCCCAATAGGGCATCGACGGCGAGAATGGGCTCGGCATAACGGGTCGAGAATTCGCCGACGCTGCTGTATCCAAGGGAGTTGAGCAGTGCGATGGCCTGCGGGTTGTTGGCAGACGAATACGAAGACAACTGGTTGTACCCAAGCGCTAGGCCTTCGTTGAGGGCGGCGCTATCGGCACGCGTGGTCGTTCGATCGATGCGGTAGAATGACGCAGAATCCTGGTCTTGAATGGCTGTGATCGTGTTGGTTGCGGTGGCGACATAGGTGCTGTTGGCTTCTTCGGAATAGCCTGCGTACAGTTGGTTCCACATCACATGGGCGTTGATAAACAACTCAATTGCGGTGATTGTCAGGATTGGTAATACGACGGCTGGTCGATAGGCATGACGAAATTTGGGCTGGCCCTCGAACACCTGCAACGAATAGCCCGCTGCCCACAGCGCAAAGAAGCTCAGCAAGAAAGTCGTGCGCGAATAGAATCCGTTGGGCACGCGCATGCCGCACCAGATGTACTCGAGCGGGCTCAAAACGGAGCTGGCGACCAGGATTATCGTGACGACGAGCGTTGCGATGCGTGTCTTGATCGAAACCGTGCGGTTAAACAGCAGGCTCACCGCGAGCAGCATCATGATGACGCCGCAATAGAACTGCGGTGTACTATCGTTGTTCACCCACATGCCAGGGAGAAAGCCCCTGATGAGCGATTTGAGGCTGGTTTTAAGCAGCGGCCCGAGGGCTAGGACGGGGCCGCCCTTGGACATGGCAAGGATGGTCGGCAAAAAGGTCCAAGCGGACAGAAGTAGCCCGAGCACGATGGCGCCTGCGAATCGCAGGGCCCGATCGAGCATGAGCTTCCAGCTAAAACCTTCTTCTGCAACATAATCGACAAATTCGACCAATACGAAGATGCAGAGGAACAGGATGCTGATGTAGGCCGTATACCAGCAGAACATGACATTGAGCGCCGTTGTGATGACGAGGCGGATCATGCGCTGCTTGCGGATGAGCTCGTGGCATCCGTAGGCGCAGATGGGCAGCAGGATCAGGCAATCAATCCAGAGTGGGTTGCGCAGGTTGCTGATGGTCCAGCTGCAAAACGTGAACGAGAGGGATAGCAAGAATGCGGCGGGCTTGGAAAGGTCAAAGCGCTTTTGCACATACCAAGCGCTGCTGATGTGGATGCAGCCAAGCTTGAGCGCGGTTATGGCAAATACGAAGAGCGTCAGCTTGTCTGCGGGAAACAGCACGCAGAGCAGGTTGAAGGGGCTGGCGAGGTAGTAGCTATAGAGCCCCCATGTGTTCATACCGAGGCCCTGTGAGAAGGAATAGCGAAGGTTTGCCTCGCCTAAAAGGACGCGGCGAAACCACGCGAAGAAGTCGGTGTATTGGTATTTGAGATCGTTGGTGAGAAACGAGTTGTCGCCAAAGGGGTAGACATGCCCTGCCGCTGCAAGTGCGACAAAGAGTGCGACGGAAAATGCGAAGCAGGCGGCGTAGAACGCCACATTCTTGAGCGTGCTGTTATTGGGCCGTGTCATCAGATTCCTCGTTGGATTCTCGAATGATATAGATGGGGCGGTGCTTGGCCTCCAAGTAGGCTTTTGCTAGGTACTCGCCAATGATTCCCAGGCACAGGAGCTGCATGCCGCCAAACAGCGTAATGAGGCAGGCAAGGGAGGGCCATCCGCCTACGGGATCGCCCCAAACAAGCGTTTTGACCAGGATGACGATAAATCCCATGATGGCGATGAGGCAGAAGACGATACCCGTGAGGGCGGCGAGGGAGAGTGGCGCCGTGGAAAACGCGACGATGCCGTCGATGGAATAGAGGAGCAGCGACCAAAAGCTCCATTTGGTCTCACCGGCCACGCGGTTGACGTTTACGTAGGGGAGCCATTTGGTCTTGAAGCCGACCCAGCCGTAGATGCCCTTGGAGAATCGATTGTATTCGCCCATGGAGATGATGGCGTTGACCATAGGTCGCTTCATGAGCCTAAAATCGCGTGCTCCGTCGACGATGTCGGCCTTGGAAATGCGGTTGATGATCTTGTAGAACATACGGGCGCAGAACGACCTGATGGGAGGCTCGCCTTCGCGGGTGGTCCTGCGTGTGGCGACGTTATCGTAGTCTTCGGTTTGCAAGATCTCGTACATCTGCGGCAGGAGCGAGGGCGGGTCCTGCATGTCGGCATCCATGGTGGCGACATAGTCGCCCTTTGCGTGCTGGAGTCCGGCGAGTAGTGCCGCCTCCTTGCCAAAGTTGCGCGAGAAAGAGTGCCAGCGGATGGCGTATGGATGCGCCGCCGTAGCTTCTGCCTTCATGACGGCGAGCGTTTTGTCTGCCGAGCCATCGTCGATGAGGACGGCTTCAAAGGAGATGCCGGGGTCTTGCCGGGTCATGATGCGAACGACGCCATCGAGCTCTTTGAGAAAGATCGGAAGTGATTCCTGCTCGTTGTAACACGGCACGACGATGGAGATGAGCGGCATGTGACTTACCTCTCGTTTTTATTTGCGCTGGAGGGAATGCTGCAGCCATATGTGTTATACACGTTGACCTCCCACTGTTTACGCTCAACCTTTGCAACGGAATCAAGGATAAGCCCCGTCGCGAGACTCAGGCCACAAAGGAACATGAAAGATGCGGCGAGCATTGCGGTGGGGAAGCGGGGGACGAGACCGGTCTGGAAATATTCGACGACGATGGGGATGCCCAGGGCGAGGCCGATAATCGCAAACAGAAGCGCGACCAGGCTGAAGAATTTGAGCGGACGGTAGTCCTTGAACAGCGTGCCGATCATCGCAACGACTTTAATGCCGTCGCTCACGGTATTGAGCTTGGACTCGGAGCCTTCCGGACGGTCGCGGTACTCGATGGGCACATCTTTGATGCGCCAGCGGTGGTCGACGGCGTGGATCGAGAGCTCGGTTTCAATCTGGAAACCCTCGGAAAGCACAGGGAAGGTTTTAACGAACGGGCGGCTCATGGCGCGGTAGCCGGTCATGACGTCATCGAAGCTGTAGCCATAGATCCACTTGATCATGGCGCGAACTAGGTTGTTGCCAAAGCCGTGGAAAGCACGCTTGTTTTCCTCGGCGTAGGTGCCGTTGGAAAGGCGGTCGCCTACGGTCATGTCGGCCGCGCCGTTAAGGATGGGCTCGCAGAGGGCTTTGGCCGCCTCGGCGGGATAGGTGTCGTCGCCGTCGACCATCAGGTAGCAATCGGCGTCGATGTCGCGAAACATCTGGCGGCACACGTTGCCCTTTCCCTGGCGGGGCTCAAAGCGGACCGTGGCGCCGTGCTCGGTAGCGATGCGTGAGGTATCGTCCGACGAGTTGTTGTCATAGACATAGACCGTCGCTTGCGGAAGCTCGCGGTGAAAGTCGTCGATGACTTTTCCGATGGTGACTGCCTCGTTGTAACAGGGGATAATAACGGCAATCGTTTGCTCGGCCATGAAGGTTCCTTTGGTCGCGTACAATCGAATCGTTTGTTTCGTGGTTAGGATGGGCGCATTGATTCGAGAGTTCAGGTTATTAGATGTGACACGTGCTGTTTTGCTGTTTGCAGCAAGCATCACTACGGTGACGTATTGTAGTGGTTCCTTCGACCTGTTTCCATCTGTCTTGGCATGTGTTGCGATAATCGCATCATTGGTTAATTTCAATAAGTTTGCGTGCAGGGATTTTGCATTTCCGTCTGTTGTTGGTAGAGCTTGCTGCTTAGTGATTTCCCTTGTATTTTCGTTTGTTCTTGTGCTGGGAGCGCATATTCGCGTGACAGAACCGGTGATTGCCGGCGGGATTTACGAGAACTATATTGAGCCGTATTCCGCGATTGATTTTGTTGCTTTTTGGGTGATGTCGGCGCTGGTCTTTTGGGTCTTGTCGGTGCTTGTTCAGCTGTCTTGTAGTTGCCGCTGCTGTGTTTTCTGCGAAGACTCGCCACGGGCGAATGATGGTGACTCGTCCATTCGATTCCTATCTGTTGCGGTCCGTGCTCTAGTGATATTTCTTTTATATCTGCCGTTCTTCCTGAGGTATTTTCCAGGCCTGTTTTTTGGGGATACCTTCTCGTCGTTTGCTCAGATTATGGGGTGGAACCCTTTGAGCAACCATCATCCGGTTGCATTCACCATGATGATGGCTGCTTGTATCAAAATTGCAGGCCTCATGGGGATGAGCCCTTCGGTGGGCGTTGCCTTGCTAACGGTGCTTCAGATGGCCTGTGTTGCCAGCACGTTTGGCTATCTTTCAATTTGGGTGACTTCTCGTTTGGGGGTCTCCTCTCGCTGGTCTTGGCTGCTCGTAGTCTATTTTGGCTTGTCACGGTATTGCGCTCTATATTCTGTGGCGCTTTGGAAAGACCCGTTGTTTTCCTGCTGTCTTGTCTTGATGGTGACCATGCTTGCCGATGCCGTCGCGGGAAAGGATTCCCGGTCGAGCGCGTTGCGTTTGCTCGTTTTTGGTGCCCTGGCGTTGGGCGTTATGCTTCTACGGAATAACGGTTTGTATATTTGCGTCGCGCTATTCGTGGTACTTGCGATAGTTGTTGCTTTGGACCGGCTCGGCTGCGTTGCCCCGATGAAGTCTGCCTCTCGTTTGGCCGTATCTCTTGGATTTGCGCTTGTCACATGCTTGGTTATTACGGGGCCCGTGTACTCGGCTATGGGCGTTGTTCCATCGGAGGATGTTGAGTCAGTGGGTATTCCGCTTGCTCAGATGGCTCGCGTTGCCGCGCTCGATGGCGATATGTCCGAGTCCGACCGTTCTTATATGAACGAGCTGCTTCCGCTTGATCGTTACAAAGAGGTGTATCTTCCCAGCTGTATCGATCCGCTTAAATGGAATGAAGACTTTAATGCGGAGCGTTTAAAGGATGAATTTTGGACCCATTGGGCCTCGATGCTTTCGCGTAACCCTTCGATATACTTTGAGGCGTGGGAACTGCAGACGTTTGGTTTTTGGGCCCCAAATGTAAAGGGCGCTGACGGTCTGCCTGAAAACTTTCTCATGGGCGTTCCGTATAACCTTGTGGCCGACGCAAAGGCTTCTACGGGAGTTACATTTCGCAACTTGCTTGCACCCCTCGGCGATGGTGTCGATGTGGCGATTGGACTGAGCGCTTGGTCTATTTCTGGCTCCGTTGTCTTTTGGTTGCTTATGTTTTCGGCAGTTCTTTTGGTATCGCGTGGGCGTTCGCGTTTCGCATTGCCGCTTTTGCCTTTTTTGCTGTTGTACGGAACGCTCTTTATTGCGAGTCCTATTTGGTATTGGCCTCGTTATATCGTGGCTGCTCAATTTGGTCTTCCTGCCGTGCTTGTGGTTGTCGCTCGCGGCATGCTGTCTGGTGAAAGACGTTCCGAAAATGATGTTGTGGGATAGTTTTCCAGTTTCGCAACGCCGCCTTATGGCGTTGAGGGCGGGTTTATACTGTTCGCTTGTCAACGATTACGAGTAAAGGAGTTGCATCCGTGTCGGATCAGACAAAGCAACAAGAAACTCGCAGTCTGCCTGCGACGTTTGCTAAGAACGAATTTGAGAAGGATGCGTTTATCCTTCGTCAGCTGGTTACCAAGGATTTTAAGATCAAGTATCGCCGTAGCGTTCTGGGTGTCGCATGGTCGGTGCTCAATCCGTTGCTGATGATGATCGTCATGGCCATCGTGTTCTCGACGATTTTTGGCCAAGGCCGCAATGGCTCAATGACGCCCGAGATGTACCCGCTGTACTTGATCGTGGGTAACATTACCTTTGCCGTCATGTCCGAGTCTACGAACCAGGCCCTGACGTCTATCGTGGGCGCTGCCCCTCTGCTCAAGAAGGTTAAGGTGCACCGCTGGGTCTTCCCGGTGCAAAAGGTGCTCTTCTCGCTGGTCAACTTTGCCTTCTCGCTGGTCGCCGTCGCCATCGTCATGCTGTGGTTCCGCGTTATGCCTTCTTGGCACCTCATTCTGCTGCCGGTTTGCCTGCTGCTGCTTATGTGCTTCTGCATGGGCCTGGGCATGATGCTCTCTGCTCTTACGGTCTTTTTCCGCGACGTTATGCATCTATGGAGCGTCGTCATTACGGCGTGGACTTACATTACGCCCATCTTCTGGACGACTGACTATATTGCGCAAATGCCGCATCTCGTGCGTATCTTGATGTATGCGAACCCCATGTTCAACTACCTGCAGTTTATGCGCGATATCTTTCTGTTTCAGACTACGCCCTCGCTCATGACGTTTGGTATGTGCGTTGCCTGGGCGGTTCTTGCGCTTATTATTGGCTACACCGTGTTCCATAAGTCCGAGCGCAAATTTATCCTCTACATCTAAGGAGTGCTGTGATGACTGAATCTGTTGTTGATTACAGCGAGCAGCCTCTGGCTGTCGAGGTCGACGACGTCACCATGATCTTTAACATGGCGTCTGAGTCGCTGACCAACCTCAAGGAGTACTTCATCAAGCTCGCCAAGCACGAGTTGTTCTTTGAGGAGTTTAGGGCGCTTAAGCATATTTCGTTTGATATTCATCGTGGCGAGGTCGTGGGTCTGGTTGGCACCAATGGCTCCGGCAAGTCTACGATGCTCAAGATTATCGCTGGCGTGCTTGAGCCAAGCGAGGGCAGCGTTAAGGTGCACGGTAACATCGCGCCGCTGATTGAGCTTGGTGCCGGCTTTGATCCCGAGCTGACCGCCCGCGAGAACATCTATCTGAACGGCGCCCTGCTCGGCTATACCAAGGAGTTCATCGACGCCAACTTTGACGGCATTATCGAGTTCGCTGAGCTTCAGAACTTTGTCGACATGCCGCTTAAGAACTTCTCCTCGGGCATGGTTGCGCGTATTGCCTTTGCAATCGCGACGATTACCGAGCCCGATATTCTGATCGTTGACGAGACGCTGTCCGTCGGTGATGTGTTCTTCCAGCAGAAGTGCGAGGCCCGCATCCAGCACTTTATCCAGAGCGGCGACGTGACGGTTCTGTTCGTTTCGCACTCCATGGAGCAGGTTGAACGCATCTGCCAGCGTGCCGTTTGGATTGAGAAGGGTGACCTTCGCATGGACGGCCCGGTCGATGAGGTCTGCAAGGCGTACCGCGAGCAGTTCAACTAGGTTATAATTACTTGCGCCTGACAGGTTTGCGCTTGCTTGGGCGTGCGGTTATTTGCTCCATTAGCTCAGTTGGATAGAGCAGGGGACTTCTAATCCCAAGGTCGACGGTTCGAATCCGCCATGGAGCACCATCATTTATTAAGCCCGGACCGCTTGGTGGTCTGGGCTTTTTTCATCTTGCGTGCTGCGGTTTTGAAGGGTTCGCCATGGGAAGTAAAAGGCTCGACTGGATAGATATTGCAAAGGGGATTGCAATGATTCTGGTCATTGTGGGGCACACCGTCCCAAATCCCTCTCCCTTGCGGCACGCGATCTTCTCGTTTCACATGCCGGTGTTCTTTATTCTTGCCGGGTATACGTTTAGGCCGAAGCCGTGGCGCGAGCTGCTGAGTGGTTCGGTGTCGCGCCTGCTGGTGCCGTATGTGGTTCTTGCACTGGCGTGGCAGGTGCCGACGTTCTTGATGAGCGGTGTTTCTTTGACGAGCGGTACGCTGGTTGCGGGGCTTAAGACGCTTGTGTTTGCCTCAGGCGTTGATGTGCCTCGGCTTGGCGTTGCCGCCGTTGGCATGGCATGGTTTTTGGCGGCGCTGTTTACGTCGCGCCTGTTGTTTAATGCGCTCGTGCGGCTGTTTGATCGCCGCGGGATCGGGGTTGTTTGGCAGGGCGTTGTCTGTGCCGCGATTGCCTTTTGCGGATTGAGCGTGTCTCGATTAATGGGTGTTTACCTGCCGCTCGATATGGATCTGAGCTGCTATATCTTGCTGCTGATGTGGGTTGGCTATACGGCGCGCCAAAAGGGGCTGGAGCCGAGCGAGAGCAAGCCCCTGCTGTTTATTGGAGCCGGTGTCGCTTGGCTTGTCCTTGCCGCGCTGAGTGGGCTTGAGCTTTCGAGCCGCCGCGTGGATGGGTTTGTGGTTGCGACAGTTGCCGCTGTTGCGGGTAGCTACTGCGTCTGTTGGGTTTCGATGGCGTTGGAGAAGTTGAAAGACGTGCCGGTTTTGGGGTCCTTTGAACAAGCCCTCGTGTTCTGCGGACAGGCCAGTCTTGCCATCTTTGCAATCCACGCGGTCGATTGGTTTATTCCTTGGCAGACGATGCCGCTGCTTATGACGCTGCCAACATCGTGGCTCTTTGCATCAATCGTGCGTTGCGCCTGCGATATCGGCCTGGCATACGTGATCAGGAAGGCGTAATTAAAAGTGGGGAGGACCAAGTTGGTCCTCCCCACTGCCATTATGCCTTCAGACACTCGGGCAAGACGCTTGCAACTGCATCCATCGCCTGTGGCTTTAGGTACTGCTCGTTGAGCCGTGCCTTTCTGTAGACGTAGCGAGTGTCTGCAGAGTACTTGATCAATACGTCGGTGAAGAACCGCTCCCAGCTCAGGTAGTCGCGGCTTTCGATATAGCTTGAGGGATCCTCGAGGATTTTTAAGATATCGTTACTGGGAATGAGGCCAGATTGCAGGAGTGTCCACTCGAATGATTCGGGGAGGAACAAGCGTACGTTCTTGTAAACGCGCTGTCCGAGCACCTTTTCGATGTAGGGACCAAATGCTGCTCCGTCTCCAATAGCAAGGATGTTTTGCTCGGGACATTCGTGAATCGTACGTTTTAGATTCGCAACGCCGGTGGCGGTATAGCAGGGGATCCCGAGTCGGTTGCAAAGAGCGTCGTAGAATTGATAGCCAGATTTGCTATCCTCAACAACTACGGCGTCGGGTGCCTCGAATCCAACATTTAGGTCCTGGTAAAGCATGTTTGCTGTGTGGCTGTATATCGGTTTTGTTACCGAGTAGAAGCGTTTATCGCTCTTTCGACCATTGATTGTTTTACTCGTGGTGTTTACCAGCTTTAGGATTTCGTCGACACTGTAGGGGAGCTCGCTGGCATCTCGACGAGATATCAGAACAAAATAGTTGGACGACCCGTTAACGGCTTTTGCGAAGTCTTTTGAGTAGATAAATTCGTTGCCCTCATCTAAAAAGATTATTGAGTCCTCGATAATCGAAAGCTCGCGCTTCCAACGTCTGCCGGAAAGCGTTTCGCAGGGCACGTCGCAGCTGAGTGTAACGCCGCTTTCCTGTCCTCGGTCGTTGTAGTCGCGAATCATCGAGATAAGCGTCGTTTTGCCCGTGCCGCTGTTGCCGCGAATGAAGGAAATGTTGCGTTTAAAGGTGAGTGTGTATTTGACCTTTGCACGCTCTACGACAACGGTATGCGTTCCCTTCATTACTCATCAACATCCAAAAAGTCATTCGTGGCGCCAACAAACTCCTGCATGTTTCTGACGATGCGGTTATCGTTTTCAATGCGGATTTCAAAATTCTTCCAGGGGAACTTCATGATGTGGTAAAGGGTCACCAGCACATCCTGCTCTTTGCCGATCTTGAGTAGCCAGCGGGCACAGTTGTCTCCGCAGGTAGATGCGTTGAACACCATATTTGGGAGATTGCGTACTAACAGCAGCGTCTTGACGCCGCCGGACAGTTCGAGTGGGGTGATTGAGCCCAGCTGCTTGCTTACGATGTTGTGGGGGCCGATGAGCTCTGATCCGTCCACGCTTTTAATAATCTGTGCGGCCATAGGATCTTCGAACCATGAGTCCAAGTATGAGTTCCTAAAATAGGTTTCGGTATCGTAGATAGAACCGGGGTAATCCCCCAGATGGATGCTTAACATGCGCGTCTCCAGACGTTGTGTGACTGCAACGATTATATGCTAGTAATAAAGTGCCGCCAGTAGCGAGGTTGCTGCTGGCGGCACTGGCTATATTAGCGTGCGAATCGGCGTTGATGGATTTGCTCGCGAAGCTACTTTTCGAGACGCTCTTTCAGCAGCTCCAACGCGTGGGCATACCCCTGCAGGCCTTCGCCGGTGATGGTGGCGAAGCAGGCCAGGCGGGCGTAGCTTACCTGGCGGAAGTCCTCGCGGGTCTCGACGGCGCTGATGTGGACCTCGACGGCAGGGATGGCGACGGCTTTGAGCGCATCGAGGATCGCCACGCTCGTGTGCGTGTAGGCCGCCGGGTTGATGACGATGCCGTCGACCTTGCCGTAGGCCTCCTGGATCTTGTCGACGATGCTGCCCTCGTGGTTGGATTGGAAGACCTCGACCTCGTTAAAGCCCTGCGTGGCGCCTGCCTCCTGGCAGATCTGGACCAAACGGTCGTAGTTATCGCTTCCGTAGATGCCCGGCTCGCGAATGCCGAGCATGTTGAGGTTGGGGCCGTTGATGACGAGTGCCTTCATGGTTGCTTCCTTTGCAGTTGGTTGGCGTGGCTGGTCTTGCGATCTTCGGCGTTTGCCCAGATAAAACCTGCCAAAATAAACCTGTCCCTTTTTGGCAGGTTAGAGGGTCTCGACGATGGCGGCCGCGGTTTTGGCGGCGCAGTCGCGTGAGTCGATGATGTAGTCGGCCCAGGCGCGGTAGCGCGGCATGCGCTGCTCGGCGAGCTTATCGATGCCATCGCGGGCGGTGATGGGGCGACCCTTATGGGCGAGTTCGTCGAGCTTGCGGTTGAGCATCACGATCTGGCTGTTCTGGTGCAGCAGCGGGTAGTTCTCGTCGCGTGTGACCACGCCGCCGCCCGTGGAAAGCACCAGGCCGCTGCGCTTGGAGATGTCGGCCAGCTCCGCCGTCTCCTGCTCGCGGAAGGCTGCCTCGCCGCGCTCGACGATAAAGTCGGCGCAGGGCATCCCCAGGCGTTCCTCAAGCGCGGCGTCCAAGTCGATGTGCTCGCGACCCGTGAGCTGGGCGATCTGCTCGCCCACACGGGTCTTGCCCGAACCCGGCATGCCGATCAGGGCAATGTTCTGCTCGCGGTGGGACAGCCGCTCCGTCACATCCAGGATGCGCTCGCGCGGGGTGGCTTGGCCGGTGTAGCGCTCGACAGCTTGTGCCGCCTGGGCAACAAGCATGAGCAGGCCGCCGATGCAGGGGATGCCGTGGCGCTCGGCCTCGAGCATCAGACCCGTACGGGCGGGGTTGTAGACGATGTCGATGACGCCCTCGAGCGCATTGAGCCCCTCGAGCGTGCAGGGGGCATCGGGACAGTGGGGGAACATGCCGGCGGGCGTGCAGTTGACGAGCAGGGCGGCGTCGGACTGCTGTGCGATGTTGCCATAGTTGACCTCGCTCGTGCGACCCACGGGTACAACGACGGCGCCCAGATCGCCGAGTACCATGCTGGCCGTAGTGCCCGCGCCTCCAGTGGCTCCGAGCACGAGGACCTTTTTGCTGGCAACCTCTACGCCTAACTCCTCGACTAGACACTGAAAACCAAAGTAGTCGGTGTTGTCGCCACGTAGACGGCCGTCAGGCAGGCGTGTGATGGTGTTGACGTTGCCCATGCGCTCGGCCAGCGGACTCAGCTCGTCCAGGTATTCCATGACAACGCGCTTGTAGGGGATGGTCACGTTGGTGCCCTCCCATTCGTCGCCCGTCATAAAAGCCTCAAGATCCTCGGGCTCGCGCTCAAATCGCACGTACTCCAGCCCTGCGAGCTCTTTGTAGATGGTCGGGGTGTAGCTGTGGCCCAGCACGCGGCCCAGCACGCCGTAGGGGCGGGTTGCGGCGACATCGGTCATCTAGAGCACCTCCGTGTAGCTGCCAAAGTAGGTGAAGCTCTCGCACACGTCGTCGATGGAATCGAGCAGGTCGTCGAGGGCCTTGCTACCAAAGGGGCAGTCCAGGTCAAAGTAGAACATAAACTCAAAGTCGTGCCCGGGGATGGGACGGCTTTCGAGCTTAATGAGGTTGATGTTGAGCGCATAGAAGCGCTCGAGTACGCGGTAAAGGGCGCCCGGCTCGTTGGCTGTGGTGATCATGAGCGAGGTACGGTTGGCGCCGGGGTAGACGCGCGGCTCGCGACTGATGACGACAAAACGCGTATAGTTGTTGTCCGAGTCTTGGATGTTGGGTTCCAGCACCTCCAGGCCGTAGAGTGCCGCACAGCTGCGCGAGGCGATGGCGGCGACATCGGTGCGCTCGGAGTTGGCGACCATCTCGGCCGACATGGCCGTGTTGGGGTACTTGGTGGCGTGCAGGCCGTGGGCCTCGATAAAGCCGGCGCACTGGGCGATGGCCTGGCCATGGCTGTAGACCTCGCGCACGTCTGCGAGCTTGGTGCCGGGCTTGACGAGCAGGTTATGATCGATCTTGAGGCGCAGCGAGCGCACAATGTGGAAGTCGAACTGGGCGAGCAGGTCGTAGACGGCGTTGACCGAGCCTGCGGTGGAGTTTTCGATGGGCAGCACGCCAAACTCGCAGAAGCCGTCGCGCACGGCACGCATGACGCCCTCGAAGGTCTCGAAAAACGCAATATCGGGTACGTCGAAGAGCTTGCACGCGGCGATTTGGCTGTAGGCGCCTTCCATGCCCTGGCAGGCAACGGAGGCCGTTTGAGGGAAAGGCGTATCGAAGGCTACGGCCGTGGCGTGGGCTTTTTGCGACACCGTGATGCCCTTGAGCTCGTTGATGTAGCGCTGCTGCTGGGCTTTGCTCATGCTCATGAGGAGGCGGAACAGGGTGATGGTCTGAGCCTCGTAGCGCTCGGGTGCGCGACTGGCGAGGTTATTGAGCTTGGAGCGCTCGCGGGCGGGGTCGAAGACGGCCTTGCCCATCTCGATTTTTGACTTGGCGACCTCGGTGGCAATGTCCATGCGCTCGATAAAGCTGTTGAGGAGCGTGGTGTCGATGCCATCGATGGCCTGGCGGATGTCAGCAAGGTCCATGGAGACCCCTTTCACGTGTCGGGGGATGTTGAGGGGTGGGTAGTTAGCGCTGGGCGGCGTCTTCGAGGAGGGCGTCCCAGATGGCAAGGGCGGCGGCTGCCTCGGCTACGGGGACAGCTCGGGGGACGATGCAGGGATCGTGGCGGCCGTGGACCGAGAGCTCGGCATTTTCCATAGCGTCCATGTCCACCGTCTGCTGCTCGCGGCCAATGGAGGGCGTCGGCTTTACGGCCATGCGCCACATGACGGGCGCGCCGGTCGAAATACCGCCCAGGATGCCGCCGGCGTTGTTGGACTCGACCTCGATCTCGCCGGTCTCGGCATCGATGCGATACGGATCATTGTTCTCGCTGCCGCGCATGGCGGCCACGGCAAAGCCCATGCCAAACTCCACGCCCTTTACGGCGGGAATGCCAAACGCGATCTGCGCGATGCGGTTCTCGATGCCGTCGAACATGGGGTCGCCGATGCCTGCGGGAAGCCCGTAAATGCCGCACTCCACGATGCCGCCGATGCTGTCGAGTTCGTCGCGCGCGGCTAGGATCTCCTCACGCATGCGGCCGGCTGCGGCGGCGTCAATGCAAGGAAGATCGTTCGTTAGGATCGCCTTGCGGTCGGCCTCGCGATAGACCATATCGTCCATCGGCAGGTCGGAGATGCCGCCGATCTGCGCGACGTGCGCCATCACGTTAATGCCGCGGGTCTCGAGTGCCTGCAGCGCAATGCCGCCGGCGATACACAGGGGTGCCGTCAGGCGGCCGGAGAAATGCCCGCCACCAGCGACATCGTGCATGTTGTGATACTTCACGCGCGCCGGAAAATCCGCGTGTCCGGGGCGGGGCTTGCGGCGCAGCTCGGAATAGTCCTTTGAGCGCGTGTTGGTGTTCTCGATAATCGCGGCGATGGGTGCTCCCGTGGTATGTCCATCGACCACACCGGCGATGATGTGGGCGGCGTCGGCCTCGCGGCGTTTGGTCGCGGTCTCGTCGCGACCGGGGGCACGACGGTCAAGGAAGGCCTGCAGCCGCTCCTGGTCAACAGCGATGCCCGCCGGGATGCCATCGAGGGAGCAGCCGATGGCGGGGGAGTGCGACTGGCCGAAGATGCTTAAGTGCAAGACGTTGCCAAAGGTCGAGGACATGCTATTCCTCCTCGAGTGTGACCTTGCCGCCCAGCAGGCGGTAGTGGTCGAAGAAATCGGGATAGGACTTGTTGACGGCCTCGGCGCCGTGGATCACGACCTCGCCGGTGGCACGGCTCGCGGCGATGGTGGCCATCATGGCGATACGGTGGTCGTTGTGCGAATCGACCTCGCCGCCGGTAAAGGCGTCGACTCCCTTGATGATGAGGTCGTCGCCGGCAATGCGTATCTGCGCGCCCAGTGCGGTGAGCTCGCGGGTGGTCGTGGCCAGACGGTCGGATTCCTTGATGCGCAGGCGGGCGCAATCGCGGATGAACGTGCGGCCTTGCGCCAGCGATGCCACGGCAGAGATAACGGGCACGAGGTCGGGGATGTCGTGGGCGCTCATCTCAAAGCCGGCGAGCTTGTCGGACTGCACAGTGGCGGCGTTGGTGGAGCGCACGATGCGGGCGCCAAAGCGCGAAAGCGCGGCAAGCACGTTGCGGTCGCCCTGTGCGGAGCTCAGCGACACGCCCTCGACGGTGATGGGGTCGCATCCGATGGCACCGGCGCACAGCCAAAAGGCAGCGTTGGACCAGTCGCCCTCGACGGCTACGCTGCCGGGCGTGCGGTACGAGCCGCTGCTCACGCGGAAGTTCGTGACCTCGGGCTGGCCGTCCCTGGCGGGAATACGCTCGACGTTGACCTCGACGCCGAAGGCCTTCATGGCCTGGATCGTCAGGTTGATGTAGGGGCGGCTCTCAATAAGGCCGGTTACCTGCACGCAGGAGGGCTGGGCCAGCAGCGGAGCTGCCAACAGCAGGCCCGAGATGTACTGCGAGCTCACGTTGCCCGGAAGCACAAAGGTGCCCGGGCGCATGCGGCCGCTCGTCTTGAGCGGAAAACCGCCCAGACCCTGTAGGTCGCAGCCGGCGGCGATGATCTCGTCGGAAAGCGGGGAGAGTGGGCGTGCACCCAAGCGTCCCTGACCCACGAAGGTGGCATCCGCACCCAGCGCGCAGGCGACAGGCAGCATAAAGCGCAGCGTGGAGCCACTTTCACCGCAGTCGAGCGTGCCGCCGGCAAGGGCCTTGAGCAGGCCAAACTCAACACTCTTCATGGTGGGGTGGACCTGGAAGCCGTCCTCGACGGTCTCGATGCGGGCGCCCAGGGCCGTAAGGCAACGCACCGTAGCCTCGATGTCGGCGCAGGTGGTGTTGCAGGCGACGTGCGTCTCGCCGTTGGCAAGCGCGGCGCAGATGATGAGGCGGTGCGCCATCGACTTGGACGCGATGGCGGGAACGGTGCCCTTGAGCGGGGACGGGGTGATGCGGGCTAACATGCGGATGCGTCTCCCTTCTGGCCGAGGCCCTCGGCAATGAGTTCGTGGAAAGTGGAAAGCGGCGTGCGGTCGATGCTGCAGCGGCCAATGCCGTGCGGAATCACCAGGTCGATGGTGTCGCCCGCGCGCTTCTTGTCGTGGAGTGCCTCGGAAAAAACGGCATCGGCATCTAGGTCGCAGCGGGTCTTGAGGCCATGGCGGGCGCAGAGCTCCTCAATACGACCGGGCAGTGCAGCATCGCAGATGCCATGCATCGCCGCGGCGCGCGTGATGATGCCCATGCCGATCGACACGCAGTTGCCATGTCCCAGCTCAAAGTGCTCGCAGGCTTCGACGGCGTGCCCGGCGCTGTGTCCAAAGTTGAGCAGCTTGCGCTGGTTGGTTTCGCGCTCGTCGGCGACGACCACGGCGCGCTTGATGTCGATATTGCGGGCGATGATGAGCGCTACGCGGGCCACATCGCGGTTGAGCAGCTCCAGCGTGAGCGGGGTCTTCTCCAGCTCGGCGAAAAGCTCCGGGTCGGCGATCACGGCGTGCTTGACGACCTCGCCGCAGCCGTCGGCGAACTGCTCGGGCGTGAGGGTGGCAAGGCATCCAACATCGGCGATAACCACGCTCGGCTGCCAAAAGGCGCCGGCCAAGTTCTTGCCGGCTGCCAGGTCGATGGCCGTCTTACCGCCGACCGACGAATCCACCATGGCGAGCAGGCTTGTGGGAATCTGCACAAACTTGCAGCCGCGCATGTAGGTGGCGGCCACAAAGCCCGCCACGTCGCCCGCGACGCCGCCGCCGAGCGCCACGATCACGTCGGAGCGCGAAAGCTCGTGCTCGGCCACAAACTCCAAAATGGCGACGTAGGTCTCGGCGCGCTTGTGGGCCTCGCCGGCCTCGAAGGTGCAGATGCTCACCTCGTAGCCTGCGGATTCGAGGCTCTGCTTAACGGGCATCTGGTAGAGGGGGCCTACGCTGGTGTCCGTCACGATGACGGCGCGCGAGCCGCCGGCGGTGGCGCGTACGAGCGGACCTGCCTGCTCCAGCAAAAAGGTGCCCACGTGTACCTGGTAGGGGCGTGCGGTGTCGATATCGATGGTAATCGCCATAAGCTTCGGTCCTTTCGACCTGGCGTGATGGGTGGTCTAGTGGGAGGCCTCGTCGTCGAGCGCTCGCTTGATGCGGTCGCCCTCGGCAAGGAGATTCTCCAGATAGCGCTGGTCGCGGTCCTTAAGGGCGCGGCTGTAGGCACCAAGCGATTCGATCAGATGGTCGATCTCGAAGGCGAGCGCATCGGCGTCGTCGATCATGAGCTCGGACCACATCTGCGGATTGAGGTGCGCCACGCGGGTAAGGTCGCGGTAGCTGCCGGCCGAAAAGCCGTGGTGGACCCGAGCGGTCGGGCTCTTAACGTAGGCGTTGGATACCACGTGCGCAAGCTGGCTCGTGAAGGCGATGACGCGGTCGTGCTCGGCGGCGCTGGTCACGCTGAACTTGCCAAAGCCCAGGGGACGTACCATCTCGCGCACCTGGCCCAAAAGCTCGAGCTTAAGGGCATCGTCTACCGCGGGTGGAACGAGCACCAGGGGAGCGCCCTGGAACAGGTCGGCGCGGGAATGCGCGTAGCCCGAGAACTGGGTGCCCGCCATGGGGTGCGCGCCCACAAAGTAAAAACCGTGCTCGCGGGCAAGCTCAAAGGCGCGCTCGCACACGATACCCTTGACGCCCACCGTGTCGATCACCACGGGGCCCATGATGGCCTCGGTGTCGGTGGCGTCGGCGAGTGCCTGGGCGTGCGCCTCGAGCCACTCGATGCAGGCCTCGGGGTAGCATGCCAGGACGATGATGTCGCATTCGCCGAGCGTCTCGTCGTTGAGCTCGCCGGCAACGGTACCCATGCTGGCGGCCGTCATGACGTCGTCATCGGGGTCCCAGGCCAGCACGCGGACGCCCGCCTGCGCATAGCCGCGGGCAAAGCTGCCGCCAATGAGGCCAAGGCCGACGATGCCGGCGCACTTGGGGCCGCCCTGGTTAACGCGCGCGTTTCTCACCGTGCCCATGGGCTACTCCATGGTCTCTTGGCAGACAACCTCGCGGATGGCCCGGATGCGGCGCATGGTGTCGTCGAACTGATCGGGGGTGAGGGCCTGGGCGCCGTCGGACCAGGCGCGGCTCGGCTCGTCGTGGACCTCGATCTCCAGACCGTTGGCACCGCAGGCGGTCGCGGCGAGCGCCATGGGCTCAACGTAGCGGGTGTAGCCGGTGGCGTGGCTGGGGTCGGCGACGACGGGCAGGTGCGACAGGTGGTGCAGCACCGGCACGGCATTGAGGTCGAAGGTGTTGCGGGTGCGGGTCTCGAAGGTGCGGATGCCGCGCTCGCACAGAATGACGTTGTCGTTGCCCTCGCTCATGATGTACTCGGCGGCCATGAGCAGCTCATCGATCGTGCCGGACATGCCGCGCTTAAGCAAGATCGGAGTCTTGGTCTTGCCGACCTCTTTAAGCAGAGGGAAGTTCTGGGCGTTGCGGGCGCCGATCTGCATGACGTCGATCTTCTTGTCCAGGAAGACCTGCACGTCGCGCGGGTCCATGATCTCGGTGACGATCGGCATGTCGAGCTCGGCAGACGCCTCGCACAGCAGGTCCAGACCGGCGGGGCCCATGCCCTGGTAGGCGTAAGGGGAAGTGCGGGGCTTGTAGGCACCGCCGCGCAGCATCGTAGCACCGGCGGCCTTCACGCGGCGGACGATGCGGATGAGGTTCTCGCCCTCGACGGAGCACGGGCCGGCGATGACCTGGAACTGATCGCCGCCGATCTTGACGCCGTGGCCGCAGTCGATGACGGAGTCCTCGGGGTGGAACTTGCGGTTGGCGCGCTTGAACGGCTCGGAGACGCGCTGCACGCGCTCGACGACGTCCATAGACTCGAGCAGGAACGGGTCGATCTTGGTCGTATCGCCCACCAGGCCGATGATCGTCTCATTCTCGCCGCGCGAGACATCGGTCTTCAGGCCCTTTTTCTCAATCCAGCTGACGATATGGCTGACGGCCTCGTCGCTGGCGCTCTCTTTTAAAATTGCAATCATGGTGTGCCTCTCACCTCGATGGATAACCCTTGCAAAAACGGCCCGCATCGCGAGCCGTGTACATATGGTGCATGAGAGTTTATACTATCTGACTCGCTTTTGCCTTCTAAAGTGGGCCGTTGAGCCGCGTCTTCCTCGGAATTGCAAAGCTTTTTCTTTTATTTTGATAGCCCGTGGTGCACTTGGGTATAATGCCAAACGTTGGCCCTATTAGCTCAGGGGATTAGAGCGTCTGCCTCCGGAGCAGAAGGCCGTTGGTTCGAATCCAACATGGGGCACCATCGAACGTAAGACCGTCCGAACCTCGCATGGTCCGGGCGGTTTTTCTTATACCGACGCGACGTGATGGGACGTGGTATGGCAGCAACGGATATCGAGCGCGGACTCTCGACCGCCGAGGTCGAGGAGCGCATCGCCGCCGGTAAGATCAACCGCAACATGGAGCTCAAGACCAAGTCGGTCAAAGAGCTCATCATCGAGAACCTCTGCACGCTGTTCAATTTGATCAACGTGATCTTGGCGTTCCTGGTCATTTTGACCGGTTCGTTTAAGAATCTGACGTTCCTGTTCGTGGTGTTCCTCAATACCGCTATTGGCGTCATTCAGTCCATGCGTTCCAAGAAGATGGTCGATAAGCTCACGCTGCTGACCTCCAAGAAGGCCATCGCGGTGCGCGACGGCTCCGAGGTGGAGCTCGACCTGGACCAGATCGTGCTCGACGACATTATCCGCCTGGGGCGCGGCGACCAGATTCCCGCTGACGCCGTGGTGGTTTCGGGCGAGGCGCTCGTGAACGAGAGCCTGCTGACGGGCGAGAGCGACCTTATTAAGAAACAGCCCGGTTCCGAGCTCATGAGCGGCAGCTTTATCGACTCGGGCTTGCTGCGCGCCCGCGTGATCCATGTCGGCGCCGACAACTACGTGGCTAAAATTAATAACGAGGCCAAGTACGTCAAAAAGGTCAATTCCGAGATCATGAACGCGCTTAACGCCATCGTGCGCTTTGCGAGCATCATCATGATCCCGCTCGGTTTGGCGTTGTTTGCCTCGAGTGTGAGCGAGCTGTGGGATGCCGCGGGAACCCCGGGCGATAGCGCGCTTTCGTGGTGCTTCTCCGAGCTGTTGGCTGGTCATGTGCCTTCGTCGGCGCTGCTTTCCACGGTGGGCGCCCTGCTGGGCATGATCCCGCAAGGCCTGGTGCTGCTGACCTCGTCGGTGCTCGCCATCGCCACGGTGCGCCTGGCCCGCCGCAAGGTACTCGCGCAGCAGCTCTACTGCATTGAGACGCTCGCGCGCGTCGACGTGCTGTGCCTGGACAAGACGGGCACCATCACGTCGGGCCGCATGGAGGTCGAGGGTACCTATCCGCTGCCGGTCGAGGGTATGGGTGCGGGGGAGGGCGACGCCGCCGTTCCCGTCGATACCACGGTGCTCGATTTTGCGCTGGCTAACGTCGCACGTGCGACCTCGGCCGATGCCAACGAGACCTGTCAGGCGCTGCTCAACTATTACGCCGACCGTCCGGTCGAGGTGTCCGAGCCGCTGTCGGTCATTCCGTTCTCGTCTTCCAAAAAGTGGAGCGGCGCGTCGTTTGCACAGGGCTCATATGTGATGGGTGCGGCGCAGTTTGTGCTCTCTGATCGTGCGTTTGCCCAGGTCGAGAACCGTGTCGCCGAGCTTGCCGATACCTGCCGCGTGCTCGTGGTGGCGCGCGTTGACGGCTTTACGCCCGATGGCGATATGGTGGGCGAGGCCGAGCCCGTGGGCTTTGTGACCATACGCGACGAGATCCGTACCTCGGCGGCCGAGACCATCGGCTACTTTAACGAGCAGGGCGTGACGCTCAACGTGATCAGTGGCGACGACCCGCGTACGGTGTCGTCGATCGCGCGCGTGGTGGGCGTGCCGGGGGCGGACGCTTATGTGGACGCCACGACGCTCGATACGCCGGCCAAGCTCGATGCCGCAGTGGACCGCTACCATGTCTTTGGTCGTGTGACCCCGCAGCAGAAGCGCGAGCTCGTGCAGGCGCTCAAGCGCCGCGAGCACACCGTGGCCATGACAGGCGACGGCGTCAACGACGTGCTGGCGCTCAAGGAGGCCGACTGCTCCGTGGCCATGGCGGCCGGCTCCGATGCCGCGCGTAACGTGGCCGAGATCGTGCTCGTCGACAACGACTTTGCCTCGATGCCCGCCGTGGTGGCCGAGGGCCGTCGCTCCATCAACAACCTGCAGCGTTCGGCTTCGCTGTTCCTGACTAAGACGCTGTTCTCGATGGGCCTGGCGGCGCTGTGCATCGCACTGCCGCCGTACCCTTTCGAGCCGATTCAGATGACGCTCATCAACTTCTTCTGCATTGGCGCGCCAGGCTTTGTGTTGGGCCTGGAGCCCAACAATGCTCGCGTGAAGGGGTCGTTCCTGACGAACGTGCTCAAGCGGGCACTGCCGGCGTCGCTTGCGGTCATTTTGGCCGCGGCGCTCGATATCTTTGTGGCGCGCGTGTTCGGCTTTAACCAGCTCACGCTGTCTACGATGTGCCTACTTACGTCGTGCGCGGCGAGTGTCAGCCTGATCTGGCGTATCTCGCAGCCCCTCACGCCCTTACGTGTGGCGCTCTTTGTGTTTGTAGTTGCCGGCATCCTGACGGGCGTTATCGGATTCCCGAAGCTGCTGTCTATTGCCAACCTGTCGATGGGCCAGATGGTTATCTTGGCTGTCATCGTGGTCATCACCTGCTCGGTGTTCTTTAAGCTCGCCACGATGATGGATTCGCTCAAGCCGCGTCGTCGTCATGCCGCAACTGGTTTTGGCCGCGGTGTGCGCGTCCGCTTGGGTCGCGGTGGCGGCAAGGTGAGCTCGACGGGTTCGACGGCCGAGCGTTTTGCCAAGCGCGTCGCCGCCGACATGGCGCAGCGCCGCGAAGCTCGCACCGTTCGTGAGGCCGAGGCCCGCGCACTCGAGGGCGTGGCCCAGGCCCAGCCCAAGAAAAAGAAGAGTACCGGAGTCAAGCGCTCCCGCGTAACCAAGTCCGCCCAAGGCATCAAAGTCTCGATGCCAAGCAAAAAGAAGAAGTAACTACGCACCCTGCCGATGTTGAATTGGTGCCTTGCTCCTGTGGGGCCGTGGCGATGTTATGCTCTAACCTCGATTGTTTGAATTGCTTCGAAAAGAGGATGCCGTGATCTGCCCGCATTGCCTTAAGACTATCGAGGACGGCGCCTCGTTCTGCCCCTACTGCAACGCCTACGTGGGTCCGGGCGATGGTCCGGAGCACACCGAGTTCGTGTTCTGTGAGGGCTGCGGTGCCCGTCTTTCTCCGCATGATCGTACGTGCCCCAAATGCGGACGCCCCGCTCCGGGTATCCTCTCCGAGGATGCGGCCGCATCCGACCTGGCAGCGGGCCGCACGGCGGGCTTTCCGCGCCTAACGCAAGAGCAGATCGATACCGAGGTGCCTCATGCGCCGACCTCTGCCGCTGCAGTGCTCTCAGACGCCGCCGACCCCAATGAGACCTGCGTGCTGCCAGCTTTCGATAAGGATTTCGGTATCCCCAAGGTCGATATTCCCATGCCCGTTTCCCTGCATGACGATGCTCAAAAACCCAAGCGCAAGGTGCACCCCGACGAGGACGCCTATCACAAGCACAAGCGTCATATTCCCAAGCCGCTTATTGTCATCGCGGTCCTCGCCGTCGTTTGCGGTGGTGCCTATTGGTTCGTGACGGCCGATCCCATGGGTGTCATGCCCGGCTTCTACGACCAGTTTGGCCAAGCTGCACAAACCACCTTCCCCACGCGCCAAAAGGGCGAGGCCACTGAGGACGATACCAAGCAGGACGATTCTGCCGAGGTGGTCCAGGAAGAAACCGTGCTCACCGATGATCAGCTCTATACCAGGCTCGACGGTCTGTATCAGACCATCGTGTCCTACGCTGGCGAGGACCAGATCGGCGAGGTCATCGATTCCTTTAACAACGGTTATCTCCGAACGCCGCTGTCCACCCGTCAGGAGCTGTCGCAGAGTGCCTACGCCCTGCGCGACCAGATCAAAAAGACGCAAGATGAGCTTAACAACCTGAAAGTACAGGACGATACGGTCTATGCGGATGACATCGCCCACTTAAAGCAGCTTGCCGAGTGGATGTATGAGCGCGTCGACGTGATCTGCCAGAGCTGGGATATCTCGCTGGCCATTCCCGATGGCGAGTCGATGAGTTCCCACCAAAGCGAGATCCTGGCGCCCATCGCGCAGGGCGGCAACAGCGCGCTGAACCAGTACGATGCCAATGTGGGTTCCTGGAAGCCGCAGCAGCGTTCCTAAAATTAGTTCGCCATAGTCGGCATAACCTACGTGCGCAATTGATGTAAGCCCGTGCTTATTGCTACAATTCGTACAAATATGCTTTAAACGCACGAGGAAGGAACCACATGTTTGGTTTTAAGAAAGAGCTCTACACGCCCGAGTATCAGCTTGTCGGCGACGAGTGCGCCGTAATCGAGACGTCGAAGGGTACCATCAAGGTCAAGTTTGACGGCGAGGGCGCTCCCATTCATGTCGCGAACTTCTGCGAGCTTTCCACGATGGGCTTCTATGATGGCCTTAAGTTCCATCGCTATGTGCCCGGTTTTGTTATCCAGGGCGGGGACCCCAATACCCGCGACATGTCCGGCGCCGACGTCGCTGCCGGTCTTGAGGGCCCCGACGGCATGCCCGGTACCGGTGGCCCTGGCTACTGCATCAAGGGCGAGTTTGCCACCAATCCGCGCAACAGCCATGTCGATGGCGCCCTTGCCATGGCACGCTCCATGGATCCCGATTCCGCGGGTTCGCAGTTCTACTTCTGCCTGGGTGCCCAGCATAACCTCGATTCTGGTTACACCGTCTTTGGTACCACGGTCGAGGGTCTCGATGTGATTTCGCAGCTGCGTGCCGGCGACGAGATCGTCCATGTCGAGATCGTTCACGAGTAAAGGGGGCTTCCTTGAATAGCCAGCTGATCCAACAGGGCCGCGCCGCTTACCGCGCGGGTGATTTTTCCGCTGCAGCCCAGATGCTTGGGGCGGCAAAGACTCCCGATGAGATTATGGGCGAGGCCGATCACCTTCGTGGCAACGCCTTGATGCACCTTGGCATGTATGCCGAGGCCGCCGAGGCCTATGCCGCCGCCCTCAACGACGGTACCTACGGCAAGCGCGGCGCGCTGCTCACCAACCGCGGCAAGGCGCTCGCTGCCGTGGGCGACTACACGACGGCCGCTCAGGCTTTCTCTGCCGCTACGCAGGATGCTTCCTATGCCACGCCGTTCAAGGCCTATCTGGGCCTGGGCAATGCGCTGTTCCAGTCGGGCGACTATGCCAACGCGGGAACCGCCTTCCGTCAGGCTGCCATCGACGGCGCCAATCCGGCTCCTGCCGCCGCACTCGGCGAGCTCGGTCGTTGCTTCATTAAGCTCGGCCGTCCGGCGGACGCCGTGGAGACCTACCGCACGGCTATCGACTTTGCCGGCCCCCGCGACGACACGCGTGCGCTCAACGCCGGCATGGGTCAGGCGCTTTCTGCCGCCGGCCGTCCCTCCGACGCACTCGACGCCTTTAACACCGCTACTGCCGATGGCATCTACCAGCTCACCTCCGAGCAGGCCGATGAGCTTGCCCGCGTGCAGGATTCGCTTGCCGCGCTGTCTGCCCAGACGGCTATGGCCACGGCTCCGGCGCCCGCGATGGACGCTCCTGCCGTCGATCCGCTCGATCCTACGGGCGCGACCGGTCAGTTTATGCCTGATCCCTCGGACACCGGCTTCTTTACGCTGTCCGAGTCCGAGATGGTCCAGCAGGACCGTCAGGATCGTAAGCAGGCCAAGGTCCGTCGTCGCCATCGCCACACGGGCCTCAAAGTCTTCATCGTGCTGCTTCTGCTCATTTTGATCGCCGCGGGCGGTCTGGGCTTTGCCTACACGCGCGGCTTTGGCTTCCCGTCTCAGGAGTCTGTCGTTACCGATCTGTTCCAGGCTGCCGGCGACGGTGACGCCGCAAAGGCCGAGTCTTGCCTGGCCTCGAGCCTGTCCGAGGACGCTAAGTCGATGATTATCTCCTCGATTCCGCAGGGTGCCACCGTGTCCGTCGAGGGCATGGATCAGTCCATGACCGAGACGACCGCCAAGGTGAAGGCATCGCTGTCCAAGGGCGGCGAGCAGGAGTACACCGTCAAATTCGTGCGCTCCGACAACCATATCGGCTGGGCCGTTTCTTTGCTCGATATGGATTTCTCGGCTGCTGACAACCAGTAGTGACCTTATGGGATTTAGCTTTGCCCGGCGCTTCACCGCAAGTGAGGTGTCGGGCTTGCGCTAGTATGATGAGCTAGTAGTTTTCCAGCAATCATCCAACACATCAGGAGTTGCGTTGTTTTCTTTGATGGATATGTTCTTCGGTAGCTATGCGGGCGATCTTGCCATCGACCTCGGCACCGCAAATACGCTTGTCTCCGTGCGCGGGAAGGGCATCGTCATTCGCGAGCCCTCTGTAGTCGCCATCGACAAGAACGACGAGCGCATCCTGGCGGTCGGTATCGAGGCAAAGCGCATGCTCGGCCGTACGCCCGGCAACATCGTGGCCGTTCGTCCCCTGAAGGACGGCGTCATCGCCGACTTCGATGTTACCGAGGCCATGCTTCGCTACTTTATCGACAAGGCGTCCGAGAAGCGCTATCCGTGGACTCCGCGTCCGCGTGTTGTCGTCTGCGTTCCCTCCGGCGTCACGTCGGTCGAGAAGCGCGCTGTCTTTGAGGCCACGATCCAGGCCGGTGCCCGCCAGGCCTATCTGATCGAAGAGCCCATGGCTGCCGCTATCGGCGCCGACCTGCCCGTCGAGGAGCCCACCGGCTCCATGGTCATCGACATCGGTGGCGGTACCACCGAGGTTGCCGTTATCGCTATGGGCGGTATCGTCGTCTCGCAGTCCATCCGTATTGCCGGCGATGAGTTCGACCAGGCTATCCTCACGCACGTTCGCGATGCCTACAACCTTGCCATCGGCGAGCGTACGGCAGAGGACATCAAGATTAAGGTCGGCTCCGCCGTGCCGCTCAAGGACGAGCTCGACGTCGAGGTCAACGGCCGCGACGTGATCACCGGTCTGCCCAAGACCGTGCGCATCGAGAGCGAGGAGATTCGTCGCGCACTCAACAAGCCGCTCGACGAGATGGCCAAGGCCGTCAAGGACGCGCTCGACGCTACGCCTCCCGATCTTGCCTCGGACCTTATGTACTATGGCATTTTGCTGACTGGAGGCGGCGCGCTGCTGCGCGGTCTCGACGTGCGCCTGCGCGATGAGACCGGCGTTTCGGTCAACGTCAGCCCCACGGCGCTCGATAACGTTGTTAACGGCTGTGCCCGCGTGCTCGAGGCCAATGCGTTTGATGGCGGCTTCGTCCAGACCAATGCTTAATTTCCAAAAGGTGGATTCCATTTGGCACGATCTTCGGGTTTCTCTACAAATCTGAATACCAAGCGACAATCAACGGGTATGCGCCCGTTGATTGTTTTCAGCCTGATTTCGGTGTTGCTGCTCACGTTTTATATCCGTGAGGGCGAGGCCGGGCCGATTCATGCCGTGCGCTCGGGCGTGACGACGATTACCTCGCCGGTGCGCTTTGTGGGCTCGGCTGTGGCGGCTCCCTTCAATGCGATCGGCAATGTGTTCTCTAACCTTACGGCGTCGCAGGACACGCTTGACGAGCTTAAGAAGCAAAACGAGGAACTGACCTCTAAGGTTGCCGAGCTCTCCGAGGCTCAAAAGACCGCCGAGCGTCTGGAGGGGCTGGTCGGCCTCCAGTCGACCTACAACCTCAAATCAACCGCAGCTCGTATCGTCGGCGCTTCGGGCGATGCCTGGACCTCGACCGTCACCATCGACAAGGGTTCTGCCGACGGGCTTACCATCAACATGCCTGTGACGAGTTCTGCCGGTGTCATAGGCCAGATTATCGAGGTCTCGGCCAAGACGTCCACCGTGCGTCTGATTGGCGATGAGAGCTCGGGCGTGTCCGCCATGGTGCAGGACACGCGCGCCCAGGGCATGCTGCAGGGTCAGGCTGACGGTACGCTGCGTCTTGAGTATGTGAGCGTCGATTCCGACGTTAAGGTTGGCGACATCATCGTGACCTCGGGTATTGGCGGTGTGTTCCCCAAGGGTCTACCGCTCGGCACCGTCTCGTCGGTTGAGAAATCGGCTAACGACGTGTACTACACCATTGTGGTGCGCGCCCAGACGACGGCCGAGAATAACGAGGAAGTGCTGGTCATTACCTCGCTGACCGACGAACAGTCGGCCTCGGATGAGGACGTGAACACGGCCAACAGCACGCCGCAGGGAACGTCGCGCGATGCTGCGACCAAGACGAAGGACGAGAGCCCGGATGACGGTTCCGACACGTCCGAGACGACCGATTCCGGCTCGAGCGAATAGGGGGCATGTCCATGGATCTACACGAGCAGGGGATGAGCTCCCGCACGTTTGTAATCGCCGCCATCGTGTGCGTGCTGCTGCAGGCAGGCCTGGCACCGCAGATCTCCATTGCGGGCGGTCGCGTCAACTTTATGATTATCCTGGTGTGCCTAAGCGTGTTCTCGGGCGACCCGACCCGTGCCGTCGTATGCGGTTTTTGCAGCGGCTTGTTCTATGACCTTTCCGCTGCCGTGCCGGTGGGCGTTATGTCGCTCCTGCTGACCGTGGGTTCTTTTGCCCTGGTGCATAGCGCCGCCGGTCAGACGGGCGGTACCCCGAGTGCGCGCGGCATCACTGTGGGTGCCTTCGCGCTCGTTATTAATGTGATCTACAGCATCATCTTGCTGTTTATGGGTTTGGAGACGAGCTTTGTCGTGGCGATCTTCGGCCATGCGCTGCCGTCTTCGATCCTGACGGGTCTGGTTGCCATTCCGTTTTTGATGTCCGGCGTCGTGCCGCAGTCCGGTTATGGATTCTCGGCACGTGGCGGACGCCAGACGGGCATGCGCTTTAAGCCCAAGACCCGTAAGCTCAAATAGGGGAGGCCTGTAGATGTCTTCCCAGATGACGGTTATTATCGCCGGTATCGTGCTGGTTGTGGCCATCGTGGTCGCGCTGGTCATCATGCGTCGCGGCGATTCCCGTTTTACCTACGATACGCAGCATGGAACGGCCCCGCGCGCCACCGAGGGCGAGGGCAATACCGCGGCGACCGCCTTTAAGGGCCGCTTCTCCATCCTCACCACGGGTGTGGGCGCGATGTTCGCGGCGCTTGCCGTCAAGCTGTGGGGTATGCAGATGGTCTCGTCGGACTATTACGAAAAGCAGGCTAATAGCAATCAGACGCGCACCGTTACCACACCCGCTGTGCGCGGCCGCATCCTCGACCGCAATGGCGTGGCGCTTGTCCAGAACCGTCCCTCACTTGCTGTCGTGGCCTACCGCGACCTTGCCGAGGATGAGGTTCTGGTTCGCCATCTTGCCAACGTGCTCGGTATGCCCTACGTGGCGGTTCTGCGCAATATTCAGGACAATTCCGAGGGCGCCCAGAGCCTGCATACCATCGCGACGGACGTCCGTCGCTCTACGGTTGCCTATATTCAGGAGCACGCCGGCGAGTTTCCGGGCGTCAAGATTGCCGAGCGTACCGAGCGTCAGTACCCGTACGGCGAGACGGCCTGTCACATTTTGGGCTATACCGGCACCATTACCTCCGAGCAGCTCGAGGCCCAGAATAAGAAAACCTCTGGCGATGATGATGCTTCTGCTGGCCGGATTACGTACCAGTCGGGCGATATCGTGGGCCAGGCGGGTGTTGAGAGCTACTACGAAAACCTGCTGCAGGGTATTCGTGGCGAGCAGACCGTCAAGGTCGATGCCTCGGGCAATGTGACCGGTCAGGCCGGCGCCGTGCCCGCCAAGGCCGGCTCCGACATTAAGCTCACGCTCGACCTTAAGATCCAACAGGCCTGTGAGACGGCGCTGGCGAGCGCCATCGAGCTTGCCAAGACCACTGGCTACAGCAATGCCGGCAACGGCGCTGTGGTGTGTCTCGATCCCAACAATGGCGAGATCCTGGGTATGGCGAGCGAGCCCAAGTTCGATCCGTCCGTCTTTATCGGCGGCGTCTCAAATGACGTGTGGACCGAGCTCAATGACGACAAGGGTTCGCACCCGCTGCTCAACCGCGCCATTAGCGGACAGTACATGTCGGCCTCGACCATCAAGCCGCTCTCGGCACTGGCTGGTCTTGAGTTTGGAACCTACACTTCAACGCAGACAACCAACTGCACGGGCTATTGGACGGGCTTGGGCAAGGCTTGGGGCAAGCGCTGCTGGCTGACGTCTGGCCACGGCACCATGACGCTGCAGTCGGGTATCGCCAACTCGTGCGACCCCGTCTTCTACGACATGGGCAAGGCGTTCTTTTATGACGAGCAACATTCCGAGGGCCTGCAGGAGGTCTTTCGTCGCTGGGGCCTAGGCAAGACCTGCGGTATCGATCTGCCGAGTGAGGGCGCGGGCCGTATTCCCGATGCCGAGTGGAAGGAGTCGTACTTCACCGACGCCTCTGCCGAGGACCGCAAGTGGAATGCCGGCGATATGACCAACATTGCCATCGGCCAGGGCGACATCCTGGTGACGCCCCTGCAGATGGCGTGCGCCTACATGGGCCTTGCCAACGGCGGCAAACAGTACGTGCCTCACGTGTTTTTGTCTGCCGTGTCGCGCGATGGCGACGGCGATGCCTATAAGTACAACGGCAAGGGCAAGAAGAAGCGTCTGGAGGCCAAGATCAACAGCGATTCGGATTTGACTCTTGTTCGCAACGGCATGCACGACGTGATTTACACGGCATCGACGTCCCTGGCGGCTCACTTTGGCACCCTGACGCCGCAGGTATACGGCAAGTCGGGCACGGGCGAGAAAAGCGGCGAGGACGAATACGCGTGGTTCTGCGCCTATGCACCGGCCGATGATCCCAAGTATGTCATCGCTACTGTCCTGGAGCAGGGCGGCGGTGGCTCAGATACCGCGATGCATGTCGTGCGCGACGTGCTCGGCGTGATTTATGACGAGCCCGATACCTCTTCGGCCTCGGGCGATTCTTCGGTTCGATAGGAGGTTGCGATGGATTTTTCTCCGGCGGATCTGTTCCGTTCAACCAAGACCGGCTCTCGCAGCAGCCTGGACCGCGTCAACAAGCAACTTTCGGCCTCGCGCGGCACGTTTCGCCAAAAGGTGCATATCGGTGTGCTCGTGGCTACAGTGGCGCTTGTCGCCTACGGTGCCATCATTATCTGGTCGGCTTCGCAGTTTAAGGCCGATGCTTCGTTCTCACGCCATCTGTTGGGAATTGGTATCGGGGCGGTGTTGGCGGTGCTGGTCTGGCGTACCGATCTGCGCGGCATCTCTAACTTCTCGACGGCGCTGCTCGTCATCGACCTGATCGTGATCTTCTCGCCCAAGATTCCGGGCCTGTCCTATACGGGCGGTCTGGGCATGACGGGCTGGATCAAGATTCCCGGTATCGGCTTGACATTCCAGCCGGTTGAGCTTGCCAAGCTCATCACCATCTTCTTTATCGCCACGCTTGGCTCGCAGTATAACGGTCGCATCGATACTGTTCGCGACTACGTCAAGCTCTGCGGCATGCTGTCCATTCCGTTTTTGGCCGTCGTCGCCATGGGCGACTTGGGCTCGGGCCTGGTCGTGCTGGTCTCGGGCGCCATCGTCATCTGCATGAGCGGTGCACGCCGCGAATGGGTGCTGTCGACCCTGGCCCTGCTCGTGGGCCTGGTGGCCCTCGTCCTGGCGCTCGATTCGGTCTTTGATTCGTTGCTCGGCCACGATGTGCTCATCAAGCAGTATCAGATGAACCGCCTGACGGTCTTTATCGACCCCGATAATGCCGATTCGGACGATGCCTACAACCTGCAGCAGTCGCTTATCGCCGTTGGCTCGGGCGGCTTCTTTGGTAAGGGTTTAGGCCATGCGACGCAGTCGGCCGGCGGCTTTCTGCCTGAGTTCCACACCGACTTCGTCTTCGCCTTCCTGTCCGAGACCTTTGGCTTTTGCGGTTCCTTTTTGCTCCTGTGCCTCTACGTGCTGCTGATCTTTTCGACGATTCGCGTCGCCTTTAAGTGTGAGTCGCTGTTCTTGCGCCTATCGTGTGTGGGCATCGTTGGCATGTGGGCGTTCCAGACCTTCGAAAACATCGGCATGTGCATCGGCATGATGCCGATTACCGGTATTCCGCTACCGTTTATTAGCTTCGGTTCGTCTTCGATGATGATTCAGCTGCTGACGGTGGGTATCGTACAATCCATATGGCGGCATCGTTCGGGCGCCGCGTAACCGCTGGAGGGGTTTGCTATGAAAATTCCCGTAGATAAGCTGACCCGCGCTTTTAAGATGGGCGCGTCCGTTAAGAAGGATTCCGATACGCCGGTGCGCGTCTCGGTCTATTTGGATTCGTCCGCCTCGCGCTTTCTGGCCGAGACGGTGCGTGACGCCTTTGTACCGCAGACGACCTCGGGCATTGTGCGCGTCGAGCGTCTGGGGGAGGAGCGAATTGCTCCAAAGACCGATACCGATGTGGTGCTGGTGCTCTCGTGCGGCTCCGACCGCTTGGAGAGTGCCGTGCAGGAGCTCGTGATCGCCGGCGCCCCCGTGTGCGTGCTTGCCGAGTCTGCTGTGGAGGTGCCGTTTATCGAGGAGTCCACGCCTGTGCTCGGCGTGGTAGCGGCAACCGATAAGACGTATCTGCTCGAGACGCTTGCCCGCTGGATTCTCGATCGCACCGAAAAGGAAACGGCTTTTGCGGCGAACTTTGCCTTCATGCGCATCGCGGCGGCCAATCGTATCATCACCTCGTGCGCGCTCACCAATATGGCGACCGGTGCGCTGGTGTTTTTGCCGGGCGCCGATTATCCCGTTATGGCGCTGGCGCAGGTGGGCATGCTCTTTGAGCTCGCTGCCGTCTTTGGACGCGGCATTAAGCCTGAGCGCGGCTACGAGGTCGCTGGCGTGCTTGCCGGCGGTCTTGTGATCCGCGCTGTCACCCGCGCGCTCGTCAAGCAGACGCCGCATATTGGGTTTGCCGTCAAGGCGCTCACTGCTGCTGCGGGCACCTATGGCATGGGCCGTGCGCTCGTTTCGCTCTACGAGCGCGATGTCGACTACAGCCGTGCCAACGCGGTGGTCACTGCCACGTTCTCCCGCGTTCGCGATCTGGTGACCACGGTCGCGGGCGCTACCCGTCCTATGGCGTCCTATCAAGACACATCCGATCTCGCTGCTTAGGGGTTTTCCGTTGCGCGTTCCGTATCAAGACTGTTTTCATTTAATTGAGCCGCTGCTCGCCAAGGTCGAAAAGCCGAGTCGCTATATCGATCACGAGTGGGGCACGCTTTCAAAGGCCGATGCCGACTACCGTTGCTGCTTGATCTACCCGGATGTGTACGAGGTTGGTCTGCCCAACCAGGGCATCGCCATCCTCTACAATATCCTTAACCAGGCCGAGGGCATCTCCTGCGAACGTGGCTATGTGCCGTGGCCCGATATGGGTGACGCCATGCGCGAGGCGGGTATTCCGCTGCTGTCGCTCGAAGGTGCTGCCCCCGTCGCTTCGTTTGATATCGTCGGTCTGCATGTGCCGCACGAGATGGCGGTGACGAACTTCCTCGAGGCTCTCGATCTCGCTGGCATTCCGCTGTTAGCGGCCGACCGAGGCGAAGATGACCCCATCATCATCGCCGGCGGTCCCTCGGTGTACAACCCCGAGCCGTACGCGGCCTTTTTCGATGCCATCCTCATCGGCGAGGGCGAGGAATCGCTGCTCGAGACCTGCCAGCTACATCGCCGCCTGCGTGACGAAGGGGTCCCGCGCGCGCAGATTGTTGAGCAGCTTGCATCCATTGCTGGCAACTACGTGCCGTCGCTCTATGAGGTTCGTCACGACGAGCCCTGCTCGCCGCATGGCTACACCGTGCCGCGTGAGGGCAAGGATGCGCCGACCGTGGTCTACAAGCGCGTCGTCGAGGATTTCGGCGCCACGAATCCGCTGTCGCAGTCGTGCGTACCCTATGCGCAGCTGGTCCACGACCGCCTGTCTATCGAGATCCTGCGCGGCTGCGCCCGCGGCTGTCGTTTTTGCCAGGCCGGCATGACGTATCGCCCGGTGCGCGAGCGCTCGGCCGACCAGATCGTCTCGTCGGTGATTCAGGGTCTGGAAAAGACCGGCTATGACGAGGTGTCGCTGACCTCGCTCTCCACGACCGACCACTCCTGCATTCGCGACGTGCTCGGCAGGCTCAACCGTCGCCTGGAGGATACGGGTATTCGCGTGTCTATTCCGTCGCAGCGCCTGGATTCGTTTGGCGTGGATATGGCCGAGTCGGTCGCCGGCGAAAAGAAGGGCGGCCTGACGTTCGCACCCGAGGCCGGCAGCCAGCGCATGCGCGACATCATTAACAAGAACGTGACCGAGGAGGACCTGGACCGTGCGGCCAAGGCGGCCTTCGAGGCCGGCTGGAACCGCATGAAGCTCTACTTTATGATGGGCCTTCCCGGCGAGCGCGACGAGGACATCGTGGCCATCGCCAATCTGGCCGATCACGTGCTGGAGCTCGGTCGTTCCGTGGTGCCCAAGGCTCGTCGCGGCTCGATCTCGGTGTCCATCTCGGTTTCGGTCTTTATCCCCAAGGCTGCCACGCCGTTTCAGTGGTGCCCGCAGCTCGACTACGACGACGTCAAGCGTCGCCAGAAGCTGCTTATCACGAGCGTTCGCAACCGTGCCGTCCGCGTGCATTACCACGATGCCGAGACCTCGCTCATCGAGGCCGCTCTGTCCCGCGCCGGTCGTGACATGACGCCCGTCATCATCGATGCTTGGCGTGCGGGCTCTCGCTTTGACGCCTGGGTAGAGCATTTCTCGCTCGATATCTGGAAGGAGGCTGCTGCCAAAAACGGCATCGACCTCAATGAGCTCGTGCACCTACCCTACGAGTTGGACTGGCGCCTACCGTGGGAGCACGTGAGCCCCGGCTGCACGCGCGGCTTCCTCGAGCGCGAGTACCGTCGCTCGCTCGAGGGTGTCACGACTCCCGACTGCACCCGCACGTCGTGCACCGGCTGCGGGATCTGCCCCACGCTCCACGCCAAGAATGTATTGATGGGTGATCGCGCATGAGTGAGCGCCTGACCGACAACCCCATGCTCTTTAGGCTTCGTGTTCGCTATGGCAAGCGCGATCGCCTTAAGTACCTGGGCCATCTCGAAGTGATCCATACCATTGAGCGCATCGTGCGCCGTGCAGGACTTCCCTATGCCGTCACGCAGGGCTTCTCTCCGCACATGCGCGTGGGCTTCTCTTCGGCGCTACCGGTTGGTACGTCGTCGACCTGCGAGTGGTATGACCTGTTTATGACCGAGTTCGTGGCGCTCGACGAGGCGTTTGAGCGCCTGTCTGCGGCGTCTCCGGCCGATCTGGCCCCCATCGAGGCGGCGTACATCGACGTGCGCACACCGGCGTTGACGGCGCAGCTCACGCGTCTGTCGTATCGCATCGACCTGCACTTGGATCCCGAGGCGCCCGTAAGCGCCGACGAGGTGCGTCGTGCGATCGACACGCTGCGCGCGGACCATGGCATCGACTACGCGCGCGGAAAAAAGAGCAAGCGCTTGGATTTGGATCATACGCTCGTGGGCTATGAGCTCACGGCGGGGGAGCGCCCGGATCATCTGGTGCTCATGCTCGACACCCATGCCGACAACGAGGGCTCCATGCGTCCGGAAATTTTGCTTTCCGCTGCTGATGTTTTGTTGCAGGGCTTGACCCCGGGCGTGGATGCACCTATTGTTTCCACCGGTATGCAAGACCTCGTGACCATCTGCTCCTACGATGTCGAGCGTCAGAATCAAGCATGCGAGGACGACGAGGGCCGACTCGTCAGCCCCATACCTGTGCGAACTTGTGGATTTGCTCCACATACTCGTTGACGGGGGTATTTTCGCCTGCTACTATATTCGGCTGTTGCACTAACTGATGCATGAAGGGCAAGTAAACATGTACGCAATCGTTAACACGGGCGGCAAGCAGTACAAGGTCGCCACCGACGATGTCATCACCGTCGAGAAGATCGAGGGCAATGAGGGCGACAAGGTCACCCTGCCGGTCATCTTCCTCAACGATGGTAAGAAGATCGTCACCGATCCCGACAAGCTGGCCAAGGCCAAGGTTACCGCTCAGATCGTTGAGCAGTTCAAGGGCGAGAAGCAGCTGGTCTTCAAGTTCCACAAGCGTAAGCGCTATCGTCGTCTGAAGGGTCACCGTCAGCAGCTCACCAAGCTGAAGATCGTGAAGGTCCAGGCTACGTCCCGCGCCAAGAAGGCTGTCAAGGCAGAGGCCGAGGCTGTTGCCGAGGCTCCCGTCGCCGAGTAGATTACACTCGTAACGAAAGAGTAGGTATACACAATGGCACACAAAAAAGGACTCGGTTCCTCCCGTAATGGCCGTGACTCCCGCGGTCAGCGCCTTGGCACGAAGCGCTATGCCGGCCAGACGGTAACCACGGGCACGATTCTCGTCCGTCAGCACGGCACGCACATCCACCCGGGTGAGAACGTTGGCCGTGGCAAGGACGACACGCTGTTCGCGCTGGTCGACGGTACCGTTGAGTTCCACAAGGGTATCAAGCACAGGGTCAGCGTACGCCCGCTCGCGAACGCGTAATTTACCCTTCATAGAGCACATATGTGGGAGGCACTTGAGTTTTAGGATTCAAGGGTCTCCCTCTTTTTGTAGGAGGCGATTCTGTTGTCACAGTTCACCGATATCAGCCGCATTAACGTGTGCGGCGGCGACGGCGGAGCCGGATGCATGTCGTTTAGGCGCGAGGCATTTGTCCCCAAGGGCGGCCCCGATGGCGGCGACGGCGGTCGTGGCGGCAATGTTGTCATCCAGGCCGATGCTCAGCTGTCTTCGCTGATCGATTACCGCTTCAAGCATCACTTCCGCGCCGAGCGCGGCACGCATGGGCAGGGTGCCCGTCGTAACGGTAAGAGCGGCGAGGACCTGATCCTGAAGGTTCCCATGGGCACCGTGGTGCGCGAGCTCGACCCCGAGACGCAGACCCCGATGTTCGAGATTGCTGACCTGGTGCACGATGGCGAGCGCGTTGTCGTGGCGCCCGGCGGTGCCGGTGGCCTGGGCAACACGCACTTTGTGACGTCGGTGCGTCGCGCGCCCGCGTTCGCTCAGCTGGGCGAACCGGCCGAGGAGCACTGGATTGAGCTTGAGATGAAGCTTATGGCCGATGCCGCGCTCGTGGGTTTCCCCTCGGTGGGCAAGTCCTCGCTTATCGCGCGCATGAGTGCCGCCCGTCCCAAGATCGCCGACTATCCGTTTACAACGCTCGTGCCGAACCTCGGCATGGTGCGTGCCGGTGAGTATTCTTACGTCGTTGCCGACGTTCCTGGTTTGATCGAGGGCGCGAGCGAGGGCAAGGGCCTGGGCCACCAGTTCCTGCGCCACATTGAGCGCACGGCGCTCATCATGCATGTCGTTGACATGACGGGCGGGTTTGAGGATCGCGATCCGGTCGAGGATTACCGTATCATCAACCGTGAGCTCGAGCAGTATGGCGCCGAGCTTTCGGAGCGTCCGCAGATCGTCGTCGCCAACAAGTGCGATGCGCCGGGCACGGCCGACAAGATTGCCGACCTCAAGCGCGCCGCGCTCGACGATGGACATATGTTCTTTGCCGTGTCCGCCGTGACGGGCGCCGGCCTCAACACGCTGATGCTTGCCGTGGGCGAGCAGGTGGCTAAGCTGCGTGCCGAGTTGGTGGTCTCCGCTGAGCCAGTCGATCTGCGCGACGAGGAGTGGGAGCGCCGCCGTCTGCAGCGCGAGAAGCGTTTCCGCATTGTCCAGGAAGAGCCCGGTGCCTTCCGTGTGGTTGGTCGCGCGATTGAGCGCATGGTCATCCAGACCGATTGGGAAAACGAGGAAGCTGTCATTTATCTGCAGCACAAGTTTGCGCGTATGGGTGTTGACGACGCGCTCGAGAAGGCCGGTTGCCGTGCGGGCGACGAGGTCCGCATTTGCCAGCGCGCCTTTGACTTTGAGGGCGCTGAGGACTTCTCGGAGTACGAGGAGCTCGAGGACGCTGGCGAGGACGTTGCCGTTGAGGCCATTGACGTGGCCGACGTTGCGGATGAGGGCGTCGAGGTTGTCGATGCGGCGGATGTCGCGGACGATGCCGAGACCTCGGAGGGCGAGTAAGCCATGTCGCTGCGCGGTGGAATCGGTTTGCCCGAGCTGCCCATAAAAGAGGGCAAAGAGTTTCGGCTTGGCATTATGGGCGGCACATTCGACCCGATTCATTACGGGCACCTGGTGACTGCCGAGCAGGCGCGCGAGTCGCTCGACTTGGACGCTGTGCTCTTTATGCCGGCGGGCTCTCCCGCCTTTAAGCTTGACAAGCCGGTGACGCCTGCCGAGGACCGTTATGCCATGACGGTCCTCGCCACCGCCGCGAACCCGGCCTTTTTGGCGAGCCGGTTCGAGATTGACCGTCCGGGCGTAACCTATACGGCCGATACGCTTCATGCCCTTCGCGACTTTTACCCGCCGCAGGTAAAGCTCTACTTTATTACGGGCGCCGATGCGATTATCGATATTGTGACCTGGCATGATGCCGAACGAATTGCTGAGCTTGCTACCTTTATTGCGGCGACGCGACCGGGCTTTGATATCGATACGGCGCGTGCCCGAATCAAAGAGTCGGGGCTGCCGTTCGACGTGCGCTATATTCAGATTCCGGCGCTGGCGATCAGCTCGACGAACATTCGTAAGCGAGTTGCCCGCGGCATGAGCGTGCGCTATCTTACGAGCGAGTCTGTGCTCGGCTACATTCGCAAGCGCAGTTTGTATGTCGATCTGGGTCAAGAAGATTTTGAGTGATGGGGGCTACGTTGTCGGTAGAGGATCAGTTTGAGGGCGATGAGCGCGCGCTGCTCAAGCGCATTCAAGAGCTGCTCGATGTTCGCATGAAAGATAAGCGCAAGCGCTATGTGCATTCGCTGGGTGTTGCCGAGACCGCACTTCATCTGGCCGAGGTCTACGGCGTTGACCGCTTTGATGCCGCTGCCGCCGGCTTAATTCACGACTGGGACAAGGTGCTTTCCGATGATGAGCTCGTGGCCCGCGCGCTTCACTATGGCATCAAGGTTGTCGGCTCTCCTTCCGCCGCGACGCCGCTTTTGCATGGCCCTGTTGCCGCCTATGAGCTTCCGCAGCTTTTTCCCGAGCTGTCGCCGGCCGTTTTCCAGGCTGTCGACCGTCACACCGTGGGTGCCTGCGACATGACGCCGCTCGATATGGTGGTCTTTGTGGCAGATGCCATCGAGCCCAACCGTCACGGCGACTATGCCCATGCGCTGCGCAAGATGGTGGGGGAGTCGACGCTTGACGAGTTGTTCTTCTCCTGTTTTGCGCAGGGTCTGGTCTATGTGATCCAGTCCGGGCGCTATCTTTATCCCACGGCTATTACGATTTACAACCATTACGCCCAGCTGCGCTAGCTCGGGTGTGTCTAGAAAGAGGTATTCCATGGCCGACGAGACCATGACTGACGAGCAGATTCTTGAAGGTGTGGAGCACAAGAGTTTCGTTGCCACGTCCGACCGCACCGCCGCCTCGCTGTCCGCGAGCGGTGTCGCCGCCGAGGATGTCGCCCGCGCCGCCGCGCAGGCCGCCTACGACAAGAAGGGCGAGGACGTGCAGGTGCTCGACCTGACCGAGCTTTCCGACGTGTGCGACTACTTTGTGCTTGCCACCGGTACCAACAACCGCCAGGTCGATTCGATCGTCGACGAGATCGAGGAGAAGGTCGCCGAGGCTTGCGGCGAGCATCCGTTCTCCATCGAGGGCCGCGAGCAGAAGACCTGGATGCTCATGGACTACGGCTCGGTTGTCGTCCACGTCTTCACTCCCGAAGCCCGCGACTTCTACCGCCTAGAAAAGCTCTGGGGTGACGCCCCCCAGCTCCCCCTCAATCTCCTCTAGTAGCTCATTTGATACGGGGCTTTTTAGCTAGCTTCGCGCATTTCGCCGGGCAGTTGCGGTTTTCCGCACCTGCCCGGCTTTCTTTTTGCCTAAAGGCGGTTAATCGTTGAAGCGGGATTGGCGGCCGAAAGATAGGGCGGTGTCGCCGAACTTGTCTCGGACGGCATCGATAGCGACCGAGAGGTCGCGACGGTCGCTTGATTGGGCTCCGCGGTCGTCGACTTCGCAGAACAGGTCGGTCTGGATGCCGCCTTGGTGGTCGAAGTCGCTCATGCCGATGCCCGCTAAGCGAACATGCATGCCTTCCTGCCAGATGTTGTCGAGCAGTTCGAGTGCAACCGCCACGAAGATGTTCTCATCGTCGGTCGGATGAGGCAGCCGGCGCTGTGCCGTACGCCCGCTGCCATACGAATACTTGAGCTTGAGCGTTACCGTGCCGCCCGTCAGTCCCTGACGGCGCAGGCGGCGTCCAACCGACTCACCCAGCAGCGCAATCGCCGCTTCGATGTCCCCGCGCTCAGTCAAATCTTTCGCAAAGGTGCGTTCATTGCTGACCGACTTGATCTTGCGCTCTTCATCGAGACTCGTGACTTCGGAGATTTCAAGTCCCAGCGCACGCTGACGCATACGTTCGCCGTTGACGCCAAAAATAGAGGCCAAGGTGGATTCCGGCGCGCGTGACAGCTCGCCGAGCGTGTAGATGCGCATGCGGCGCAGTCGCTCCTCGGCCGAGCGCCCGATGCCGCTCATGGCAGATACCGGCAGCGCGGCCAAAAAGCGCTGCTCGGTTCCGGGGCGCACGATGGTCAGCCCAAACGGCTTATCCCGCTCGCTTGCGATCTTTGCGACCGTCTTGTTGCAGCCCACGCCAATGGAGCACGTCACTCCCAGCGCTGCCACACGGTCGCTTATACGCCGTGCAACCAGCAGTGGGTCCTCGGGCGCAAAGCGACCCGGTGTGATATCGATAAAGGCTTCGTCGATGGATACGCGCTCAACGCGCGGCGTCTCCTCGGCAAGAATCGCCATGACCTGCGCGCTCACCTCGCGGTAGCGATCAAAGTGCCCGTGCGTCCAAATGGCTTGCGGGCACAAGCGCCGCGCCTCAGCCGAGGCCATGGCAGAGCGCACGCCAAAGCGACGTGCCTCATACGAACACGTGGACACGACGCCACGCGAATCGGCGTCTCCGCCCACGATGAGCGGCTTTCCGCGCCATTCGGGATGATCGAGCATCTCCACGCTAGCAAAAAACGCATCGAGGTCCATGAGGCCCACCGCCGAACCCGTCCAGGGAGGCGGTGTGACGCCCATGGCATCCTCATAACCGTATGTATGTTCGCGTCTTTCCATGTCATGAGTATACCGCGCAGCTCATGTGGGGTGCGTGTATGTGCTTGCAAATCCCGAATTCTTGTCTAAGATATGGATTTGCCCTCGACTACACCGAAGAAGTTGGTCTCACGGACTTCACCTGCCCGCGTCGATGGCGTATTATATTCAACTGTTTGTTTGTAGTTGCAGCCTAAAGCTGCTTGGTTGGAGGAGTTTCCTTTGGCAGTCAAGATTCGCCTTGCTCGTCACGGCGCTAAGAAGCGTCCGTACTACCGTGTCGTCGTCGCCGATTCCCGCGCCCCGCGTGACGGTCGCATCATCGAGGAGGTTGGCCGCTACAACCCGATGACCGCCCCCAAGACCATCAACCTCGACCTCGAGAAGATTGCCGACTGGCAGTCCAAGGGCGCTCAGCTCACCGACGCCGTCGCCGCTCTGGTCAAGGCCGCCAACGAGGGCGAGAAGACCGAGACCGTCGTCAAGAAGTCCAAGAAGCAGCTCGCCAAAGAGGCCGAGGCCGCTAAGGCTGCCGCTGAGGCCGCTGAGGGCGCCGAGGAGTAAATCGTGCCTGAGGTTGACGCTGCACAGCTCGAGGGTGAGGCAATGCTCTCAGATCGCATCGCCGATCTCGTCGAATATCTCGTTGTTCAGATCGTCGACGACCCGGATTCCGTGAGCCTTGAGGTCATCGATGGTGACGACGCCTCTACGATTGAGGTTTCGGTCGCCGAGGATGACGTCGCTAAGGTCATCGGCCGTCGTGGCCGTACCATCAAGGCCATTCGCACGCTCGCCCGTGCGCTGGCCGCTCGCCTCGACACTGCTGTCGAGGTAGAGGTTCTGGGCTAGGACCTTGAGGTCCCAGTACAAAAACATCGCCCGTGTGGTCAAGCCGCACGGAAGGAAGGGGGAGGTCCTCGCGCAGCCGCTGCGGGGGCTTCCTTCTGTATTAGAGCCGGGTATGCGCGTCGCCCTGACGCCGCCGGCGCTCAAGCGCGACCGCTTTTGCACGGTTGTGTCCGTCACCGATACGGGCGATGGCGATCTGGTCTCATTTGAGGGCATTGACGACTTGACGGCCGCCGAGGGCATCACGGGATGCTATGTGCTGGCAAATCGTGACGATTTTGAGCTCGATTCACTCGACGCCGCCTATACCGACCTGATGGGTCGCGAGGTGGTTGACGAGCGCTTCGGTTCGCTCGGCACGATTGTCGAGATCATGTCGACGCCCGCTAACGATGTTTGGGATGTCGAGGGCGATCGGTACGGCGAGGTACTGATTCCCGTGATCGAGCAGGTTGTGCTCGATCTTCCCGACACAGGAACAATTTCCGTCCACGTTATGGACGGCCTGATCGATATGGACAAGTAGGGAGGACAACATGCTGATTGAGACCCTTTCGGTCTTTCCCGAGATGTTTGAGCCCGTCATGTCCACATCGATTTTGGGCCGCGCCCGCAAGGCCGGCCTTTTTGATTTTAAGGCGTATAACCTGCGCGACTGGACGCACGACCGCCATCGTACCGTCGATGACGAGCCGTATGGCGGCGGGCAGGGCATGCTCATGAAGGTCGAGCCCATTGCCGAGGCAATCGAGGCCATCAGCTCCGAGGGCCCCAAGCCGACGGTGGTGTTCTTCACCCCGTGCGGCGAGCCTTTTACGCAGCATGTGGCCGAGCGCCTGCTCAAAAGCGAGCGCTTGCTGTTTGTGTGCAGCCGTTACGAGGGTGTCGACGAGCGTGCCTATGCGTATGCCGACGAGCGCCTGTCGATCGGCGATTACGTGCTCACGGGCGGCGAGCTTCCCGCTATGGTCGTTGCCGATGCTGTCGTACGCCTGATTCCCGGCGCCCTTGGTGACGAGATGAGCAACGTCGACGAGTCGTTCTCGACCGCCGAGGACGGAGGCCTGCTCGAGTATGCGCAGTACACTCGCCCTGCTGAATTCAACGGCGAGGGCGTGCCGCCGGTGCTCGTGAGCGGTGACCATGCCAAGGTCGATGCCTGGCGCCGTAAGAATGCCATCGAGCGCACCTGCCGCTGGCGTCCCGACCTGATCGAGACGGCACGGCTTACGCCCCAGGAGCGCGCATACGCGCAGGAGATTCTGGACGCTTCGTATTCGCAGAGCGAGGAGTGAGAATGGTTCCATCGCAGCATTCCGCGTTGAGGGGCGCTTTTGAGTGGGTCGCGGTCATCGCGATCGCGCTTGTGGCCACCTTCCTGATCCGCACCTTTGTGGTCGAGCCCTTTGTGGTGCCCACCGGCTCCATGGAGGACACGATCGAGATTGGCGACCAAATCCTGGCACAAAAGGTGAGCCTCGAGCTCGGTCAGCCCGTCAAACAGGGTGATATCGTGGTGTTCCATAACCCCGATGCCACGTCCGAGCATGACGTGCTGGTAAAGCGCGTCATCGCCACGGCCGGTCAGACGGTCGACCTTCAGGACGGCAAGGTCGTCGTCGACGGCCAGGCGCTCGATGAGGACTATACGACCGGCATGAGCTGGCCGCTTTCGGTCCAGGCGCCCGCCGCCCAGATGAGCTATCCCTACACCGTCCCCGACGGCTGCGTGTGGGTGATGGGCGACAACCGCGAGAACTCTGCCGACTCACGCTACTTTGGCCCCGTCGATCGCTCTGATTTGATCGCCGTGGCGCTCGTGCGTTACTGGCCGCTTAACCGTCTGGGCGCTATCGACTAAAAACCGCTATAGTACAGTACCTAACCGTGTAATCGTTTCGACGAGGGGATATTAGAGGCATGAACGCTTCATCGCTTTCCTTCCAAGACATCATCCTGCGCCTCCAGCAGTACTGGGGCGAGCAGGGCTGCGTCATTATGCAGCCCTATGACTCCGAGGTCGGTGCCGGTACCTTCCACACCGCGACCACGCTGCGCTCGCTCGGTCCCGCCGAGTGGCGCACCTGCTATGCGCAGCCCTGCCGCCGTCCCGCCGACGGCCGCTACGGCGAGAATCCCAACCGCATGCAGCACTACTATCAGTTCCAGGTGCTCATCAAGCCCTCTCCGGTTAATGCTCAGGAGCTTTACCTGGGGTCTCTTGCTGCCATTGGCCTGGACCCCAACGACCATGACGTCCGTTTTGTCGAGGACGACTGGGAGAGCCCGACGCTGGGCGCCTGGGGCCTTGGCTGGGAGGTCTGGCTCAACGGCATGGAGGTCACGCAGTTTACGTACTTCCAGCAGGTGGGCGGTATCGAGGTCGACCCCGTGCCCGTCGAGATCACCTATGGCCTGGAGCGTATCGCCATGTATGCTCAGGGCGTCAACTCGGTCTACGATCTGGTGTGGAGCTATCTGCCCGACGGCACGCCCATGACCTACGGCGACGTGTTCCTCGAGAACGAGCGCGAGTTCAGTGCCTATAACTTTGAGGTCGCCAACGTCGAGATGATGCGTCAGAAGTTTGACGACTACGAGGCCGAGTGCCATTCCTGCCTGGAGCGCAAGCTGCCGTTGCCGGCGTACGACTGTGTCATGAAGTGCAGCCACGCCTTCAACCTGCTCGATGCCCGCGGCGCCCTGTCCGCGGTCGAGCGTGCCAACTACATCCTGCGCGTCCGCGCCGTCGCTAAGGCGTGCTGCGAGGCCTACATGGCCGAGGTCGCCGGAGTCAACGAGAATGCCGACCAGGAAGGCGAGGTGGCGTAAGCCATGGCAGACGCTAAGGATTTCCTGTTTGAGATCGGTACGGAGGAAATGCCCTCTGCACCGCTGAACAATGCCGTCAAGCAGCTTGGTACCATGATCGCCAAGGGTCTCGACGAGGCCGGTCTGGCCCACGGCGAGGTCCGCGTGATCTCGAGCCCGCGTCGCCTGGCTGCGCTCGTTGCCGACGTTGCCACCGCGACCGATGAGGTTCACGAGGTCAAGCGTGGCCCCGCGGCAAACATCGCCTTCGACGCTGACGGTAACGCCACCAAGGCCGCCCAGGGCTTCGCCCGCAAGTGCGGTGTGGCTGCCGAGGACCTGGTCCGTCGTGAGGATACCGACGGTCGCGAGTATGTCTTTGCCGAGAAGAACATTCCCTCCGCACCGGCAACCCCGATCCTGACGGCCCTGTGCGAGAAGACCATTGCCGGCCTGCAGTGGCCCAACTACCGCTCCCAGCGCTGGGGCCACGAGCACGCGACGTTCGTGCGTCCGGTCCGCTGGATTTGCTGCCTTCTGGGCGAGGATGTTGTGCCTGTGTCATTTGCCGACGTGACGAGCGGCAACACCACGCGCGGCCATCGCGTGCTCGGCCCCGGTGACCACGTTGTCGCCAGCCCCGCCGCCTACGAGCAGGTACTCGAGGACGCCGGCGTGCTTTCTGCCGAGCGCCGTCGCGAGGCCATCCTTGCCGGTATCTCCGAGGTCGAGGCCGCTCGCCCCGGCTGCCATGTCGATACGCCCAAGAAGGTCTTTGAGGAGGTCATTAACCTCTGCGAGTGGCCGACGGTGCTCGTCGGTACTTTCGACGAGGAGTTCCTCAAGGTCCCGCACGAGATTATCTGCGAGTCCATGCTCACCAACCAGCGCTACTTCCCGATCTATGACGGCGAGGGCAAGCTGACGCGTGAGTTCGTGGTCGTCTCCAACAGCAAGCCCGAGAACGCCGAGCGCGTGATCGACGGTAACGAGCGCGTCGTGCGCGCCCGTCTGGACGACGCTAAGTTCTTCTACGAGGAGGACCTGAAGATCTCCCTCGACGAGTTCCGTGAGCGTCTGTCCAAGGTTGCCTTCCAGGAGAAGCTCGGCAGCGTGCTCGCCAAGTCCGAGCGTATTGAGCAGCTCGCGCTCGCTATTGCCCGTGAGGCGCACCTGGGTGCTCACCTGGCAGCCGACGCCGGCCGTGCCGCGCACCTGTGCAAGGCCGACCTGGTGTCCAACGCCGTCGTCGAGTTCACGAGCCAGCAGGGCGTGATGGGCGGTTACTACGCGACCGCGATGGGGGAGAACGACGAGGTCGCCCACGCCATTCGCGATCATTATCGTCCCCGCTTTGCCGGCGACGAGCTGCCCGAGGGCACCGCTGGCTGCATCGTGGCCTGCGCCGACAAGCTCGATACCATCGCCGGTATCTTTGCCATCGGCGAGCCTCCGACCGGCTCCTCCGACCCCTACGCGCTGCGTCGTGCCGCTATCGGCATCATCAACATCCTGCGCGACCGTCTGCCGATCGACCCCACGTCGCTGATTGACTTTGCTCTGCAGCTTTACAGCGAGCAGGGCATTGAGTTCGACGCCGCCGAGGTCGCCCAGCAGGTTCGTGACTTCTTCCATGGCCGCCTGGTGAGCATGGCCCGCGACGAAAAGATTCCGGCCGATACCGTTGCCGCCGTCTCCGCGGTGCACATCATCGCCCCGTCCGTCTTCTTCGCCCGCTGCGCCGCCCTCGACGAGGCCCGCAAGAATGATGCCGAGACCTTTGACAACCTGGCTACCGCCTATGCCCGTGCCGCGCACATCTCCAAGCCCGAGCTGGGTGCGGAGTATGACCGCAGCCTGATGGGCGAGGTCGAGCTCGCGCTCGCCGACGCCTCCGAGGCTGCTCAGACCGCTGTCGATGCCGCCCTTGCTGCCGAGGACTACCCGGCCGCATTTGCCGCCCTCGCCGCCCTGCGCGCGCCCATCGACCGTTTCTTCGATGAGGTCATGGTCATGGACAAGGACGAGCAGCTTCGCGATAATCGCCTTAAGCTGCTCAACCGCTTCGAGGCCGTTTTCTCCGGCATCGCCAACATCGGTGAGCTTGCCCGCAAAAAGTAAGCCAGCCTGCGCATAAGCGCAAAAGGAGCCCCGCATGGATTGCCCGGTCACCGCTCGTCCCACCGTTATCGTTATCTCTGACTCGCTCGGTGATACCGCTTGTGAGGTGGTGCTTGCGGCGTCCGGGCAATTTGATGAAGGGGCTTTTCGCGTTTTGCGTCTGCCTAAGGTGACCTCTGTGGAGCAGGTCAAGTCATTTGTGGGGCCGCGCGTCGATGCGGACCATCGCGATATTGCCGTGTTCCACACCATTGTCGATCCGGCGCTTCGCGCCCGCGTGCTCGATTACCTGGGTATGCTGCATATCCGTTCGGTCGACCTGATCGGCCCGACGCTTGCCGTGCTGTCGTCGCTCATCGGTGTGCCGCCCAAGGGTGTCGCGGGTGTGATTCATAAGACCGACGACCGTTATTTCCATCGCATCGAGGCCATGGAGTATTTTGTTGAGCACGACGACGGGCGCGGCTGCGATGATCTGTCGGGGGCCGATATCGTGCTGCTGGGTGTATCCCGCACGTCCAAGACGCCGCTGTCGATGTATTTAGCCTATCAGGGTTACAAGGTCGCCAATGTCCCACTGGCGCATGGCATGGAGCCGCCCAAGTCGATTTATGAGGTCGACCCGATGCGCCTGTTCGGCCTGATTTCGACCGTCGATGTGATTTCCGAAATTCGCGATAGCCGCTTGGGCGATGACTACGCCCGTGCCGTTGCCGGCTCCTATGCGGAGCCCGAGAGCGTGCGTAGTGAGCTTGCGGAAGCCCGCGCGCTCATGAAACGCCTGGGCTGCTTTGTAGTGCGTACCGACGGCAAGGCGATTGAGGAGAGCGCCTCCGAGATCATTGCCCACCTCGAAGAGATCCGAGAAGCCAGGGCCCGCCGTGCCGCCCGTCGCGCTCAACAGCAGTAGTCCTTTCTGTGATGATTTTTCTGGGACGGGGATTAAAAAATCATTAGGTATTCAATGATTTTTTAATCCCCGTCCCAGAAAAATCATCGGAGTGGCTAAATAGCCTGAATTGATAAAGCGATTTAGCAAAAACATCGCATCCGAACTGCATTTTCCTTGTAGTGGTATCTTCATAAGGTAACCACCTTTACCTACCGTTTACCGCCTGTTTTAGCACGTTTACCAAACCGCGCACCCTCTGCTCAAGCCTGCCCAAAACCCGCCGTATAGTTCCCTCACGGCCCGCATCCGGCGGGTCGATTCGTTACCACGGTCGTGCGCGAGAGCGCATGGAAGGGGAAGTATCGTGAGCGATTGCAAGAGGGTTTACCGTTTTGGAACCGACGCCCAGGGCACCTGTGTCACCGAGGGCGACAAGTCCATGAACTTCGTGCTTGGCGGCAAGGGCGCTAACCTTGCAGAGATGAGCCGCATCGGCCTGCCGGTTCCCGGTGGCTTTACCATTACCTGCCAGACTTGCGTCGAGTACTCCGGTGCCGGCAACGTCTGGCCCGAAGGCGCACTCGATGAGATCGTTGCCGCCGAGGCCGACCTCGAGGCCCGCTGCGGCAAGAAGCTCGGCGATGCCTCCGATCCGCTGCTCGTGTCGGTCCGCTCGGGCGCTCCGTTTTCCATGCCCGGCATGATGGACACGGTCCTCAACCTGGGCCTCAACGACGATTCCGTTCAGGGCCTTATCGCCCAGACGCAGAACCCGCGCTTTGCCTGGGACAGCTACCGCCGCTTTATCCAGATGTTCTCCAACGTCGTTATGGGTGTTGATGCCGACCTGTTTGAGAATGCCCTGACCCAGGCCCGCCTGGTCGCTGGCGTCCGCGTCGACTCCGAGCTTTCGGCCGAGGATCTGCAGGAGCTCGTCGAGACCTTTAAGGGCATCTTCTCCGAGAACGTCGAGGCCGCCCTGTATCCCGAGCTCGAGGTTGCCGACGGCAAGCCCGTCTTCCCGCACGATCCTGAGCTTCAGCTGCGCCTTGCCATCCAGGCCGTCTTTGGCAGCTGGATGAACGAGCGCGCCTGCATCTACCGCAAACAGCACGGCATCTCCGACGAGCTCGGTACTGCCGTCAACGTCCAGGCCATGGCCTTTGGCAACAAGGGTGAGACCTCCGCGACTGGCGTCGCCTTTACGCGCAACCCGGCCGACGGCACTAAGGAGTTCTACGGCGACTTTCTGGTCAACGCCCAGGGCGAGGATGTCGTCGCCGGCATCCGCAACACCGAGCCCATCGCCGACCTCAAGACCACCCCGGGCCTCGAGTCCGCAGGTGAGGAGCTCGAGCGCGTGTTCCTGACGCTCGAGGATCACTATCGCGACATGTGCGACATCGAGTTCACCATCGAGCAGGGTAAGCTCTGGATGCTTCAGACTCGCGTGGGCAAGCGCACTGCCACCGCCGCCCTGCGCATCGCCATCGAAATGGTCGAGGAGGGCCTGATCACTCGCGAGGAGGCCGTAAACCGCATCGATCCCGCGCAGCTCGACCAGCTCCTGCACCCGCAGTTTGACGCCTCCAAGAAGTACGAGGCCCTGGCCAGCGGTTTGAACGCCAGCCCTGGTGCCGCTGTGGGCGAGGTCGTGTTCTCAAGCGATGACGCCGTCGCGCGTTCCGCCGAGGGCCACAAGGTCATTCTGGTTCGCTGGGAGACCAACCCCGACGACCTGAAGGGTATGGTTGCCGCCGAGGGCATCCTGACCAGCCACGGTGGCAAGACGAGCCATGCCGCCGTTATCGCCCGCGGCATGGGTACGCCCTGCGTCTGCGGTGTCGAACGCTTCCATATCGACGCCGCCGAGAAGGTCGTGCACATCGAGGGCAGCGACCGCGTGCTGCATGAGGGTGATGTCATCTCCATCGACGGTACCCAGGGTATCGTCGTCGACGGCGCTGTTGATCTGGTTTCGGCCGAGCTCACCGGCGATCTGGACACTATCCTGTCCTGGGCCGACGAGATTCGTCTGGACGAGACCGGTGGCCACGCCAACCACGTGCGCGTTAATGCCGACAACCCCGAGGACGCCGCGCTCGCACTCGAGTTTGGCGCCGAGGCCATCGGTCTGTGCCGCACCGAGCACATGTTCCTGGGCGATCGCAAGAACATCATCCAGAGCTTTATCCTGTCTAACGATGAGGCCGTGAAGCAGCAGGCCCTGGCCGACCTGCTCAAGGTTCAGACCGAGGACTTCCTGGCGATGTTCAAGACCATGTCCGGTCGCGATGTGGTCGTCCGCCTGCTCGATCCGCCGCTTCATGAGTTCTTGGATAATCCTCGAGAGCTCGAGGTCGCCATCACCAAGAAGGAAGCCGCTGGCGCCAGCGAGGAAGAGCTTGCCGTCCTGCGTGCCCGCCTGCGTCGCATTGACGGCATGGTCGAGTCCAACCCGATGCTCGGCCTGCGCGGCGTGCGCCTGTCCGTCGTCTTTGGCGATCTGCCGCTCATGCAGGTCCGCGCCGTGGCCACGGCTGCTGCCCGCCTTATCAAGGATGGTGTCGACCCACGCCCCGAGATCATGGTTCCGCTCGTTTCCATCACGGCCGAGCATGTCCAGACCCGCGAGGTCATTGAGCGCGTGATCGCCGAGGTTTCCTCCGAGGAAGGTGTCGAGCTCAACATTCCCGTGGGCACGATGCTCGAGCTGCCGCGCGCCTGCATGGTCGCCGACGAGATCGCCCATCACGCAGATTTCTTCTGCTTTGGCACCAACGACCTCACCCAGACGACCTTCGGCTTCTCCCGCGACGATGCCGAGGCCAAGTTCATTCCGCTGTACTTGCACAAGAAGATCCTGAAGGACAACCCCTTCGAGACCATCGACACGGCGGTGCTGGAGCTCGTGCGCTTGGCCGTCGAGAAGGGCCGCGCCACCAATCCCGACATGCACTTTGGCGTGTGCGGCGAACACGGCGGCGACCCCAAGTCCATCAAGGGCCTGTTTAACGTGGCCGACGTGGACTACGTGTCCTGTTCGCCCTATCGTGTGCCCCTCGCACGTCTGGCTGCCGCCCAGGCCAAGCTCGAGGCCAAGCGTTCCGCCTAGCGTTTAGCGTTTAGACGCCTAGCGTAGCCCCCCTTCATACCGCCCGTCTCATTCGTGAGGCGGGCGGTTATCATGTGCGGGTTTTGTCTTTTTGTCTGCGCAAAAAATTGTTCTTGCAGCAGAAACCCGCGCGTGTATACTCGAATACGTTTGTTCAACTACGTGCCGGCCAAGGTGGTACGGCACCTCTAGAAGAGTAAGGAATTGCACATGGATTACATCCGCGCAATCGAGCGTCAGCAGATCCGCGAGGACATTCCTCAGGTTCGCGTCGCCGACAACGTCAAGGTTCACTACCGCATTAAGGAAGGCGACCGCGAGCGCATCCAGGTTTTCCAGGGCGACGTCATCCGCATGGCCGGCGCCGGTGCCCGCGAGACCTTCACCGTCCGCAAGATGTCCTTCGGTGTCGGTGTTGAGCGTACCTTCCCGCTTCACAGCCCCAAGATCGCCAAGCTCGAGGTCGTTCGTCATGGTCGCGTCCGTCGCGCCAAGCTGTACTACCTCCGCGACAAGGTGGGCAAGGCTGCTCGCATCCCCGAGAAGCGCTAAGAAGATCGCAGCGTCTGTCCTCTCGTTTGGACACAAGGGTCACCTTCGGGTGGCCCTTCTTTTTATCTGATTTGCATGCAAGGAGGGCCTGGTATGGCCAACATGACGAGCTCGGTTTCGGCATCGCAGGTTGCTGGTGAGTTGGCGAGCGCTACGTTTGAGGAGATTCCCGCCCTCGTGGAGCATTATCGCGAGGACCCGCGCCAGCAGGTGATCAAGGCTTGTGAACGCGCCCTCAAACGCCATGACAAAGAGCTTGCCGAGCGCGAGCGCGTCAATGACATGTACGAGCTTATGCATGAGCTTGGCGGCGATGGGGTGGTCGTTGGTGTCGACGAGGTGGGCCGCGGATCGGTGGCCGGTCCTTTGACGGTATGCGCCGTCTGTCTTCCTATGGAGCCGCGCGTCTGGGGTATCAACGATTCCAAAAAGCTCACGCCCGCGCGCCGCGAGTTGCTCTCAGTGAAGATTGCCGAGGTGGCGACGGCGATCGGTTTTTGCCATATCGCGCCGAAGGATATCGATGAAATGGGCATGGCCCGTGCTATCCGTACTGCCGTTGCGGGCGCCGTGGCCGATACGGGACTTGAGCCCGACTGCGTCCTCATGGATGGTAACCCCTTGGGCGCCGTTCCTAACGAGCGCGATGTGGTGAAGGGCGATGCCAAAATCGCCTGCATCGCCGCGGCGTCCATCATGGCCAAGGTCACGCGTGACGAGATGATGGTCGAGTACGACGCCGAGTATCCCGAGTACCATCTGGCCGAGTCGAAGGGCTATGCAAGCCCCGAGCATATCGAGGCCATTCGCAAACATGGACTTTGTCCACTGCACCGCGTGAGCTTTTGCGGAAACTTTCTGCAGACTGAGCGCCTTTTCTAGGTCAATTGTGGAGACAGGGACCTCTGGGGTTTTATAAACTTGCTGGTAACGGGCCGTATGCAACACCATTGCTGCGTACGGCCCGTTTTTTGACGGCATTTGGTCAGCTTTTGGTTTGCTTCCGGTACTTACCCGCACGAAAGGTGCCCTCATCATCGGGGCAATGCAGCGTGCGGGAAAGGAGACCCCATGAGTGCCACAAGCAAAAAGAGCAAGACGCAGCAGCTCAAGGAGCGTTGGGAAAACGGTGAGCTCGACTGCGGGGCGATGACGCCTGAGTTTATCAAGGGGCTCAGTCCCCGTGAGCTGGGCATGCTGGGCGAGCTGATCACCATCGACTACTTTAACGAGCGCGGCTACACCTTGCTGGAGCAGGGTTATCGTTGCTCCGAGGGCGAGGCCGATCTGGTGCTGCTCGATGAGCTCGACGATGTCGTGGTGATGGCCGAGGTCAAGACCAGACGCGTTGCGCTGGATTGCAGCACGCGGGTCTTTCCCGAGGAGGCTGTGGACGCCCGAAAGCAACGCCGCTATCGCCGCATCGCAAGTTGCTATCTCATGGAACATTATCCGCTCAAGGCGATTCGCTTCGATGCCGTGGGTGTCACCATTCGCGGCGGGCATATCGCCGAGATCGAGCATCAGTACAACGCGTTCGATTGGCAGGTGTCGTGATGGCGTTCGAGACGTTTGCCGTTCACGCGGCCTGCATCCGTGGCGTCGAGGCGATTCACGTCACGGTCGAGGTCTCGCTTGCCGGCGGCGTTCCGGGCATTCAGATGCTCGGCATTCCGAGTATGGAGGTGATGGAGTCACGCGGTCGTATTCGCTGCGCGATGCGCTCCGCCGGGTTCGAGATTCCGCGCTCGGGCATTACGGTCAATCTGGCGCCCGGCGATATTCGCAAGACCGGTAGCGGTTTTGATCTGCCCATCGCCATCGCGGTTCTGGCGGCCGATGGGCAGATTCCCCGTGACAACCTCGATCGCTGCCTTATCGCCGGCGAGCTCGGCTTGGACGGTACGGTGCTTCCCGTCAAGGGCGAGGTGGCGTTTCAGCTGCTGGCTCGCGACATGGGGCTGTCTTTTATCGCCGGCAGGTCAGACCAGCATGTGCCACTCGCGGGCGTGGATTGTGGATTCATCGATCATTTGTCTCAGCTTGCCCATGGCATGGGCGATGCCGCGCGGCACTACTTGGATTCTGAAGTGCTCGAGGCGACCTTTGAGCCCGAGCTCGACTATGCCGACGTACTGGGGCAGGAGGTCGCCAAGCGCGGCATGGCGCTTGCGGCGGCAGGAGAACTCGGCTTGCTCATGATCGGGTCCCCGGGATCGGGCAAGACGATGCTCGCGCGTCGTATGACCGGCATCCTGCCCGAGCTTTCCGTTGAGGATCAACAGGAGGCGCTGTGCATCCATTCGGTTTTGGGTGAGAACATTGATGGCTTGTTGGCGGGGCACCGGCCCTTCCGCAGCCCCCATCACAGTATTTCGACCGCAGGTCTTATCGGCGGTGGGCGCCCGGTGCACCCGGGTGAGATCAGCCTTGCTCATGGCGGCGTGCTCTTTTTGGACGAGCTTGCCGAGTTTCCCACGGGTGTGCTGCAGACGCTGCGTCAGCCCATCGAACGCGGCTATGTGAGGATCGTACGCGTCGACGGGGCTTTTACCTTCCCGTCGCGCTTTCAGCTGCTGGCTGCGAGCAATCCCTGCCCCTGCGGCTTTTTGGGCGATCGTGAGGTACCGTGTCGCTGCTCGGCGGCGATGGTCGAGCGCTATCGGTCTAAACTGCGCGGTCCTTTGGCCGACCGTATCGACATGATGATCGATGTGACCCGTCCCGACCCTCAAGTGATTATCGAGGGTGCGGAGGGTATGTCGTCGGCCGAGTTACGTGACTACGTTGCGCGCGGTCGCGCTTTTCGCGCTTGGCGCGAATCCCGTATGGACGATGCGGATGCCGAGGCCGAGGATGACGAGACACGGTCCATTGACGGCGTCGTTTCGACCTTTGAGCTCGATGATGCGGCGGAGAAGTGTGTACTCGGCCTGTCGAAGCGCACACATCTCACGGGCCGCGGTATCGTGCGCCTGGTGCGTATCGCGCGTACAATCGCCGACGTCGCCGAGAGCGAGCATGTGACGCAGGACCACGTGCTCGAGGCGGCGATGTACCAGGGAAGGAGGGACCAATGATGGCCGAGGGGACCTTTGAGCTGCATCCAGGTGATACGTTGTATCCCGAGACCGTTTTGGACCTTTCTGATGTACCCCAGACGCTCTATGTGCGCGGCAACCCCGAGGTGCTTTCGACGCCCGCGCTCTCCATCATCGGCGCGCGCAAGGCCTCGCCGTATGGTCTTGCCGTGGCAGAGCTTGCGTCAAAGGTGGCGGTCGAGGCGGGAGTGACGGTAGTCTCGGGCGGCGCGGTCGGTTGTGACCAGGCCTCGGGTTGGGCTGCGGTCAACGCTGGCGGTAAACACGTCGTGGTGCTGGGGACGGGCGCCGACGTGGTCTACCCGCGTTCGAGCGCGGGGCTTATTATGCGAACGCTCGATACGGGTGGCGCGGTCGTGTCGATCTCTCCGTGGGGCATGGGTCCGCGCAAGTTTGCCTTTCCGCGCCGCAATCGCGTGATCGCGGCCCTGTCGCAAGCCCTCTTTGTATCCGAGGCAGGTATGCCTTCCGGGACGTTTTCTACAGCCGAGGCTGCTATGGATTTGGGGCGCGAACTTCTTGCCGTGCCCGGGTCGATCCTATCGCCCGAGTCGCGTGGCACGAATTACCTCATTGCGAACGGTGCCTGCTGCATCATCGACGAGGAATCTATCGAGATGGCTATCTCACGCATCTACGGCACCCTGCGCTACTCGCGCCCCGATGCTCCCGGCATTGCCGACCTGGATCCAACACAGCAGACTGTGATGCATGCGCTCATCGCTTCACCGCTCAAGGTCGACGACATCGCGGCGCTCGTCTCGCTCGATGCTGTCGGCGTACTCAAACTCTTGGGTTCGCTTGAACTCGAGGGCCTTATCGAGCGCATGATGGATGGAAGGTATGCGCCCTCCAAGTTTGCCCTTCACGCCCAGACGCCCTTCGGTCACAATGGAAAACGTGTCAATTAGAAAGGTGTTTGCAGATGCAGTTCGATCAGGTGACAGTTATCGGTGGGGGTCTGGCGGGTTCGGAGTGCGCGATCCAGCTGGCAGATCGCGGGTTTGCCGTAAAGCTGTGCGAGATGCGCCCCCAGGTGAGCTCCCCGGCCCACCATACCGATCACCTGGCAGAGCTCGTCTGCTCCAATTCGTTTAAGTCGACCCGTCCGGATTCCGCGGCTGGTTTGCTGAAAGCTGAGCTTGAGCGCATGGGCTCGGTCCTGCTCGATTGCGCCCATCGCGCGGCTGTTCCCGCCGGTGGCGCCTTGGCGGTCGACCGCGTCAAGTTTTCCGAGCTTGTCGAGGCCGAGGTTGCCGCCCGTCCCAATATCGAGATCATTCATGGCGAGGTCACGCAGATTCCCGAGGGCCATGTGGTCATTGCCGCTGGCCCCTTGTGCTCGCCGGCACTGAGCGAAGAGGTCATGAAGCTCGTCGGTGGCGACGCCCTTGCGTTCTTCGATGCCGCGGCGCCGATCGTCGATGCCTCCACGCTCGATATGGACGTGCTGTTCTCGCAGTCGCGCTACGAGGAACAGGGGAGCGGCGACTATCTCAACGCTCCACTCAATAAGGAGGAGTACGAGGCCTTTATCGAGGCGCTTACCACGGCCGATCGCGTGGTGCTCAAGGACTTTGAGGGCGGCGATCTGTTCCAGGCATGCCAGCCTGCCGAGGAGGTTGCGCGAACCGGCAAGGACGCCATTCGCTTTGGCGCCATGAAGCCCGTCGGCCTCACCGACCCGCGTACCGGACGTCGCCCCTGGGCGGCGATTCAACTGCGTGCCGAGAACAAGGAGAAGACCGCCTATAACCTGGTGGGCTTCCAGACAAACCTGACCTTTGGCGAGCAGAAGCGCGTCTTCCATATGGTGCCGGGCCTGGGGAACGCTGAGTTCTTCCGCTACGGTGTCATGCATCGCAATACCTTTGTCGACGCCCCGCACGTGCTCGATGGCACCTTTGCCGTGCCCGGTACCGGCGTGCGCCTGGCCGGTCAGATCACCGGCACCGAGGGGTACATGGAAGCCGTGGCGACCGGTCTGCTCGCGGCGCTCAACACCTATGCCGAGGCTATCGGTGTCGCGGGCGTCGAGTTGCCGCGCGTGGGCGCCCTGGGTGCGCTCGTGGGCTATGCGACCGATCCTGCCACCGTGGGCTATCAGCCTATGCATGTCAACTTTGGCCTGGTGCCGCCACTCGAGGATGGTAAGCGCCGCAGCAAGCGCGACCGCTACCAGGCCTATGCGGACCGTGCGCTCGAGGCCCTTGATGCCTATCTGGCCACTCGTCCTGATCTGTTTGGAGGCGACCGGTCATAGCCTTTGACCTGTACGACACCGTCGACTCGTTTATCGCCTATATCTCACGTGTCGAGGGACTTTCTCCCAACACGGTGACGGCCTACGGCTCGAGGCTGGAGCGCTTTGCTGCCTGGTGCGAGCGCGAGGATATCGATGCTTTCGCTGCCGACGTGCGCATCATTCGTCGCTATCTTGCCGAGCTTTCGCGTGAGCAGGTGGCTCCCCGAACGCTTGCGGCGCATCTGTCGGCTATCCGATCGCTCTATCGATGGATGGCTGCCGAGGGGGTCGTGGAGGGCGATGCAGTCTCGGCGATCGCATCGCCCAAGCTGCCGCGTGACCTGCCGGGCGTCCTTACGACCAAGCAGGTCGAGGCGCTGCTCAAGACGCCTGATACCTCAACACCCGCGGGACTGCGCGATGCGGCGATGCTCGAGCTGCTCTATGCCTCAGGCGCCCGTATCTCTGAGCTCGCAGCACTCAATGTGGAGTCCATTGCGTGGTCCGAACGCACGCTGCGCCTGTGGGGCAAGGGGAGCAAAGAACGTATCGTCCCTCTGTATCGTCGTGCGCTCGAGGCGACGCGTCTCTATATTGAGGAGGGGAGGCCGGAGTTGCTCGCTCAGGCAAAGCGTCGTGACCCCGCTACCGGGCCGCATCCGCTGCTTATATCGGCGCGCGGTAATCGCATGAGTGCCGCCATGCTCAGGCGGCGGTTTCATATGCTGGCGACGCTCGCCGGCATTCCGGCCGACATCGCCCCGCATGCGATGCGCCATACCTTTGCGACCGACTTGCTCGAGGGCGGCGCGGACCTGCGCTCGGTTCAAGAGCTGCTAGGTCATGCGAGCCTGTCCACGACGCAGATCTACACGCATCTCACACCCGATCGGCTTAAGCGGGCTGTGGCTCAAGCCCATCCCCGCGGCGAATAGTGGCTGGGACGTCCCGCGCCGCGCTCAGGTGTGTGGTTTTGATTGCGGGTTGGCAGGAAGATGCATTCCTGCTATCATTCATCGGGTTGCTTCACGGCAACAGGTTTTTATCACGCACGCGCGGCTACTTCATACCGTGGTGCCCGGGCTTTGGTAGCACATGTCCGGGTTGGTTTTGGAGGATGACCCCGCGCGGAGGCAAACCACAGGAGGTTTAACATGGCTACCAAGATTAATATCCGCACCCTGCTCGAGGCCGGCTGCCACTTCGGTCACCAGACCCGTCGCTGGAACCCCAAGATGAAGCCGTTCATCTTCGGTGAGCGCAACGGCATCTACATCCTCGACCTCAAGCAGACCATCCTCGACGCCGACCAGGCCTACACTTTCGTCAAGAACGTCGCCAAGGGCGGCAACGTGCTGTTCGTCGGCACCAAGAAGCAGGCTCAGGAGGCCGTCAAGAACGCCGCTGAGCGCGCCAACATGCCTTACATCAACCAGCGTTGGCTCGGCGGCATGCTGACCAACTTCGTCACCATCCGCTCCCGCATCAACCGCATGGAGGAGCTCGAGGCCATGGTCGAGGACGGCCGCATGGCAGTGCTCCCCAAGAAGGAGCAGGCTGTTCTCGGCAAGGAGCTCACCAAGCTCCAGACCAACCTCGGTGGCGCCCGCGACATGAAGGGTCTGCCCCAGGCTCTCTTCGTCATCGACACCAAGCGCGAGGAGAACGCCATCAAGGAGGCTCAGCGCCTGAACATCCCCGTCGTCGCTCTGATCGACACCAACTCCGATCCCGACGAGGTCGAGTACGGCATCCCCTGCAACGATGACGCTATCTCTGCTGTCACCCTTATGTGCGAGCTCATGGCTGACGCCTGCCTCGCTGGCTCCGGCAAGGAGCAGGTCTCCGAGGCCGAGATGGCCGCTGAGCCCAAGGCCGAGTAAATCAGTCTTAGTTAATTCTTTTTCATCTCTTTGAAAGGAACCACAATGGCCCAGATTACCGCCGCTATGGTCAAGCAGCTCCGCGAGATGACCGACTCCCCGATGATGGAGTGCAAGAAGGCTCTCGTCGAGGCTGACGGCGACATGGACGCCGCTGTCGACGTTCTGCGCAAGAACGGCCTCGCCAAGGCTGCTAAGAAGGCTGGCCGCGAGACCAACGAGGGCGCTGTAGCCGCGTTCGTCTCCGAGGATGGCAAGACCGGCGCTCTGCTTGAGCTCTCCTGCGAGACCGACTTCGTTGGCTCCAACGCCAAGTTCACCGGCTTTGCTTCCAAGGTCGCCGAGGTTGTCGCCACCACCGAGCCGGCCGATGTCGATGCTCTGCTCGAGAAGCCGATGGGCGAGGAGACCGTTTCCTCCGAGCTCACCGAGATGATTCACATCATGGGCGAGAACATGAAGATTTCCCGTTTCGCCGCCCGCAAGGCCGAGAACGGCGCGCTCGCTTCTTACATCCACATGGGTGGTAAGATCGGCGTCCTCGTCGAGTTCGCCTTCGAGAAGGCCGAGACCGCTCAGGCTGAGTCCTTCAAGACCTTCGCTCACGACGTTGCCCTTCAGGTTGCCGCCGTCGCCCCGATCTGCGCCACCCGCGATCAGGTTCCGGCCGAGACCGTCGAGCACGAGAAGCAGATCTACATGGCTCAGGCTGCCGAGTCCGGCAAGCCCGAGGCTATCCAGGAGAAGATGGCTGTCGGCCGTCTGGAGAAGTTCTACAAGCAGTCCGTGCTCACCGAGCAGGAGTTCATCAAGGACAGCTCCCTCACCATCAAGAAGTACGCTGAGCAGGTCTCCAAGGAGCTCGGCGACACCATTACCGTCGTTGCCTTTGACCGTCTGGTCCGTGGCGAGTAAATAAGCTCTTGTAGCTGGTAATGAGCAGGCTGTGGGTTTTACTCACAGCCTGCTTTTTCATGGCTCTTCTTAGAGCCTTTGATAGAATGTTGAGAGTTCAATCTAAAGGAGGATCGCTTTGTCCGACATCCGATATAAACGCGTGCTTCTGAAGCTTTCTGGCGAAGCACTGATGGGCGACGGCCACTATGGCATCGACCCCAAGGTTACCGACCATCTTGCCAAACAGGTCAAGGAGCTGCTCGCCGTTGGCCATGAGGTCGGCGTCGTTGTCGGCGGCGGCAATATTTTCCGCGGCATGGCCGGCGCTGCCGGTGGCATGGAGCGTGCTCAGGCCGACTACATGGGCATGCTGGCAACCGTTATGAACGCGCTTGCCCTGCAGGATGCCTTCGAGCATAACGATGTTCCCTGCCGCGTGATGAGCGCTATCCAGATGAACGAGATCTGCGAGCCCTATATTCGTCGCCGCGCTATCAACCATCTGTCCAAGGGCAACGTCGTCATCTTCGCTGCCGGTTCGGGCAATCCGTACTTTACGACCGACACCGCCGCGGCTCTTCGTGCGTGCGAGATTGGCGCCGAGATTCTGATTAAAGCCACCAAGGTTGACGGCATCTACGACAAGGATCCCGTCAAGTGCGCCGATGCCGTCCGTTTTGACAAGATTACCTATCACGAGGTTCTCGTCCGCGGTCTGCAGGTTATGGATTCCACGGCTACGGCACTGTGTCAGGATAACCGTATGCCGATTTTGGTCCTCAACATCGATGGCGAGGACACCGTCAAGCGCGCGCTTTCGGGTGAGCCCGTCGGCACGCTCGTCTATCAGGAGGATTAAGCATGGCAGAGAACATCACCGCCCATATGGACAAGTCGCTCGAGTCCCTCAAGCATAACTTCTCCAAGGTTCGTACCGGCCGCGCCAACGCCAACATTCTGTCCGACATCACCGTTGATTATTACGGTGTCCCCACGCCGGTCACGCAGGTTGCCGCCGTCAAGACCCCCGAGGCTCACATGCTGCTCATCGAGCCGTGGGACAAGGCGCTCATCAACGCTATCGTCAAGGCCATCGGCGCTTCCGATCTGGGCATTACCCCCAACTCCGATGGCACCGTCGTTCGTCTGCCGTTCCCGGCCCCCACTGAGGAGCGCCGTCGCGAGCTCGTCAAGGAGTGCCGCGAGTACGCCGAGCAGGCCAAGGTGTCTATCCGTAACATCCGTCGCGACTTCAACAATAAGCTCGAGCGCGATGAGGAGCTCACCGAGGACGATGTCCGTCGCGAGCAGGCCAAGGTCCAGAAGCACACCGATGAGTATGTCGCCAAGGTGGAGGAGCTTCTGAAGGAAAAAGAAGCCGAGGTCATGGAGATCTAAGGTGCAATACGACGAGCATAAACTGGTCGAGTACTTTGCCGACGCCCCTGCGGGCGTCGGTTTTTCCGACCTTGACCTCAATATGATTCCGCACCATATCTCGTGCATCATGGACGGCAACGGTCGTTGGGCTACGTCGCGCGGTCTTGCGCGCACCGAGGGTCATAAGGCAGGTATCGTCTCGCTGCGCGAGATCATTACCGCCTGCGTGCGCCTAGGCGTCGACGTGCTTTCTGCCTATGCGTTTTCTACCGAAAACTGGAACCGTCCGCAGCATGAGGTCAACGTTTTGATGCATCTGTTTGCCAAGACGTTTATCGACGAGCTGCCGCTTCTGAAGCGCGAAAACGTGCGTGTTGTCTTTTTGGGTGACATTTCCGCGCTGCCCAAGAAGACCCGCGACGTTTTTGAGCGCGGTCTTGCCGAGTGCGCCGATCATACCGGTATGACGCTGGCGCTTGCCGTCAACTACGGCGCGCGTGCCGAGATTACCCGCGCTGTCCGTCAGATTGCACTCGACGCTGCCGCCGGTAAGATCGATCCTGCCGCAATTGATGACGACATGGTGGCTTCCCACCTCTATACCGCCGGTCTTCCCGATCCTGAGCTTGTGATTCGCACCTCTGGTGAGCTTCGCCTTTCGAACTATCTGCTGTGGCAGGTGGCTTATTCCGAGTTCTACGTCACCGATACCTATTGGCCCGACTTTGATCGTTGGGGCCTTGTCGACGCCATTTTGGCCTATCAGGGCCGTGACCGTAGGTTTGGTGGACTGAGCAAGACCGAGGAGGCTTAATCGTGTCCGATCGTCCCAAGGCATCTGCTCCCAAGACGCCTGCGCGCAAAGCTGCCGCTGCGGGAGCGCCTGCAGCGAAGAACGGTACCGGTTCGTGGCTGGCGGGCTTTATTACCCGTGCCGCCGCCGGTATCGTCTACGCCGTTGTCTTTATCCTGTGCCTGGTTTTGGGTATCGTGCCCACGGCCATCTTTGTTTCTGTCATGAGCGGTCTGTGCTGCTATGAGTTTTTCCGTATGACAAGGCTCGATGGCAAGATGGCTAACGAGCGCATGGGTATCGCTGCCGCCGTACTCTTTCCGCTGTCGGCGTTGGGCGATTCGATGTTGCTGAATGCCCTGCTTTTTGCCTTGATGCTCGCTGTAGGCATTTGGTATGTCTGGTCGCCGCGTACCCGCATCTCTGATGTGGCCGTGACGCTCATGGGTCCCATCTACACTGGCTTTATGCTGTCGGCTATCGTGCTGCTGCGCGATGCCGTGCCCGGTTTTGCCGGCGCCCTGCTTTCAGTGGGCGTTTGCGCGTCCCTTTGGGTCTCCGATTCGTTTGCCTACATCGTGGGCAGCCGTATCGGCAAGCACAAGATGGTTCCCAAGATCTCCCCCAAAAAGAGCTGGGAGGGGTTTGCCGGCGGCATCTTGGGCTCGGTTTTGATTTGGCTCATCCTGTGGGCGACGCACTTCTACAAGCTCAGCCTGCCCTATGCGCTGCTGTGCGGCGTGGTCGTGTCCATTCTGGGCGTTATCGGCGACCTTATCGAGTCGCGCATCAAGCGCGGTGTGGGCGTCAAGGATTCCGGCAACCTTATCCCGGGCCACGGCGGAATGCTCGATCGTAGCGATTCGCTTATCTTCGGTTGCATCACCGCACAGCTGTTGCTGATGATCGGAGGCGTGCTGTAATGTCCTTCCAGACGACGTATGGCCCCGATGGACGCCTTCGCGTTGCCATCCTGGGTTGTACGGGCTCTATCGGCACCCAAGCGCTCGATGTGTGCCGCCAGCATGCCGATCGCCTGCAGGTGACGGCGCTGTCCGTTAACTCCAGTACCTCCGAGCTCGTTGCCGCTGCCCGCGAGTTCTCGGTTCCGGCGGTTGCCGTGGCCGCTGTCGATCATGGCGATGACGCCGTGCTGCAGGAGTTGCCCGAGGGAACGAAGCTCGGCGTTGGCGCGCAGGCGGTTTGCGAGCTCGCGCGTCGCGACGATGTCGACTGCGTGCTTGTCGCTATTGTGGGCGCCGCCGGTCTCGAGGCGAGCCATGCGGCCTTGACCTCGAATAAGCGCCTTGCCCTTGCCAACAAGGAGTCCCTCGTCGTCGGTGGCGACTTGCTGATGCCGTTGGCGCAACCGGGCCAGCTTATTCCAGTCGACTCTGAGCACTCCGCCATTTACCAGTGCTATCTGGGGGAGAACCCGCGCGAGGCTCATTGTATTTGGCTCACCTGCTCGGGCGGTCCGTTCTTTGGCCGCACGCGAGACGAGCTCGATCGCGTGACGCGTGCCGATGCCCTCGCACATCCCACGTGGGCCATGGGTGCCAAGATCACCATTGACTCCGCCACCCTCATGAACAAGGGCCTGGAGCGCATTGAGGCCATGCATCTGTTTAACTGCGACCTCGATTTCATTAACGTGGTCGTGCAGCGTCAGTCCAAGATTCACTCTATGGTTGAGTTCGCCGACGGCTCCGTGATGGCGCATCTCGGTGCATCCGACATGCGTATTCCCATCCAGTTCGCGTTCTCGTATCCCGAGCGTTGGGATACCCCGGCGCCTCGTATCGATTTCCGCGAGCTGGGGCAGCTCACGTTTGATGCTGCCGACATGGATACCTTCCGCTGTCTGGCACTGGCCGAGCGCGCCGGCAAGATGGGTGGCACCATGCCGTGCGTGCTCAATGCCGCCAACGAGGTCGCCGTCGATGCCTTCCTGCACGATGGCTGCAGCTTTACCGATATCGATCGCATTGTGGAATCCTGCATGGACGCCCACGATATGCAGGCGGTCGATTCGTTTGAGCAGCTTCGCGACATCGATGCGTGGGCGCGTGAAAAGGCTGCGCAGGTGCTCGCCGCAACCCGTTCCTAACCCATAAGGATTGCTTTTTCGTTTTATGGATACTGTTCTGAGCGTTCTCTCATCGGTCTTTTGGGGCCTGCTGATGCTTTCCGTCCTCGTGTTTTTGCACGAGGGCGGCCACTTTTTGGCGGCGCGTGCCTGCGGCGTCCGTGTGACCGAGTTCTTTTTGGGTCTGCCGTGCCGCTTTGACATCCATTACACGTCGCGTCGCATTGGAACCAAGTTTGGCGTGACCCCGCTGCTGCTGGGTGGCTACGCTGCCATCTGCGGTATGGATCCGACCGATGTTTCGTGCGCCGACCGCGTGCTCGCGGCCATCTATCGCCACGGCCGGGTGACGGTGGCCGATCTTGCCGTCGAGCTCGAGCTGTCCGAGGAGGATGTGCTCGAGGCATGCGCCCTTTTGCTGGGCTGGGGCTCCATCGCGCCCTGGTATGAGGAAGGGGAGAAGCCCTCGCCGAGCTACTATCCCACCAAATATCAGACGTTGCCGCGAGACAAGGCAGGCTATACCACCTTTGATGGTCGCCGTTTCGATCGCGAACATGCGACTGCCGAGGGCGATGTGTGGGAGCTGCCGTGCGGCGAGGCCGAGTTCCTTGCGCAAGAGCGCTCGCACACCTATCTTGGCCAAGGCTTTCTCAAGCGCGCCTTTATGCTGCTCGCGGGCATTATCGTCAATATCTTGACGGGTTTTTTGCTCCTTATGAGCATCTATTCCATTGCGGGTGTCACCGTGCCGATGGATACCAACGTGATCGGTCAGGTTGACGAGGGGTCTATTGCCGCCAAGGCGGGTATCGAGGGCGGTGACGCGATCCTTTCGGTTGACGGTGTCTCATGTTCCACTTGGATGGATGTCTACGATGCCATCGGCAAGGCTGCCGGTAAGGACGATATCGCCATCGAGTACGAGCGTGACGGCAAGCAGCATTCGACCACGGTTGCGCTCAAAGAGGACGAGCGCCTAGGTGTGTATGCCTCTACGCAGGTGGTCCGTTTAGACCCCATCACGTCGGCTCGCCTGTCGTTCTCCTATGTCGTGCAGACAGCGGATGGCGTGATGCGCCTGCTCCAGCCGCAGCATACGATGGAGATTCTCGATCAGTCTTCTTCGATCGTTGGTATTAGCGTTATGTCCTCACAGGCCGCTGCTGCCGGCCCTGCCACGTTCCTTTCGTTTGCCGCCCTCATTTCGTTCTCGCTTGGCTTTATGAACCTGCTGCCCATCCCACCACTCGATGGCGGCAAGCTGGTCATCGAGATCATTCAAAAGATTGCGGGCCGCGAGCTGCCGCTCAAAGTGCAGACAATCGTCAGCTATGTCGGCATCGCGCTCTTTGCACTGCTGTTTGTCTATATGCTTCGTTCCGACATCCTTCGTTTTATTCTGTAGGGGAGTGTTTGGATTGTCTTTATCCCATCCTTTGCCTCGCGAGTTGACACGCCCCGTGCATGTGGGCGGCGTGCAGATCGGTGGCGGCGCTCCGGTCGTGGTTCAGTCTATGACCTGCACCGATACTGCTGATGCCCAGGCAACGCTTGCGCAAGTGTGCGCGTTGGCGCAGGCTGGCTGCGATATCGTGCGCGTGAGCGTGCCTACCGAGGCTGCGCTCGAGGGCTTTCGCACGATTTGTGCCGAGTCTCCGGTGCCAATCGTCGCCGATATCCATTTTAACCATAAGCTTGCCATTGGCGCTGTCGAGGCTGGTGCCTCTAAGCTGCGCATCAACCCCGGCAATATCGGCGATTGGGCCAAGGTTGACGCTGTCATCGATGCCGCGGGTGCCGCGGGCTGCGCGATTCGCATTGGCGTGAACGCGGGTTCGCTTGAGCAAGATATTGCCGAGCGCGACGACCTCACGCAGCCCGAAAAGCTCGTGATGTCGAGCGAACGCTTTGTGCGGCACTTTGAGGACCGTGGGTTTACCAACATCGTGCTATCCGCCAAGGCCCATAGCGTACAGACGACGCTTGATACCTATCGCGCCCTGTCGCGCGAGATACCGCATGTTCCGCTCCACCTGGGCGTGACGGAGGCGGGGACCAAGCTTCAGGGCACCATCAAGAGCTCTGTAGGCTTGGGTATCTTGCTTTCCGAAGGCATCGGTGACACCATGCGTGTGTCGCTCACGGCCGATCCGGTTGAGGAGCCGCCGGTCGCCTGGGGAATTTTGCAGTCACTGGGCCTGCGTCGCCGTGGTCCCGAGATTGTCTCTTGCCCCACGTGCGCCCGCTGCCAGGTTAACCTGATTCCCATCGCCGAGGAAGTAACCGAGCGGCTTAAGAACTATGCCGCGCCGCTTTCGATTGCCGTCATGGGATGTGCCGTTAATGGCCCCGGTGAGGCTTCTGATGCCGACCTGGGCGTTGCTTGCGGACGTGGTCAGGCCTTGCTCTTTTCGCATGGCCAGATCATTGGTAAAGTAGCTGAGGATCAAATTGTCGACGCGCTTATGGCCGAGGTCGACAAACTAATTGAGGAGAAATAAATGACCCGAGCAATGTATATGTCTAAGCTCTATGCGCCGACGCTCAAAGAGGATCCGGCGGACGCTGAGCTCGCCAGCCACCGCCTGCTGCTCCGTGCCGGCATGATCCGCAAAGAGGCCGCCGGTCTGTATTCCTACCTGCCGCTTGCTTGGCGCTCGATCCGCAAGATTGAGAATATCGTGCGAGACGAGATGGACGCTGCCGGCGCCCAGGAGCTTATGATGCCTATCATGGTCGACGCCGAGTTGTGGCGTGAGTCCGGCCGCATCGACGCCTATGGCAAGGAGCTTGTGCGCTTTGACGACCGTCACGGTCGCGAGTTCGTCCTGGGTCCCACGCACGAGGAGACCGTCACGGCCCTGGTGCGCAACGAGCTGCGCTCCTACAAACAGCTGCCCGTTAACCTGTACCACATTCAGGACAAGTTCCGCGACGAGTTCCGTCCCCGCTTTGGCCTGATGCGCGGCCGCGAGTTCATCATGAAGGACGCCTACAGCTTCTCCGCCACGCAGGAGAGTCTGCAGGAGGAGTACGACAAGATGAAGCAGGCCTACGCCAACATCTGCGAGCGCTGCTACATCAAGGCTCTGCCCGTTGTCGCCGACTCCGGCGAGATCGGTGGCGATACCTCCGTCGAGTACATGGCTTTGGCTGACGCCGGCGAGGCTTCGCTCGTCTACTGCGACGATTGCGGCTTTGCAGCCGACGATGAGGCCGCAAGCACCAAGGTCGTTGTGACCGAGGGTCCTGGCGACGGTGCGCTTACCAAGGTCGAGACTCCGGGCATGGGCACCATCGAGGCCGTTGCAAAGTTCTTCGGCTTCCCCGAGAACGGCACGCGCAAGTCTCTGGCACTCATCGACGCCGAGGGCAAGCCCGTCGTGGCCATTGTCCCGGGCGACCACGAGCTCAACGATTGCAAGGCCGAGCATGTCTTTGGCAAGGGCTATCGCATGATGACCGACGAGGAGCTTCAGGCGAACGGTCTGCACAAGGGCTTTATCGGACCGGTTAACTTGCCCGAGGGCATCCGTCTGGTGTGTGACGAGAGCCTGCGCGAGTCCAAGCAGTGGGCCTGCGGTGCCAACGAGGTCGATTATCACTTTACCGGTGCCTGCCCCGAGCGCGACTTTACCGTCGATGAGTGGGCAGATCTGGTCACCGTCGTTGCCGGCGATCCCTGCCCGCACTGCGGCAAGCCGCTCTCTGCTGCCCGCGGCATCGAGGTCTCGCAGGTCTTCCAGCTGGGCACCAAGTACTCCGAGGCCATGGGTGCCACCTTTATGGACGAGGACGGCAAGGAGAAGCCGCTCATCATGGGTTGCTACGGCGTTGGTGTGTCCCGCTCGCTTGCTGCCGTCGTGGAGCAGCACAACGACGAACACGGCATCGTCTGGCCGGTCTCCGTTGCCCCGTACGAGGTCGCGGTGATTCCGCTCGATCCCAAGAAGGAGGAGTGCGCAACCGTCTGCGACCAAATCGTCGAGGGCCTGTGCGCCGAGGGTATCGAGGTTGTCGTCGATGACCGTGACGAGCGTCCCGGCTTTAAGTTTGCCGATAACGACCTCATGGGCTTCCCGTATCAGGTCGTTCTGGGTAAGCGCGGCCTCAAGAATGGTACTGTGGAGCTCAAGGACCGTGCCACGGGCGAGCGTGAGGACGTGGCGATCGACGAGGTCGTCGCCAAGGTTGCCGAGCTTGTTAAGGCGGCCCGCCGTTAATCGACGATTTCGCTTGTAGTTCGATATACGGGACGGCCCCACATTTCTCCAGATCGGGGAGATGTGGGGCCGTCCTTTTATCTTGTGGCATCCTCGATATCTAAAAGGAAAACCCCACAGCCCATATGAGCTGCGGGGTTTTCTTGTGCCTCCGATGCGAAATAAATCGCTCAGATATTACTGATAATCGACGACGTCGATCCAGTTCTTCAGGAACTCATCGTTCACGTTGCGCTTACGAGCGAGCTCGGAAGCGGCGACGATGCTCGTCCACTGACGCACGACCTGCATGGGCATGTCGGCGCGGTCGCAGTAGAGCTCCAGGTAGGCCTCAGCCTGGTCCTTGCTGTTGAGGGCGAAGAGCAGGTAGGTGGTGGCAACGTCGGCAGCAGGGGAGCCCTGGGTGGCGTGTGCCCAGTCGCACACATAGAGCTGGCCGTCGTCGCCGACGATGACGTTGGAGGGGTTGAAGTCGCCGTGGCAGACCTTGAACTCCTTGGTCATGCCGTCCAGACGCTCCTGAAGGTTGTAGCGCGTGGTGGCATTGAGCTGATCCAGGCTGTCGATCATGCGGGCGAACTTGTCGCGCTGACGGTTGAGCAACGGGGAGGTGTAGCCGTGGATCTCGATCTGGAGGTCGACGAACATCTCGAGATACTCACCAAAGCGCTGGGGCTCGGCAGTCATCTTCTCGGCAAGGGTGGTGCCCGGAACCTTCTCGGTCACGAGCGCCCAGCCGTTGGCGTTCTCGAGCTGGGAAACCTCGAGAGCCTTGGGGCTGCGGATGCCGCACTCATTGATGCGGGCAAGATTCAAAGCCTCGTTGAACACGTCGGAGACAGGCTTGGTCTCGTTAAAGACCTTGACAATCTTGTCGCCCAGGTCGTAAACGACCTTGTTGCCACGGCGGACGAGCTCGGTCTTGGAATCGGGTAGCAGCATGGTTGCATCCTTTCAACGATGCGATAGAAGCGACGGCGGGGGTGTGTGAAACACCCGTGCACCCCCGCCGTTAAAAACCGTGCTAGAACTAGCAGACGGCGTAATCCTGAGGCTCGCGGCCGTAGTAGGCGTCCAGATAGAGCTCCTTGATCTCGCTCATGAGCGGGTAGCGCGGGTTAGCGCCGGTGCACTGGTCGTTGAATGCCTGCTCGGTCATCTCGTCGAGGGTGTCGAGGAAGTACTGCTCGTCGACACCGTAGTCGGCGATGGTCTTCTTGACGCCGATGAAGTCCTTGAGTTCCTCGAGCTTCGTGATGAAGTTCTCGAAGACCTCCTTGTCGTCCTTGCCCTCAATGCCGCAGTACTTGGCCATCTCGGCGTAGTTGTGCAGCGCGTTGGGGTAAGGATACTGAGAGAAGGTACCCATCTTGACGGGAGCCTCGGCGGCGTTGTAGCGCATAACGCGGGTCAGGATGACGGCGTTGGCGATGCCGTGGGGCAGGTGATGGAAAGCGCCGAGCTTGTGGGCCATGGAGTGGTTGAGGCCCAGGAAGGCGTTGGCGAAGGCCATACCGGCCATGCAGGAGGCGTTGTGCATCTCCTCGCGGGCGTGCGGGTCCTTGGCGCCGTTCGTGAAGCTGGAGGGCAGGTTCTCAAAGACGAGCTTAGCAGCGCGCTCGGAGAGACCCTTGGTGTAGTCGGAAGCCATGATGGAGACGTAAGACTCGATGGCGTGGGTCATGACGTCGATGCCGGAGGCAGCGGTCAGGCCGCGCGGGGCGGTCATGCAGTTGTCGGCGTCGACGATAGCCATGTTGGGGAGCAGCGCGTAGTCGGCGAGCGGCCACTTGATACCGGTCTCCTTGTCCGTGATGATGGCGAACGGCGTGCACTCGGAGCCGGTACCCGAGGAGGTCGGGACGGCGACGAAGTAGGCCTTCTTGCCCATCTCGGGGAAGGTGAAGATACGCTTGCGGATGTCCATGAAGTCCATGGCCATGTCCTCAAACTTGCACTCGGGGTGCTCGTACATCATCCACATGATCTTGCCGGCGTCCATAGCGGAGCCACCGCCGACGGCGATGATGACGTCCGGCTCAAAGAGAGCCATCTGCTTGGCACCACGACGTGCGCACTGCAGCGACGGATCGGGCTCGACGTCGTAGAAGCAGTCGTGGGCGATGCCCATCTCGTCGAGCTTGGCCTCGATGGCGCGGGTGTTGCCATTCTTGAAGAGGAACTGGTCGGTGACGATGAAGGCGCGCTTCTTGCCCATGACGTTGCCCAGCTCGTCGAGGGCGACGGGCGTGGAACCCTTCTTGAAGTAGACCTTCTCGGGAGCGCGGAACCACAGCATGTTCTCACGGCGCTCGGCCACAGTCTTAACGTTGATCAAGTGCTTCACCCCAACGTTCTCGGAGACGGAGTTGCCGCCCCAGGAGCCGCAGCCCAGGGTCAGAGACGGCTTCATGCCAAAGTTGTACAGGTCACCGATGCCGCCGTGCGAGGACGGGGTGTTGATGACGATACGGCAGGCCTTCATGACGTGCTCGAACAGGCTGATCTTCTCGGCCTGGGCGGGGTGCACGTACAGAGAGGCGGTGTGGCCCGGGCCACCGGCGAGCACCAGGTGCTCGGCCTTGTCGACGGCCTCCTGGAAGTCCTTGGCGTGGTACATGGCCAGGACCGGGGAGAGCTTCTCGTGGGAGAACTCCTCCTTGGCGGGGTCGGTGGAGGTGACCTCGGCGATCAGGATCTTGGTCTTGGCGGGAACCTCGATGCCTGCGAGCTCGGCGATCTTGGCGGCAGCCATGCCGGGGATGCGGTGGTCGAGAGCTCCGTTCTTGAACATGGCGGCACGCAGGGCCTCCATCTCGGCACCCTGCTTGACGAAGTAGCAGCCGCGCTTCTGGAACTCGGCCTTAACCTGGTCATAGATGGTGTCGATGACGGTCACGGACTGCTCGGAAGCGCAGATCATGCCGTTGTCGAAGGTCTTGGAGTGGATGATGGAGTTGACGGCGAGCAGCACGTCGGCGGTGTCGTCGATGACGACCGGGGTGTTACCGGCGCCAACGCCCAGGGCGGGCTTGCCCGAGGAGTAGGCGGCCTTGACCATGCCCGGGCCACCGGTGGCGAGGATGATGTCGACGTCGCGCATGACCATGTTGGTCAGCTCGATGGAGGGGACATCGACCCAGCCGATGATACCCTCGGGGGCGCCGGCCTTGACGGCGGCGTCAAGCACGAGCTTGGCGGCGGCGATGGTGCACTTGGCGGCAGCCGGGTGCGGGGAGATGATGATGGCGTTGCGGGTCTTCAGGCTGATCAGCGTCTTGAAGATCGCAGTGGAGGTGGGGTTGGTCGTCGGGATGACGGCGCCCACGATACCGATGGGCTCGGCGATCTTGGTGATGCCATAAGCCTCGTCGCGCTCCAGGACACCACAGGTCTTGGTGTTCTTGTAAGCGTTGTAGATGTACTCTGCGGCGTAGTGGTTCTTGATGACCTTGTCCTCAAGAACGCCGCGGCCGGTCTCCTCGATGGCCATCTTCGCCAACGGGATACGAGCCTTGTTGGCGGCCATGGCGGCCTCATAGAAGATCTTGTCGACCTGCTCCTGCGTGTACGTAGCAAAAAGCGCCTGGGCCTCTCGCATCTGAGCGAGCTTAGCCTCAAGCGCTTCTACGTTGTCCACAATTGCGGGAGTAGTGTTTTCCGGTGACTTTTTCACCATTTGTGTCTCCTTGCGATCGGAGATTTACCCTACGCCTTGCATGATAGCAAGAAATTATTCGGCGAACGGTAAGATTCCTGTAAAAGGCACACTAAAACGCTTCAACTAACTGAAACGTTTCAACTAAAATTTTCTGCCTGCTGCACCGCCCCGCTCATTGGGGACAGACTTACATGAGTGCTTTCACTCATTGGGGACAGACATCGATTTGCCATTTTGCCGTTCTGGGCCTGTTTTTGCCGCTCATTGGATATAAATAGGTCACAGGCTCAGCATTTCGCGTTGCTTCTCTCCTTTTAGGTGTTGCCTGTACAGCTTTGAAAGGAGAGATTATGCCCCGATGCGCCCGCGCCGTTTCGATTACCGGCTATTACCACGTCTTTGACCGCGGCAACTCCAAACAGATTATTTTTGAAGATGATTCCGACCGCTATCGTTTCCTATCGGATATCTCGGACAGGTTTGCGCGCCTTGAAGTGGCGGTGTTGGCTTGGTGCCTTATGGACAACCACTTTCATTTGATGGTTGATGATCCATTTGACAACCTTTCAAAGGCAATGCAGTGCGCGCTGACGGCCTATGCCAAGTATTTCAATGGGAAAACCGGAAGAACGGGCCACCTGTTTGATAATCGCTATTCGCAGGTCGCGGTCGAGTCGGACACGCAGGCGGTGCAGTTGCTCGATTATATCCATCTCAATCCCGTGAAAGGTGCGCTCGACTCGCTTGATGCCTACCGCTGGTCAAGCTACAAGGCATACCAGCTGGGATACGATCCCTTTGATATCTGCGATGCGGCCCCCATGCTCGATATTGTCGGGGGTTCCCGTCGCTATTGCGAGCATCTTAAGGAAGTTGCCGAGCGGATCTGGTCAGTTGAGATTCTTCCGCGTCGACGGATTCCCGACGAGGATGCCCTTACCGTCGCACACGAGGCCCTGCCGAGCATTGATCCTGCGCTGCTCAAGGCCCTGCCACGCCCCGAACGCGATGCCTGTCTGCTAAGGCTCAGGCGGGCCCATCTTACGGTCAAGCAAATTGCCCGTATCACCGGTATCGGCGCTACAAGCGTAACCAAGGCCACCACAGGCTGGAACGAGGCGGCCTGAGGTATGGATTGGGGCCGATCGATGCACTGTGAGCTTAGGAAAGCATTCATCTAAGTCTGTCCCCAATGCGTGAAAACACTCATGTAAGTCTGTCCCCAATGAGTGCAAAAAGGCGCCCTCCGTGGGGGAGGACGCCTTTGGTAAGTTCTATATGAACGCGAGGTCTTTGACCCGGAGAGTCCGAGGTACTTGTTGGTAAGACCTTATTTAGGAGCGCGCAACCTTGCCGGACTTGAGGCAGGTGGAGCAAACGTTCATCTTGCGACGGTGACCATCGACGACGACGTAAACGCGCTGGATGTTGGGGCGGAACTTACGGTTGGTGACGCGGTGAGAGTGGCTGATGGAGCGACCGGCAACGGGGTGCTTACCGCAAACTTCGCAAACTTTGGACATAACTGACCCTCCTTGGGCGACAAACGAACATGTCGCGTTAACAAACAAGCCTGAACTATAGCACAGAAGCAGCTCCCTGTGCGTAATCTACACAGAGATATTCCTCTTTTGGCGATAGTGCTCACGCCACGGCCCTGGACGTAGATCCGATTTGCGTGCAGCAGAGGGGATTATGCCAGCTCGTGCGTGCGTTTTCAAGCTCGTCCCACAAATATATATAGGTTTATGGAGCGCCTGCGCCCGTTTACGGATTGTTCTGTATTTATGCTCGCAATTAAGCTCGAGGTTGGCTACACTATCCCTTGACCATTAAAGGGGTACGAGATACCCACATGGAATTACATAGCTGCCAAAGAGCAGCCCTTCCTGTGGGTGTCTGGTCCGCTTTAAGCGGTCGGGCATCTATTTTTTTGACTGTGTCAGCAGTCAAGACATGTGAGGAAGGAGATCGATGGGCACGACTTCCCCCAAGGCGGTCATCATGGACGAGACCGCCGTCAATCGAGCGATGACCCGCATCGCGCACGAGATTCTCGAGCGCAACGAGGGCTGTGAAGACCTCGCTCTGGTCGGCATCGTCACGCGCGGCGACCTTCTGGCAAAGAAGCTCGCCGAGGAGATCAAGGAGATCGAGGGCGTCGACGTTCCGCTCGGCAGCCTGGACATCAGCTTCTACCGCGATGACTATGCGACCAATTTCGCTCCCGCGATCCACGCTACCAACATTCCCTTCAGCGTCGACGGCAAGCGCGTCGTGCTGGTGGACGACATCCTGTATACGGGCCGTACTATCCGCGCCGCTCTGGACGCCGTTATGGACCTGGGCCGTCCGAGCCGCATCGAGCTGGCAGTTCTCGTTGACCGCGGTCACCGTGAGCTCCCCATCTCGCCGGACTTTGTCGGCAAGAACGTTCCCTCGTCGCATGAGGAGAACGTGCACCTATATATGAAGGAAGTAGACGGCCGCACCGCTGTCGAGATTAACGACGTCGCGCCGGGTTCCCACGTGGGCTCCGCGCCGCTGGGAGGTGAGTAGTACCGTGGCGTTCAACCATAAGCACCTGATCGACATTACCGAGTACTCCGAAGAGGACATCAAGCTCATCCTCGAGACCGCCAAGGCGTTCTCCGAGGTCAACGAGCGTGCGATCAAGAAGGTCCCCACGCTCAAGGGCAAGACCATCGTCAACATGTTCAACGAGCCCTCGACGCGCACCCGCAGCTCCTTCGAACTCGCCGAGAAGCGTCTTTCGGCCGACAGCCTCAACTTTGGCGGCTCCTCGACCTCCACGGTCAAGGGTGAGAGCCTCGTCGACACCGTCGAGACCCTCAACGCCTACAAGATCGACTGCATCGTCGTGCGCGATAAGCACGCCGGTGCTCCCTACATCGTCACGCAGAACTCGCCCGCGAGCGTTATCTGCGCCGGCGACGGCAAGCACAACCATCCCACGCAGGCCCTGCTCGACCTGTACACCATCTGGGAGCACAAGGGTGACTTCCACGGTCTGAAGGTCGCCGTCGTCGGCGATATCGCGCACTCCCGCGTCTGCGGCTCGCTGATCCCTGCCCTTAAGATTATGGGCTGCGAGACCTACGCCGTCGCCCCCGGCACGCTGCTGCCGCCGGCGCCCGAGGTTCTGGGCTGCGACCACGTGACGAGCGACCTCGATTCCGTCCTGCCCGAGCTGGACGTCGTCTATATGCTGCGCGTGCAGCAGGAGCGCCTCGAGGGTGCCCCGTTCCCGACCATTCGCGAGTACCACAAGCTCTTCGGTCTGACCAAGGACCGCGAGAAGCTCATGAAGCCCGACGCGATCATCTGTCACCCGGGCCCCATCAACCGCGGCGTCGAGTTCGACTCCTATATGGCCGACCACCCGCAACGCTCCGTCATCCTGGAGCAGGTCTACGCCGGTATCTGCGTGCGTATGGCTATCCTGTATCTGCTGCTTGGAGGTGCCGATAATGGCCTTGCTTCTTAAGAATGCCCACGTCGTCGACCCGTCCGTCGAGCTTGACGGTGTCGTTGACGTCCTGATTGACGGCGATAAGATCGCCGAGGTCGGCGAGAATCTCGCCGTCGAGGGAGCCGAGGTCCGCGACCTTTCCGGCAAGTACCTCGTCCCCGGCCTGGTGGATATGCACGTTCACCTTCGCGAGCCTGGCTACGAGGTCAAAGAGGACATCGAGAGCGGCACCCGCGCTGCTGCCAAGGGCGGCTTCACCGGCGTGTGCGCCATGCCCAACACCGACCCCGTTACCGATAACGGAACCGTCGTTGAGTTCGTCAAGTCCCGCGCTGCCGAGGTCGGCCACTGCCGCGTCTATCCTTCTGGTGCTATGACTCGCGGCCTTAAGGGCGAGGCTATGTCCGAGATGGGCGATATGGTCACCCACGGCGCCGTCGCCTTCACCGATGACGGTCGCGGCGTGCAGGGTGCGGGCATGCTCCGTCGCTGCATGGACTACGGCAAGATGTTCGGCAAGGTCTTTATGAGCCACTGCCAGGACGAGGATCTGGTCGGCCACGGCCAGATCAACGAGGGCAAGGTCTCGACCCGTCTGGCCCTCGAGGGTTGGCCGGCCGCCGGCGAGGAGCTTCAGATTGCCCGCGACATCGAGATTGCCAAGCTGACCGGTGCCAAGCTGCACATCCAGCACATCTCCACCGCTCATGGCCTGGAGCTCGTGCGTGCCGGTAAGGCTGCCGGTGTCCAGGTGACCTGCGAGGCCACCCCGCACCACATGTTCCTGACCGAGAACGACCTGGACGAGACCTACAACACCTCGCTCAAGGTCAATCCGCCGCTGCGCACCGACGAGGATGCCGAGGCCATCCGTCAGGGTGTCATCGACGGTACCGTCGACGCTATCGTTACCGACCACGCTCCCCACACCCCGTGGGAGAAGGCCCGCGAGTTCGAGCTCGCGCCCTTTGGAATGATTGGCCTCGAGACTTCGCTGTCGCTCGTGCTCACTGAGCTGGTCAACACGGGCAAGATGAGCGTGAGCCGCATGGTCGAGCTCATGGCCATCAAGCCGCGTGAGATTCTGGGCCTCGATCAGGTTCAGGTCAAGGCGGGCTCTGTCGCCGACCTGACCGTGTTCGACCCCTCCGCAACCTGGACGGTTGGCGAGGACGGTTACGAGTCGCGCGCCGAGAACTCCGGTTTTGCCGGCCGCACGCTCACCGGTCGTGCCACCGATGTATTTGTCGGTGGCAAGCAGACGCTCGCCGACGGCTGCATCTGCTAGCATAGCCTTATCGCTTTTGTGCGCGGCGCCCTTGCGGTGCCGCGCTTTCTGTTCGTTTAGACCATGCAACCGCATGGGGGATTGGAGCGTCTATGCCCACACCTTCCACTGCACGCATGCACGACTTCGAGGTCGTCTCGAACCGGGAGATCGCCGACGGCATCTTCTCGCTCGTCATCTCGGCCCCCAAGCTTGCAAGTGCGCTCAAGCCCGGTCAGTTTGTGAACATTGCCGTGCCCGGCGATGCCTCCTCGCTGCTTCGCGTGCCCCTGAGCTTCTATCGCGCCGACGCCGAGGCCGGCACCGTCGAGCTGTGGTACGCCGTCGTGGGCGACGATACCCGCCGTTTGTCCCAGATGGGCCCTGGCTCCACCTCTAACCTGTTGGGCCCCGGTGGCCGTGGCTGGATGGTACCCGAGGGCACCAGGAAGGCACTGCTCGTCGCCGGTGGCATCGGCGTTCCGCCTGTGCTGTGTCTTGCCGGCATGCTTGCCGAGCAGGGTGTTGATGTGGACGTGTGCCTGGGCTTTGGCACCGCTTCCAAAGTCGTGGGTGTCGATGAGTTCCGTGCGCTGGGCGCCACGGTTAACGTGTGCACCGACGACGGTTCGCTCGGCACGCACGGTTTTTGCACCGATCCGGCAGCCGAGCTGCTTGGAGAGGGCGGCTACGACTACGTCGCCAGCTGCGGCCCCGCCGTCATGATGAAGAAGGTCGCCGCCGCTGCCGCCGAGGCCGGTGTGTACTGCGAGGTGTCGCTCGAGCGCATGATGAGCTGTGGCTTTGGCGCCTGCAACACCTGCAATGTCGAGACGGTTGACGGTATGAAGGGTGCTTGTATGTGCGGCCCCGTGTTCGATGCTTCCAAGGTGGTGGTCTTCTAGTGGGTACCGTGAACATGGCCGTCGATTTCGGCGGCGTCAAGATGCAGAACCCCATTAACACCGCAGCCGGTACCTTTGGCTACGGTTGGCAGTTCCAGAACTTCTTTGATGTTTCCCAGCTGGGCGCCATCACTACCAAGGGTTGCGCTGCCGAGCCCTGGCCCGGCAATCCCGCGCCCCGCATGGCCGAAATTCCCGGCGGTATGATCAACTCCGTGGGTCTTCAGAACCCCGGCGTGGCTGCCTTTGCCCGTGAGTCCGGCCCGTGGCTCGAACAGCTGTCCAAGGACGGCTGCCAGGTCATCTGTCAGGTTGCCGGCCACTCCGTTGACGAGTTTGTCCGCGCGCTCGAGATGTATGTCGAGCTGTGCCCCTGGGCTGCCGGGTACGAGATCAACGTGAGCTGCCCTAATATCGCCGCCGGCGGTGCCGCCATGGGCTCCACGCCCGAGGGCGCCTCTTCCGTTATGGCTGCCTGCCGCAAGGTGACCGATAAGCCGCTGTTCGTAAAGATGGCTCCGGTTAATGTCGCCGAGATTGCCAAGGCTCTCGAGGCCGCCGGCGCCGACGGCCTTTCGGTCATCAATTCCATCCAGGGCATGGCCATTGACGTGCACACCCGCAAGTCCCGTGTTGCCAAGCCCAAGGGCGGCCTTTCGGGCCCGCTGTGCCACCACATCGCCGTTCGCATGGTCTGGGAGGTCGCTCAGGCCGTCGATATCCCCATCAACGGTGTCGGCGGTGTCATGACCGGCGAGGATGCGGCTGAGTTTATCCTGGCCGGCGCCACCTGCGTGTCGGTCGGCATGGCCAACTTCGTCGATCCGTGTGCTTCGCTTAAGATCGCGCATGAGCTCGAGGCCTGGGCCGAGTCCCAGGGCGTAAAGGACATCAACGAGCTGGTGGGTGCTTTCGAATGCTAGAGACCGATGCCCGCGACCGTGTTATCGTCGCCCTCGACTGCGACCGTAAGCGTGCGCTCGAGCTCGCCCACGAGCTTTCGGGCCATGCCGCCTGGCTCAAGGTCGGCATGACGCTCTATTACGCTGAGGGTCCCCAGATCGTCAAGACCTTTAAGGACCTTGGCTTTAAGGTCTTCCTCGACCTTAAGTTCCATGACATTCCGCATCAGGTGCGCGGCGCTGCCCGCTCGGCCTCGCTTGCCGGTGCCGACCTGCTTTCGGTCCACGGCCTGGGCTCGGGTGCTATGCTCGCTGCCTGCCGCGAGGGTGCCGAGGAGGCGCGTGAGGACCGCGCCAAACTCGTCGCCATCACCGTGCTCACGAGCATGAATCAGGATGCGCTGGCCGAGATCGGCGTCGAGTCGCCCGTTGCCGAGGAAGCCGCCCGTCTGGCAAAGCTTGCCCAGACCAACGGCATCGACGGCATCGTGTGCTCGCCGATGGAGGCTCACGACATGCGTGAGCTGCTGGGTCCTGATGCCCTGATCGTGACTCCGGGTGTGCGTCCGGTGGGTGCCGCCCTTGGTGACCAGTCCCGCGTGGCGACGCCTTCCCAGGCTATCGAGCGTGGCGCAAGCCACATTGTGGTGGGCCGTCCCATCACCGGTGCCGACGATCCGGTTGCCGCCTTTGACGCCATCGTCGCCGAGCTGGTCGAAAACGTCGCGTAAAAGATTCCCCTAAGTCACCACTTTTGGGTCTCATTAGCACAAAATAGCCCCTGTGCCTGCGTAAACTTTCCCATCCTTTGTGTGGAATCGCAGGTCAGGGGCTTAACTTTGGGCGCAGTATATTGCACTTTTTGCGGGTATCGTCTAACCTATGGAGCCGCGATTACGCATTTTGTACGTTTTACGTGCTAAAATGCCAATTATTGAATCAGATATAACCCAACTATTTGGAGGTACGAATGGCACTCCCTCAGCTTACCGACGAGCAGCGCAAGCAGGCTCTTGAGAAGGCTGCCGCCGCACGTCACGCCCGCGCTGAGCTTCGCGAGCAGATCAAGAAGGGCGAGAAGTCCCTCGAGTCCGTGCTCAACTCCGATGACCCCATCGCTTCCCGCATGAAGGTTTCCACCCTCATCGAGTCTCTCCCCGGTTATGGCAAGGCCAAGGCCGCCAAGATCATGGAGGAGCTCGGTATCTCCGCTACTCGTCGCGTCCAGGGCCTCGGCGTCCGTCAGCGCGAGCAGCTCCTCGAGCAGCTGACCAAATAAGTGAGCGCTCAGGATTCCAAGCTCTTTGTGATTTCTGGACCGTCAGGCGCAGGCAAGGGTACGCTCGTCACTCGTGTGCGCGAGCGCCGCTCGAACCTGGGTCTGACGGTTTCGGCTACCACGCGAGCACCACGCAAAGGTGAGGTCGACGGCGTCAACTACTTTTTTCTGACGCGCGAGGAGTTCGACCGCCGCGTGGCAAACGGTGAGTTTGTTGAGTGGGCCGAGGTCCACGGTAACTGCTACGGCACGTTGGTGAGCGAGGTCACATCCAAGCTCGCCTCGGGCTCGTCTCTGATTTTGGAGATCGATGTCCAGGGCGCCCTGCAGGTGAAGGAGCGTTTCCCCGAGGCCGTGCTGATCTTTATCAAGCCGCCTTCGCTTGAGGTGCTCCGCGAGCGTCTGGTCGGTCGCGGTACCGAGGCGCCCGAGACGATTGAGCTGCGTATGGCAAACGCCGCCGATGAGCTTGCCCTTGCCGACCGCTACGACGACGTCGTGGTGAATGACGATCTCGACCGCGCGACCGATGAGCTCGTTCGCGTTCTCGATATGCATGAAAGGATCTGAGGTCCGTGTCCGTTGTAAAGCCTTGCATTGACGATCTTCTGGAGAAGACCGATCACAACCGCTTCCTGCTCGCTTCGCTTGCCTCTAAGCGCGCCTGCGACATCAATAGCATGCTGCGTGGCCAGCACAACCGCGTGCTTGCCGTCCAGGATGTCGATGACATCACCATCGGGCTTTCCGGTGCCGATACCATCTCGATGGCTATGGACGAGATTGTCGACGGTGACATCTCTTACGACGAGGCCCGTTACGAGAAGGCGCTCGGCCACAAGGTTGCTGAAGCCTAAATGGCGGCTCGCGTCTGCCTGGTCCACTATCACGAGGTTGGACTGAAGGGCAAGAACCGCGCACATTTTGAGCATATCCTCATGGATAACATCAAGGCGGCCTTGGCCGCCTTTTCCGTGAACGCCGTGTCTCGAATTTCCGGTTATATCCTCGTGACCTTTAACGAACATCAGGCCGACGAGGCGGCGCGTGTCATTCGCACCGTTCCCGGCGTTGCCCGTGTGTCTTTGGCGTATCACACCAACCGCGACCCGCAGGAGTACTGCGCCGCCGCCGTGAAGGCGCTGCGCGAGTTTGGTTCCTTCGATTCGTTTAAGGTGCACGCCAAGCGCTCCAATACTGACTATGAGCTCACCTCGATCGATATCAATCGTCAGGTGGGCGAGGTACTGTGTGAGGCCTTCCCCGATAAAAAGGTTCAAATGCACGACCCCGATGCAATGGTGCACGTACTGGTGGTCCAGGGTAGCGTTTACGTGTACGCACGCTCCGAGCGCGGCGTGGGCGGTCTGCCGGTGGGTTCTGCCGGCAAGGTCGTGACGCTGCTGTCCTCGGGTATCGATTCTCCGGTGGCGACCTGGATGCTCGCGCGCCGCGGCGCGGTTTGCGTGCCGGTACATTTCTCCGGTCGTCCGCAGACGCCCGATACGAGTGAGTATTTGGTGCAGGATATCATCCGTGCGCTTGAGCCGGGTGTCCAGATCGGCCGCCTGTACGTGGTGCCGTTTGGCGACTGCCAGCGTGAGATTTCGGTCACCTGCCCCAGCAACCTGCGTGTGATCATGTATCGTCGCATTATGTATTCGGTTGCCGAGCGCATTGCGCACATCGAGGGCGCCAAGGCCATCGTTACGGGCGAATCGCTTGGGCAGGTTGCCTCCCAAACGCTTGAGAACATCATGGCCGTCAACGAGGCCGTGAAGATCCCCGTGTTCCGTCCTCTCATCGGTTCGGACAAGCAGGAGATCATCGCGCGTGCTGAGGAGATCGGTACGTTCGATATCTCGACTGAGGCCGCTCCCGACTGCTGCACGCTGTTTATGCCGCGCCGACCCGAGACGCACGCTAAACTCGATGCCGTGCATGAGGCCTGGGAGTTGTTCGATCATGAGGAGATGATCGAGCGCCTGCTCAAGCAGACCGAGTACATCGACTTCGAGAGCAACACGTATAAGGCCCCTAAGACCTTAAAACGCAAACATTCGGAGCTTGCTCCGCGTGAGATTTACCAAGATTACGAGTAAATTTGTGCATAGACCGACGATGCGCCTGCATCGTCGGTCTTTTGCTATCTGGGCATTTTGCGGCTAAGCGTTCATTTGCTGACGTGTGCCTGAATAAATGGACAGATTTGTGCAAGGTTTTGGTCGGTTTTTGGTTTGACCGCAAAAACCGGTTTTGGGGCGTGGCTGTTGTGGAGCTCCTTTCCTGACACGATGGTGTTGGGAGGTTTTGCTATGGCGCAGCGCGAACAACACGAACGAGTCAAAAAGATGGACCGCTGGGCGGGCAAACTGCTCGGTCATAAGGCAGTGGTGATGGCGATACTGGTCGTCATTGCGATGGCGAGTGGGCTGGCGATGGCGAACCTTGGCGGCGGTGCCGGCGGTGTGTCGTTTGAGCGCACTGATGGTTCGGGCACGTTAGTGGAGCCGGGATCCGGCGATGCTTCGAGCGGAAAGACATCCGAAGGCTCTTCGCCTAAGGCGTCTGCCGCGGCAGAGGTCTATGTCGATGTTGATGGCGCCGTGGTGTCACCCGGTGTATATCGCCTCAAAGACGGGGCGCGGGTGGCTCAGGCGATTGATGCCGCCGGCGGGCTGGCGCCCGAAGCAGACGTTACGGGGCTTAATCGTGCATCCAAGGTCACTGATGGACAAAAAATTCACGTTCCAACGGTAGGGGAGCAGCAGGCGTCCATTGCGGAAGCCGGTGTTGATGGTGGGACTTCCGCATCGTCGGGCGTTAGTGGCGCAACAGGCCTAGTAAACATCAATACGGCAAGCGCAGAAGAGCTGCAGACGCTTTCGGGCATCGGCCCCTCCATGGCCCAGTCGATTATCGATGAGCGGACAAAGAACGGTGCTTTCGCCTCGGTTGACGATCTGATGCGTGTGTCGGGAATCGGCGAGAAGAAGCTTGCCAAAATCAAAGATTGCATCTGCGTATGAGCGCGACCGAGCGCGAGCACGTGATGCCTCCGCGACCCCTGATTCCGTGGACGATGGCCCTGTGTGCCGGCATGTGCGTGAGCTGCGCCTTGGTGCTCAGCATAGTCGCTGATGCGCTGCTGAGGGAGCGGGCGACGGCGGTCGGGCCGCTATGGGCCATTCCCGTTGCGGCAGCGGTTTTCGTTGTGCTGGCTCACTCTTGTGCGCGGCTTGCCCCTTTGAAGCGGTGGCTGTATGCCGCGTCCGCCGGTCTCGTGGCGGGAGCGGTCGTCTCGGCGTGGTGGGCTGTGGGTGTGCTCAGCGCCTCGAAGGCGCTCGACGGTCGAGCGGCAAGCGGCCTCGAGTTTGTCGTGCAGGGTGATCCATCCATAAACGACGACGTGTATTCCTATACCTGCGAGGCACGCGCGGACGGTAAGAACTTGGCAACGGTTCGCCTATCGTGTGATCGTGAGCTCAAGGTCGGGGCGCACGTGCGTGTTATCGGTCGCGTTTCGCGTTTTGAGAACGATGCATATGGACGATCGCGCGTGCTCCGAGGCGAGGTGCGTAAGGTTAAAGCCGTTCGGATTGTGTCGGTCGATGAGGGTTCTCCGGGGCCGCTGCTTCGGCTGCGAAATGGGCTGCTTGCGTCCATCGCGCCTGCGACCGACCCGGCGCGTGCGCTCATAGCCGGTGTCGTCTGCGGTCGTTCGGCCGAGCTGCGCGCCCAGCCGGCGAGCGACTGGTTTTCTGTGACGGGAACGGCACATCTTATCGCCGTCTCGGGCAGCCATTTGGCTATCGTGGGGTTTGTAATCGAGGGCGTATTGCAAAAGACTCGGTGCTCACGTGGTCTTCAGCGGGCGATATTGGCGATAACGCTTGTGGGCTACGCTGCATTTACGGGCGCATCTCCCTCGGCCGTGCGCGCGTGCTGCATGGTGTTCGTGACGCTTGTCGTAAACGACGCGGGGCGTCGTCGGCACGGCGCATCGGCACTCTTCGTAACCATGTCCATCTTTGTGCTACTGCGGCCGACGGTGCTGTTCGAGATGGGCTTTCAGCTATCATGTGCCAGCGTCTTAGCCATTCTGTGCTTTTGCTCTTATGCGATCTACGCTTTGGGTGAGCTGGGCTTGCCATCGGGCGTTGCCGGCATGCTTTCCGTCACGCTGTGCTCGCAACTGGCGACACTTCCCATTACCGTTCCTGCCTTCGGTACGTTCTCGCTCATTGCTCCGCTGGCAAATGCTGTCCTCGGTCCGGTGGTGAGCGTACTGCTCGCTGTGTCGATCGTGTTGGTTCCCTTTTCGTTCGTGGCACCGTTGCAGACTTGGGCGCTCGTTGTGCCCATGATTGCCGCCCGTTGCGCGCTGTTCTTCGAGCAGCTGTTTGCCGCCGTGCCGGGTGCATCCGTGAATGTGCCGCCCGATAGCATGTGGATTTACTTAGTGCCGTGTTTTCTGGTGGTTCTGCTGGTCTTGTGGCCGCGTCCTCGTGCACGTCCTATGGCGGTGGGGCTTGTATGCCTGGTGCTTTTGGCTGCGATTCCGTACGTCTACTGGGATCGATTCGCTCCGCCTTCGGTGACGGTGCTCGATGTGGGCCAGGCCGATGCGATTCTTATCCGCCAGGGCGGCGCAGTTGCGCTCGTCGACTGCGGACTCGACGAGCGCGTGGTGGCGGCGTTGGTTCGCAATAACGTGCACCATATCGACGCCGTCTTTGTGACGCATTGGGATGAGGACCACTGGGGTGGTCTGCCTGCCGTGCTCGAACAGTTTTCGGTCGGAACGATTACCGTGGCCGCGGATGCGCTGGAGGATGCTCCTGCCGAGGTATTGAACCGACCTGGCGTGGAGTATCGGCAGGTGCGCCGTGGGGATACGGTCGACATCGGCTCATTTTGCGCTCGCGTGATGTGGCCATTCGAGTTCGTGGATGGCGAGGAAAATGAGGACTCGCTTGTCCTGCTGCTCTCTTATGTTCAGGAAGGCAAGGGCCTGCGAATGCTTCTCACCGGTGATGCCGAGCTCGACCAAGAGCGGGAATTCGTGCAGGAGGTGGGGGATATCGATGTCCTTAAACTTGGGCATCACGGCTCCAAGGTTTCAGTCGATGGCGAGTTGCTGGACGTCCTGAAGCCCGAGCTTTCTCTCGCAAGCGCCGGTGAGGGGAATCGATACGGCCATCCGTCCGATGCCTGCATCGATGCCGTTAAGGAAGCGGGTGGTGTGTTCGCGTGTACCATCGAACACGGCGACATTACCGTCACACCGACTGCGAATGGCTTTGCGATGCGATGCCAGCGACCGTGACGACGTCGTTGGCGTGTGGTGGGTCCCTGGGCTAGAATGGCACGGAACGAATACGAAGGCCTGCGGGAGGGGAGCGCAATGTCCGAAACCGGTTTGCTGCCGGCATATCTGATCGTCGGTACCGACGGAGTTAAGCGCGACCACGCCGTCTCGCGTATGAAAGCGCGTCTGGAAAAATCGGGTATGGTCGAGTTCAACCTCGACGAGCGCGACATGACCAAGGACCCCGATATCGAGTCTATTATCGGATCGCTTAACACCTTTCCCATGGGCAGCGAGTTTCGATTGGTAATCCTTGATGGCTGCTCAAAGCTCGCCAAAGCGGTTTCGGAGCCGCTCGTCGAGTATCTGGCGAGTCCCAGCCCCACAACGGTCTGCCTCATCATCGCCGACTCGCTTGCCAAGAACACGCGCCTGTATAAGGCGATCGCCAAGATCGACAAGAAGGCCGTGATCGATTGCTCCGGCACCAAGCGCTGGGAGCTACCGCGCCGCGTGCAGCAGATGGCGACGCAGCACGGCAAGTCGATCTCGATGGCGGCCGCCGAGGAACTCGTCTCGCGTTCGGGTGAAAACACTCGCATGCTCGATAACGACTTGGCTAAGCTTGCCCAGATGGTCGAGGCGCCCCAGATTGAGCTTGCCGACGTTGAGCGCTGGATTGTACGTACGGCCGAGGTTCAACCCTGGGACTTTCTCAATGCGGTCTCGGCTCGCGATATGCGGCGTTCGCTCGAGCTCTTTAAGCTCCTGCCCTCCAAGAGCTACGTGTGGACTTACACATTGCTGTGCGGTCGCATTCGCGAGCTGATCGTCGCCAAGGCGCTCGATGCGCGTGGACAGGGTCGTGAGCTGGCCGCAACGCTCAAGCTCCAGTCCTGGCAGGTCAAGAATCACCTGACTTGGGCGCGTCGCTTTTCGATGGCAGAGCTCGTCGCAGCGCTCGAGGGTGCGGTCGATGTGGAGCTCGCGCTCAAGGGCTCTGCCGATTCTGAGACCGCGCTTTTGCTCTGGATTACGAACATCTTGAGAAAATCGTGATGATACCTGCCTATTTGACAAATTCGTTCTATCCCTTTGAGAGGGAGCGTGCTATAGTAGGCGCTTGCATGACCTCACCGTGTCTCAGAGGTGTCATACATTTTTTGCAAGGAACTCGAAAGGAACTCCAGAAGTGGCAAACATCAAGTCTCAGAAGAAGCGTATCCGCACCAATGAGGCAGCTCGCATGCGTAACAAGGCTGTCAAGTCCGAGCTCAAGACGCTGACCAAGCACGTCCAGTCCGCCGTCGCCGAGGGCGACGCCGAGAAGGCCCAGGCTGCCCTCAAGACCGTCACCAAGCGTCTCGACATGGCTGCCGCCAAGCATGTTATCCACAAGAACCAGGCTTCCAACCGCAAGTCCGGTCTTGCCAAGCTCGTGAACAGCATCAACGCCTAAGTTGTAAATTTCACACCACACAGATTACGCGCATAAATGGAGCCTGTTTTATGGAACAGGCTCCATTTTTTGTACCGCTCGGGTAAGATAGTCCGCATGAATACTTCAATTGACATTTCCCACATCCGCAACTTCTCAATCGTTGCGCACATTGATCATGGCAAGTCCACGATCAGCGACCGCATCCTCGAGCTCACCCATACCGTTGACGAACGCGACATGGAGTCGCAGCTGCTCGACACCATGGATATCGAGCGCGAGCGCGGCATCACGATCAAGTCCAATGCCGTCCGCGTTTCCTATGACGCCGACGATGGCGAGACGTATCAGTTCAATCTGATCGATACGCCGGGCCACGTGGACTTTACCTATGAGGTCTCGCGCTCGCTGGCCGCCTGCGAAGGCGCGGTGCTCGTCGTCGACGCCACGCAGGGCGTCGAGGCGCAGACCGTCTCCAACGCGACGCTCGCCATGAACGCCAATCTGGACATTGTGCCGGCCATCAACAAGATCGACCTGCCCTCGGCCCATCCCGATGAGGTTAAGACCGAGATCGAGGATGACCTGGCGATCCCTGCCGATGATGCCGTGTGCGTCTCGGGCAAGACCGGCGAGGGCATTCACGATCTGCTGGAGTCCATCGTCTTTTTGATTTCGCCGCCTAAGGGCGATGCGAACGCTCCGCTCAAAGCGCTCATTTTGGATTCGTACTTTGACGAGTATCGCGGTGTGGTGGCTACGGTGCGCGTCTTCGATGGTTCCATCAAAAAGGGCGATACCCTGCTTATGATGCAGGCCAAGGGCGACTTTTTGGTCGACGGCGTGGGCGTCAAGCGTCCTGCCGAGACCCCGGTCGACGCGCTGACCGTCGGCGAGGTTGGCTATGTGGTCACGGGTCTGAAGGACCCCGAGGCTGTGCGCGTGGGCGATACCCTTACGTGGGCTTCGAACCCCTGCCCCGAGCCTCTGCCGGGCTACCGCGAGGCCAAGCCCATGGTCTACACGGGCCTGTTCCCGATCGACAACAAGGACTACGAGAACCTGCGTGACGCCCTCGATAAGCTGCACGTCAACGACCCGTCGTTGGTGTGGGAGCCCGAGACCTCGGTGGCGCTCGGCTTTGGCTTCCGCGTGGGCTTCCTGGGCCTGCTGCACATGGAAGTCGTCAAGGAACGCCTGGAGCGCGAGTTCAACCTGGACCTCATTGCCACGAGTCCCTCGGTCGACTATCACGTCTACAAGACCGACGGCGAAATGATCGATGTCCGCAGTCCGCAGGACCTTCCCGAGGCCACACGCATCGATCGTATCGAGGAACCCTACCTCAAGGCAAAGATCATCTGCCCGCCTGAGTACACGGGTGCCGTCATGCAGCTCGCCATCGAGCACCGCGGCGTCACAACCGACATGATCCACCTGACGAGCAAATCGGTCGAGATGCGCTTCGATATGCCGCTCGCCGAGCTCATCTTGGACTTCTTCGATCAGCTCAAGAGCCGCACCAAGGGTTACGCCTCGCTCGACTATGAGTTCAACGAATATCGCCCCTCTGAGCTCGTCAAGCTCGACATCCTGCTTTCGGGCGACGAGGTGGACGCGCTTTCGTTTATCGTCCATAAGGACAAGGCATATGGCCTGGCCCGTGGCCTGTGCGACAAGCTCAAGGAGATCATCCCGCGTCAGCTGTTCGAGGTGCCCATCCAGGGTGCTATCGGCAACAAGATCATCGCCCGTTCCACCGTCAAGGCGCGTCGCAAGGACGTTCTTGCTAAGTGCTACGGCGGCGATATCTCGCGTAAGCGCAAGCTGCTCGAGAAGCAGAAAGAGGGCAAGAAGCGCATGAAGGCCATCGGATCGGTCGAGGTCCCGCAGGAGGCCTTTATGGCGATCCTCAAGGTGGACGAGTAGGTCTATGGCGCTTTCTGAATACAGCAAGCGGCTGCTGGGCGCCTATGCCGAGCAGCCGTTCCTTATGGCTCCCATGGCGGGCGTGACCGACCCTGCCTACCGCATCATGTGCCGCCGCCGCGGTGCCAACCTTGCCTACATCGAGATGGTGAGCGTGGCGGGCCTTGCCTATGCCAGCAATAAGACGTGGCGCCTGGTGCTACCGGCCGACGAGGAGCAGCAGATTTGCGTGCAGCTCTTTGGCTCCAAACCCGATCAGTTTGCGAGCGCCGTCGCTGCCGTCGAGGAACGTGTGGGCGATCGCCTGTCGCTCATCGATATCAACATGGCATGTCCCGCCCGCAAGGTCGTTACCAAGGGCGAGGGCTCGGCGCTCATGCGCACGCCCGACCTGGCCGAGAAGATCGTCGAGGCCACGGTGGGCGCGGCGCACGTGCCCGTGACCGTCAAGATTCGCAAGGGCTTTTATGCCGAGGACCGCAATGCCGCGACATTTGCCCAGATGCTTGAGAGTGCAGGGGCTGCCGCAGTCGCCGTGCATGGTCGTTGCGCCACGCAGCTCTACACGGGCCAGGCCGATTGGTCGGTCGTCGATGAGGTTGCCGACGCTGTCGAGATTCCCGTGATTGGTTCGGGCGATGTGTTCTCGGCCGAGGACGCTGCTGAGCATCTGCACGGCTCGGGTGCCAGCGCGGTGTTTATCGCGCGCGGCATCTACGGCAATCCGTGGGTGTTCGGCGATGCCCGAGCCCTTGCACTCGATGGCACGCCGGTTCCTTCTCGCTCCTCGGTCGAGCGCCTGGAGGCTCTGCGCGAGCACCTGACGTTGACGCACGAGCTTCTGCCGCTCATGTCGCGTGCTCGCACGTACGCAAGCTGGTACTTAAAGGGTATGCCCCATGCCGCCGCCTGGCGCGCTCAGGTGGTGCGTTGCTCTACGTACGAGGAGTTTATGGCGCTGGTCGATGATATCGAGCGCGACGTGGTGGCCTGCGAGGCCGCGCTTGCCGCCGGCGAGTCGGTGCCTGCTCATCCGCTGGAGGCCTAACGGTGGCCGTTACCGCGCTGTACGTGCACGTGCCGTTTTGCGCTCAAAAGTGCCGGTACTGCGACTTTGACTCGCGCAGCTTTGCTGCGTATGATTTGGATGCCGCGCTTGATTCCTATTTTGAGCAGTTGTATGCGCGCCTCGATTCCTTTGGCGACGCCGGGGCGCTTGCGCAGGTCTGCACGGTCTATACTGGCGGCGGCACGCCATCGCTGGCAGGGGAGCGCCTGGTGGAACTTGCCCGGCGTATCTCCATGTGGTGCAAACCCGTTGAATTTACTTGCGAAGCCAATCCTGAGTCCCTGACCGCTGAGCTCGCCACCGCGCTTGCCGAGGCGGGTGTCACGCGCATCTCTCTGGGCGTGCAAACCCTCGACAATACCGAGCTGGCTGCTATTGGCCGCATTCACGATGCTAATCGCGCACTTGCGGCTATCGCGACGGTGAAGGACGCTGGCCTCGATGTGTCGTGCGACCTGATGTGCGGCCTTCCCGGGCAGACGGCCGCAAGCTGGCGGAGCACGCTCGATGGCGTGTTGGCGGCGGCGCCTCATCATGTGTCGGTCTACCCGCTCACGCTCGAGGAGGGGACGCCCCTTTACCGCATGGCGTGCCGTGACGAGTCGCTCGAGCCCGATGAGGATTTTCAGGCTTCGTGCATGGACGCGGCGCGTGAGCGCCTGGGTGCGGCCGGCTATCATCCGTATGAGGTGGCGAGCTACGCGCTCGACGGCCATGAGTGCGCCCATAACATTGCCTACTGGACCGGACAGGGCTACCTGGGTCTGGGTCGTTCTGCCGCGGGCATGCTCGACGACGAGGATTTCGACCGTCTTGCAGGTTTGTTCCCCGGCGTGTCTTCTCGAGGCGATGCGTACCGCGTGCGTCTGGTGCAACGTGACGATGACGCGACGGCGTACGAGGCCGAATATCTGTCGCAGCGCGAGGCTGTCGCCGAAGACTTGATGCTCGCTTGTCGCATGACGCGCGGTGTTGCGTCCGACCTGTTGGCTCGTGCAGCTTGCGTCATCCCAACGGGTGAGCTGGCAGCTGCCTGCGATCGCTCGCTCGAATTGGGTCTTGCCACTTGGGTGCCCGAGACGCTCTGGGGTCATGAGGGACCCTTCACTTCGGCAGATGTCGTTGCGGGCCATGTTCGAGCTCGACTGGTGCCGACCCATCTGGGCTGGCTCGATGGAAATGTTCTGTTCGAGCTGTTTTGGGATCTAGCTTAGGCCGCTCGGGTAGAATTACCGGGATATATACGCTGCTGTGAGCAGGAGGTTGCCGCGCATGGCGACGATGAACGAAAAAGATTACTACGAGATTCTGGGTGTCTCCAAGGACGCCACCTCGCGTGATATTCAAAAGGCTTTCCAGCAAAAGGCCCGTAAGCTCCATCCGGACGTCAATAAAGAGCCGGATGCCGAGGAAAAGTTTAAAGAGGTTTCCGAGGCCTACGCCGTGCTTTCGGATGAGCAAAAACGTGCGCGCTACGACGCCATGCGTTCTGGCAATCCCTTTGCCGGTGCTCCTACGGCTTCGCCCTATGGTGGCGGCTACGCCGGCAGCACGGGCTATGGCAATCCCTTTGAGGGCGGCTTTCCCTTTGGTGGCGCCTGGGGCCAGCAGCGTCGCGGCCAGGCTGCCTACAATCCCGAGAACGGCGCCAACGTGGTCGTCGATATCAAACTCGACGCCAAGGAGGCCAAGGGCGGTGCCCGCAAGACCGTCCGCTACACGCGCTTCGATACCTGTAGCAACTGCGGCGGCTCGGGCTCCGTTTCGTCCGAGCATGCCCATACCTGCCCGAGCTGCGGTGGCCGCGGCCACATCGACGTCGACCTGTCCTTCCTGTTTGGTGCGGGCACGTTCCAGTCGGTCTGCCCCGAGTGCGGCGGTTCCGGTAAGGTCGTGGCCGACCCCTGCCCCGATTGCGGTGGCAGCGGGCGAACCCGTGTGACCTCCGAGCAGACGATTGAGTTTCCTGCCGGCATGCACGATGGCGACGAGGTCCGCATTAGCGGCATGGGTCACGCCGGCACTAACGGTGCCGCTGGCGGTGATCTAGTCGGCCGTGCCCATGTCGAGGCCGAGCGCTTGGAAGGCAAAGCTCGTACCGGTTTTTACCTGATGGGCATCGTGGTGCCGTTTTTGGTACTCTCGGCCATCTCGGGCGTGTTCTCGGCCTTTGCCGTGATGTGCTTTATTCCGTTTACCATGGGCCTGTTCATGGTGCTTTCGGACGGCGTGCTTCATCGCAGCCTGCTGTGGTGGAAGCGCGGTGCGATGCAGTTTGCCAACGGTTTTGCCAATGGCTTCATGTTCGCGCTCGTGTCGGTTTGGTTCGCGAGCTGCTCGCAACGGGCCATGCTTTCGCCTTACGGAATGCAATAACATCAAACCCTCTGTTTGCGGTCGGCCCAGCTTGGGTATAGGACGCACTGTGACAATAATGAAAGTCGGAAGGATTCGGTCGTGTCGGAAAATAGGGATTACTACGAGGTACTTGGCGTCGACAAGGATGCCGACGCGCGGACGATTAAGCGCGCGTTTCTAAAGAAGGCCCGTACCGTACACCCGGACGTTTCGGACGACCCCGAGGCCGAGGCCAAGTTCAAGGAGCTCAACGAGGCCTATTCCGTTCTTTCCGATGAGCAGAAGCGTGCTAACTACGACCGTTACGGCACTGCCGACGGCCCTGGTGGTTCGGGCTACGTCGATATCAACGATATCTTTGGTGGTATGGGCATGGACGACTTGTTCTCGTCGTTTTTTGGCGGCGGTGCCGGCGGTGGCGCCCGCAGCCGTCGTGAGCGTCGTCGCGGCCGCGATATGGCCATCTCGCTTTCGGTGACGCTCGAGGAGGCGGCACTCGGCTGCAAAAAGACGATCAGCTATGACCGCCTTGCTCCTTGCGAGGACTGCAATGGCACCGGTAGGGCAGAGGGCGCACAGGAAAAGCAGTGCGGCCGCTGCCACGGTACGGGCTACGTCACGACGGTTCAGCGTTCGTTCCTGGGCCAGGTTCAGTCTTCCTCGCCTTGCCCCGACTGCCATGGCGAGGGTACGGTTATCGACCATCCCTGCGAGACCTGCGACGGTCAGGGCCGCACGCCTTCGCATGAAAAGATCGACATCGATATTCCCGCCGGCGTTTCGACCGGTCGACAGCTGCGTGTGAGCGGCTTTGGCGAGGCCGGCCTTCGCGGCGAGCCTTCGGGCGACTTGATTGTCAACGTGCGCGTTGCCGACCATGAGCGCTTTAAGCGCAACGGTGACGACTTGTACCTGGTGAGCGATATCTCGATTGCACAGGCTGCGCTCGGCTGCGAGATCGAGGTCGAGGGCATTATGCCCGACGAGGTCGTTAAGGTGACGGTTCCCGCAAGCGCCCAGTACGGCGACACCGTGAGCGTCAATAATTACGGCATGCCGCGCATTGGCGGTGGCGGTTCGCGTGGCCGCTTGATCGTGCAACTGCGCGTGGTCGTTCCCACCAATCTTTCCAATAAGCAGCGCGAGCTGCTCCGTGCTTTTGCCGATGAGATGGGCGATGACGTCGCTTTCGGTAAGAAGTCGGTGACCGACCGTATCAAGAGTGCCCTCGACGATATCCTCGATTAAGGAGCCCGCGTGCTCGCACCCCATATTTCCGTCGTCAACCTCGGCTGCCGTGTCAACCGGGTTGAGTCTGACCGTATCACTGCCGATCTTATGCGCCTGGGCTTTGCTATGGTGGAGCCCCAGGATGCCGATCTGATCGTCATTAACACCTGCGCCGTTACGGGCGAGGCCGAGGCCAAGACCCGTAAGGCCGTCCGCCATGCGCTGGCCCATCCAAACGAGCCCTATGTGGTCGTGACCGGATGCGTGGTTAATTTGCATCCCGAGGAACTGCTGGAGCTTTCGGATCGTGTGATCGCCGAGCCGTCCAAGATCGATGTCGCCGAACGTGTCTGCGAGGTGCTGGGCGTTGAGTCCGATAGCGTTCCCGCCTGCAGTGATGGCGAGGTGGTCGATGCGCTCGGTCGCTCTCGCCTGGGCGTGAAGATTCAGGACGGCTGCAACCATCGCTGCACCTATTGCATTGTGTGGAAGGCACGCGGCCCCGAGCGCTCCGTGCCCGTCGAGTCCGTGCTCGAGCAAGTTCGCGAGGCCCAGGAGGCCGGCGTGCCCGAGGTGGTGCTGACCGGTGTGAACCTGGGTGCCTACGATGGCAAGAGCGCGACCGACGAGCATGTCGAAATCGATGAGCTGCTCGAGGCCATTATGGAGCGCACGTCTATTCCGCATGTGCGCATTTCCTCGGTCGAGCCCATGGATATCTCTGAACGCCTGCTTAAGGTTATGGCGCGCTATCCGCAGCGTATCGCCCCGTTTTTGCACCTGCCCGTGCAGTCCGGCTGCACGGCGACCTTGCATCGCATGGGCCGTCCCTATAGCGCCGAGGCGTTTGAGGATACGGTGCGCATGATTCGCGCCAACTTGCCCCAGGCGTCCTTTTCGTGCGACGTCATCGTCGGTTTTCCCGGCGAGACGGATGAGGAGTTCGAGGAGTCGCTGGCGCTATGCCGTCGCGTGGGCTTTTCGCGCATGCATGTGTTCCGCTACAGTAAGCGTCCCGGCACACTTGCCGCCGATATGCCCGACCAGGTACCGCCAGAGGTTATGGCTGAGCGCAGCCGCCGTATGCGGGCCGCGGCGCAGGAACTCGCCATCGCCGACGCTCGTCGTCGCGTGGGAACCGTTGAGCGCGCCGTGCTCGAGTATGGTGACAACCTGACGCTCGGCTCGTTCCATCATGCCCGTCTTGACGATACCTGTGGACTTACAGCCCCGTGCCTGCTCGATGTTGCTATCATCAGAGTCGATGATTCCGGCTTGGTCCATGCGCGCAGGGAGGTTCATGGAAGCCTCGAAGATTAGACTTACCGTTCCCGAGGGGATTGACCCCTCGCGCGTTTTGGGCGCCGGCGACGGCGTCCTTCGTGCGCTCGAGAGCTTGGTTCGCGCCCATGTGGTCGCCCGTGGCGATAGCATCGCCGTGAGCGGTGACCCGGACGAGGTCGAGCTCGTGGCGCGCTTTTTCGAACATGCTTTTCGCGAGGCGGCGGCCGGCCGTACCCTTTCTGCCGACGATGTCTCGCGTTGCCTGGCCGTCTTGCGCGACGGCGAGCATGAGGCCTCGTCGCTGCGCGATGACGTGCTGCTTTCGTATCGCGGTCGCGTCATTCGTCCCAAGACGCTCGGCCAAAAGCGCTATGTGGATGCCATCCGCTCACATACCATCACGTTTGGCCTGGGTCCTGCCGGTACCGGTAAGACCTATCTGGCCATGGCGCTCGCCGTCGCCGCGCTCAAGCGCCATGAGGTGGGCCGTTTGATCTTGACGCGTCCGGTTGTCGAAGCAGGGGAGAACCTGGGCTTTTTGCCCGGCACCCTCGAGGAAAAGATCGATCCGTACATGCGCCCGCTCTACGATGCCCTTTTTGACATGATGGATCGTGAGCGCACCGATGAGCTTATGGAGCGCGGCGTGATCGAGATCGCCCCGCTCGCCTACATGCGCGGTCGTACGCTGAGCGATGCTTTCGTGGTGCTCGACGAGGCGCAAAATACTACGCCCGAGCAGATGAAGATGTTCCTGACACGCCTTGGATTCAACTCCAAGTTCGTGATTACCGGCGACCTCAGCCAGCGCGACCTGGTGGGTCGTCGTGGTGGCTTGGCGGATGTCGAGAAGATTTTGGGCCGTGTCGACGATGTGGCGTTTGCACACCTGGAGCGCGCCGATGTGGTGCGCCATGCCCTGGTGGGTCGTATCGTCGAGGCATACGATGCTTATGATGACGTGCGTGAGCAGCGCTCGCGCGACCGAAAGGAGTCCCGTTGAGTGTATTGATCAGCAACGATGCCGAGCTCGATACGCTGCTCGACGCGCAGGAAGTGGAGCACATCTGCGAGGTTGTGCTTGCCGCCGAGGGCGTTGAACGTGAAGTCGAGATTTCCCTTTCGTATGTCGACGAGGACGAGATGCACGAGCTCAACCACGAGTGGCGTGGCATCGACCGCACCACCGATGTGCTCTCGTTTGAATGCGACTCGGCCTTTGACGAGGATATTCCCGCCGACGAGACGCTCGAGCTCGGCGATATCATCTTGGCCCCGCAGGTCATTGCCCGTCAGGCCCCCGGCTTTGGCAATAGCCCTGCCGACGAGTGCCGCCTGATGCTCGTACACGGCATGCTGCACCTGCTGGGGTATGACCATATCGAGGACGACGAGGCCGAGGTCATGGAGGCCCGCGAGGACGCCATCCTGCGCGATCTGGCGCTCGAGCGCGGCGAGGACCCCAAGCTAGTCCACGTCGGCCCCATCACCAACCACGCCCACGACTAGGAGCCGTCTATGATTCCCGGATCGAACAAGGACCATCCGTCCTTCTTAAAGTCGTTTTCTTACGCCATGGAGGGTTTCGTCACCGCCGTCAAGACCGAGCGCAACATTAAGGTCATGCTCGTGGCGGGCGTGTGCACCGTCATTGCCGGCTGCATCGTGGGGCTCGACATTGCCGAGTGGGCCACGATTATCATCTGCTGCGGCCTGGTGATTCACGGCGAGCTGTGCAATACCGCCATGGAGGACATTGTCGATCTGGCGACCCAGGAGCTCCATCCGCTGGCAAAACGCGCCAAGGACATCGCCGCCGCCTCTGTATACGTTCTTTCCATCACCGCCGCGATTGTGGGCTTGCTGGTATTTGCCCACTCGCTCGGCTTTATTTAGAAAGGGATTCCCATGTCCGACAATATGCAGCCTACCGATGAGATTTTGGACGACGAGTCCCCGGATGCTAAGGCGACCGAGGCCTATGAGGAAGTCGAGGAGTTCGACCCGTTTGAGGGCATGAGCGACGAAGAACTCGACGCCCTGTGTGACGAGGATGATGCCCCCATGGGCTTTGGCGACGTTGAGCCCGGGTTCCGCAGCGGCTTCGTCGCCCTGGTCGGTCGTCCCAACGCCGGCAAGTCCACGCTGCTCAACGCCTGCTATGGCAAAAAGGTTGCCATCACCTCGCCGGTGGCCCAAACGACCCGCCGCCGTATGCGCGCCGTCGTCAACCGCCCCGGCTACCAGCTGGTCTTTGTCGATACCCCGGGTATTCACAAGCCCAAGGATGGCCTGGGATCCGAGCTCAACAAGAGCGCCCTGTTTGAGCTTAATGACGTAGACGTCGTCGCGTTTCTGATCGACGCCACCAAACCCATCGGCAGGGGAGACGCCTGGGTTGCCGAGCGTGTCAAGAGCGCCCGTTCCAAAAAGGTCCTGGTGCTTACGAAGGCCGACGAGGCCGATCCCGCCCAGGTTATGGAACAGCTCAAGGCCGCTCACGAGCTCATGGAATATGACGACGAGATCGTGACGTCGTCGGTCAAGAACTTCAACGTCGATGCGTTTATCGAGACCGTCGCTCACTTTTTGCCCGAGGGCCCGCGCTGGTTCCCTAGGGACATGGGCACCGACGCGTCCGACGAGACCCTCGTGGCCGAGTTTGTACGCGAGAAGGTTCTGCGTCGCACCCGCGACGAGATCCCCCACTCCGTGGGCGTCATCTGTGACGCGCTCGAGCAGACTAAGAAGGTTCTGCGCGTGCACGCCACGATTTACGTCGAGCGCGAGGGGCAGAAGGGCATCATCATCGGCAAGGGCGGCGAGATGATTAAGCATATCGGCATCGATGCCCGTCGCGACCTTGAGCGTATCTTTGGCACGCAGGTCTTTTTGGAGCTCGACGTGAAGGTCAAGGCCGGCTGGCGCGATGACGAGGCACAGATCCGCCGCTTTGGCTACAATGCCGAAGATTAAGCCTCGGCGTTCATGGCAGGCTCTCGCACATATCGCACAAAGGTGCTCGTCCTCGACAAGACGAAGCTCAAGGAAACCGACCTGATCTTGACCATGCTCGACGAACGGGGACGGCAGGTGCGTGCCGTGGCTAAGGGCGCGCGTAAGCCCGGCGGTCGCCTTGCGGCCCGCTGCGAGCTTTTCTGTACCGTCGATATGCTGCTCGCGCGTGGTCGCTCGCTTGACGTGGTTTCTCAGGCGGAGCTTATGGAGGCGCCACTCGGTGCCGCTCCTGACTACGAGACGATCTGTGCCGCCAGCGCGATTGCCGAGGTTGCGCGCGTGTGCTCGTTCGAGGATGCCGAGGATCCATTTACCTTTGCCATCACGCAGCGGGCGCTCACGCTCGTCGGCTGCGGGCTCGACTCGGCACATATGGACCTGCTCGTGGCGGCCTTTGTCTTTAAACTGCTGTCGCACGTTGGTTACCGCCCCGATTTCTCGGCATGCGTCTCGTGCGGCGATCCCATGCTCTCGCATTTCTCGGCCCAGGCCGGCGGGCTTCTGTGCGGGTCGTGCGCCTCGAGCGTGCCTGGCGCCGAGTTGGTATCGGTCGGCGAGGTCGCATGGCTGCGCGCTCTGATGTCCATGACCTTCGATGCCCTTATGGGCGAGCAGATCGATCCGCATACGGCTGCGTTTTTGCTGGGGCTTTCGCATGTTTGGGCCGCCACGCACACCGATCAGCGGCTCCGTGCGATGGAATTCATGTTGGGTCGGTGATGATGCGCAGGCGCGCGCCGCTTGTGGTAACATACCCACCTGTTGGTACCTCGACCTTGGATGTTCGCTCCACCGGCGGCTTCCCAGTCCGAGGCGAATGGAGTCGCCCACAGGCGACGCGAAACGAAAGGTGAAACAATGACTGTTTCCAAAGAGCGCAAGGCGGAGCTGACCGCCCAGTTCGGTAACTCCCCGGTCGATACCGGTAACCCCAAGGTTCAGGTCGCCATCCTGTCCGAGCGCATCAAGGAGCTGACCGAGCACATGAAGTCCCACCAGAAGGACTTCCACACCCGTCGTGGCCTGCTTATGCTCGTTGGCCGTCGTCGTCGTCTTCTCTCCTACATCAAGAAGAACGACATCGTCGAGTACCGTGAGCTCATCAAGGCTCTGGGCATCCGCGACAACATCCAGTAACGGATTTGTACATGCTAAGAGCGTCCTGCGCAGCGGGGCGCTCTTTTTGTGTAAGGGCGTGAACAATCACGCTCTGAAGCGTGGCGGGGGCAGGGGGCCCGCGTCACATGAGAAGCCCGCAGGCAAGGGGCCTGTGGGGTAAAGGAGAACAATGACACTCGTATCCAAGACCTTTGAGCTGTACGGTAAGACCTACACCTTCGAGTCCGGCGAGCTTGCCAAGCAGGCCACCGGCGCTTGCCTGGTCAAGCAGGGCGACACCACGATGCTCGACACCGTGGTCGTCTCCAAGGAGCGCAAGAATTACGACTTCTTCCCGCTGACCGTCGACTTCAACGAGAAGATGTACGCTGCCGGCCGTATCCCGGGTGGCTACCTCAAGCGCGAGGGCCGTCCCAGCGAGAAGGCCACGCTCACGGCCCGCATGATCGACCGCCCGATCCGCCCGAGCTTCCCGGACGGCTTCCGCAACGAGGTGCACATCGTCGCCACCTCGCTCGTCGCCGACCAAGTCAACCCCTTCGACGTTATCAACGTCATGGGTGCTTCCCTGGCCATGACGCTCGGCGGCGTGCCCTTCGAGGGCCCGCTTGCCTGCGTGCGCATCGGCCGTAACGTGGAGACCGGCGAGTTTATCGTCAACCCCACCTACGAGGAGCGCGAGAACTCCGATCTGGACCTGGAGCTGGGCGGATCCGCCGACTTCATCTCGATGGTCGAGGCCGGCGCCGAGGAAATCTCCGAGGACGACATGCTCGCCGCCATGAAGTTTGGCCAGGAGGCCCTTGCTGCTTTCTGCCAGGCTCAGGACGAGTTCGTCGCCGAGTGGGAGCAGGTCAACGGCCCCATCGTCAAGAAGGAGTACCCGCTCGACCAGCCCGTCGAGGAGGTCCAGGAGCGCATCTTCGCCCACTACGACGAGATGGCAGCCGCCCTTCGCGACGCCGACAAGCTCTCCCGTATCGGCAAGGTCGAGGCTCTGAAGGAGTCCATCCGTGCCGAGTTTACCGAGGAGGAGCAGGCCGCTTGGGAGCGCGAGATCCCCGTGGCGCTCAAGAAGCTCGAGAAGAAGGCCATGCGCACCATGGTCGTCGAGACCGGCGAGCGCGTTGACGGCCGTGCCGCCGACGAGATCCGTCCCATCATGGTGAAGGACAACTACCTGCCGCTCGTTCACGGCTCCGGCCTGTTCCAGCGTGGCCAGACCCAGGTACTCTCCGTCCTGTCGCTCGGCATGCTCAACGAGGGCCAGCGTCTGGATACCATCGAGCCCACCGAGGGCAAGCGCTACATGCACCACTACAACTTCCCTCCGTTCTGCACCGGCGAGACCGGCCGCATGGGCAGCCCCAAGCGACGCGAGATCGGTCATGGCAATCTGGCCGAGCGCGCTCTGATTCCGGTGCTTCCCGACGAGAACGAGTTCCCCTACGCCATCCGCGTCGTCTCCGAGGTCATGGAGTCCAACGGCTCCTCTTCGATGGCTTCGACCTGCGGCTCCACGCTTGCCCTTATGGACGGCGGCGTGCCCATTAAGCGCCCGGTCTCCGGTATCGCTATGGGCCTGATCCAGGAGGAGGGCAAGACCGTGGTCCTGTCCGACATCCAGGGTCTGGAGGACTTCCTGGGCGACATGGACTTTAAGGTCACTGGCACCACCGAGGGCATCACCGCCCTGCAGATGGATAACAAGGCCACCGGCCTTACCTTCGACATCCTGGCCCGCGCCCTGCAGCAGGCCAAGGAGGGTCGCGCCTTTATTCTGCAGAAGATGCTCGACGTGATCCCCGAGCCGCGCCACACCACGCGCAGCACCGCTCCGCGCATCGTTTCCATCCAGGTCCCGACTGACAAGATCCGCGACGTCATCGGTTCCGGCGGCAAGGTCATCCGCGGCATCCAGGACGAGACCGGCGCTTCGGTTGACATCCAGGAGGGCGGCACCGTCTTTGTCGGCGGCACCGGCGAGTCCGTCGACCAGGCCGTCGAGCGCATCAAGCTCATCATCAAGGTTCCCGAGCCTGGCGAGGAGTACACCGGTCGCGTGGTCTCCATCCAGCCCTTCGGCGCCTTCGTCAACTTGCTGCCCGGTAAGGACGGCCTGCTGCACATCTCCCGTGTTGCCAAGGGTCGCGTGGAGAAGGTCGAGGATGTCCTCAACGTGGGCGATGAGGTCAAGGTCGTCGTCATCGAGGTCGACGATCGCGGCAAGATCTCGCTCGATCGTCTTGACAAGCCCGAGGCCCCGGCTCGCGCCGAGGGTGCCTCCGAGGGCGACGGCGAGCATTTCCAGCGCCGTGAGCGTCCGCGTCGCGAGCGCTCTGAGCGCAGCGACCGTCCGCGCCGTCCCGGCGACAACGGAGGCCGCAAGCCCCGCCGTCACCACGACGCCGAGTAACAGCCGCACATACACTGCTCAATAAGGGCGACTCCGGACAGGGGTCGCCCTTTTGCTTGCGCCCGGGAGGGACGCATATGAAGTTTCCTGCTCTACAGTCCTGCGCAAGACGGAAAGCACATTAAGTGCTTTCCTTTGCGTG
>URPK01000001.1 GCA_900549715.1 uncultured Collinsella sp. | reverse complement strand
CATGATTGGTTATTGAGCGTTGGTCAAAATGGTTGTTTTTACAGTAGCGCTAACAGACGCCGGCGCGCGTGCTGCGGATGGCCCTCGGGGAGGACGCCTCTGCCCTCATGGACGCGTTCGGGATAGAGGAGCTGGCGCCCGGCGAGCTCGACCTCACGCCCGGCTGCATCGACAGGGCCAGGGCCGCGAGGGGCGAGGGGCCGCTGGCGGGATAGGCGGCGGGCCGGGACATGGGCCGGAGGGCCCGTTGCGCTGAGTCCGGAACGGCTGCGCGGCGGGCTGGCGGAGCATGCGGCGGCGGCATGGGGGCACCGGCCTCCATGGCCTCTCCACCTGCGGAAACGAGGTGATGGCCAGGTGCCGGGAGCTATCTCCGCGTTGCGCTAGCTGCGGAAACGCGTGTTCCGTCCAGGCTGTTGCGTTGAGATTGAAAATCAACCAGTTTCTGCACATGTCATCCATGGGTCATGACGTCGCGACACTAGCGCTCGACAAATGCCTCGATATCACTCAGTAGGCGCTTTGCCTCCTGGCGGCCCTGAATATACAGGTCGAGGAGCTTTGCCGGATCATGCTCAACGTGACCGACCTCGACCGGCTTTTGTGGAGCAACGACCAGCGCGCGGCCCTCGCGCTCATACTTCCACAGATGCATGCGCTGGATGTTATAGCGGTCGTGGCGCGTCTCGATAGCCTCAAGCAGGTAGGGGTAGTCGGCATAGCGAGCGCGTGCGGCGGGCATAAACTCGTAGGGCTTTTTCTCGTACGAGCGATCCTGCGTGACAATGACGACTGCACGGTCGAAGCCGGCCTCCTCCAGCACGTGCTCGATGGGGACCGAATCGGCTACGCCGCCGTCGACGTATTTGTGCCCATCGATCTCGACCGGCGGCGTCACCAGCGGCAGCGACGTCGAGGCGCGCACGGCATCGAGGTCGAGCACGGCGCTTTTGACCGGCAGGTATGCAGCGGTTCCAAAGAGCATGTCCGTCGCGACGGCGTACATCTTGGTGGGGCTCGCGTCGAACGCTTCGTTGTCAAAGGGATCCAGGCGGTCCTGGACATCGTTGAAGATAAAATCGTAACCCACGATGGAGCCCGTGGACGCAAACGATGCGGCGCCCATGAAGCGGTTGTCATTGCAGAAAGCCAGGTTGATGCGGTTGGCACGGCCGATCTGATGCGACTTGTAGTTCACGCCGTTGAGAGCGCCGGCCGATACGCCATATACCGCCGGAATCTCGACACCGGCCTCCATGAGAACGTCGAGTACGCCTGCGGTAAATTGCCCGCGGAAGCTGCCACCCTCCAAAACGAGCGCGACCTTGCCGGCGTTCTTTGCCTTATCTTCTGCAGTCATATTGACCTCCTGCGATTGCGTTTTGGCTTTCTTCTACCCAGTTTTGGAATGGAGGGCGCATAGGTTTTGGAGTTGAGAATATGGAGCGGAAAGCGTGTCCCAGTTTGAGGCGGGATTCCGGGATGAACTTTCCGCTTGGACCGCCGTTGGGAAAGCGTGTCCCGTTCTGAGCGCGGATTCCGGGATGGATTTTCCGCCTGGGCCGCCGTTAGGAAAGCGCGTCCCACCCTACGTTGCCGTAGCGTTTGCTTAACGCCCGCGCCCTGCACAGAGTTCGATTCTCCGCGGGTTTGGGGTTCCGTTGATGCGGCGCATGGCCGGCTGAGATTCGATAACATCGCATCCATATTGGGCTGATAGTTTGCGCGGAGAATCCGCGTATTTGCTTCGCAAATCCGCGCCGGCTTCGGCCGGCTGCCGCCGCCCTCGCCCGCGGGCTACAAACGCTTCGCGTTTGCTTAACGCCCGCGCCCTGCATAGAGTTCGATTCTCCGCGGTATCCATATGTAATAAAAAGGCAGGTAGAGACACTTCTCTACCTGCCTGTTACTTATGGTGGAGGCGCGGAGAATCGAACTCCGGTCCACGAAAGCCCCCTGATTGGCATCTCCAAGCTCAGTCGCTGGTTTAGTCTCGGACGCTTTGCGCGCAGCGACACGCTCGTGGCATCCCAACCGGTTCGATCTTAGCCCGCGCCATACCGATTACGTGCACAGGAGCATTCCCCTAACATGACGTCGCGCCGGTGTCGGGGAAATCACCGGGTTGACGCGCCGCTATAAACTAAGCAGCGAGAGCCATAGGCTCAAAAGAAGAGTTGTTGTCAATTCAATTTGACGGTACCCCTGTTTAACGAGGCGAGGAGACCTCGGCTTGCTTCCTCTCTCAGAGCTATCGTGTCGAAACCAGTCGCCCCCGAATGTCGGGAAAGTCTGGATGGCATCGGGCGCACAAACACCCAACAGCCGTCGACTTTTCAAGGAACACGCGGGGCGAGCCCCGCTTGTGGAATGCTATCTTACCACGTTCTAAAGGCAGACAGCTGTTCTATGCACGAGCTGTGAAGACCCCAATGTGCGCTGTACTTCGCACTTTTGCTACCGATCGCGTCACGTATATTTTCGCCAAGCACAATTGACCCGTCGAAAGGACCGTTATGGATACCAAGCAGCAACTCGTCAATGCCCTCGTGGGCCTGGGCTCAACCATTGCCGAAGCTATGGATGTCATCGAGGGCTTTGTCCCCTGCGGACATCCCGCCCTCGTGGTCACGGGTGCCCTCAACGCGCTCACCGACGGCGCCGATGAGGCCACACTCGCCGAGCACGTTGAAACCGTCCGCGGCTTCATCGACCACGTAAGCGAAAACCGCGGCGTCACCGCACATCATGACATCGAGCTTGGTGAGCTCACGGGTGCAAAGGCCGAACTCTTTGCCGAAATCAGCGCTATAGCCAACCTCACCAAAACCGCTGGTGTCAAGAACACCCAGGTCAACGAATGGCTCTACCGCAGCCTCGCTGCCCTCAATCAATCCGATGCCACAGCAGTAGACAAACTCGCCGAAGCCGCCGCCATAAAAACGCGGCTTTAAAGACTTAGTTCTCATTTCGAGCCATAACTGAAGAGCAAGCCAGACACAGCACATAATCACATGAGAGATTTGAGAGTATCCAGCTTGCTCTTCGAATAAAAATGATATCTGTCCAGGCTAATTAACGCTTTGCTTTTCGCACAATCCAACGTACCAGCCTAAATCCGAGCACGATAAGCGCAATTAGTATCGCAAGTAAGACGATTTCGGGACCGCGCACAAAACCACCGCCCTAGTATGCATAGGTGTGCAGAGTCGTTCCCTGCATTTCCGCGCCCAAGAACACATTTCCAGTATACAAGCCTGGTATAGACACATTCACGCGCTGTAGCGCTCGTGTACTATTCCAGGTAAAGGAATCAGATGCCGTTCCCAGGGGAACAGAATAATTCGAACCCCATGCACTCGTTATCTTATGATTGCCGATTTTAATGTAGAACTCCTGAAATATCACCGAGTTATAGTAAACCCTCCATGTGCCAGAGGCGTTTTGATAATAAGAATCCCACGCGTTACACGGCTCAATAGTCGGAATATATTCAATTCCAATTTTGCCTTCAGTTCCATCCGGCAAAATAACGGTATATTCCTGACTCGCACGATCTTTCAGTTGAAATGAAACACTCACTGGATATTCGCTATTGTCATTAGTCAGGAAATCATCCGCAAACCCTATTGAGGGCGTAAACAGCGATAGGGCAGCCACTAACAGTAGTAATGCAACAGGTAAAGATAGGCGCTTGTTCATAATGCTCGCTCCTAAAATAAATTCAGCTCCATCAACTAAGCATATCTAAGACGCTTATTGCCAAATATGGTTCCGAATCTTGATAGCATCATGAACCTCCACATTTTTCTTTTAGGATATCGCTTTATGTACCTGTACGCAAGCACTTTAACTTTGTTATTTGGGAGCCAGCCGGCGAAAGGATAGAAGTAAACTGTCCCTGGAAATTGCCGAGATAAACGCTTTGGTCAGAAGCACTTGGCCCCATCAATCCATCGGAGGCTCTCCCAACAAAGCACATCTCCGAAACAGATTTCCGGCCATCTGACCCAAAATATTGAGTCGACAGGACTGAGAAGGCATCTAGAGGGGCGGCGCATTTAAAGAATAAGGCGGTCCATGGCAAAAAAGCGTGCACCCCTTGGGGTGACGGAGCTCCAGGGGCGCACATATAGATTTACGTTAGCGGGACAACCGCCCACCACGTTCGGCCAAAGCCAGAATCGGCATCATTTGGCGCGGGGTCTTTGCTGCAAGATCGGCATGTTCGAGCAGCTTTCGATCGTTTGTCACCAAGTAATCGACCTGCGCACGCTTGCACGCGGCGAGCACCAAGTTGTCCTCGTAATCGCGATGGAGCGCTAAGTATTTGTCGGCCAGCCAAAGGTCCGACGCATCTGCACCCACGGCCGTGGCGTTTTCGGTCATGTTCCGAACAAACGCCAACGCCGCATCGCCAATTGCGCGGGCAGACGCCTCGTCGAGCGCTGCCCCACTGGCAAGAACGCTACGCTTCAGCTCGTGTTGGACAACGTACAGCACGTCCTTGGCGATATGCACCGGAAAGAACAGCAATGCCCCCGTCTCCGCCGCCTGCCCAATAAACGCACGCGCGGCAAGCGACTCAGCATGGTCGACGCAAAACGAATCAACCCATACGTTGGCATCCACCATTATCTTGAGAGGCGCCCCGCTCACTGGATCATCCCCTTTTGGCGATAATGCTCATCCATGGCGTCGGAATAGATTGCGTCCCAATCGCGATCGTCAGATACGGGCGACGTAGCGATGCCCAGGTCCGCGTAAAGCTGATCCGCCGCCGCCCATGATGCGGCGAACGGAGTATCGGGCGCGACGGTCTGCTGCCGGTCGTCGACGGCCGCAAGCACTTCCTCGCACTGCCCGCCACCCTGCGCGACCTTGGCCACGACCTTTTTGATGAGCTCGGGCAGTGACCCACCCGAAAGCCGCAACGCTTCCTCCGCATGGTCCTTGACCTGGCGATCCACGCGAACGTTCACCTGCGCCATGCCGCTAACAGCACCCATGTCGATCTCGCTCCCTTCAATTGCTAGCCTTGCTAGCAACACTATATAGAGAAGCTAGCAAATGTTCAAATGCAAAAGGCCTGCGCCCGGACGACACCGATGCCGTCTGGGCGCAGGCCAGATAACGTGGGCGAACACGTCTGCTAACGCAGGTAAGCCTTCGCGTTGCTCAGGCTGTAGGCAATCGTCGAGCCGTTGTGCAGCAGTGACGACGTCTGCGGGGTAATCGCGCCGGTAATACCCAATGCCAACAGCGCCGAGTTGGTGAGCATCACCTTAGAGTAGGAGCTCGTCAGACGATCAATGAGGCCCTGGCTCATGCGGCGCAAACGCACGATCGCGGCCAGATCCGTGTCGGTCAGGATGATATCGGCGACCTCCTTGGCGATGTCGCTTCCGCCACCCATTGCCAGCCCCACGTCGGCCAAACCGAGTGCCGGCGAATCGTTGACGCCGTCGCCCACCATGGCAACGTGGCGCCCCTCACCCTTAATGCGCTCCACATAGGCGTACTTGTCCTCGGGCAGCAGCTCGGCCTTAAACTCGTCGACACCCGCCTCGCGCGCAATGCGCTCGGCCGTGCGCTCCGAATCGCCCGTGAGCATAACGACATGCTTGACGCCCAGCGCATGTAGGTCGGCGATGGCCTCACGGACGCCGGGCTTGAGCGGATCCTCGATGCCGAGCACGCCGACGACCTTGCCGTCGACCGCCAGATACAGCGGCGACAGGCCTTGCATCTGGAGCTCGATTTGCTCCTTGATGTCGGACTCGAGCTGCGCACCCTCGTCCTCAAATACAAAGTGCGCCGAACCGATAATGGCGCGACGCCCCTCGATGGACGAAGCGATGCCGTGCGCCACGATGTACTCGACCGCGGCATGGCGTTCGCGGTGCTCGAGCCCGCGCTCGAGGGCGGCGTTGACCACGGCACGCGCCACCGGATGCGGAAAATGCTCCTCCAAGCAAGCGGAAAGGCGCAGGACCTCGTCCTTGCTCCAGCCATCTGTCGTCAGCACGCAAGCCAGGCGCGGCTGCGCCTCGGTAAGCGTGCCGGTCTTATCAAACACGATGGTGTCAGCCTTGGCAAACGACTCAAAGTACTTCGCGCCCTTGACCATGACGCCCATCTTGGCGGCATCGCTCATGGCGGTCATGACGGCGACGGAACCCGTGAGCTTGAGTGCGCACGAGTAGTCGACCATCAGCGCCGCCGAGGTCTTGATAAGGCTGCGCGTGGTGAGCGCAACCAGGCCCGCGAGCAGGAAGTTCCACGGGACGATCTTGTTGGCGAGGTCCTCCATATGCGACTGGCCCTCGGATTTGAGCGAGTCGGCCGTCTGCACGAGCGAGACGATCGAGCGCAGTTTGGTCTGCGCCGTGTTGGCGCGCACGCGCACCAAGATGCTGCCGTCTTCCACGACGGTACCGGCGAACACGTCGTCGCCCACGCTGCGCTCAACGGCCAGCGGCTCGCCGGTCAGGGTCGCCTGGTTGACCATAGCGCTCCCCCGCTCGACGACACCGTCGATGCAAATGGACATGCCAGTGCGCACGGCGACCAGATCGCCGGGCTCGAGCTCGGTCGCAGCAACGCTTACCTCGGTGTCGCCGACAACCTTTTGCGCCTTGTCGGGTACATCGAGCAGCGAGTTGATGAGCTCGTTTTCGCTCATGGCGCGGGTGTAGTCCTCGAGCAGCTCGCCCACGTTGAGCAGGAACATTGTCTGGCCCGCGGTGTCGACATCACGCTTGACGAACGAAATGCCGATGGCCGAAGCGTCGAGCACGGGAACGGTCAGGCGCGGCTGCGCGAGCTCACGGAGGGCGGCACGCAAAAAGGCCATGTAACCGGCCACGACAAACACCGCACGCAGGGGCGTGGGCAAGAACCAGCGGCGCGCGTAGTGGGCGCCGACGAGTGTCGCCAGGTCCATAACGAGTTTGTGCTTGCGCGGCTCAAGCTGCATCACATAGCCCGACTTGGCATCGGCGATAGCTTGAGCATCGAGTGCGCCCAAGGCGTCGAGCACGCTCGCGCGACGTGGCTCGTCGTATTCGAGCGCCATCTGGCCAATACGGCCATATACGCGCACCTTGTGCACGCCGTCGATATCGCCGCTGAGCTTAAGAAGTGCATCGAGATCGCTCTCTGGCACAGGACCCGCCAATTGAAGACGGGTCCTGCCGGGGATCTCGCTGATAATCGAGAATCTCATAGTTTGTGCCTGGGAGCGTTACTCTGCTGCCTCGTCAGCAGCGGCCTCGCTCTGGGTGATGTAGGCCGCCTCGGCAACCATGTCGTCGACATTAGCCTTGGCCTGCTCGACCATGTCCTGGTAGCCGTTCTTGATGCGCATGCCGCACGCGATACCCTGCACGCAGGCGTTCTTTACCGGAGCGCTGGTGAGCAGCTTGATGCCAGCCGTACCAAGCAGAAAACCGCCACCAACAAGCAGGGTGTTGAACGTGGACTTCTTCATGATGTCTCTCCCTTTTGCCGCATTGGACGCGGCATGGTGCCTCAGCACCCGAGTAAACAAGTTTGCTCGAGCACGCTTTTGAAATATCTCAATTTTATCTAACTATCTAGGTCAGCCATGGCTAACCTTTTGAAAATTAACGATGTGGAGTAACCGATTGTCAATGTGACAAAGGGACTGTCCCTTTGCCCCTTCTTACAACTGCCAGGTAGCTGCTTCCTTTTGCAGCGCCACCATGCGGGCGAATTCTCCACCTGCCGCCTTGAGCTGCGCCGGAGTGCCCTGCTCGGCAACCACACCATCCATGAGTACAACGATTTTGTCGGCATTTTCCACCGTACGCATACGGTGGGCAATAACGATAACCGTCTTACCTGCAAGCAGACGGGAGAGCGCCTGCTGAACCACGGTCTCGTTCTCCACATCCAAGCTCGCCGTCGCCTCGTCCAACAGCACGATCGGCGCATCTTTGAGCAGCGCACGGGCGATGGAGATGCGCTGGCGCTCGCCGCCGGACAGCTTGGAGCCGTTCTCGCCGATCATGGTGTTGTAGCCCTGCGGCATGCGGCTCACAAACTCGTCGCAGTTGGCGGCACGCGCAGCCGCAAGCACTTGCTCATCGGTGGCATCGCGACGACCAAGACGGATGTTTCCCATCACCGTGTCGTCAAAGAGCAGCACGTCTTGGAACACAATGGCGTAGTCGCGCAGCAGCACCTCGGGATCCACGCTCGCAACATCCACGCCGCCCACGGTGACCGTGCCCGCAGTGGCATCCCAAAAGCGCGCGGCCAGGCGGCTCACCGTGGACTTACCGGAGCCCGAAGGACCGACCAGTGCCGTGACCTCGCCTTCCTTGGCGGTAAAGCTCACATCGGTAAGAACTTTCTCGCCGGCGCGGCCGTCCTCGCCCGCACCATAGCCAAATGCCACGTGATCGAACACCACATCGTGGCCTACGGGCTCAAACTGCTCGCTGCCCCGCGCCACGGGCTCTTCCATGATGGAACGCATGCGCTTGGCCGACGACTCGGCGGCAAACAGCTCGGACATCAGCATCAGCGCCTGATCAAAGGGCGCATAGATGCGGCTCACCATAAGCAGGAAGGCAAACATCACCAAAAAGTCGACCTGGCCGGAGGCGACCATCGCAGCGCCCGTGACCAACGTGGTGGCAATCCCCAGGCGCAGGATGGCAAAGGCGGAGTTGACCAAAAGCCCATTGGCGAGCTCGCCTTTGGTGGTCTCGCGCTCCTCGGCATCGATCACGGCGTTGAGCCCCTCAAGATAATGAGCCTCCTGGTTGGTGGCGCGGATCTCGCACACGCAGTCGAGCGTCTCCTGGATCGCCTCGGTAACCTTGACCTTCTCGGCGCGCACATGGTCGAACACCGGGGTCATGGGGCCGCGTGTCAGATACAGCACGGCAAAGGCCACGGGCACGCTCCAAAACGCCGCGATCGCCAGCTGCCAGCAAAAGAACAGCGACGCCACGAACACAATGGCGCTTGCGATGATGGCACCCCAAAGCTCTCCCAGCACGTGGCTGTAGGCGTGCTCCATGGCCTGGACGTCGCCCATGATGGTCTCGGTTAAATCGGCCAGATCACGACGGCCAAAAAACGACAGCGGCAGCTTGCGCAAGCGCTCGGCAATCTCCATACGCTGCTTGCCGCACTCCTCGTAAAAGATGCAGTAGGTGTAGTAATACTGCTGCCAGTTAGAGGCAAAGAGCAACACGAAAAAGACCAGGAGGCCGCCCACAATCGGCAGGGCATCCGGCAGGTCGGCACCGGTGGCGAGATGTTCGACAAAACCGGCCATGACCAGGAACAATAAGCCCATGCCGGCCATGGTAATGAGATTGGTGAGCGCGGTCCAGAAAATGCCGCGTTTTACGCCGGCGACGCCTTTATCGGATAGGAAATACTTCTTTTGGAATGAGGCGAACATTTAGGCCTCGCCTCCCTTCGTGACGGCGGCATCCGCGGCAGCAGTGATCTTCCAGCTCGCGGCCTGTTCGTATTCGGCCCACATCTTGGCGTATAGACCGTTTTGGGACAGCAGCTCGGCATGGGTGCCGGCCTCCTGCACGCTGCCCTGGTTGAGCACCACGATTTGGTCTGCGCCCACTACAGTCGAGAGTCGGTGCGCGATCATAATGACCGTGCGACCCGCCGCCAGCTTGCTAAAGGCGCGCTGGATGAGCGCCTCGTTCTCGGGGTCGGCAAACGCTGTGGCCTCATCGAGCACCACGATAGGCGCGTCTTTAAGGATTGCGCGGGCGAGTGCCACGCGCTGGACCTCGCCACCCGAAAGGTACGCCCCGCCGGCGCCGAGCATGGTGTCGATGCCCTGCGGGAGCTTGGCCACGATATCGTCGCACTGGGCCGCGGAGAGGGCCGCGCGCACTTCGTCGTCAGTGGCTCCAGGCTTGGAGGCGCGCACGTTGTCGGCAAGTGTTTGTCGGAACAGCTGGTTGGTCTGGAACACGAAGGCAACCTGGTCCATAAGCTCGTGGGGATCCATGTCGCGAACGTCTACGCCGCCTACGAGCACGCGACCCGCGGAAACATCCCAAAAACGCGGGATCAGGCTTGCGCAGGTTGACTTACCGCCGCCCGAGGGACCCACCAGGGCGAGGGTGCTACCAGCGGGAACGCTGAAACTCACATGGCTAACGGCAGGTGCTTCGGCACCTTCGTACGTAAAGCTCACGTCCTCAAAGCGCACATCGCTACCGGCGGAGTGCTTGGGCTGGGCAGGCACGGAGAGCTGTTTGGAACCCATGACGCTTCGAATACGAGCCAGCGAATCGGCACTCATCTGAGAGGCCTCGCCCACAAACATGAGCTTGGTCATGGCCGTCGGCACCACGGCCGAAATAATCGCGTAAAACGTGAAGTTGGTCATAAAGCGTGCAAAGTCCGTCTCGCCCGGCACCAACAGCAACGCCACGGGCAAAAGGAATGCCACAAGACCATTGAGCGCGGTAAGGTTGAGCACCTGTGGACCTCGGCAGAACGTGCCCGCATAGCTTTGCGCCATGTCGGCGTATTCGGCGATCGCATCGTGGAAGGCCTTAAAGGAGTAGACCGTCTGCTGGAATACCTTGACCACGGGGATACCGCGTACGTATTCGGTGCCGGTCTTGTTCATCTTGACCAGCGCGCCCATGTAGGCCTTCATAAACTCGCCGCCCTTGCCGCCCATCATGGCGGCCATGGCGCCAAGCGAAACGACGACCGAGATAAGGCATGCCGCGCCCAAGCGCCAATCGAGGGCGAAAAGCAGCACGAGCAGACCTGCGACCATGGCGGTGGCGCCGGCGATATCGGGCAGCATGTGCGCGAGCAGTGTCTCGGTTGAGGCGGCGCATCCGTCTACGATACGGCGCAGCTCACCGGTGGCGTGCGTGTCAAAGTAGCCGAGCGGCAGCTTAAGCAGATGCTCGCTCGTAGCCTTGCGGATATTGGACGCGCAACGAAACGCGGATAGGTGTGTGCACATGAGCCCCACGAAATAAATCACGATGCTCACCAGGGCAAAACCGACGGCCCACCAACCATACATCGCGATATCGCAGGCTTCGCTCCAGTTAGGTGCCACGGCGATCAGATCGCGCGCGACAAGCCAAATGCACACGTACGGGCCAAAGCTCAGCAGCTGCGAGAGCGCCGAGAGGGCCATGCCCAAATATGTTAGGAATTTACGGTCGCCGGCATATGCAAGCAGCTCGCCGATACCGACGCCTTCCTTTTTTGATCCCTTTGCCATGAGATTCCTTTCTAACGGCTTGAGAGTTAACCGTAATGAACTTATCATTGATGTGTTAGCCATGGCTCACAATCGAGCCAGGCGTGGACGTTTCTGCAAAGGAAAGGGACGCTTTTGCAAATACGGCGGGCAGCGACCGACATAACCGAGCTCTACGCACCGCAGTTTGAGCAGTTTGGCCTGGAGCTTACCGGCAAGGGCGCCGTCTTTACCGGCGAGGTGGCAAACGATCGGGCGCACGGACGCGCATGGATCATGCCTCTCTCCCCCGCCTGCATCGTTATGGAGCATTTCATTACCCCGATGCACGATATGTACCTGGCCGAATACACACCCGAACCGTACGCCTGCGTGAGCGAGGTCAGCGCGCCCACACTTATATGCATGCCCGAGGCTGGCATAACGCCTGCGAACCTTAAACCCTTGCATGGACCGTGGCCGAACAGCGCGGTGTGCAGCTTTATCCAAGATAGCTGCGGCGAGGAACTAAGTCCGCTGTTTGCAGGGCAGCTTTATCACTCGCGCTCGGTGCTCTTTTTGCCCGGGTATTTTGACGAGCTGGAGCATCGGTATCCCACTGAGTTCGCGGGAGTCTTTGAGGCGTTTGCCGAGTCGTGGCACGAGGAGGCGACGTCTGCCATCTGCCACACGCTGCGCCGGATTAACGAGGACCGCGCCCGCACCGTAGGCGGACACGTCTATATGCAAGGCATCGTGGAGACCATGGTCGCGGAGCTCGCCTGTTCGCGTGCGGCCCACAAGCAGGCGCGGCGGGCGGCAGACACACGCGCCAGCATAACCATTGCCGAAGAAGCAACGGCAATGATTGAGCGCGCGCTCGACAAAGGCAGACGTGTGGGTATCAACGAGGTAGCCGAGAGGCTCTACACAAGCCGCTCCAAGCTATGCGCCACCTTTAAGGCCCAAACCGGCGAGTCCCTGGGTGCCTACATTCGCAGACGCCGTATGGAGCGAGCACAGGACCTTTTGGCCGATAGCCCGCTCACGATAGCGCAGGTCGCAGAGCGTCTAGGCTACCCTCAGCAGGCCGCCTTCGCCCAAGCCTTCAAGCAACACACCGGCACCACCCCCACCGCTTGGCGCTCCCAACATATATAAAGAATGAAGGCGCCAACGGCGCCCTCATTCACCAAATTCAATTCAGCCCCACCTGACCCGAACGGCCGAGTCGTAGCAGAACCCGGGAACCCCGGCAGGGCGGGTGCTTGCTCAAAATGAGTTCCCTCCAAAACAATGGGCGCGCCGTTGGCGCGCCCATTCACTCTATTCCATTCAGCCCGCCTGACCCGAACGGCCGAGTCGTCACGGAACCGAGGGGCCGGGTGCGGGGCCTTGCCTCTCAATGAGTTCCGCACGAACAGGAGGCGCCAGTGGCGCCTCCGTCGTGAGTCAGGACTGTCCGAAATTGAGAGGCAAGGCCCCGCACCCGGCCCCTCGGTTCCCGCTTACGAGAGCGACGTTCTCAGCAACTCGTTGAAGAGCTTCGGGTTGCCCTTACCGCGGCTCGCCTTCATGCACTGGCCCACCAAAAAGCCGATGACCTTCTGGTTGCCGTCACGGTACTGCTGCGCCTGCTCAGCACAGTTAGCCAGCACCTCGTCCACAATCGGCTGCAGTGCGCCGGCATCGCTCACCTGACGCATACCGCGCTCGTCGACGATCTTGTTGGGGTCGTCGCCGGTCTGGGCCATGGCCTCAAAGACCTCGTGAGCCTGGTTGGAGCTGATGGCATCGGTCGCCAGCAGCTTGCCGAGTGCCGCCACCTGAGCCGGCGCGATGCCGGACTCGGCGAGCGACACGCCTGCGCTCTTAAGGTAGGCGATCATCTCGTTGACCAGCAGGTTTGCGACCGTCTGGGCCTCCTTGCCAGCCATACCGGCAGCGGCAGCCTCAAAGAACTCGGCAAACTCGGGGTCGCCCGCGATCTGCTCGGCATCGGCCGCCTTAATACCAAAGTCGGTCTCAAAACGGGCGCGCTTGGCATCGGGCAGCTCGGGAATCTCGCCACGGCAGCGGTCGATGAACTCGTCGTCCAGATCGAACGGCGCCAGATCGGGATCGGGGAACAGGCGATAGTCGTCGGCCGTCTCCTTCACACGCATAACCACGGTGCGCTTACGGCTGGGCTCCCAGTGGCGGGTCTCCTGATAGATGATGCCGCCCTCCTCGAGCACCTCGGCCTGACGGCAAATCTCGTAGGCAAGGCCGTCGTGCAGGCTCTTAAACGAGTTGAGGTTCTTGAGCTCGGTCTTGGTGCCCAGCTTGGTCTCGCCGCGGCGACGCAGCGAGACGTTGCCGTCGCAGCGCATGGAGCCCTTCTCCATGGAGCAGTCCGAAATGCCCAGCGTCACAAAGATGCGACGGAGCTTTTCCATAAACAGGCGAGCCTCCTCGGGCGTACGCAAGTCGGGCTCAGTCACGAGCTCAATCAAAGGCGTGCCGCAGCGGTTGTAGTCGACGAGCGACTCGGCCGCCGCGGTAATGCGGCCCTCGGCACCGCCCACGTGCACCATCTTGGCGGCGTCCTCCTCCATGTGGATGCGCAGGATGCGGATGGGCACCGTGTAGGAACCGTCCTCGCGACGCTCGGGCATCTGCAGGTTGGACGCGTCGTAGCTGGCCAGATGGCCGGCGCGCTGATTGCCCTCGCGCATCGTGGAGGACATGGACGTAGACAGGCCCTCGGCGTTGGCCGAGGCGCTCGCCAGGCTCTGAGCCTCGGCCTCGCCAAACGCGCAGTCGGGGCGCTCGGCGGCACCGCGACCGGTCACATCCAGATCGAGATGGCCGTACATGGCAAAGGCGACCGGACCCTGCGTGGTCTGAAAGTTCTTGGCCATATCGGGATAGAAGTAGTGCTTGCGGTAGAACATCGAGTGGCGCTGGATCTCGCAGTTGGTGGCGAGACCGGCCTTGACGATGCTCTCGATGGCGCGCTTGTTGGGCACCGGCAGGGCGCCGGGCAGGCCCAGGCACACCGGGCACACGTTGGCGTTGGGCTCGTCATCGTGGCTGAGCTTGCAGTTGCAGAACATCTTGGTATCGAGTGCGGTGAGCTCGGTATGGATCTCCAGGCCGATCACGGCCTCCCAATCCTGCAGGACCTCGGAAAGCTCCTTCATTACAGCTCGCCTCCCTTCCCGGCAAAATCGGGCGCGACGGAAAGCGCGGGCGCACCCGTGGCGGCATCGGCAAAGCCGCGCTCCAGGGCGCGGGCAAACGTGAGCAGTTGACGGTCCTTAAACGCCGGACCCACCAGCTGGGCAGAAACGGGCAGCTGAGTGTCCTCGCCCAGGCCCAGCGGCACCGAGATACCGCCGTTGCCGCAAATGTTGAGCGAGATGGTGTACAGGTCGGAGAGGTACATCTGCGTGGGGTCGCTGATCTCGCCAAACTTAAAGGCCGTGCGCGGCGAAGCGGGCATGAGGATGGTGTCCACCTTGGCATACGCGGCGTCGTAGTCCTGCGTGATGAGCGTGCGGGCCTTTTGCGCGGCGTAGTAATACTTGTCGTACACGCCCGAGCTAAGCAGGTAGGCGCCGAGCATCTGACGGCGCTTGGCCTCGGCGCCAAAGCCGTGGGCGCGCGACAGCGAGCTCTGGTCGGACAGGTTGGCGCAACCCTCCTCCTGATAACCGTAGCGAATGCCATCGAAGCGGGCCAGGTTGGAGAACGCCTCGGCCGGGCCGATGACGTAGTAGGCAGCGATGGCGGCGTCCAGGTGCGGCAGGTCGACCTCGACCAGCTCGGCGCCCTGGTTCTGCAGCTCCTGGGCGGCGCGCTGAACAGCAGCCTTGACCTCGGGCGTCAGGCCCTCGGCCTCCATAAACGCGGGAATGATGCCCACGCGCTTGCCCTCGATGCTGTCGTTGAGATGCTCGGTAAAGTCGACGGCGCAATCCTGGCTCGTGCAGTCGTACGGATCGTGGCCCGCGCCGGTAAGCGCGTTCATGGCCAGCGCGACATCCTCGACCGTGCGGCCAAAGGGGCCCACCTGGTCGAGCGACGAGCCAAAGGCAACCACGCCGTAACGGCTCACGGCGCCATACGTGGGCTTAAAGCCCACCACGCCGCACAGCGACGCCGGCTGGCGAATGGAGCCGCCGGTGTCCGAGCCCAGCGAGAGCGCGACTTCGCCCGCGGCGACGGCAGCAGCGGAGCCGCCCGAAGAGCCACCGGGCACGCGCTCGGTATCCCAGGGGTTGTTGGTGCGATGGAACGCCGAGCTCTCGGTAGAGCTGCCAAAGGCAAACTCGTCCATGTTGGCCTTGCCCATGGGCAGGCAGCCGGCGTCGAGCATGCGCTGGACGCAGGTGGCGGTGTAGAAGCTCTGGTAGTCCCCAAGCATGCGGGAAGCGCAGGTGGTGCGCGTACCCACGAGGTTCATGTTGTCCTTGATGGCCAGCGGCACGCCCGCGAGCGGGGGCAGGGCCTCACCGGCGGCGCGGCGGGTGTCAATTTTGGCAGCAGCCTCAAGCGCGAGCTCGGGCGCCACCTGCAGAAATGCCTGGACTCCGCCCTCGCGCGCCTCGATGGCCTCAAGCGAGGCCTGCGCGACCTCGGCAGCAGAGAAATCGCCGGCGGCAACGTGCTCGGCCAGCTGCGCGGCCGTGAATCGATCGAGATTGAGCTTCATTACTCGCTCTCCCCCTCTCCCAAAATGGACGGCACGCGGAAGTAGCGGTCGCGCGCGCTGCCAGCGTTTTCGAGCGCGACGTCGAGCGGCAGGTCGCGCTCGGGCTCGCGCAGGTCGTCACCCATCACGTTGGACAGGCTTCCGATGGGATGGAACGTGGGCTCCACGTCGGGCAAGTCATATTGCAAGACGGGCTCGAGCATCTGGACGGCATCGTTCAGGTAGGACGTCATCTGGGTGAGCTCGTCATCGGTCAGTGCGATCTTTGCGTACTCGGCAATGCCGCGCACGTCTTTCTCGCTGAGTGCCATAGGCGCTCCCTTCCGCATAACAGTTAAACTGCTCTAGTATACAGGGCAACGCCGACTTGGAGCAGGCGCTTTACCCAAATGCAGCGAAAACGTAACGAGGGCGGCGGGTTGGCAGGCGGCGGGCTGGCGGTTCTGCAGCGAAACCGCACCGTCCATAGCGAAAACCGTACTGTCCGCAATGAGAACCGTCTCGCCCACAACGAAAGCCGTCCCGACCGCAATGAAAACCATCACAACATTCGACACTTTTCGTCAAAATCGCGATTTTCATCGAATGTTGTGATGGTTTGGAAGCCCCGACCACCACAAAGGTGCCTGTCCCCATTGTGGTGGTTCTGAACGATGCCTTATGCCGAGGCTTTGGCCTTGCGGCGCTTGCGGACCGCGTGGATCACGATGTCCAGCAGCAACAGCACAATGGCCACGCCCACGATAAGCACGGCAAACTCGCGCTTGCCCCAGTGGCGGCCGGCCAGCGACTTTTGCTTGTCGACGTCCTTCTTGTTGTACTTGGTGCGCACGCAATGCACCAGCAGACGATGGTCGTTCACGCCGTAGGGCGTGCAGGTGACGAGCGTCACCTTGTCGGCGCTTGGTTCGATAGTCAGCGACTCCATCTCCTCGGGCAGCACCACCTCGGAGTCCACCATCTTGTAGGCGAGCGTCTTGTTCATGGTGTGCAGCAGCACCAGGTCGCCGGGTTCCAGCGAGTGAATGTCGTCGAACATGCTCAGGTTGCGCATGCCCGAGTGCGCGGTGAGCACGCAATGCGTCGAGGTGCCGCCCACCGGCAGGCTCGTGCCCTCCAGGTGGCCGACGCCCGCCATAAGGACTTCCTCGCTCGTGCCGTGGTAGATGGGCATACTCACGTCGATGGAGGGGATCTCGACCCAGCTCATCATGGGGTCGCGGTCAAAGATGAGCTGCTGGGCGTAGGGCTCGATCTGGTCGGCGGGGAGCTCGGTGGCCTCGCCCGCCAGCTGCTCGTTAAAGGAGCGCGCCTGGAGCAGGATGCGCTCGCGTTCCTCGGCAGACAGCGCGTCCACGGTGCTGGACACGGTGCTGATCTGATTGAACACGCCCGAGGCCTCGAGCCGGTCCAAGATCCACGGCCAGGTCATAAGGCCCACGCCAATAAGGATGATGACGCTGGTGATGAGCCGGTCGGCCCAACGCGGCAGCCGCTTGCGGCGGCGCTTGGGCTTTGGCTGAGGTTTGGGCTGAGGGCTTGAGCCGCCGTTGTCCGCGGCGTTATTGCTCTTCATATGTTTGGCGCCCTGCACCATCGCCGGTCACTCCTCTACAACTCAAGTTGTCTAAACAAATAATAGCCGATTCGCGAGGTCATGCGCCGGACAACGCAGCTAGGCTGCACCGTTCGGGCCACGTAACCCCACTCAACCAATCAAGCCATATGTTGCTTTCATCGTCTCGAGCAACTGCACCATCGTTACGCCCGCAACCCCAATCTGTTTCAGATTGACGTCGCCCACCTCACAATCTTTAACAAACGCAAGCATATCGTCCTTCAGTTCTCCGCGCAGGTCGACACCTTCCGACTCGCCAAGCAGCTGAGCAAGCCTCAGCGCATCGCGTTTATGCTTTTTTACCTTCCTCGAATCAACGTTCTCCCCCGCTTCCCTTCTAGCTTTTAGGTCGAGATACGCCTTCGCTTTGAACGGGACAATGTATTCCGTACCCAGGACCGAAACGCCGCCTACGGTCCGAATTCCCTGAAGGAACAAGCTGTAGTAAGCATCGTCCAACAAAATTGCCGAAAGACTGCTTATGTTTTCATCAACGTGAATTGGCGCCACATCAATCCCCTCACGACCCTTTAGAAAGTCGGGGCACTTCGCGAAGAGCTCGATCATATGGGGGTAACTCGGCCTCCTAGGCTCTGTAAACCGATAAAAACATGAGCCTTTGCCTTCGCCCCAGCCGCAGCGGTAACCGCCATCACGCACCAAAGTCCATATAGCTTCTGCCGTCTGAGGCAACCGGTCATCGGCGACAATTACCACATCAAAATCGTGAGTCGCCCTAAACGGAAGTCCCGCCTCCGCGAGCAAAATGTCGCATGCCGTGCCGCCGATAAGAGCATACGATCCTGCGGCTTCTTGCATATGCTGCTGAAATTCTTGGAGACCTTCTACAGCGCTTCTTGCCATGGATATTCCTTTCCAAACATGCGATCGACTTCGAGCTGAATTCGCTCATCGTCGATTGCCGCCAAAGATAGCGCAAGCGAAATGTTGTCGACACGGGAGGAGTCGGCAAACACGGGCGCATAGCGCCACACTTGGATTATCGCCGTTTCGTTATCCGGCAACTCCCCGTCTGCGACTTCGAGGTCGCTCAGTTGACGCCATGCACTTCTTAAGACGGCCTTTTGTTCCATGCCCGGCGCAGCGAGCATCGAACGCGCGGCGAGCGCCGTCTCCCCGGCGTCAGCAAGATAGTCGATCTGCGGCGTCTTCCTTGTAAAAAAGACCTTCGAGACAGGCGAGGAAAGCTCTGCCATGTGCTCGCTGAGCAAAAGATCAACGGCAACAGGGAACACGACGACACGTCGCTCGCAACGCTCGCGCCTCGCGAGTCCCCTGTCGACAAGCTCGGTTATGGCCTCACTCGCACGGCTTGCCGAAATCCCAAGCGCACGACAAAGGTCATAGGGACGATATGACTCCTGGGCTGCTCCCCAGATTGCGGCAGCCTGCGCGTTGGGTGACATCTTGGTCGCGTGGTTGCGAAACCGGGCACCGCCCCTCTCCGTGCAAGCTGTGCCCATAAATGGAAGAAAAGCCTGTCTACCGGGGCAGACAAACGGAATCCCTTGTGCGACCAATGCTTTGCGCTGACGTACATCGGCATCAGGAAACGAAACGGCAACAGGAGTCTCCGCGCGCAAGGCTAGCTGACTATAGACTCTCTTAGCCTCGGGAAGCCCGACGCCAGTAGGCAAACTTGCAAGCAAAAACGAAAAACCGTTTGCGTCAACAGCGCGGACCTCAATCGCCCGCAGATGCAGCGGCAAGCGTGCGGATCCAGGCCAATTCTTGGTCTTGGCAGAGAGGCCTAGTGCTTCTTGTAAGTAGATTAGCGCTTCGTTCATTTCCATCATTTTCGTTTGATTCCAGTTTATATTGGAATTATACATAATTTTCGGAATTAACGAGCTTCCTCTCATACATGGGCCAGCATTTGCGTTTTCAAAATGTCTCGAATCGGCGGGGCGATTCGAGATACAATGTCAAGAGAAAACGACGCACCCCGCGTAAATGTTTGGGAGCGCGGGCGGCCTAGTTTTCAGCTTTTGTTAAATGCCCGGGATCCGACCCCCGGGCATTCTTATTTGCGCTTGCGGCGCAAATGCCTTCTACCGTCCGCACCGCGCGTGCGCCTACGGACCTTAATCCGAACCTCATACGAGTCAAGAAACGCGATGACGAACGTGCCCACCGTCGCGAGGGCGGCGAGCGCGTTAAGGAATTTCAGCATTTGGGGACCTCCGATCGAGTCGTCGGCCGCCCGCGCACGGGATGCGTCGCAAAGCCATTTTAGCGCGCATGCTCGCATTTACAGCTGGTAAACGCAATATTAGCAAACATCTGTTCGATAGCTATGTGTTCGATCTTTGTCTGAGTTTTCCTCTTCAAATCGAGTAAGTGGTTTTCGAGCAATGGAGGCCGGGCTACGGTGTCCCACGAAAAACAGCCTCCTCATCGAACGCTGGAGCCTGGCTGCTGTATCCAAAAAACGGGGCAAACTCCAGCGCGGAGTCTGCCCCGAAAAGAGGATGGCGAAGCAAGAACGTAGATAGACGAGAAAAGTGTCCGCAAGTCTCATGGCCATCACTTCTCGCCTGCCAAAGGGATGGGTGGGTGAGCGCTACTCCTGCTCGGACTCCTCAGCCTGCTTACGGCTGCGGATGAGGTGCGCCACACCGATGCACAGCACCGCGCCACCAGCAATCCAAGTGAAGGTCACACCGTTAAGGCCGGTCAGCGGGAGGCCGACATGCTTGGTATCGCCAACGGTGATGTTGAAGGTGCCGTCTTCGTTTGTAGCTGTGCCAGTCTTGGCTTCGAGCTTGTTGTCGTCCTTCGTATCGTTCGGCGTGCCGATGATGACCTGGTCTTTCTGACTGGTACTAATCTCATACTTGGCTCCAACCGGGCTTTCGCCTGAAGCCTCGCTGTCCCTGTTTGGCGTAATCGTGAAATCGAAGGGCTGCACTTTATCGTAATTAGCGGGAGCGTCCGTCTCCTCAACCGTATAGGTTCCCGCACCAAGGCCCTTGATAGTAATAGCACCGTTGGTGACGGAAAACTTGCACTCAGCGTCTACGAGGGTTCCATCGGACTGAACGTATTTCCCCTCCAAGTTGGAATCTGCCGCCGACTTCACCCTGATAGTAAATTTAATATTCGAATCCTTAAGCGCCTCCTCGGTGCCAAGGTCAACCTTATTAAGCTTGAGACCATAGGTGTAGGTCTTGACCTCATCGGGCACCGTCGTGCCGGTGTCGTTGATCGTAGGGTTGTTTGAGTACGTAAGCGTAGCGGTGTTGGTGTTGCCTGCGTTGCCTCCAATGGCGGCCTCGCTGTTGATCTGTGCCTTATAGGAGACGACAATGCAGGATTCCGAGGTAACACCCGCCACACTCTTAAGATTGCTGCAGGTCCAAGTCGTCGTCTTGTTGCCGTTCGCATCCGCATCACCGCTATCCGACGTAAACGAGCCCGTGATGTACGATATCGGATTCTCGTGCTTAAGATCTTTCTGCGCAGCATCCTTGCTTGCATACAAATACACCTGAGCACCATCCTGCAGCGTCAGGCCCTTGGAAATTTGATCGGAGAACCGATAGTAATACGTATCGTACGTGTCATAGTTGTCAGCGATAGTACCGTAGAGGTTGAACGTTACGTCCTGCCCAACATGGGAGTCGCTCGCATCGAGCTCTTTATCGCCCTTGGCGCTCACGATTTTCTTATCGACGGCAGGGACGCTCTTCTTGGGAGTCACCACTTTATCATTCGTGCCATCAACGACCGCATATACAGGCGAGGTAAAAACGTCCTTCGATTTGGTATTCGAACCTTCCGCAACGCTATTGGTCAGGAAAAGCCAGTAACCAGCGGTAAGACTAGAAAGGGACGCGCTACCCGCAGCCGTCGTCTCCCAGCCATCGCTGTCCTTCAGATTGGCAGCAATCTTGTTCAGAACGTGGCCGCTGCTGATTCTAGTACTTGCATCGGTCTTCTCGGTGCCTGCGTTGTGTTTGTTCAGCCAATCAGCGGCATCCTGCGCGTTATTGCTAGTGTAGGATTCATCCTTTGTCTTGATGGCGTTTACGACAGCAGTTTGGACGTCGTCGCTGGCCCACGCGATGTTGCTCACAGTCGTGCCCTCGGCGGTCGTCGTAACCGTAGCCGTAAAGATTTGAATGCCCTTATAGGTCGTGGACGCTCCATAATCAGGATCGTTGAACGTCACAGTCGAGCCCTCCGCAGCAAACGCCATCGTGACCGGGGCCATCACACCGCCGAAGCTCAGCGCTGCTGTGAGGCCGGCGGTTACTGCCAGGCGTGCGATGTTCTTGCTCATGCTCATCTTCTTTTCCTCCGTTTTCCGGTTGGTTCTCATTCGATCGATCATCATCTGTCTGTGTCTTAGCATCTGCTTCGCTACGTCTCGCCCCGCTCTCTGTGGGGCTGCCAGCTACTCTTTATGGCTGCCACCTCCCCGCTTGACCAGGAGCGCGACCACGATGAGCGCGGCTCCGGCGACCGCTGCGGCGGCCGCGGCGTACATTGCCATATCGCCGGTCGAGGGCATAAAGCCTCCGGTGGTAATGCTAGGGGGTGTGCCGGTGGGCGTGTTGATGAGCGATGCCTCCAGGCTGCCCGTCGAGCCGTCCGCGCTGTCGGCACGCAGGGGCGACTCGGCCGTGATGGTGAGTTCGGGCTTGGCAGCGGCCACCTGGTCGACGTCCAGGCCCTCGGCCTTGACCGTCACGGAGCGCGTGCCCTCGAAGGCGGTGTAGCCCTTGGGCGCCTTGAGCTCGCGGATCTCCAGCTTGCCAGAGTCCACGCCCGAGACGGTCACGTGGCCGTCCTCGCCCGTGGTGACGGTGGCCTTGCCCTCCGCATCCCACGTGCCGTCGGCCGCCAGTGTGCGGCCGCGGTCGTCGGCGATGCTCAGGACCGCCCCGGCAAGCGGCTTGTCGCCGTCGCTGCCGCGCTTGGTGAGTGCGAGATCCCAGGTGTAGGCGCACGCGTCGTCGCTCGGCGTGCGGGTGAAGCCGGCGTCGCCGGACTGGTCGGCAAAGGGAGAGCGCGGGTAGCGCAGGTAGACCTCGTTGGGGTTGCCCTTCGCGATGCCGTGGTTGCACGCGCTACTGAGCGGCGCATTGTACACGGCGACCACGCGAGCGCCCGCGGTGAAGGCGTCGGCCCCGCCGAGCGCGGCGATCAGGTCGCCGGTGCGCACGGTGAAGGTCTTGCCGTCAGCCGCTACCTTGGTGGCGCACTGGGCCGTGATGTCGGTCCAGCCCTTCGCGGGCTCGGTGCCGGCGCGTCCGTCCTTACCGGTCGAGACGGCGTCGAAGCCGCCGTCCGCGCCCGCCGCCACGTATACGCGCATGCTCGCGGCCACCTTGGAGGGGTCGAGCCCCGCGCTCATGGTGTCGACGAACTGCACCGCGTAGGTGTCGTAGGCGGCAAGACCCGCGGGAATCGTGGCCGAGAGGCGCCAGTACAGGTCGTCGCCGACCGTGGCGTCGGCGGCCTTGCCCCAGGCGGCGGTGCTGTCCTCCAGCACATGCTTGGCCACCTTGGGAGTGGCGGCCTTGGGCTTGACGGTGACGGCGCTGCCGCCGACCAGAACCATGACCGGCGCGGTGCCGGCCTCGTTCTGGGAGATGGCGTCGTCGTCGGCGACGATGAGCCAGTAGCCACAGGGCAGCTCGGCCGCCGTGCCCGCGTTGAGGGCCACGGACACGGCGCCAGAGCTCCGGAGGGAACGAGCGAGCTGTGCGCTCAGCGCGCTCGTAAGGTGGGAATCGGTGTTGAGCCGCTCGGCAGCTTCCTGCGCGGTGGTCTGGGAATTGGGCATACCAGCGCTATGCAGCACAGGCAGCACGGCGTCGCGCACGGCGTCGCTTGCCCAGACAAGGTCGGTGGCGATTTTGGCATCGTTGTCGTCATCGATGACGTTGGCGCTAAAGATCTGGTAGGCGTTGTAGCTGCGCGCCACGGTACCGCCCACCGTGATGGATCCGGTCGTACTCGGCGCGGCCTGCGCGGATGCGGGGAACACAACCGCGCAGATGCCGATCAGGAGGGCAAGCAGCGCAAACAAGATCGGGAAGGAGCAAACTTTCTTATTCACGACGCTCACCTCCCTTCGCGCTCGCCTTGCGACGAACGTGCATCCAGGCCGCAGCGACGCAAAGCATCGCCGCGCCGGCAAGGTACGTCAGAGTGACGCCCGACATACCAGAAAGGGGCAAAGAGGTGGAGTAGGTGTTGATGAAGGTGGGGATGGAGGTCGGCTTAGAAGTATCGGATCCGTCGTTGTATTTCACCGGAGTTTGAACGGCTTCGTCGATGGGGTTGCCGTCAGCGTCCTTGGTCTGGGTGTAGGTCACATTCGTGGCAGCGATCGTGCCATCTTTCTGATCCGTCATCGTTACGTCAAGCTTATAGACCGACTGATCGAACTTGTAATGCGAGAAAATCGAACTTTCATTCTTCTCGCACACGTAGTACGTAAAGGTCTTGGAAGCGCCACGGCCCGTAGGATCACCGGCAGTGAAGGGATTCTTCGTGATATCAGAGAGCGAGTACTTAATCCCCTCACCAGACGCATTTAAGAACGAAAGCGTCTGGGACTTGTCGCCATCGACCCAAGTCTTAACCGTCTGAGCGTTGTTGAAGTCCGGGTTATTCGCAAACTCGAGCGTAAACTCCTTCATCTCGCCACCCTTAACGACCTTAGTCGCCTTAGGAGTCCAGGAGCCGCTGGAGGTGTACGGAGTGTACTTGTTGGTGAAGGTCTTTTCCGCGTTGGAGTCGATAATCGAATAATAGCCTTCGCCGTCTCTTTCCATAATGCCCAGCGCTTTTGTTGAACCTCCGGAGCGCCTGGTCGCACTCACGCTTGTAATCGTATAGTTATGGACGTAAAGCGGAACGTTCTGACTTGAATCATCCTTCTTCGGCACATTCATGAGCAAAGTTTCGTTGTCCGTGAGCTGCACCTCGATCTCGTACACAGTGTGGTCGTACTCAATGTCAGAGTCTCCACCGGTCTGTTCGACCAAGTAGTATGTAATCTTGTTAGCCACAACAGTCTTATCTACGAACTGTTCACCAAGGTCAAACGTGATGTTACCTTCAGCGTCATTCTTGGCAGACCCGACTAAGGTGCAGTCACCATCGCTGAAAGAGTCATTTTTCCAAGAAGGCGCCGTCGCAGTATCCGAATCCTTGCGATAAACCGCGAAAGAAAACTGATCTTTTGTGAGCATTTCTTCTTTTTCGGTTTGCTTATTTTTCAGCGCCTTTGACGCCTTTAGCTTAAGGCTTGGGTAGACGTACGTATCCGCAGGCACGCCTAGGTACAGGTCGCCGTTCGACATGATGCCGCCGCCATGGTCCCAGGAATAGTTGCCCGTGATGAAGGTTGTAGCAGCCGCCTGTGCATTATTTGCTTCAGCGTCGCCAACATGAACATCCGAAGTCAATCCGATACTCCGATAAATCTGCACGCCGCCATCGGCAGGAATTTTTATAGCTTCTTTGAGCTCTTTGCTTCCCGAATACTTGGCGTCTCCGCCGCCGAGCATCTTGCCGATTATTGCCGCAAGCGGTTCCTTATGGCCATCCTTTGCCGCAAGGAAGAAATCGGCATGGCCGTTCTCGCGGAACTTCTCCGAGTTGTATGCATCTTGATCTTGATTCTTTTCGCTACCGCCACTTGAAAGATGGGGCTTGCCTTCATTACCACTGTTAGTTGCCGGATCGTAACCGTTGGCATTGTGCTCATCGCCAGCAGCATTGTGCTCAACGCCAGCAGATATATTGCCAAAGATTGCAGTGCCGTCAGTGTTCGTCACCAGCGTCTTGCCCGTCGGGCAGACTGCAACGCCACCACCATAGCCACCGGCGGTATTGCTGCTAATGTACGAGTTGTATACAAATAATCTACCAGCAGTATATTCCTTACCCGCATTCGAGTTTCCCTGGACAAAGATGCCGCCGCCGCCCCAGTCAAAGCGAGACATGCAATGGTTATTCGTAATGTAGACCTTGCTGCTCGTAGTTCCGTTAATCATCGCGTCAACCATCTGGCCCACACGAATGCCGGCACCCTCGGATCGGTTGCTCACATTAGAGGCAATAATTCCTCCCGTGATATTCAGCCACGCCATTCCAGAACGAGAAGACTCCTCATTTCGATCCACATCGGTAACGTAAACGCCGCCACCGGCTTCCTCGGAATAGTTGCCAGTAATCTGGCCGCCGGAAATGGTGACATGGGCGCCGTTATTGGCAGCAAGCCCAGCACCGCCATGGTCACCCCAGCCATCGTGGCCGCAGAACTTAGCCATTCTATTATTCGTGATATAGCCATCAGAAACGGTCACGATGCCGCCCTCGGCCATAATGCCGCCACCGAGTCCCGCGCCGAGTGTGCTATTACCGGAGATTATGCCATTAGTTATGGCAACCTCGGAATAACGGGCATACACACCACCGCCCCTATTAGCGCTGTTGCCGGCAATGACGCCGCCAGTCAGTTTAAGGGTCGAGACGTCGCCTTTCTCGTTGGATACCATAATGCCCGCGCCGTCACCCGAGCCGGAAGCGCCGCAAACGTATCCGCCGCTCATATTGACGGCAGAGCCGTTCTCGGCATAGATGAGGTTGCCGACGTTGCAGTCCTTTTTCTGCGTAATAGCGCCACTTTCGAGGTTAAACGTGCCATGTTGGTAAACGTTAATGAGCCTCATCTTGGAGTTCTTGGTGACTCCAACAATTGCACCCTTAATAGTCGCCTTGTACTCTTTGATCTTCTCAGTGGTACCTACACCACTTGCAGCCGATTCGGTTACGTAATAGGTAAGATCTTCCGGAACTTCATTACCGTCATAAGACATTATTGCCGTCTTGCCATAATTTTCAGGTGTCAGGTGCTCGTCCTTATCTTGCAGCTGCTGGCCGTCGGCAACTTTCTCCGGTACTTTCCCGGAATCCATGACCGTAAGCGTCGCATAATCTGCAACATCGAACAACGGACTGGCACTACTATCGTGCTTAATCTTGAAGCCATTTAAGTCCAAGGTGATCTTGGTGTTTGCCCCTTCAAGCCGAATCTCATCGTCGCACTCAATATCGGCAGTTAGCTTAAAAGTAGCAGCACCGTTTCCATCGCGTAGATCCTTGTTAAGGAGCTTTGACTTCAGATCTGTCCCGCTGCTAATTTCATGAGTCGGTTCATTCTCTGCAGCAAGTGAGATTGCGCCCTCGCCGTTAGCACCGTCATCCGCACCCTTGGCTTCCGCACCATCAGCAGCCGAGTCTGCGTCGACGGTATCCTCGCTCGCGTCATCCTCGGCATCATCACTATTCTGGTTTTCGGCATCCCCGTTAGTAGTGTTTTCTACATCAGTAGACTCACTTGAAGAACCCCCCCATCACAGTTTCCTCGGTAGGAGCTGCCTGGGCATCGTTGGCAATGGCCTGCGAGATCGGGGGCATGACGAGCGACAGCACCAGGCTCAAAACGGAGGCTCCGCACAAAACGCCTGCCAGTACACGGCGCGTCGCTTTTTTACTCTGCTTAGATTTGTCTGAATTCGCTTTCATCGATGTCTCCTCCCCAAGAGACCGCGATCTTGCTCTTTCCCTATCAAACGTATCTGCGCAATCTGTAATTGCGCTCGCTAAGTGATGCAATTATAACGATTGTTTAAACATCTAAGCAGCAAAACCGACATTTTTGTGCAAGTTCTTAATTCTCTTGACATTTACTCAGATTTACCTTCGTTTATTCGCTATCTATTTTTTGTTTCTACCGGTAATTAAGTTAGTTATCAGTTTTTTAATAGCATTTTATTTATTTGCACAACCTTTTGCTCAAGAGCAAACATCCTGTGAACGGTCGAAAATCGACCGTGAGCGGTAGGTCATTAACCGGAAGGAATATCCTACCAAACTGATGAGAATATCTTTAACCCACCGGTGGTTAGAAGCATGATGTTCAGACAACTATATTTGAATTTTCGTGCAGATTCTAGGTAGCAATTCGCCCAAATCGCCTGAGGCCACCACAAAGATGCCTGCCACCTATTGTGGTGGTTCTTCCCCGGTGCTACAGCAGGTGCTCCTGGATAAAGATCGCGATGCCGTCTTCGTCGTTGCTCGCGGTTACAAAATCGGCGGCGGAGCGAGTGGCATCGCTGCCATTTGCCATGGCCACACCCACGCCGGCGTCAGCCACCATGCAGGTGTCGTTATCGGCATCGCCAAACACGCAGATGTTCTGGAGCTCCATGCCGTTGAGCTCTGCCACGCGCACCAGGCCGCGCGTCTTGGACACGCGCGGATCCATGAACTCGTAGAGCCGCTGCGTGGTCTGCAGAGCCGCCGCCTTAACGGTGTTATCGGCAAACGTCGACGCCCGCTCAATCACCCGCGGCATTACCTCAGGCGCCATGGTAAACATCACCTTGGGCTGTGGCTCGCGCAAAAACTCGGCAAAATCGACCACCTGGTAGGGCACGCCGTCGACGCGCGACAGGTGCTCGACGCACGCGTTGCTCTCGGGCACGTAGAACACGCCGTCTCGGGGGCAGACGGGCGTTGCCGGAAGGTCCGCCATGTGCTTGCAGATGCGCGCGATGGTCTCGCCCGACAGCGGATAGCTCAGCTCGTTGATGTCGTGCGCGCGGTCGATGACCTCGGCACCACCGCAGCCCACGAGCACGTCCACCAAGCCTTCGATGCCCCAGAGCTCGTACATGGCCTCGGTCGCGTGGGCGTCGCGCCCGGTGCACAGGCCAAAGAGCACGCCGCACTCGCGCAGGGCGCGGATCGCCGCCACGGTGCGCGGGGACACCGTGTGCCGGCTCGTGAGCAGCGTACCGTCGATATCGCAGAACACGGCTTTGATGTGGCTGAAGGTGGCGTCCATGGGGGCCTTTCTGAGTTGTGCGGCGGTGTGGGGTGTATTCGCAAACGGCGTACATGGTATACCAAGGCACAGGCGCGGCCCGTCAAAGCAAAAACCACCACAAAGGTGCCTGGCCCCCTTTGTGGGGGAAGTGGCGTTTGTGGGCCAAACCATCACAACATTCGATGTTTTTCGGCAAAATCGCGATTTTCATCGAATGTTGTGATGGTCTTTACTGCCTTGCGGCACGATCAAAATGCCGGCGCCCAAACAGCAGCAACGCCGCGGGGACTGCCGTCACGACCATGCCTGCTCCGATGAGCGTCTGCTGCACGCCAAACGTCGCCGCCAGCCACGGAGCAATCGCCAGCGGGGCCACGCCAGCGAACATATTGCCAAAGCCCATGACCGAATTGACGCGACCAAGCTGCTCGAGCGGCGCCGTCGTTTGCACGATGGTGTTGTGGAACGGGTTGACGACACCCCAAGCTATGCCCAGGGCGACCTGACCGACAAGGGCCACACCCACGTACGGCGTCCCCACATAGAGCAGGCTTCCCAGGCCCACGGACATAAGTGCCACGAGCAGCGTTTTTAGGTTGACCAAGTGCGGCGGCAAGCGGAGCGCGAGCACGGCACCCAGCACCGCGCCCACGCCCGAGGCCGACGAGAGCCAGCCCATCCACTCAACGCCGACGCGTAGGACATCGCGATAGAAAAACGACTCGAGCGGATCGAAGGCTCCGTAGCCAAAGTTCGAAAGAAAAATGATGCAGAAAAGTAGCGCGAGGACACTGTTGGTGAAGACTGTCTTGATGCTGGCTGCGAAGGTGGCGCGGGTGGATGTGCTGGGGTTGGAGCTTTGTCCCGCACGCTCCCCTTCCTCCGCCGAATCGGCATCCGCATCCCCGACGACATGGCTGGTCTGCGGCCTAAAGCCCCAACCGGCGATGAGCGCCAGCACGGTAAAGAGCATCATGAGAACAAACACCGCGCGCGACGACGCAGCAGCCGCGACAAAGCCACCCAGCGTGGGGCCAACGATGATACTCACGTTTGAAAACATGGCGATGGCGGAGTTGATGTCTTTGAGCTCGACAGGATCGTCGGTGAGGTAGGCCGGATAGGACGTGGCGATGGGCTGGGCGAATCCCATCACAAAGCCCAGAAACACCGCGCCGAGCAGGACGACGCCGGTCGCGCTACCAAAGGCGATGATTGCCGTGCCAGTTGCAAGAGCACCGACGATGCTCAGCAAGAAATGGCGGCGCGGACCCCATGCATCGAGCGCAGCACCGCCCGCAAAGGATCCCAGGATCACGAAAACGTTCATGAACAGGACGGCCAGCGATGTCGCGACGACCGAAGCGCCGTCCGCATAGGTGAGCGTTCCGATGACGCCGATAAAGTAGCTGGTCTGAAAACCGGTGTAGATGAGAAAGCGCATCGCCACCAGGCGCTTGGCCTGCGCGGACAGCGATGATTGAGGCTTTGAGAAAAGGGAGGCGAGCATGGAGACTCCTTGTTTCATACGAATGCGGACGGCGGGCATTCGCCACCGTCTGTCAAATCAATCAATCCGCATGAAACATTAAGGACGCATCAAGCCCCTTTTCTCCGTTTTTCGCCCGTCATGAACTACTTGGTAGATTGTAAGGCATGTCCCACACATCTACCAAAGCAAAAACCACCACAAAGGTGCCTGGCCCCTTTGTGGTGGAAGTGACGTTTGCCCAGATAAAACCCGCTAAAACAAACCTGTCCCTTTTTGGCGGGTTTTAGGCCAGATGGTCTTGGATGAGATCGCAGATGGCTCGGGCGTCGTTGATGTTGATGGCTCGGGTCGCAAAGCCGGCGTCGAAGGCCTGACGCGCCAGGGCCTCGTTGCAGGCAAGGGCCAGCGTGTGACCGTCGACCAGGTCGAGCGAGCTCTTGCCGCGCAGGCGGTCGACACCGGAGCGCGCGACCACGATGTTGTCGAAGCCCTCGGTCTTGTAGCCCTCAATGATCACCACGTCGACATCGTTGTAGCGCGACAGCAGCTCGCGCGCGGGCATCTCGTCCTCCTCGCGCGTGTCGGCGTACTCCGCCCAGCGCGTGGCACAGATGAGGCCCACGTGCTTGGATCCGGCTTGGTGATGGCGCCAGGTGTCCTTAGCGGGTACATCGATATCAAAGCCGTGATGCCCATGATGCTTGAGCGAACCCACGCGCAGGCCGCGACGGGTGAGCTCGGCGATAACCTTCTCGACGAGCGTGGTCTTGCCCGAGTTTTGATAGCCGATAAACGCGATCGCGGGGACGGCCGGGGCCGGAGCTGCGGACGCGACGGCGACAGGCGCGCTTGCGGGTGCGGCACCGTCAGCGGCCACGGACTCAACAGCAGCGGCCTGACGCTCTGCGCGATCCCACACGCCCGAGCGGCCGCCTTCCTTGTGCAACAGGCGCACGTCGACGATCTCCATGCCGCGGTCGACCGCCTTGCACATGTCGTAGATGGTCAGACACGCGGCACTCGCGCCGGTCAGGGCCTCCATCTCGATACCCGTCTTGCCCGTCACGCCGGCCGTAACCAGTACGTGAAAGCCAACCTGTCCGTCCGTGCGCGCCGGCGCCCAGCCCTCGGGCATGTCCTCGGCCGGCGTCCCCGCCGGAGCGATGGGCGCAATGTCACACTTGCTCTTGGTAATGAGCAGCGGATGACACATGGGGATGATATCGCTCGTGCGCTTGATGGCCATGATGCCCGCCACACGCGCGCAGGCAAGCACGTCGCCCTTTTTGGCGCGGTCCTGCAGCACCATGGCCTGCGTCTCGGGATGCATGAGGATGGTGCCCTCGGCGATGGCAATGCGATGAGTCTCGGCCTTGTCGGACACGTCGACCATGCGTACCTCGCCCTTGGCATCCACGTGCGTCAGCTCATCGCGACGGGCGTCGCGGGCGGGCTCGGTGGCAGCACTGGCAGTCGGCTGCGCGGGCACGGCGGCGTTGCCTGTATTCGCCGCAGCCGTGGCTTTGTGGGCAGACATCGCGGCCCTGCGAGCGGCCTTGGTGGCATCGGCGTACCTGCTCTTGGCCATATGATCATCCTCCGATTTGGGACATAAATCGTTGCGTGCCCTCAATTATCGCGTGTTCCTGCGGTTTGTGGGCCACGGCATCGCGCCAAATCGAAAGTACCTGCATATCATCACCACGGCGCAGGGCATCGCGCACCGAATACTCGGCATCGCTGAACAGGCACGGACGCACGCTGCCATCGGCCGTCAGGCGCAGACGGTTGCAATTCGCGCAAAAATGGTTGGACATGGCGCTAATGAAGCCGACCGTTCCCGCCGCGCCCGGAAAGTGCCAGTAGCGCGCAGGGCCCGCGCCGGCAGGAGCGTCGTTGATGTCGAGCGGCTCGAGCTCGCCCAATCCCGTCGCGGCGGCCCCGGCATTGATGCGCGCCCGCAGCTCGTCACTCGGCACGGTGTCGCTCGCATCCCACAGCGCCGGATTGAGCGCGGGCGCATGCGGGTCCACAGCGCAATGCGAGCTCGTGTGCTCGTCGCCAATAGGCATGTATTCGATAAAGCGCAGGTGAATGGGACGGTCGATAGTCAGACGCGCGAGAGCCGCCACATCCTGGTTGAGTCGGCGCACCACAACGCAGTTGACCTTAACGGGCTCAAAGCCCCAAGCCAGCGCCGCGTCGATGCCAGCCATGGTCTGCTCGAGCCGGCCCAAGCGCGTAATCTTTCCAAACAGCGCAGGGTCGAGCGTGTCGAGCGAGATGTTGACGCGGTTAAGCCCGGCATCTTTGAGCTGCGGTGCCAGCTTGGGCAGCAGAGCGCCATTGGTGGTAAGCGAGATGTCCTCGATCTGCGGAATCGCGCGGATGTCACGAATGAGCGGGATGATACGGCGGCTGACCAGCGGCTCGCCACCCGTCAGGCGCACCCGGCGAATGCCCTCCCCCGCTACCAAGCGCACAAAGCGGGCGATTTCCTCGGCGCTGAGCAGCTCGTCGTGCGCGCGGGGCGCCACGCCATCGGCCGGCATGCAGTAAATGCAGCGGAAATTGCACTTGTCGGTAACGGCAATGCGCAGGTAATTGATATCGCGACCAAAGCCGTCATGTTGCACGTGCCCGTCCACGCAGCCCTCCCCTCACGCGGCGTTTTATTCTTCGGAAAACATAATACCCCACGGGAGAATCATGCCGACACCCGTACGACAGGACAGGTCGCTTCGAGCAAAACGGACTTTCCAAGCCCATCCTCAGCACAGACCATCACAACATTCGATGCTTTTCCCGATTTTGGCGAAAAACGTCGAATGTTGTGATGGTCTGCCTGCCCACGGCACCCCGCAGAAGGGCCAAAGCGCCCCTAAAGACCGCCGTCCCAGTGCCGGATCACGAATTCTCGCAGGTCATTCTGCCGCTTTTGGAACGCTTCGCTTCGGTCGCACCTGAGGCCCATAGCGAGCGCGATGGCGTTCATCGCCCGGTGCAATTGCAGCTGGTAGGCAAACTGAGTCCCGGTGAGGACGATCATCCTAAAGCCCAGCGCGCTCAGCACGGTCATACGCTCCGCATCCGACGCGCTGCGCTGTTTATCAAGATGATCCGAGCCGTTATATTCAATCCCCGTACCGCTCGCAGGCGCATATACGTCGATCTCGAAATACCCGGCCTTTGCGAGATACTTGAACTCGTTGGGAACATCGACCCTATGGTTGAGCTCGATCTTGACGTATCCCAGCCCTCCCTGGGAACGTTTTGCTACGACCATGATTGCGGTGGCCGTCTCCATGGGCGACCGCGCGCCATCGTGCACGCGTTTGAGCACGGCGGCCGCGCGTATGGCCCCCTGACGAGATCGGTTCTCATTGCAATAGGCAATCAAATCGGCAACGGTATACCTCTGCCCCATCTCGATATAATCGCCTGTCGACAGATGATTCAAATGGTATCGGGCGCAGATTTCGTAGCCATATTCCAGCTGCTCGGGCTCACTCATCCACGAACCCGCCTGGACAAAGCACATGGCCTCATCAACCACCAGAAGGCCCTCTGCCACCTCGATAAGATGGCCTGGAGGTACCGGCGCCCCAAACACGTGGCACCTAAATCCAGCCGGCGTCGAGCGCTCAAAATCGAAGTTGACGAGCGTGTCGATATGATCGAGCTCTTCTCGTGGAATACCAAGCGAAACCAGATAGTCGGTAACGATCCCAACTGCCGTTGAAGCCCTCAGCCCCTTGGCATCGAGTCCCAATTTGGGCAGGCTCGCAGCCGGCTCCGCCTCGCTGGCAAACGAATCCTCATCGTATAGGCTGCTTGCTCGCGAGAGCGGCTCGGACGGGCGCGCCACGTTGTGGTACAGCCAGGCAGTCTTATGGGACAGGACGATCGGCAGGTCCATGAGCCCTCCAATGGAGTCGGATAACCAACCTTATTCCCCCGCTCACGGGTCCGCACACCTTCGTGCACAAGAAAGCGATTCCACCCGATCGGGTGGAAGAAAAACCATCACAACATTCGATGCTTTTCCCGATTTTGGCAAAAAACGTCGAATGTTGTGATGGTTTGAGGCGAGATGAGGGACACGGAGAGGTCAAGGCATCGTGCTCGAACGGGTTAATCCAGCTCTTTTAAGCCATGCGCTAGCTGCCAGTACTCGCCGTGCTGAGCGAGCAGCTCCTCGTGGGTGCCGCGCTCGATGATACGGCCGTGTTCGAGGACCATGATCGCGTCGGCATCGCGCACGGTGGACAGGCGGTGCGCGATCATAAACGTGGTGCGCCCGCGCATGATGCGATCCATGCCGCGCTCGATGAGCTTTTCGGTGCGCGTGTCGATGGAGCTCGTAGCCTCGTCCAAGATGAGCACCGGCGGATCGGCAACGGCCACGCGCGCGATCGCGAGCAACTGGCGCTGGCCCTGCGACAGGTTGGCGCCGTCGGCCGTAACCGGCGTGTCGTAGCCCTGCGGCAGGCGGCGGATAAACGAATCGGCGCAGGCGGCCTCGGCGGCGGCGCGCACCTCCTCGTCGGTCGCGTCGAGCTTGCCAAAGCGAATGTTCTGCGCAATGGTGCCGTTAAACAGGTGCGTATCCTGCAGCACAATGCCCAGCGACCCGCGCAGGCTGGCCTTGGCGATATGCTTGACGTCGATGCCGTCGTAGGTAATCTCTCCATCATCGACCTCGTAAAAACGGTTGATGAGGTTGGTGATGGTCGTCTTACCGGCACCCGTGGAGCCCACAAAGGCGATCTTTTGGCCCGGCTTGGCAAACAGGTTGAGGTCCGCGAGCACGCGGGTGCCCGGCACGTAGGAAAAGTCCACGGCATGGAAGCGCACGTCACCGGCAAGCGGAACCAGGCCGCACGTAAGCTCGGTACCGTCAGCAGCCAGCGCACGGCCCGACTCATCAACAGAGGCCACGTCGTGCAGGTGCCCATATGTGCCCACGCCCTGGCCCTCGGGAATCTTCCACGCCCATGCGGCGTCGCCCGTCTGCACCAGCTCCACGCAGCCCTCGTCCACCTCGGGCTTAAGGTCCATGGCGGCAAACAGGCGCTCGGCACCGGCAAGCGCGTTGAGTAAAAAGTTGCCCAACTGGGTGAACTGGTTGATGGGCATGGCGGCCTGACGCACAAAGACCAGATAGCTTGCAAGCGCGCCCACGTCGGCCAGACCGTTGATGCAGAGCATGCCGCCTGCCACCGCAACGATGGCGTAGTTGGCATAGCCGATCACCACGGTCATGGGCACCATCGAGTTGGCGTAGGCCTGCGCGGCACCACCGGTGCGGCGCAGCTCTTGGTTGCGCGCGTCAAAACCAGCCACGTTGGCCTGTTCGTGATTAAAGACCTTGATGACCTTTTGGCCCGAGACCATCTCTTCGATATATCCGTCCAGGTCGCCAAGCGATGCCTGCTGGGCAGCAAAGAAACGCTTAGAGCGCGTGCCCGAGTAGCGCGCATACAGCACAATGGCCGCATCGCACACGAGCGTGATAATCGTGAGTTGCCAGTTGAGGATGATGAGCATGGCCGTGGTGCCGACCACCTGGATGCTCGCCTGAATCACGTTGGCAAAGCTGTTGTTGAGCGCCTCGGAGACGGTGTCGACATCGTTGGTAAAGAAACTCATGATGTCGCCCGAGCGTGTGCCGTCGAAATAACCGAGCGGCAGCATCTGGATGTGCGCAAACAGGTCGCGGCGGATATCGGAGACCACGCGCTGGGCCGCGCGCACCATAATCTGCGAGTAGCCCAGAGCCGAGAGCACGCCCGCGGCGTAGATGGCAGCGGTAAAGATAACCTGCCTAGCGAGCAGTTCCTCGCCGCCCGTTGCCAAACCGTTGACGATGGGGCGCACCATGTAGGTACCGGCAAGGCTCGCGATGGCGGCCACAGAGGCAAGCACACCCACCGCGAGCAGCGAAAACTTGGCGTGTCCCATGTAGGAGAGCAGGCGGCGGAGCGTCTGCGTCAGATTGGCGGGACGGGCCTGAGCGGATGTCTTAGGCACGGTGCTCATCTCCTTCCAAGGGCGATCCGCTGGGAACGCAGGAAAACGGATCATTCGCGCAGCCATCGTCGCAGCCGTCTGCGACGTCCACATCCCCCGCAAACTCCATCTGCGAGGCATAGATCTCCTGATAAATGGCGTCGCCCGCCAGCAGCTCCTCGTGCGTGCCCACACCGTGGACACGGCCGTCGTCCAGCACAATAATGCGGTCGGCATCCATGACGCTCGCAATGCGCTGTGCAATGACAATCACCGTCGTGTTGGGAATCTGAGCGATATGCTCGCGGATCTTGGCGTCGGTCGCCATATCGACCGCGCTGGTCGAATCGTCAAAGATGAGCACACGCGGATGCTTGAGCAACGTACGCGCGATGCACAGGCGCTGCTTCTGCCCGCCCGAGACACCGGCACCGCCCTGGCCCAGATAGCCGTCAAGGCCGCCGATGCGATCCAGGAACTCGTCCACGCATGCCGCCCGGCAGGCCGCGAGGAGCTCATCGTCCGACGCCTGCGGATTGCCCCACTGCAGGTTCTCGCGCACGGTACCCGTAAACAGCACGTTCTTTTGCAGCACGATACCCACGGCGTCGCGCAGGGCAACCAGGTCGTAATCGCGCACATCGCGCCCGCCCACGAGTACGGCGCCTTCGGTGGCGTCGTACAGGCGCGCGATCAGCTGCACAAGCGAACTCTTGCCCGAGCCCGTGCCGCCGAGCACGCCCACCGTGGAGCCCGCCTCAATGCAAAGGTCAATATGCTCGAGCACATCCTCGGCAGCATCCGCGCGGTACTTAAACGACACGTCGCGAAACTCGATGCTTCCGTCGGCAACCTCGCGCACGGCAGCGGCAGCGTCGGGCGCCTGGATAAGTGAACGCTCGTCGAGCACCCGCGAGATGCGTTCCACGCTGGCAAGTGCGCGCGTGAGCAGCAAAAACACGTTGGAAATCATCATGAGCGAGTTCATGATCAGCAGCACATAGCTCATAAAGCCCGTGAGCGAGCCCACGCCCAAGCGACCTTCGATGATCATGCGGCCGCCAATCCATAGAATCGAGAGCGCAGCCACGTACATCGACAGCTGAAACACCGGCAGGTTGAGCACGGCGTTGCCAAAGGTCTTCGTCGCGGTGCGCGCGAGCTCAGTATTGACGGCATCGAACTTGGCCTCCTCGTGCTCGGCACGCACGTACGCCTTGACGGCGCGCACGGCGGTGAGGTCCTCCTGCACCACACCGTTGAGATGGTCCATCGAGGTCTGTAGCTGGCGGTAGAGCGGACTGACGCGATAGGTGATAACGCCCAGTACGATCGCCAGCACCGGCAGAATAATCGCGAATACCGTAGCGAGTGGACGCGACAGCACCAACGCATAGACCAAGCCGACGATGAGCGTCACGGGACCGCGCACCATGGGGCGAAAGCCGTTGCCGATAGCGTTTTGGATGACGGTGATATCGGTGGTCATGCGCGTGACAAGCGAGCTGGCGTCGTAGTTGTCCAGATTGCCAAAAGCGAGCGTCTGGATCTTGCGATACTCGGCCTCGCGCAGGTTAGCGCCCAGCCCCGAGGCGACGCGAGCAGACGTGCGTGCATAGCCCAAGCCAAGTACCAGCGAACATGCGGCGCATACCAACATATACGTGCCCTGCAACAGCATGTAGTTGATGTCGCCCGCGGGCACGCCCACATCGATGATATTTGCCATGATGACCGGGATAAACAGCTCGAGCGCCGTCTCGGCCGTCACAAAGAGCACGCCGAGCATGGCATCGCGGCGGTATGCCCCCAGATAGGAAAACAAAATCTTGAGATTGCGCACGCAGATTCATCCCCCATCAAACGTTGTTCGCAAACCCACGTATTATGGCGCGCCGTGCGGCGGTGTCAAGTGATGCGAAATCGATTTCTGCAAGGCTAGTGCAGACGCCATGCTCACAGGGCACGCGCCCGTATTCAATTGGAAATGAACGCGAGCGTGACTTTTTCGCCCCGCCGCCAACATGAACCTTGACTCTACAATCGTTGTAGGGTTTTCACTACACTGGTACGTAAACGACCCAAGCCAGAAAGCGCCCCGCCCATGGAACACGACCTCACACGCGGCAATGTCCTTAAGACCATCGCGGTCTTTGCCCTGCCTTATATGCTCTCGTACTTTTTGCAGATGCTCTACGGCATGGCCGACCTGTACATGATGGGGCAGTTTAGCGGCGCCGCCGGCATCACCGCCGTGGGCAATGGCGCGCAGACGCTCTATATCATTACCGTGACGCTCGTGGGCCTGGCCATGGGAACGACGGTCATCGTCGGCCACGCCGTGGGCTCGCGCCGCTTCGATCGCGCCGAGACCGCCATCGGCAACACCATCACGCTCTTTATGGGTGTCTCGGTGGTGCTGGCCGCTGTCCTGCTCGCACTGTGTCCGCAGATTGTGGCGCTCATTGGCACGCCGGCCGAAGCAGTCGAAGGCACCGCCGCCTACCTGCGCATTTGCTTTGTCGGCATTCCGTTTATCGCCGCGTACAACATTCTTTCGGCCATCTTTCGCGGGCTGGGCGATTCGCGCTCGCCCATGTACGTGATCGGCGTGGCGTGCATCATTAATATCGTGCTTGATTTTCTGTTTATCGGCCACATGGGGCTCGGCCCCGTGGGCGCCGCACTCGGCACGGTCATCGCACAGACGGCCAGCGTTGCCCTCGCGCTCATGTGGCTCAAAAGCCGTCGCACGAACATCCACGTTAAGCGCAGCGACCTGCGCCCCCAGCCCGAAGTGCTCGGTAGCATTCTTAAGATCGGCGTGCCCGTGGCCGTGCAGGACGGCTGCATCCAGGTGGCATTTATGTTCATCACCGTCATCGCCAACCACCGCGGCCTGGTCGACGCCGCCGCCGTGGGCCTGGTCGAGAAGATGATCAGCTTTTTGTTCATTGTGCCGAGCTCCATGGGCGCCACCGTCAGCGCGCTCACGGCGCAAAACGCCGGCGCGGGCAAGGGCGACCGCGCGCGTCAGGTGCTCAAGGATGCCATGACCATCTCGGTGGCGTACGGCTGCCTGGTCACGGTGCTGATGTGGCTGGTGGCACCAGCGTTTATCGGCTTTTTTGCCAAGGACGCCGCGGTGGTCGCGGCCGGTACCGGCTATATGCGCAGCTATATTTTCGACGCGATTTTTGCCGGCATCCACATTTGCTTTAGCGGCTTTTTCGCCGCATACGGCAAGAGCTACATCGGCTTTGCGCACAACGTGCTGGCCGTGGCCCTCATTCGCGTGCCCGGCGCTTGGCTGCTGTCGAACGCCTATTCCGACACGCTGTTCCCCATGGGTATCGCCTCGCCGTGCGGGTCGATTCTGTCGGCGGTCATCTGCGTGATTGCATTTACCGTGCTCAACCGGCGCGGGGCTTTTGACAAGCCGATGGCGTAGCGGGGCAACGCAGGCCTAGCGCCTCTCCCCTGTTTTACCGAAAGGAGCGGTCCTGTGACCGACATGCCAAGCGAACACACCGAGGGCCTGCTCCGCATTGGCGAGGTGGCGCGCTTGCTCAATTTGAGCGTGGGCACACTGCGCCATTACGAACAGATGGGGCTATTGGAACCGGCATATGTCGATCCGACGAGTGGGTACCGCTACTACGGATCGCGGCAGCTCTCCACCCTCAACACCATCAGCCACCTGCGTGTTCTCAACTTGCCGCTCGCACAAATCCGCGAGTTTGTGACAACGCGCGATGTGAACCTCATGCAGCGGCAGCTGGCTCAGCAGCAGGAGCTCATCGAGCGCAAGCGCAGCGAGCTGGAGCGCGTGTCGCGCAAGATCGATAACCGACTTGCCCTGCTGCACGATGCCCTAAACACCGAGCTCGATACCATTTACACAATCGATGCGCCCGAGCTTCACTGCGCCGTGCTGAGCGAACGCGTCAACCCTACCGACGCATATGCGCTGGAATGGCAGATTCGTCAGCTGCAGAAGGGTCAGCACGAGACCTTTGTCTTTCTGGGCAACTTGGGCGTCGGGATCGCGCCCGAACGCCTTGCCGCCGGCGACTTTGATGGCTACGACGAGGTCTTCCTGCTGCTCGATGACACCGATGATTACTTGGGCGACGTCGAGGTGCGGCCCGCCGCGCGCTGCCTAACCATAAGCTTCCGCGGCACGCACGGACAAGCAGCCCCGCGCTACGAGCGGCTGCTCAGCTATATGCGCGAACACAACCTGACGCCCGCCGGCCCCTCGCGCGAGATCGCCTTGATCGACGACATCATCAGCGACGACCCGGCAACCTACGTAACGCAGATCACGGTGCCGGTTGCCCCAGCAAAGTAAGAACCGCCCGGAAGGCATCGTGCTTCCGGGCGGTTCTTCAATTTGGCTATCGATGCCTTACGCCTCAGGCACCTCGCCAGTAGCCAAAATCTGCTCGAGTGCGTCCTCATCCAATACAGGCACGCCCAGCTGCTCGGCTTTGGTGAGCTTGGAGCCCGCTTTGGGGCCGGCGACCAGATAGCTCGTCTTCTTCGACACGCTGCCCGAAACCTTGGCGCCGAGCACCTTGAGCGCCGCGCCTGCCTCGTCGCGCGTGCGGTTGACGAGCGTGCCGGTGAGCACGAAGGTCAGACCCGCAAGCGGCTGTGCGTCGGCGAGCTCGCCCGCCACGCCAGCTTCGGCCGCGGCTTGCGCATGAGCGGCGCCCAAGTCGACCTCGAGCGAAAGGCCCGCTTGGCGCAGACGTTCCAGCACGGCGAGGTTCTCGGGCACGGCCAGGAACTGCTTGACGCTCGCCGCAATCTTGGGACCGATGCCCTCGCACTCGGCGATATCCTCTTCGCTCGCCAAGATGAGCTTGTCGATCGACAGGAATCGCTCGGCGATGACCTCGCCCACGCTCTTGCCCACGTGGCGGATGCCCAGGGCAAACAGCACGCGACCGAGCGGCTGGCTCTTGGACTTGTTGAGCTCGGCGATGATTTTCTCGGCCGTCTTGAGGCCCACCGGGATGGGGTCGCCCTTCTTGACACCCTTTTTGCTGTTGGAGCTAGCATAGGTGCGGCCCGTGTCCAGGCCGGCGATGTCGTCGACCGTGAGCTGGTAGAAGTCCGCGACATCATGAATCAGGCCGGCGGCGATCATCTTGTCGACAATCTCATCGCCCAGGCCGTCCACGTCCATGCAGCCGCGGCTCACCCAGTGGAGCAGGCGCTCCTTGAGCTGTGCGGGGCAGTCGATGGACACGCAGCGGTAGGCCACCTCGCCATCCTCGTGAACCACGGGGCTACCGCACACGGGACAGACCTCGGGCATCTGCCAGTCAACGCTGTCGGCCGGACGCTTGTCAAGCACCGGACCCACGACCTCGGGGATCACGTCGCCCGCCTTGTGCACGATGATGGTATCGCCCTCGCGCACGTTTTTGCGACGGATCTCGTCGATGTTGTGCAGCGTGGCGCGCGCGATAGTGGAGCCGGCAACCGTCACCGGGTCGAACTCGGCGACCGGCGTGAGCACACCGGTGCGGCCCACCTGGATGCGAATCTCGCGCAGGACGGTCTGCTTTTCCTCGGGCGGGAACTTAAAGGCAATAGCCCAGCGCGGTGCGCGAGCGGTAAAGCCCAGGTCGAGCTGCTGCTGGAAGCTGTCGACCTTTACGACTACGCCGTCGATGTCGTAGTCCAGGTCACCGCGGTGCTCGAGGGCCTGGGCGCAGAACTCGTGGACCTCGGCCGGCGTGGCGCAGCGGGCCACGTTGGGGTTGACGCTGAAGCCGGCGCTGCGCAGCCAGTCGAGAAATTCGCGCTGGCTGTGGACGTGCAGCGGATCGGTATCGGCAATGGCGTAGATAAAGGTGGCCAGGTCGCGGCGCGCCGTGACCTTGGGGTCCTTTTGGCGCAGGGATCCTGCAGCAGCGTTGCGCGGGTTGGCAAAGGGGTCGCGGCCCTCGGCATCGGCCTCTTCGTTTAGACGGACAAAGCTGCCCTTGGGCATGTAGACCTCACCACGCACTTCGATGGTACGCTCGCGATCGGCGCCCATGTGGGCGAGCGCCGGCTCGGACAGGTGCATGGGCACATCCTTGATGGTACGCACGTTAAGCGACACGTCCTCGCCCGTGGTGCCGTCGCCGCGCGTGGCGGCGCGTACGAAGGTGCCGTTTTGGTAGGTAAGCGCGACGCCCAAGCCGTCGATCTTAAGCTCGCAGGTATAGGTGACGCTGCCGGCACCGAGCGCATCCTCGGTGCGCTGGAGCCACGCGTCGAGCTCGTCCAAATCCATGGCATCGTCCATGGAATACATGCGTGCCATGTGCGTGACAGGCGTAAACTGCTCGCTCACGTATCCGCCCACGCGCTGGGTATAGCTGTCGGGCGTCACCAAATCGGGATAGGTCGCCTCGATTTCCTGCAGCTCAACGAGCATTTTGTCGAAGGCGGCGTCCGTGATCTCGGGCGCATCGAGCATGTAGTAGCGGTACGCGTGGTAATCGAGCTCGTGGCGCAGCTCGGCCGCGCGCGCGGCGGCCTGGGCATGGGCGTCGGCCGGTGCAGCGGCATCCGCGCCCGCGGGCGTTTCGGTATCGATGTCCACGCCGTCACCAAACAGGCTCGATTGCTCCATAGCGGCACTCCTTCGCTCGATTTCAAACGGATACTAGAGTACCACCGGTCGCAACGGGGCCGAATAGCGGTCTCAAACCGCACCGAATCGGCAGCCGTCAAACTGGAGCGACAGCGGGTTCGACATGCTAAATTATGCGACTCAGTTCATAGTAGTTAATATTTTATATTGTGTTTGCAATATATTTTGCTATTATCAACGTGAGGTGATTGAAATGAAGAATCAGTCCAAACGTTTCCTGACCATCCTCGTCCCCCTTGTCCTTATAGCAGCCGCTTTGCTCGGCTTTTTCTGGAAGGACATTCCCTTTTCGAAGGACCTTTCCTTGCGGGGCGAAGTCGTTGCTGTGTATCACCCTTCCGCCAGCGGGGCGAGCGAAGGTCGCTTCGTTATCGCAAGCGAGCAATTCCAATCCGCACCGCTGCACCTCAACTTTAAAATCAATTCAACCATCCCCATTAAGGATCAGGATGGCAAGAAGGCAGAAGTCGGAGCCATCAAAGAAGGCGTCTACGTTGACGTAACCTGCACCGTCAACACTAGCAGCGATCCCGATCCCACAAAGCTGCCCGCCCTCATAACGCCAACAGCCATCACGATTACGCAAAAGGAATAGCTCGATGTCAGAAAGGAGTTTAAAAAATAATCACCAGATAGTTAGGAGCCAATGATGAAAAAGGTTGCTTATTTACTCGCCGTCTGCCTTGTTGGGTTATCGTGCATGACCGCGCAGCCCGCCTTCGCAGCAGAAACCCATTCCTCTATCATTTCGCCAGTTGCCGAAAGTCGTTCAATCTACACCGCCGAAACCACCCTCGCCTATTCGAACGGCGTCAGGCTCCATGTTACTTACACCGTTAACGATACCTATGGAACGATAACAGGCATCAAATCCATAAAGAACTGGACCTCCAATTCTCGAGTAAGCAACATCAGCTGGACTTATAGATACGGACTCAGCAACGGAAGCGTCGTCGTAACTGTTACTTACTATTACAACGGCAGTTGGCATTCTGAAGCAAGAACCATCTATGCTTAGGATTTTTTGGCTGCGGCATTGCCGCAGCCTTTTTGGGGTTAATTATGGAAAGCTCAGATAAACGATGCCGTTTTAGCAGTGTGATGTTGCTCGCCACTTTGTCTGTCGCAGCAATCATGGCGGCCTTCTCAGCGTTCAGTGTTGCCAACGAGGCGCGGGAGCTGCTCTTTGCACCCACTCCCCTCTACATTAACGGTGAGTCCATTCCGAGCGCCGTCCTTACCGCGCTTGCCATCCGCGACGTTCTGGCCCTGGCGCTTTCAATCGCATGCCTGATTGTCTACTTGAACTTCTGCCTTGACGTCGTCAGCACTCAGTCGATATTCACGCGAAAACAATGCCGGCGTCTTCTGGTTGTTGGACTTCTGCTGCTCATTTCTTCAATTGTCTCGATTACCCTAGATAACCTGTGTGCCATCCAGCTCCCCAACGACGTCAGTATTACCGCAATTGGCATCTTTGGTTTTAACGCTTGGACACTGGTTCTCGCTTTGTTTGCGCTATCCCTTTCGGCTATCTTTGAGTACGGGCGACTCTTGCAGTCGGACGTTGACGCCATTATTTAGAAGGAGGGCAGCATGCCAATCGTCATGAGACTCGATCGCGTCATGGCGGATCGCAAAATGTCCTCTCAAGAACTTGCCGACATTATCGGCATTTCGCCCGTTAACGTTTCGCGCATTAAAACGGGGCGGCTCAAGGGCATCCGCTTTTCGACGTTGACCGCAATGTGCGAGGCGCTTCACTGCAAACCCGGCGACATCATCGACTGGATGTCGGACGAAGAGTACGTCGAGGCATTTGGAAGTCTTCCCAGCGACGAAGACTAACCAAAATGATCCGTTTCCCCGTCCCCAAAGGATCAATAGGAAAAGAGGGGGGCTGTCCCGCGTTGATGGGACAGCCCCCCTGGCCTCGATATGTGCGAAACGGCTCGTTAGTAGCCCTGGCCGTGGCCTTGCCCCTGGCCTTGCTGGCCAAGCAGCTCCTCCAGATACTGGCGCAGCTGCTCGTCGGTAATACCGCCGTTGCCGGTATCGGTCGCGCTGTCGTTCTGCTGCTGGTTCTGCAGCTCCTCGTCGGAGCCCAGCTCGACCGTGACCTTCTTCTCTTCCTTGCCGCGCATGAGCGTGATCTCGACCTTCTCGCCCACCTCGTGGCTGCGCAGCGCGATGATCAGACCATCGGCGCTCGAAATCTCATCGTCGCCCAGCTTGGTGATGACGTCGCCCTCCTGGATGCCAGCCTTGGCGGCGGGACCGTCCTCGACGACGCTCGCCACGTACGCGCCGCTATCGGTGCTCAGCTTGTTGGTGCGGGCGTTAAGCGCATTGACGCTCGAAAGCGTGGCGCCCATGTACGGATGCACCGGCGTCTTGCCGTCGATGATCTGGTCGGCAATGTTCTTGGCGTAGTTAACGGGAATAGCAAAGCCCACGCCCGAGCTGGAGCCCGAGTAGCTCTCGATGAGCGAGTTGATGCCCACCAGCTCACCATTGTCGTTAACGAGCGCGCCACCGGAGTTGCCCGGGTTGATGGCGGCATCGGTCTGAATCATGTTGGCATAGATGGTATTACCGCTGGTAGAGCTCATGGCCGTGGAGCGGTAGAGCGCCGAGACGATACCCGTGGAGACAGACTGCTCATTGCCAAACGGCGAACCGATCGCCATGACCCACTCGCCCACGTTGAGCTTGGAGGAGTCGCCGATCTCGATCGGGGTGAGCTTGGAAGCATCGGCGTCCTTGAGCTTAATGACGGCGAGGTCGCTCGAGGCATCGTTGCCCACAAACTCGGCCTCGTAGGTGGTGCCGTCATCCATGGTCACCACGTACTGATCGTAGCCATCGACCACGTGGTTGTTGGTGAGAATGTGGCCCTCGGTATCGAGTACTACGCCCGAGCCGACGCTGCCCGAGTTATTCGAATCGTCAGCAGACTGCGAAAGTGAGCCATTCTGGCTACCGCTCGAAGTAGCGGTAATGGAGACCACAGAGGGCAGGGCCTTGGCAGAAACGGCCTCGGCCAGCGTGGTGTCCTCGGAATCAATCGTAATCTTTTGCGTCGACGAACCCGAAGCGCCCGCCGTCACGGCATTCTTGCCACCGCCGATATCGAGCGTGCCGCTCATAATGAGTGCGATGACCAGCAGGGCGCCGCAGGCGCAGCCGGCAAGTGCTGTAATAAAGATCGGCAGCTTTTTGGTCTTGGTCTTGACCACCGTGTGCTTGTTTACGACCTGCTGGCTGCCAAACGGCTTTCCGGTCTGCGTGTCGTAGGCCTGCACGTAAGGAATGTTGTTGCCATCGGCAGGCGTTGACTCCACCTGCACACGCGGCTGCTGTTGGGTCTCGCCGGCGTTGCCCGCATCCTGGGGACGCTGGGAATCGTACTCGCTCATAGCTGCGATCCTTTCGTCAAATAACCAAAGGCCCGCCAAACATGTGGCGGGCCATCATTGTTCACGTTGAGTTGTACCCCAATATGCGGGCGCACGTGTACGAGAACGCAATCTTTTAGGAAGGCTTAAGTTCTACTGCAAACTCGAAAGGAACCCGCACCTGCGGCAAAACCACCACAAAGGTGCCTGTCCCCATTGTGGTGGAAATCTAGTCCTTAAACAGATAGCCCACGCCGCGGACGGTGGTGATGTGTGCCGCGATCTGCGGGCCCACCTTGGAGCGGATGCGTCGAATGTGCACGTCGACGGTACGCGTGCCGCCGCAGTACTCAAAACCCCACACGCGGTGCAGCAGCACCTCGCGGCTGTAGGCGCGGTTGGGGTGCGTCGCCAAAAAGCTCAGCAGCGAGTACTCCATCAGCGTCAGGTCAATGGGCTCGTTATCGAGTGTCACCTGGTAGGTAGCCAGGTTGATCTCGAGGTTATCGATGTTGAGCACATCGTCGGCGGTGACGGTCTCCTCCTCGCCCATCAGGCGCTGCGCGCGAGCCTTGAGCTCGTTTGGCGTCGCCGTGGGGCATACAAAGTCGGCATGCGCGTGATTCGGCAGGCGCAGGGTACCGAGCGCCTCATCGTCGACGATCACCAACATGGGGACACCGCCGCGATCGTCAAGCCACTTGGCAATCTGATCGATGCGGTCGCTGCGGATGCCGTCGGAGTCGAGGATCAGCAGGTCAAAGTCGTGCGCCGCAGTCGGCGAATCGGGGGTTGCCAGGCTCACCTCGACACCCAGGGTGGTCGTCAAGCTGCGGGCAAACTCGTGGAAGCGCGTCGTGCGCGCCATGAACAGGGCACTCTTTTCGGACATATCGGCCTCCAAAGAAATGAGCTCAATCGTACTGGAACAAGCCAGCGCGATTAGGAGTTCGCCAGGTAGTGCTTGATCTCCCACTCGGTGATCGTGGACTCAAACTTATGCCACTCGTCGCGCTTCTTTTTGAGGAAGAAGCTGTGGATGTGCTCGCCGAGGGCATCCTTCATAAACTGCGAGTCCTCAAAGACGTCGAGCGCCTCTTTGAGCGAGCGCGGCAGCGGCGTGTAGCCGGCCTCGACCATCTGACGGTCGGTGAGCTTGAGCGTCTCGGCCGTGGCCTCGGGCGGGAGCTCCAGCTTGCGCTCGATGCCGTCCAGACCAGCCGCCAGCGTGACGGCGTTGACCAGGTACGGGTTGGCCATGGGGTCGGGGCTACGAAGCTCGATGCGCGTGGACAGCTGCTTGCCGGGCTTGTAGACCGGGATGCGGACCATGCTCGCGCGGTTGCGCAGGCCCCACGTGGCGTACTGCGGCACGGAGTCGCCACCCGTGGTGATGCGCTTGTACGAGTTGACCGTGGGGTTGGTGATGGCGCTGATCTCGCGGGCATGCGCCAGAATGCCGGCCATATAGTGCTTGGCGATTTCGGAGAGATGGTACTTCTCGTCGTCCTCGCCCCAAAACACGTTGTTGCCGTCGTGGTCGAATAGCGACTGGCACAGGAACATAGCGCTGCCATCCTCGCCCGCCAACGGCTTGGGCATAAAGGAGGCGTGGCAACCGCTCTCGTAGGCCTGCTGCTTAATGATGAGCTTGGCCGTGGTGATGGCATCGGACATGCTCAGGGCCTCGGCGTGGCGCAGGCTCATGCCGTGCTGCGAGCGACCGGCGGCGTGGAAGGTGTACTCCACGGGCACGGACATCTTCTCGAGCGTGAGGACCGTGTTGCGGCGCAGGTCGCGGGCTGCGTCACTCACCGAAAGATCGAAGTAGCCCACGTTGTCGAGCGGCTCGGGCGTGTGCTCGTCGGGGAAGTAGTAATACTCCAGCTCGGCACCCACGTTGAGCAGATAGCCAGCCTTCTCGGCCTTGCGGAACATGCGGCGCAGGGCATCGCGCGGGTCGCCGGCAAACGGCTTGCGATCGGGAGTGCACACATCGCAGAACACGCGGGCGACGCCGTTGTGGCTCGGGCGCCACGGCAGGATCTGGAAGGTCGAAGCATCGGGGAACGCCAGCATGTCGGCTTCCTCGGGCGTGGCAAAGCCCTCGATAGCGGAGCCGTCAAAGCCAATACCCTCCTCAAAAGCGACCTCGAGGTCCTCGGGGCTAATGGCAAAGTTCTTGAGGCGGCCGAGAATGTCGACAAACCACAGACGCACAAAGCGGATGTCACGCTGCTCTACGGAGCGGAGTACGTAATCGATGTTCTGCTGGTTCATGTCGCTCCCCTTTCTTTCGGGCGGGTTTCGACTGGTCTATATCGCAGATACTATCGCAGAAAAATGTTTCCGCAGGGTTAAAGCGTATCAAGCGCTCAAAAAACGTGCGCGAACAAGCCGTCACGAACGAATGGTTAGCGCGAGGTCGAGGCGCGGTGTTCGATGTGGCCGGGGACCTCGATGCGCTTGGGGGCGAGCTTTGCGGCGTCGCCCACCGTAGTGGTAACGACGTCGATGCGCTCGGACAGGCGCTCGACCACGCGCTCGGCAATGGTGAGGGTGTCCTGCGCGGCCGTGGTCACACCGCCAAAGAGCACGTGGTTCCAAGGGTAATCGTCAAACGTCGCGATCTTGAGGCCCGCCGGCAGCGAGGGACCCAGCTGTGCCAGCGCCTCGGTCAGACGCAGGAAGACCAGACCGTTGACGGCAATGAGGCCGAGCTTTTTACCCGCATAGCCGCGGATGGTCTCGTCCAGGCGACTGACACCCGTGGCGCCACCGTCGGCCAGGGTGACGACCTCGCCCGCAAGACCGCGGCGCGAAAGCTCGTCGGCAAAGGCCTCGGCGCGCTCGCGACGCACGGGGCTGTCATCGCTTGCCTCGGTGAGCAGGCACAGGCGCTCGCTGCCAGCAGCGGCCAAGGCGTCTACCAGGCCGGCAACCAGCTCGCGGTTGTTAGAGGTCACCAGATCGATGCCACCGTCGGCAACATCGCGGTCGAGCAGCACGACGGGCAGGCGCCCCGCGGCCGCGGCGATTGCCTCGTCATTGCCGCCACAGGTGTTGACGACCAGGCCGTCCACGCCGGCATCGATAAGTCTGGTGAGCGACTCTGCTTCCTTGGCGGAATCATTGCCGCTAATGGCAGTCATAAGCGAGCAGCCGCGCGCGGCGGCACTGGCGGAAAGCCCTTCGAGCATGGCGCTGGAGAACGGGTTGGCGATGTCGGCCAGGATCACGCCGATGAGGTTGGTGCGCGAGCTGCGCAGATTGCGCGCGGCGGCACGCGGGCGATAGCCGGTGCGCTCGATAACCGCCGCGATGCGAGCGCGGGTTTCCTCGGTCATCTGCCCGGGGCGGTTGTTGAGATAGCGCGAGACCGTGGCCGGGCTCACGCCCGCCTCGGCGGCAATGTCCTTAATCCTCATCTGCGCCATGGCGCACCCCGTTTCCCAATTGTCGGCAGTCTGAGCCATTTTAGGCATTTTTTTAAAAATCTCGCTTGCAAAACGCTGTAGGTGAGTATACTACAACTCGAAACGAAACCGATTTCGTAAACCGATTTCGGCAAGCGTTGGCACGGAGGTGCAAAGATGTACCCTACCGTCTTGGCACCTCCGTGCCAACGCCATATCAAAGGTGTACGCACGAGCAAGAAGGAGCTGCGCGACCATGGGTAAAACGGTTCTTACCTTCGGCGAGATCATGATGAGGCTCTCGCCCAAAGATCATCTGCGCATTGAGCAGGCGACCGAGTTTGATGTCCGCTACGGCGGCGCCGAGGCAAACACCGCGCTTTCCCTGGCCTACCAGGGTGACAAGGCAGCTTACGTCTCCGTTGTCCCGGCCAACCGTCTGGGCGAGTGCGCCCTGCGTTCGCTGAAGGTCTACGACGTCGATACCTCGCGCGTCGTGCGCCAGGGCGACCGTCTTGGCTCCTATGTGTTTGAGGTCGGCGCCTCGCAGCGCGGCAACGGCTGCGTCTACGACCGCAAGTACTCTGCCATCAACATGGCCAAGCGCGACGTCTTTGACTGGGACGAGATCCTCAAGGGCATCGACGTCTTCTACTTCTCCGGCGTGACGCCCGCCGTCTCCGACGAGATGGCCGCCGCCTGCAAGGATGCCCTCACCGCCTGCCGCGCCAAAGGCATCACCACCGTGTGCGACGTGAACTATCGCGGCAAGATGTGGTCGCCCGAGAAGTCGCAGGCCACCATGAAGAAGCTCCTGCCGCTCGTCGACATCTGCATCGCCAACGACGAGGACGCGCCCGCTGGCCTCGGTATGACCTGCGTCTCCGGCTCCCTTGCCCACGGCATCGAGGAGCGCGACACCTACGTCGAGATGGCCCGTCAGATCTGCGCCGAGTACGGCTGCAAAAAGGTCGCCTCGGTCGTCCGTAACATCTCCTGCGTCGAGCGCTCCATCTGGATGGGCATGTTCTTTGACGTCGTGAGCGGCGAGCACTGGTTCTCCCCCGCTCACGACGTGCACGTGCTCGAGGGCGTTGCCGCCGGCGACGCTTTCAACGCCGGTCTCGTCCATGCCCTCATCAACGACTTTGACCCGCAGGACGCCGTCAACTACGCGATTGCGGCATCGATCCTCAAGCTCACCATCAAGGGCGATTCCAACTTGGTGACCGCAGACGAGATCGCAGCCGTGGCATTCGCCGCCGACGGTGGCACTCGCGTCGCGCGCTAAACCGCCCCATTCCGTGGGCCGCAGTTCTCCATACCCATACCCCTGCGGCCCGATCCCCGATTTTTCCGGTCGGGCAAAACCACCAGTCCCATTCCGGTTTTGCCCGGCATTTCCTATACGACTGGTCGCGTAGCCGGTTTTGGAATTGCTTGTGACCCCAAGCAGTGCCTCCGATAACCAATCCAAAATCGGCTCTTGACCATCGCATTTGGCAACTATGCGCCCACGCGCGCCACACATTCGAAAGGAACACCATGTTCGATCAGTTCTACACCACGCTTGAGTCCCTGGGCATCGTGCCCGTCGTCGTGCTCGATAAGGTCGAGGACGCCGCTCCGCTCGCTCACGCCCTTATGGCAGCTGGCATGAAGTCCGCCGAGGTCACCTTCCGCACCGCCTGCGCCGCCGAGTGCATCGCCGCTATGGCCGAGGCCGAGCCCGAGATGTGTGTTGGCGCCGGCACCGTCCTGACCGTCGAGCAGGTTGAGCAGGCCCGCGCCGCCGGCGCCAAGTTCATCGTCTCCCCGGGCTATAACGAGGACGTCGTGAAGCACTGCATCGACATCGACCTGCCCGTCCTTCCCGGCACCGTGACCCCCTCCGAGGTCACCGCCGCCGAGAACCTTGGCCTCAAGGTCACCAAGTTCTTCCCCGCGGCCCAGTATGGCGGACTCAACACCATCAAGGCCCTCGCCGCCCCGTTTGTCGGCCATCGCTTTATGCCCACCGGCGGCGTGAGCACCGCTAACGTCGAGGAGTACCTGAGCTCCAGCGCCATCATCGCCTGCGGTGGCACCTGGATGGTCAAGCCGGCCCTGTTCGCCGACGGCGACTTCTCCAAGGTCGAGCAGGTCGCCCGCGAGGCCATGGACGTCGTCAAGAAGGTCCGCAGCTAGGTTTAGCTCTCTATCGTGAAAGGGGGCGTGTCCTAGACCTCGCCCCCTTTCTTTTAAAACGGCTCGGAAGCGCGCCGTTTCCGTCACGAGCAAGAACCAAAACCGTCTTGTATGCTGATAGAACGTGACGGAAGCGACACGCCCCCGAGCCGCTTTTCCTACTCGGTTGGCGACCGCGCCCAACTGAGCCGCTTCGACAAAAGCCAAGCCACCAAAACAGCTGCGGCGCCGTCTGGAGGAATGGACCCTTGCTTCCGGTCTTTTCCTCCAAGCGGTGCCGCAGCTTTTTCATGCCCCGATGTGTCCCAGCACTTGCGGTGAAATAGGGACTGTTTACGCCGTCAGAGCCACAAAACAATCCTTATTTCACCGCAACTAATAGTAGGGGCGAGTTAGATGGCCGAGTCTTTGGACAGCTCAAAATAGTCGGGATGTAAGGCGATAACCGGGCCCTGTTCCTCGGGCATCAGATGCAGGTGCGTCTCTGCCAGATAGCTCGCCGTGTCGGTATCGCCCTTCTTAATGGCCTCGAGAATCCGGCGATGCTGCCCACGGATCGGCTCCCAATCCAGATCCTGCGACACCATACGCAACCAGTTGTATCGCTCAAAATGCGTGTTGATGCTCTTCATCCAATCCCACAACATGTGGCGGCCGGCAATCTCAAAACACGTCTCATGGAACAGGTTGTCCAGATCAAAAAAGCGACGCGTTTCGCTATGGTCGAGCGACTCGGACTCGGCAAGAATCTGCTCGAGCCGATGTTTTTGCTCGGGCGTGGCGGCAGAGCAGCATTTAATGAGCACGCTTCTCTCGAGTTTCTCGCGCAGGAAACAGGCGTTCTCGGCGCGCTCCATGCTGATTTTTGAGACATAGGTGCCGCTTTTGGGACGCGTTTCCACCAGCTCCTGCTCACGCAGACGCACAAAGGACTCGCGAATGGGCGTACGCCCGATTCCCGTCTCCTTTTCCAGACCAATCGCCGAAAGGCGCGTGCCGGGCTTGAGCTCGGCATAGATGATCTTGGAGCGCAATGCGTTGTATGCCTGATCTTGCAGGCTCTGATAATGCTGGTGCTGTTCCATAAAGCCCTCGAATGAAGCCCACGGTTTGTCGAATAACTCCACGTAATACTATCGCATCCCCCATCCCACGGCGATGTTTGAGGGGTAGGGCCGGGATTCGGCTTTTGACCGATAAGTTGTTGCAATTAGGTGAACGTTCACCTAATTTCTTCTATTTCGCTTTGCAAATGGATTCCCATACGTATACTAAATCTCAACGAAACCGATTTCGTCAAGCCTGGGCAATAGGATGCTAAGACGCACCCTACCATCTTGGCATCCTATTGCCCATGCCATGCCATTTGCTTTCTTCCCGTCTCGTTGAGCCCTTCAGTCCCATTCCGGCACAACGAGACATTCCTAGACGACTGACCATGGGGCCGGCTTTTCTGCCGTTGAGGCAGTGCCTCCGATAACCCTCTTTTTGCCGGCCCAGGTCAGACATTTCTCTTTAAATATCCTTCAATCGAAAGGATGCAGCAGCATGCGACCGCTCATCATCATGCATGGCGAGAAGATCGACTGGCGTCATACCGTCATAAGAATGCTGATGTATCTGGCGGGCGTTGCCGTGCTGGCACTCGGTATGAGCCTCCAGACGGCATCTGGCCTGGGCGTCGCCGCGCTCACGTGCTTTGCCACGACCCTATCCATGCTCACGGGCAAGACGCTCGGCTTTTGGATTACAACTACCTATGTCGCTTACATCGCGGCGCAGCTCGCCATCTTGCGACGCGAATTTCAACCGCGCATTTTGCTCGAGCTTTGCTTTTCAACGCTAATGGGCGGCTTCACCGATCTGTTCATGGCGTTCAACCCGCTGCATCCCACGGCGCTCCCCGCGCAGGTTGCGACCATGCTGCTCTCCCTCGCTATCACCGCATTTGGCGTCAGTCTCGTCGTCAACATGGGCGTTGTCCCCAACGCACCCGACGGCTTGGTGCAGGTCATTGCGGAAAAGCTCAAGCGCCGTTTTGGAGACGTAAAGGTCATGTTCGATTGCTCGCATGTCGCCGCCTCGCTCACGCTGTCGCTGGTATGCATGCACAACTTAGGCGGCTTTGGCGTAACCACCGCCATCTCGGCACTGTTCTTGGGCCACATCATCAACTTCGCCAACAAGCTGTTTGCCCAGCGATTCGTCCGCATGGCGTTTGGCGCCAAATAGCGAACAGCCGCGGAGCAAACGAGGCTCGAGTGCCCGGCATATCGATGTCGCAAATAACGACGCACGCGCTATACGGACGATGAGGAATAGCCCGTCGCAAACCCCGCAAGCGGAGCTATATGTTGCTATAACTTGACATAAATTGATCCATTGCCAGCCGGCATGCAAAAGGCCCCAAGCCATTCGCGGCTTGGGGCCTGCCTGGTAACACAGGTCTTTCGGACTACGCTCGCTCGTATTTCGTGGCGCGGCCTGTCCCCTGTTTCATGATCGCGTTTCGGCTGAGCAGAGATTCGAGCGCGGACAGTGTTCGCGCACGGCTCAGCCCCGTCTGTTTCTCAATCTCACTTCGCGACATAATTCGTCCGCCCGACAAGGCCTTAAGAACCTGAGCCTCTTCTCCAGACCCTTCAAAGGCATCGGTAACGGGCAACGCGACAGCTACCACGCCGCCACGAATATCAAAGACCGGCTGATTAATCGAATCGCGATAGGCACGCCTAATGCGCGCAATTCCCGTTCCAAACTTCTCGATATAGTCCAACTTTAAGAAGACCTCGGCAACGATGGGATTTCTGAGCACGGATATCTGTCCATACAGGTATTGCTCCGTCGTCAAGCCAGCGGGCAACGACCCGGGTGAAGTCACAACGACGCGATCATCATACAGAGCAACCTGAACATTCGCTTGCACGTCCCACGTCCGATGCACTAGAGCGTTTGCAACTGCCTCGCGGAATGCCTCGAGGGGAATCCGGTCGGTCTGAACACGCTCGACACCTTCGATGCGCTCATAACGATAGTAGCGCGCGAACATGGCAACTGCTCTATCAACCTGCTCAATTGCAGACAGGCCCGTCGTCGTCTCACGATCTAAAAGCACGTCCTCGGTGTCGCCAAAACGAACGCAGTCGATGCCCGGAAATTCGTTGTTATCCGCCAATATCGCCGCGGCATTGGTATAGCCATCCTTGCCGAGCAGGCGAAGCGTTCGCATAATATCCGACGTGAGCTCAGAAATGCCTAGATGCTCGATGCACTTGTGTTCGAGCGTGTGAAAACTCAGGTCCTGGCGAGCCGAGGTGAGCGCATCGAACGTCAGATTGCTGCCTTCGAGCGTCAGCCTGCCGTACTCAAAACGGTCGACCTCTACCGTCGCCGAATCATTTCGCCTGTAGGCCTTCCCCTTGCTTCGATAGGGCTTGTCCTGCCCCTCGTAAACCGTAAGCGTTACAGTTCCGCGGTTCTCGTCGAGCTCGAGCGTGTAACGAGGCGCAGGATCCAGACTGTCATTAATCATGTTCTCGATGCGCAGACACTCCGCAACCGGGTCAGAAAGACCGACTGCAACACCACCGTCGTCAACGCCAAACTCTATCTTGCCCGTCCCGTAGTTTGCATAGGCGCTCACCGTTTTAAGAAACGTCGGCGTTACGCTTTCCTTGTATTCGACGGTAGGACTCTCTCTGACAACCATACGTACGGTCCTTCTCCTTTTCATGCTCATCTGAACCGTATTATAAGACGAAAAACATTTGCGTACGGCTTAGAACCAGACGCAAACTGTTTTCGTCTTATTTGCGTACGGAAACTAGATACAAATTTCACGTTCATACGACTATTTACCAAACGCATAGTGTTTTCGTCCGGCAATGCGTCCGTAATCCAAACAAAAAGGCCCCGAGCTCGTGTTGAACTCGGGACCTCTTGCGCCGCGCATCTATGAGAGGAGAAATGCGATGCGCACGGGCGCTACTCCATGTAGCAGATATCGCGACGAGCGGCTGCAACCGTTCACCTTTTAAAAGTGAACGTTCACCTGATTCTAGGAAAACCTGACTTTTAATTCCTCCGCTTCTCCTATACTGAACTTGTAATAGAAGCAAGACTTATATAGATGAACGTTTCTTTTGGAAGGATTGCTATGTCTGATCTTATGGACAGCTTCCGCCTGGACGGCAAGGTCGCGCTCGTGACCGGCGCCACCTATGGCATCGGCATGGCCATGGCCGAGGCACTCGGCGAAGCCGGCGCCAGGATCGCCTTTAACGCCCGTCACGCCGACAAGGTCGCCGAGGCCGAGAAGCACTACCGCGAGCTGGGCTTTGATGCTCACGGCTATGTTGCCGACGTCACCGACGAGGCCGTCGTCGCCGAGCTCATCGCCAAGATCGAGGCCGATTTTGGCACCACGCCCGACATTCTGGTCAACAACGCCGGCGTCATCCAGCGCACCCCGATGCTCGACATGAGCGCCGAGGACTTCCGTCGCGTCGTCGACATCGACCTCAATGCCCCGTTCATCGTGTCCAAGGCCTGCCTGCCGGGCATGATCGCCAAGGGTCACGGCAAGATCATCAATATCTGCTCCATGATGAGCGAGCTGGGCCGCGAGACCATCGCCGGCTATGCCGCCGCCAAGGGCGGACTCAAGATGCTCACCAAGAACATCTGCTCCGAGTTTGGCGAGGCCAATATCCAGTGCAACGGCATTGGGCCCGGCTACATCGCCACGCCGCAGACCGCACCGCTGCGCGAGACGCAGCCCGACGGCAGCCGCCACCCATTTGACCAGTTCATCATTGCCAAGACGCCGGCCGCCCGTTGGGGCACGCCCGAGGACTTGAAGGGTCCCGCCGTGTTCCTGGCTTCCGACGCATCGAACTTCGTCAACGGGCACATTCTGTACGTGGACGGCGGCATTCTGGCGTACATCGGCAAACAGCCGCAGTAAGGAAACTGGGCGAGGCGGTCGGCAGTTAAGTCTGCTGCTCGGACAGTCCTGCGCAAGATGGAAAGCACATTAAGTGCTTTCCTTTGCGTGCGGAACTCGCGACAGACTTAACTGCCGACCGCCCGCGTGGCTCATCGCGGGTCGGATTAGCCGCCGCCCGCGCACAGAAACAAAAAGGAAAAACGCTTGGTAGAAAGGTTAACTCCTATGAAGATCGCTCTGATCAACGAGAATTCTCAGAACTCCAAGAACCCCATGATTGAGGCTGCGCTTAAGAAGGTTGTCGAGCCCATGGGGCACACCGTCTTTAACTATGGCATGTATGCCGACGCCGACTCCAAGCCCCTCACCTACGTGCAGAACGGCATTCTTGCCGCCGTGCTGCTCAACTCCGGCGCTGCCGACTACGTCGTGACCGGTTGCGGCACCGGCGAGGGCGCTATGCTCGCCTGCAACTCCTTCCCCGGCGTGCTGTGCGGCCATGTTGCCGACCCGCTGGATGCCTACACCTTTGCCCAGGTCAACGATGGCAACGCCGTCGCCATGCCCTTCGCCCTCAAGAACGGCTGGGGCCAGGAGCTCAACCTCGAGTACACCTTCGAGAAGCTCTTTGGCTTTGGCTCGGGCAACGGCTACCCCGCCGAGCGCGTTGAGCCCGAGCAGCGCAACAAGAAGATCCTCGACGGCGTGCGCGCTGTGACCATGCGTCCGCTCGTCGACGTCCTGGGCGAAATCGATCAGGATCTGGTGAAGGGCGCCCTCGCTGGTGAGCACTTCCAGGAGTACTTCTTTGCCAACGCCACCGACGAGGCCATCATCGCCAAGGTCAAGGAGATCTTGGGGCTGTAATAAGGTCCACGGGGCGCACCGCCCCCCCCCCAACAGGCCGCTAGACAAAAGGCGCCGCGACAATCTATGTGTCGCGGCGCCTTATTTGATTGGCTATCGCTTGAGTCACCGCAAGGCGGCCGCTCCCCTATTTGCCAAGAGCCTAGAGCTCGCAGGCGACCTTGTAGCCATCGCCGATGGCGTCGCGGATGTTGCCGCACTTGTTGGCATCGCCCAGCACGTGGGTGGCAACACCGGCTGCAGCCAGGTCGTCGGCCAGCTTGGTATTGGGACGGTAGCCCATGGCAAGCACCAGCGTGTCGGCATCGGCGATAGTGTGGACCTCGCCGTCCTTTTCGTAACTGATGGTGTCCTCGGCGATCTCGGTCACCTTGGCCTCGGTCAGCACGTGGACGCCCTTGGAGAGCATGCGCGTGATGAGCACCGCGCGACCGGCGCCGCCCTCGTTAGCGGCGAGCGTCTTGGTCATCTCGATGACGGTGACATCGCGGTTGGCCGGCGACAGGTCGTTGACCAACGGGGCCAGGTAATCGGCCGTCTCGCAGCCGACGGTGCCGCCGCCCACGATGACGATCTTCTTGCCCGGGAAAGCCTTGCCGCCCAGCAGGTCGTCGGCCGTCATAACCTGCTTAAAGCCCTGCATGAAGGCCGGAGCGATGGGCTCGGCGCCATAAGCCAGGACAACCTCGTAACCCGCGTAGTCGCGCTGGATGTCCTCGGCGGTCAGCTCGGTACCAAAGACGCATGTGACGCCGGCCTCGGCCAGGCGACGGTACTGATACTTGATCACGCGCGTGAGCTCCTGCTTTGCCGGCGGAACGGCCGCGATGCGCATCTCGCCGCCCGGCTCGTCCTGCTTATCCACGAGCACCACGTTGTGGCCGCGCTTGGCGGCAATGTAGGCTGCCTCCATGCCCGCAGGACCGGCGCCCACAACGAGCACGTTCTTGGCCTCGGCGGCAGGCTCATAGCCGGCCTCGTCGCGCTCCACGTCCGGGTTGACGGTGCAGGAGATGCGCTTGCCAAACATGATGCCGTTCAGGCAGCGCAGGCAGCCGATGCAGGGACGGATCTCGTCGGCGTTGCCGGCAGCCGCCTTGTTGCAGAACTCGGCATCGCACAGATTGGCACGGCCCATCATGCAGATGTCGGCGGCGCCGTCCTCGATCAGTTCCTCGGCAATCCATGCCTCGTTAATGCGGCCGACCGTGGCAACGGGAATGTTGACGTGCTTTTTGATCTCGCGCGAGCAGGCGGCGTGCGAGGCCTGCTGCGTGCCGGCGGCGGGAATGGCGGAGCCGCGCTTGATGGTAGTGCCGCCCGACACGTGGATCATGTCGACGCCGGCCTTCTCCAAGCGACGCGAGACATAGATCATGTCGTTGAGGGTCAGGCCGCCATCGGTGTACTCGTCGCCCGAGATACGGACGTCGATGATAAAGTCCTTGCCGCAGCGCTCGCGAATCTCGGCGATGACCTCGAGCAGGAAGCGCATGCGGGCGTCGAGCGAGCCACCGTACTCGTCGGTGCGCTTGTTATAGAGCGGGGTCAAAAAGCCGCCGAGCATGCCGTGGGCGTGTGCCGCATGGACCTCGACGCCGTCGACACCGGCCTTCTGCATGCGCACAGCAGCGTCACCAAACTGATGCGTGAGCTCGTGGATCTCATCGACCGTGATGGGGCGCGGCGCCTCGCGGGCATAGGACGGGCCCACAAAGGACGGAGCGATCAGGCGCGGCGTGCCCGGAATGTTAAAGGCCATGTAGGCGGGGTGGAAGAGCTGCGGCATGATCTTGCAGCCATACTCGTGGACGGCCGCGGCGAGCTTTTCCCAGCCAGGGATAAACGTGTCGTCGTAGCAGCACATGTCACCCGGTAGATAGGTATAGGTGGGCTCGACCGTCACGACCTCGGTGATGATGAGGCCCACGCCGCCCTTGGCACGGGCACGGTAATGATCGGCCAAGTCGTCGGTCACATAGCCATGATCGGCCAGGTTCGTGGACACCGGCGGCATAAAGACGCGGTTCTTGACCTCGGTCGTACCGACCTTGATCGGGCTAAAGAGCATCGGGTAGGCGGAAGACTCCATACAGGGTTCCTTTCGTTTGAGCCGCTCGGCGGCAGTTGCTAACGTACTTATCGTATCAGCAACTGCGCTGTACCCGACCGTACACGCTCCCCCGGCTTTTACTCAGCCCACAAAAAGTTGCGGTGGAATACGGAGTAGATAAGGCCTTTGACAGCCAAAACAGTCCGTATTCCACCGCAACTGATGGGCGGGGTGGGTTAGAGGCCCAGATAGCTGGTCATGCCTTCGACGGCGAGCTTGGCGCCGGCTACGGCATGGACCACGGTGAGCGGGCCGTTGACCACGTCGCCGGCGGCAAAGACGCCAGGCACGGTGGTCATGCCGCACTCATCGACCGAAAGAAGACCGCGATGGTCGGTCTCCAGACCGCCCGTCGTAAGCACCAGTTTGTCCTTGGGCACCTGCGAGGCCGCAATCACAACCGTGTCGGCGGGCACATGGTCAAGTTCTTCCTCGTAGCCCACCACGTTGTCGCCCTCGTCAAAGATAGCCGTCTCGAAAACCGGACCGTTATCGTCGATGGCGCAAATCGCCTTGCCGCGCACGATCTCGGCACCGTCAAGCTCGGTCAGCTCCACCTCGTCATCGATGGCCGAGATATGGCGCGATCGGGCATACACGGTAACCTTGTGAGCGCCCGAGCGCAGAGCCGTGCGGGCAACATCCATGGCCACGTTGCCGGCGCCGATAACCGCCACGTTCTGACCGATCGCCACGCTCGTGGGATCGACCAGGTAATCGATACCAAACAGTACGTTACCACGCGACTCGCCGGGAATACCCAGCTTGCGGGCGCGCCAGGTACCGGTACCGACAAAGACCGCATCGTAGCCGTCGCGCAACAGGTCGTCGATATGCAGCGCGCCGCCAATGGTGGTCGAGGGACGGACGCGTACGCCAAGCGAGCACATCACGTGACGGTACTTTTGCACGAGAGCACGGGGCAGGCGAAACTCGGGGATGCCGTACTCCAGCACGCCGCCGATCTCGGGGCGTTGCTCAAACACCGTGACGGCACAGCCCAGCTGGGCCATCTTAATGGCCACGGTAATGCCGGCAGGACCGGAACCGACCACGGCAACCTGCTTGCCGCACGACGGCGCGGGCTTCCACTCCTTACGGTCCAAATATGCCGTCGAGATATAGTTCTCGATACTCGAAAAATGCACCGGTGCGCCCTTGCGGCCCTGAATGCACGCGCCCTCGCACTGGCCCGAATGGTTGCAGATCATGGAGCAGACCGCGCTCATGGGGTTGTTCTGGAACAGCAGCTCACCTGCCTCTTCCAGACGACGCTGCTTGAACAAGTCAATGACCTGCGGAATAGGCGTCTGCACCGGGCAGCCTTTAAGCTGGCAGAACGCCCTTTTGCAACCTAGGCAACGATTCGCCTCTTCGACAATGTGGATAGCCACGCAACTCCCCTTTTTGATGTAATCCAATGAGGCGACGATAAAAACCCTTCACCGCCGCCCCCAGTCAAGCAAACTCAATATGCCGCCACGGCAAAAGCCAATGCTATATCTCGCGATGCGGAGCCCCGCAGCGAGCGGACATGCGCTCGAGTGTCGCCAGGCAGCTAGCCGCCGTCGCCGGCACGCTGTTCTCGACCACACAAGGAATCCCCGAACAGGCGGCAGCCGCCCAGGCCACCACGGGCTCAAAGTCATAGCGGCCCGTCTCGCCCACGCCGTGGCACACCAGGCGAGAACCCGTACCATCGCACCAGCCGGCTTCGTCCTCGTTGTCGACGACCTCAAAATCCTTGGCGTGCAGCACGCGGATCTTACTGCCGCATAAGTAGAGCATACGCGCGGTGATTTCCTGCGCCTCGCCAACGACGCTGGGATGCAGCAGCGACACCGGGTCGTAGATCACGCCGAGCGCCGGGCTCGGGACGCGCTCCAGCACCTCACGGCAGCGATCTGGCGTGTTGACCGTCTCGTTCCAGCCGGGCTCGATCAGTATTTGCCCACCCACGGCCTCGGCGCACTCGCAGACGCGCGCGAGTCCATCCATAAACGCATCGAGTGCCTCGTCGGTCATACGGTCGTCAGCAACGCAGTTCTGCGCATTGGGACGACCGGTCTCGGTGCCAACCGGACAGCCGCCGAGCATCTGAGCAAAGTTCAAGCACGCCTCGTACTCGGCAAAGTTATCCGTGAGCTGTTGTCGATCGGGCGTCGCCAGATTCTTATAACAGCCGAGCACGGCGACCGAAACGCCCGCCTCATCGAGCACCGCACGCAAATGCTCGGCGAGCTCGCGGGTCAGACCGCATCGATCGATTCCCATTGATGCGTAGAGCACCTTGCTCGGCAGCTGAATGCACGAAAAGCCCAGCTCTCCTGCCATGCGAATGCGTTCCTCGACGGTCCCCTGCGGAAGGTCGTGTAAACGCACGCCCGGAGTAATGGCCCCCACGCTATTCACGCCCCTTATGAGCATTGATGCCCGGCGTGTAGCCGCCAAACGGGTCATCGATGGAGCACACGCCCGAAGGGGCGAGCGGATCGCGCTTACCGGCCAACTTGTCATGATGCATAGTCTCGATATAGGCGAGCACCAGCGGCGCCACGCCCTTCGCGTCGTTTTTGACGACGGGCTCGCTCATGTAGTAGCCAAACGTGCCCTCGCGGTGCGCGGTGTTGCCAAGACCCGCCACCAGGCAGATGTTGTCGAGCGCCAGCTGTCCGTCGCGCTCGGACAGGCACGTGTCGCAGATGCCGTCAAACGCACGGCGGCCGTACTGGTAGTAGCGCTCGCCCAGCACGCCCAGACGCACGCCCTTCATGATGGCGTTGGCAAAGATGGCGCTGCCCGACTCCTCCAGATAGTTGGGGGCGATATTGGGCAGGTTGATGACCTGGTGCCACATACCGGTCTTCTCGTCCTGATACGGCAGCATGGCGTCGATCAGGTCGTGGAACATCTTGCGGATCTCGTCCTTCTCGGCCGACATCGAGGGCGGCATGAGCTCCCAGGTATCGATGAGCGCCATGGCGAACCAGCCCTCGGCGCGCAGCCAGAAGTTGGCCGAAAGGCCGGTGACGGGATCGCACCAGAACTGCTTGCGGCTCGCGTCGTAGGCGTGATAGTACAGGCCGTTGAGGGGGTTGCGCATCAGGTCGTGCACCACCTGGAACATATGGAAGCTATCCGAGCAGGCACGGCGGTTGTGGAAGCTCAGCTCGTACTGCATGTAGAACGGCTGCGCCATGTACATGCCGTCGAGCCAGATCTGGTTGGGGTAGACGGCTTTGTGCCAAAACACACCCTCTTTGGTACGCGGCTGGGTCTCGAGCTGACGGTAGATGGTATCCATGGCGGCACGGTACTTGGGCTTGCCCACCAGGTCATAGAGTTTGTAGAGGGTTTTGCCCGCGTTGACGTTGTCGAGGTTGTACTCCTGGGGATCGTAATGCTTGATGGTGCCGTCATCCTGGACAAAGAAGTCGATATAGTCGTCGGCGAAGGTCAGGTAACGCTGCTCGCCGGTGATCTCGTACAGCTCGATGAGCGCCTTGATCATGCAGCCGTCAATGTAATTCCAGGTGTTCTCCTTGCCGGCGCGAAGCTTTTCGATATTCCAGGCCGGCGCCTGAGGCGTAGAGGTCTCGATCAACTGCTCGATATAACGGTCCAGAATCTGATTGCAACCCATTGCTGTCCCCTCTGACGTTATTGATGGGTGAACGTTTCCCCCAGTGTAACGCGAACGGGGATTATAGGGTTAACGTTAACCCTATAATCCCCGTGAACGGCAAACTTTTAACGGCAAACGGCGGTGAGGCCCGCAGCGATGCGATGCGCCAGGCGCTCATAGCCGGCAGGGCTGTAATGCAGACCGTCCGGCATGTAGAGCTCGCGGTGCTCCGGCAAAAACGGGCTGATGCCGCTTTGCGCATACAGGTCGATCACCGGCACCGAGTAGCGATCGCAGACCTCCAGCATCGCGCGCACATAGGCGTCTTGCGTCAGGCCCAGATGGTTGGCCTCGTTGCTTGCCGGAATATCCTTCTCGTGTTTGCCGCTCGTCTTGCACGGCGTCATAAACATCAGCTTTGCCTGAGGCGAGCGCGCCGTGATGGTGCGGATCAGGTAGTCGAGCGCACCGTAGAACTCGTGCACGTCCGTGCTGCCCAGCTCTCCCAGCGGCACGTTACGGCTAAAGTCGTTAACGCCGCCAAAGACGATGCAGATATCTGCCGTGTGATCGATGCCGTCCAAGCGCTCAACAAACGAATCGCTACGGTCGGCCTTGACGGCAATACGCGAACCCTTAATACCAAAGTTCTCGATCGTAGCGCCGCCCAGCAGCGCACCCAGGTGCGAGGTCCAAGAGATGTCGTTGCCTCCCCCGCCGCATCCGTTATCGCCCCAGGTGGTCGAATCGCCAAAGCAGCAGACGGTCGATTCGCTCAAGTTTTTCGTTTCCATATTCTTCTCCTCACCCGCACACCGGCGGTCATACAGGTACATACCGTTCATTCACAACATACCGAGGGACTATGCGTGGGCGTATTCCGCAACTTGCGAATCGAGCCATTCGATATCCTCGGCAAGATGCGCCACGCCCAGGTGGTGTCCACCCGGGCAGACCTCGTGCAGAAGGTTTTCGTCCTTGCCCAGCAGCGCGTAGGCGTCGCGAACGATATCGAGCTGCTCGTCTACGTTCGCAAGCCCGCGGGCGCCGTTGAGATGGTCTTTCTCGCAGCTCTGAACCAAGAGCGGCCGTGGCGCGACAAGCGATGCAATGTCGCCCATGTCGAGCAGACGCCAGAGTCCAGGCGTGTAATTGCAGCTGCAATTGCCGTTGAGGTGCAGTAGCGAATCATCAACGCCGTACAGATAGCCCGAGACAAACGCCTTGCGCACGCGCGGGTCGAGCGCGGACAGGTACAACGTCATGTAACCGCCGCCCGAAAAACCAAAGCAGCCCAGGTCGTCCATGGCAATGTCACCGCGTGTCTCCAAGTAATCAATCAAGCGCATGTTGTCCCAGGCGTTGAGGCCCGCGACCGAAAGACCCAGCGGCTCGGCCATACGTGCTTGATTCAGACACGTACCGCGCAGGTAGCTGTTCTCGTCGTCGCCCTGACCCTTCCAGTCACGACGGTATCCCCAACCACGCGCATCGGGGCAAACGGTCACGTAACCCATGCGCGCCAAACGCAGACCGTAGTCGTAATTGAACTTACGCACGGCATCGTCGACCGCCGGCACGCCCGCAACGCCGGCTATGCTTGCAGCACCCGCCCCCTGGTGACCATGCGGGCAGATATAGCAGCGCTTGAGTCCCCGCTCGTCAAGCTTGGGGCGGGACGGCTCCAACAGGTAAAACGGCATCCACACATCGTGCTCAACCTGCAACACCGCATGAGTACGCACGATGCTGCCGGCAACCCGCACGCGATTGAGTTCACGAATCTCAATCGGGGCGCGGTCCATAAGCGAAAGGCCCAAAATATCGTACAGACGAGTCCTGGTCGCAGCCTTCCATGCCTCAAAGTCCGTGGGAGTCTTGCCCGTAAATGCGGCCGAGCGCCCCTCGCGCTTCAGTCGGGCGCGCAGCGCAGGTTCGTCCTCGTAGTACGTCTCGATGTGCACGGTGCGGCCATTGGCAGATAGCCCGGCCGTCTCTACCGCATCACCGTCGCCGCCCTCGGGATCCCAACCATCCGTGCCGGCAAGCACTCGGTCACGCGCATAGCGTTCGGAATCCTGACCGGTCAGGCAATGCGCCCACGGCACCCAAGCGGCAGTATCACCCGCCGGGCCAAACAGGGCACCGCCGGCATACAGGGTGCCGTCATGTGCCGCTGGCTTATTCCAATCCCACCAACCCTCGAGTGAAATATGGGGGCCCAGCCAGCATTCGAGCAAAACGGTCTGGGCCCACTCGCGCCATGGACGACCCAGATAGACCGATCCGGGGGCAATGCCCTCATCGGCTGTAAACGAACAACCATGAAACACAAATCCGTACGGCTCGCCCTGAGGCGTGGAGGCTGCCGTTACATACCCGTTGACATCCATATCGCGGTTGAGCGAGCGAATCTCACACCCCTCAAAGTAGGCACGCGCGCCGCCAAAGATAAAGTCGACATCGCCCTCGATCCGGCAACGTCGAAAATACTGCCGCCCCACGCGGCGCGGGGCGAACTGCTTGGGGCCTATAAAGCCGCCCGGCTTGGCCTCGCGCGGCGGCAGCGGCCCCAAAAAGAGCGTGTCCTGGTGTCCCTTAATGCAGCAGACATCGACAACCAGGCGGTCACCATCGGCATACAGGGCAATCGCCTGGCCGACCTCGCGCCCATCACCGGCGTTGTTTTCGATTGTTAGACCCGCAAGCGTCACGTCGTCGGCATCGACCAGCACCGTGTACGTACGGAAGGTGCCGAGTCTTCCATCCTGGCCGCTACCATCTTCCGAAGGCATCTTGGCACCCAGGCCTCCCACGATACGCACGCTGTCGGCCGTCTCGCCCTCGAGCGTCACATGCGGACGACGAATTTCGACCCGTTCGCGGTACTCACCCGGCGCCACCAGCACGCGCACCGGCACGGTCGCATCGGGCACACACCGCTCCGCCGCCTCGAGCGCCGCCGAAATGCTGCGATACGCGCCTTCGCGTTCGAGCGATACCTCAAAGAGCTGTTCTTTACCACTCATCTGTCATTACGCTTTCTGTCACAGAACACCCACCGTGCAATACCGGCACCTATAGATTGCGTGCGACAGCCGGGCAGACCCGACCGTCGCACGCCTCAACATGCCGTATTCACTTGTGCAGGAGCACTACCCTACGCGTGGATAACCTTGTCGACGTTTTGCAGCTGCAGCTCGTCGCCATCCTGACCCTCGATGCGCACGTTCTGCAGGTCGAGGACTTTCACGTTCTGCGCGATGATGCCCTGGCGCACCATGGGCTCCACGCCGCAGGCCATGGCCGGCACAAAGGGCTCGGCATCGGCGGCAAAGGTCACATGGACATCCTGGAACGTCAGGCGCGTCACCTTGCTCTCGGGAAGGCCCGTGATATAGGCCGCGGCCGCATGGCAGTTGATGGCCTCGATATCGCAAAACGTCGTGGCGCCAAAGCCGGGCGTACGGTCGTCGACGGGCAGCGCCTCGCGAGACCGCACGTAGTCGGTCTTGCCGTCCTTGTCGCAGAAGTAGAACGAGTTGACCACGAAGGGCGTGAGCACCTTATCCATGCGAATGTGCTCGAAGGTGATGCCCTCGTTGACGGCGTCCTTGCCGCGTCCGCGGCGTGTCTTGACGCGCAGGCCGCGGTCGGTGCGCTCAAAGAGGCACTTGCTCACGGTGAGGTCCTTGATGCCGCCGGCGGCCTCGGATCCCAGCACCACGGCGCCGTGGCCGTCGTGCATGTAGCAGTGCGAGATCAGCACGTCGTGCGTGGCGGGACGGAGCTCGGGTTCAATGCCCAGTTTGCCGCTCTTGATGGCGATGCAGTCGTCCCCCACCGAGAACTGACAGCCAAGGATGCGGACAAAACCGCAGCTCTCGGGATCGAAACCGTCGGTGTTGTGGGAGTTCTTGGGACCCTCGATGGACAGGCACAGGGCATCGACGTGCTCGCACAGAATGGGATGGATATTCCACGCCGGGCTGTTGCGCACGGTAAAGCCGGCAAGACTCACGTTTTCGCACTCGGACAGGAAGATCATGCGCGGGCGGGCGATCTCGCGGCCCTCCTCGGGACGGAAGATGTTCTTAAAGTCCTTGTTCCACCAGTTGTCCTCGGCAAAATCGGTCTGGCCGTCGATGGCGCCGCGGCCATAGATGCACACGTCGTGCACGCTCAGGCCCGTAAAGGTCGAACAGTAGGTCGAGAAGCTCTCGCCTTCCCAGCGGCCCAGGGGCAGCATGTCGGTGCCGGCATACCCGGCGCCCTCGTCGCCCGTGACCGTGCCCGGAATGTAGGCAAGCGCCGCGCGGTCGTGACGGGCCAGCAGCACCGCGCCCTCGGCAAGCTCGATGTTGATATTGCTCTTAAGGAAGAGGGACTTGATGCGGTAGTTGCCGGCGGGGATCAGCACGCGCCCGCCCTTGGGGCAGGCCATGATGGCAGCCTGAATGTTGGTGGTGTCATCGTGCTCGGCATCGCCCTTGGCTCCGCAGTCGCGAACGTTGATGGTAAAGGGCTCCGCCGGCGTGGTGACGCCTACGCTCAACTCGCGCTCGCCGCAGACAAAGCGGATCAGGTTGCGCTTGCCGGGGGTCAGGCCATCGACATAGGTCTCGACCGTATTCGTGGTACCGGCGGGCTCATCGTTGACAAAGATCTCCCACGTATCGGCACAGGTAAAGTAGCCGCCATCGTCGAGCTCGATAACGGCCGCGCGGGCATTGCGCCAGATAACGTTCGTCTCCATGGGTCTCTCCCTCAAATGTAATCAGAAATTCATACTACTCGTTTTTAAAAAAGGGCCGTACCCGCCGGTGGATCTCCGGTGGCACGGCCCTGTGGTTTGGACGATGCGCCTGCCCTACTCGGCGGGAATTACGCTGCCGTCCTGGAAGCCAACATTGTTGTGGGCGAAGCAGTCCTCGTACTTAAAGCCGGAGAGCTCCTCGCAAAGCGCCTTGACCTCGGGCTTGACGTCGGCCATCTTGCCACCCTCCTTGACACGGTGGATCTCGTCGCAAAGGATGTCGCACTGCTCCTTGTCAATCTTGATGCCGCGGGCAAGGACGGCCGCGAGCAGGAAGAAGCCGGCGCAGCCGATGAGCATGTAGCCGCAGATGTACAGAGGCACGGTGGCGGGCTGGGTCACGGCGTCGCTGTTGCCGGCGGTCTGAATGAAGCCGGAGGCAGCAAGGACGATAGCCCATACGTTGACGGCAACAGCCTGGGCGATCTGCTGGCAGAGCTGCTGTGCGGAGCTGTAGATGCCCTCGCGACGACGCAGGGTGATGAGCTCATCGACATCGGGGATGTAGTTGAGCAGAACATCGGGCAGATACTGGAAGCCAACGTAGAAGAACTTCCAGATGGCGAAGATGATGGGGTAGACGATCATGGCGATGGCGACCGTGGAGGTGCCGTTAATCTGACCAAAGGCGAAGTAGTTGTAGGCGATGATGCACGCGGCGCAACCGACGTTTGCCAGGTACCAAGACTTGTGGAAGCCCTTCTTGGCCATGAGGGCGACCCAGATGGCGGTGCAGACGATAGCGACGACCTTGCCGGGCATCTCCATCACGGACTCGTAGGACTTAGGAATCTGCAGACAGTAGACGATGAAGAAGGACAGGCACGCAGACCAGCAGGCAGCGGCGAGCTTCGTGGAGACCTGCGCATACAGGACCTTGCGGAAGGACTTGTTGCGGAAGGTAGAGATAACGTCGATGAAAAACTTCTTGATACCCTCGCCGACGCTCTCGATCTTCTCCTGAGCGACCTCCTCGGGGGTGTGCTCCCACGTGGACAGGTACACGCACAGCAGCGAGATTGCCATGACCGAAGCGTTAATCGTAGCAATAATGAAGTAGCTGAACGGGTTGGTCTCGCCGAAGGTGCCAAAGCCAAAGCCGACGAGTGCTGCCATCAGGAAGCCGGCGGCGTTACCAAAGAGGTGCTTGTAGCCGGTGAGGTACGTACGCTCCTTGAAGTCATCGGTCATCTCGATGGTAAGCGGCGACAGGTTGGCGGTGCAGAACGTGTACGCGACGTTGTAGATCAGGTACAACACAAAGTAGTACGGGAAACCAAACGGCGTAGCCACAAAGATGAGCGGCTCGGCGACCATCATCGGGATAGCCAGCAAGATCCAGAAACGGCGGCGGCCAAAGATGCGGCCGATCTTGGTAGCGTAGAAGTTATCGGCCACAAAGCCCATGAGCGGGCACAGAATGGCGTTGAGATAGATGGCGAACGAGCTGATCAGCGCAGCCTCGCCTGCGGACAGACCGCACTCCGTGGACAGGAACAGCACCATGTAGCTGTGCGTAAAGCTCAGGGCACCGGAGTTGAGCATGCCGCCCATACCAAAGCCCAAGCGCGTCCAGAATGTGATCTTGCGCTTTTTACCGATCTTGTTAGTCATCGAGCTCCCTCTCTTTTCTCGATTGTCTTGTAACAAGACATTGGAGTCCATACCGATGTCTGTCTGCATATCGCCCACTCGTAGGGTGAACGTTTAGCTAGATTATGCGCGATTGCGTATGATAGGTGAACGTTCACTTGTATATTATCCTTGAACGGTCGTTTTTTGCCGTTAAACGGACATCTGACTTGAAAAAAATCACGATTACATGGGTATTGAGTGGGTTTAAATTTGAGGTCGATTAGGTGAACGTTTATTGTTTTCGCCGCTCCCGTACCCTCAGGAAGACACGCCCGAACAGACAGAACAAACATGGCCCCGCCGGGAACACTCCCGACGGGGCCATGGTCAATAGCGCCCTATGCGAACCCATTTACCGCTACAGGCAGACGCCGTCCTTCCAGATGCTGATCTCGTGACAGCCGCGGCGCTCGGCACTCGTAAGCTTGCCGCTCGCCGTCTCTAGCACCAGCTGGTACAGGTCGTGGGCAGCCTCGTCGAGCGTACGCTCGCCCGTGGCGACCACGCCGGCGTTAAAGTCCATCCAGTTGGCCTTGTGGTCGCACAGACGCTGGTTGGTGAACACCTTGAGTGTAGGCGCCGGTGCGCCAAACGGCGTGCCGCGGCCGGTCGAGAACAGGATTACGTGGCAGCCGGCAGCCGTCAGGGCCGTGGTGGATACCATGTCGTTACCCGGGCCGCACAGCATGTTCAGGCCATGCTTGGTAGCCTGACCGGCATACGGCAGCACGTCGACGATGGGGGCAGATCCGCCCTTTTGCACGCAGCCGCAGCTCTTGTCCTCGAGCGTGGTAATGCCGCCATCCTTGTTGCCGGGGCTCGGGTTCTCATAGACGACCTCGCCGTGGCTGATAAAGTAGTCCTTAAAGCCGTTGAGCATGTCGGCAGCTGCGTTAAAGACGTCCTGGCTCTCACAGCGATCGAGCAGAATGCTCTCCGCGCCAAACATCTCGGGAACCTCGGTGAGCACCGACGTGCCGCCGCGGGCGACAACCATATCGCTCACGCGACCGATCGTGGGGTTGGCGGTAATGCCCGAAAGACCGTCAGAGCCGCCGCACTTAAGGCCAATGACCAGCTCGGAGGCAGGAATGGGCTCACGCTTGGCCTGCTTGGCCAGGTCGGCAAGCTCGGACAGGATCTTGTGACCCTCGACCTGCTCGTCGGCTACATCCTGGCAGGCGAGGAATCGAACGCGCTCGCGATCGAAGTCACCGAGCTCGTCGAGTACCTGCTGGTGCGTGCAGTTTTCGCAACCGAGGGACAGGAACAGCACACCCGCAGCGTTTGCGTGACGCGAGAGCGCCACCAGCAGACGGCGCGTCTGGGCATGGTCGGCACCGGTCTGCGAGCAGCCAAAGGGATGCGGGAAGTAGTAAACGCCCTCCAGCGAGCCCTCGACCAGATCCTGAGCCTGCTCGCACATGGCACGTGCGACCTCGTTGACGCAGCCGACCGTGGGAATGATCCACAGCTCGTTGCGCGTGGCGGCGTGGCCGTCAGCGCGGCGGAAGCCCATAAAGGTCTCGGGCTCAACCAGTTCAACGACCGGATGCGTCGGATTGTAAGCGTACTCGACCTCGCCCGAAAGGTTGGTCTTGACGTTATGCGTATGAAGCCACTGACCGGGCTGGATGTCGCCCGTCACGTGACCGATAGGAAGACCGTACTTGACGACGTCCTCCCCCGCCGCAATGGCACGCACGGCCATCTTGTGGCCCTGCGGAATATCCTCCGCGGCAACGACCTCGCCCACCCCGGGAACCGCGACGGCGGTGCCCTTGGCAAGCGGCGACAGCGCGACGATCACGTTGTCGGCCGGATTGATCTGGATAGTGTTCATTACAAATGGTCCTAACCCTACAGGTTGAGCAGAAGTCAGCGGGCGCCCGCCAGTTGCCCGGCGGGCGCACAGAAGGATTTAGGCCTGGGCGTTGGCAAATGCCTGCTTGGCGCCCTCGACGCGCACGACGGTGAGCGCGTTGACGACAAACTCCTCGAGGCCGGTGATCTGCGTAAGGTCCTCGCCCCACATCTGCTCGTTGGTGAGCACGTCATGCACCAGCTCAGCATCGTCTGCACCGGCGTGGGCGGCGTAGAAATCGAGCACGAAGGCGTCGTCCTGAGCGGTGTACTCGGTGCCATCGGCACGGCGCAGGTGCAGGCCATCGCCCTCGCGGGACACAAGCTCCTGCGTATAGAAGGCAATGAGCGTAGCGAGGCTCGTGGCCAGGCACTTGGGCAGGCTACCGGTCTCGGCAACATAGTCCTTGAGCGTGGGCAGATCGCGAGCGCGCCACTTGGCCGTGGAGTTGAGGCAAATGGAGAGCAGCGCGTGGTCGATAAACGGGTTGTCGAAGCGGTTCTCGACGGCGGCGGCAAAGGCCTTGCAGTCCTCGACATCCAGATCGGCGGCAAGCGTCGGGATGACCTCGTCGTAGAGCATGGTGTTCATGAAGCCGCGAACGGTCTCGTCATGCATGCAATCGCGCACGATGTCAAAGCCGCCAACCCAGGAGCCCGGAACAAAGGCAGTGTGGGCGCCGTTGAGGATGCGGACCTTGCGCTTCTTGTACGGGGTGACATCGGGGGTCACAAAGACGCCCGGCAGGCCGGCCTTCACGAAGGGAAGCTTCTCGGCAAGCGACTCGTCGCCCTGGATGCCCCACATCTGGAAGGGCTCGCGCACGGCCAGGAAGGGATCCTCGTAGCCCAGGCGTTCGGCCACGGCAGCGACCTCCTTGGGGTCGCGGATGCGGCCGGGGACGATAGTGTCGACGAGCGTGGTGCAGACGGTGCAGTCGTTGGCCATCCACTGCGCAAACTCGTCCTCCCAGCCCCAGTCGCTCACGTACTGGTTCATGATGCGCAGCAGCTCCTCGCCATTATGGTCGATGAGCTCGCAGGCGAGCACGATGACGCCCGGCTTGCCGGCGGCCCAGCGGGTGTGGAGCACCTGGGCAAGCTTGGCGGGGAAGCTCGCGGGCGGCATGTCGTCGGCCTTGCAAGACGGATCGTAGGCAATGCCGGCCTCGGTGGTGTTGGAGACGATAATCTCCAAATCGTCGGAGACGGCGACCTCCATCATGGCGCGGTAGTCGTCCTCGCGATACGGATTGAGGCAGCGGCTGCAGGCGCTGATCACACGGGACTCGTCGACCGTGTTGCCGCTCTCCTTGCCGCGCACCATCACGGTGTACAGGTCGTCCTGGGCATTGATGCCATCGGCAAAGCCAAAGGCGCCACTGATGGGCTGGACCATGACGACTTTACCGTTCCAGCCGGTTGCCTCGTTGCCCATGTCAAAGAAGCGGTCGACAAAGGCGCGCAGGAAATTGCCCTCGCCAAACTGCAAAACCTTCTCGGGCGCGTCCTTGGGCAGCAGGTAGCCCTTGTAGCCGATCTTCTCGAGCGTCTCGTAGCTGATGTTCTCCATCTATGTCTCTCCTTAGATAGCCGTTAGCGTGCAGGCAAAACGGGGGCGCCGCGTGTGGCAACGGCGCTCCCGAGTTCGGTGTGATTCGATGCGGGTTTAGGCCTCGACGGTATCCAGGTCAAAGCCAAAGTAGCGGACCGCGTTGTTGTAGCTGATGTCGCGCACGATGGCTCCCAGCAGCTCCATGTCGGCCGGATACTTGCCCTGCTCGACCCACTCGCCGATCACGCCGCACAGCACGCGACGGAAGTACTCGTGACGCGGGTAGGACAGGAAGGAGCGGGAATCGGTAAGCATGCCCACAAAGTTGCCCAGCACGCCCTCGTTAGCCAGAGCCGTGAGCTGCTCGCGCATACCGATCTCGTTGTCGTTGAACCACCAGGCAGAGCCGTTCTGAATCTTACCGGCGGTCGGAGCCTCCTGGAAGCAGCCCATCACGGTATCGATCATGGTGTTGTCGATGGGGTTCAGGCTGTACAGAATGGTCTTGGGCAGACCCGTGGCCTCCTGGATGGAGTTGAGGAAATCGGCCAGCTGGTCGGACGGCGTGTAGTTGGAGATGCAGTCGTAGCCGGTATCGGGACCGAGCTTGGCGAACATAGCGCGGTTGTTGTCACGCTTGCAGCCAAAGTGCAGCTGCATGGCCCAGCCAAGGCGGACATACTCGCCGGCGACGAACCGCATAAAGGCCGTCTTGTACTTGAGGACCTCGTCCTCGGTAAGCGGCTCGGCGGCAAGGCCCTTGGCAAAGATGGCCTCGATCTCGTCGGCGGTGGCCGGAACGTACATAACGTAGTCGAGCGCGTGGTCGGAAGCGCGGCAGCCCAGCTCGTGGGCAACGTCGTAGCGCTTGGAGATGGCAGCCTTCATGCCCTCGAAGTCGCTGATCTCAACGCCAGCAACCTCGGAGAGATGCTTGCAGTAGTCGGCGAACTCCTGGCCACGCTCGATGCGCAGGGCGGCATCGGGGCGCATGGCGGGAACGACCTGAACGTCAAAACTGTCGTCGGCGGCAATCTTCTTGTGCCACTCAAAGCTGTCGGCGGGGTCGTCGGTAGTGCAGATCATGCGGACGTTGGACTGCTTGATGAGGTTGCGGCAGGTAAAGCTGGCCTCGGCGAGCTTGGCGTTGGCAAGGTCCCAGACCTCCTGAGCGGTTTTGCCGTTCAGGACGCCCTCGTAGCCAAAGTAACGCTTAAGCTCCAGGTGGCTCCACTCAAAGACGGGGTTGCCCACGCAGCGGCCCAGGGTCTCGGCCCACTTCTGGAACTTCTCGCGAGCAGGGGCATCGCCGGTAATGAAGCGCTCGTCGACGCCGTTGGCACGCATTAGGCGCCACTTGTAGTGGTCGCCGCCCAGCCAAACCTCGGTGATGTTCTCAAAACGCTTGTCGTCCCAGATCTCCTTGGGAGAAATGTGGCAGTGGTAGTCAACGATGGGCATGCCCTCGGCAAAGTTGTGGAACAGCTCCTCACCGGTTTTGGTGCTCAGCAGGAAATCCTGATCGTCCATGAAGTTTTTCATCAAACAACCCCTTTGTTGGCGGAGCGGGCGCACGATGCGCTCGTTATCCTCTAGGTGAACGTTCACTATACTAATTCATTGCGACTTAAAAGGTGAACGTTCACCTAACCACCATGGGGTGAACGGTCGATTTTGCCCGTTCAACGGTTACTGGAGCCGTAACTTGTATGTTTTGCGAATTGGCAGGCGTCCCCGCATACCGAACTTGAGCGCTTTGGCCAGGTGGGTCATGTTCCGCCGTGCATTTTTGGGAGTATTCAGCATCGGAGCGCACCGCGCACCGTCTTCGAAGCCCTATCTGATGCTCATATTGCGCCCAATCGGCATAAATAAGTGCCCCCGATGGCGAATTACGCCATCGGGGGCACTTAAAACAGTCGTCCTAGCCTCTTTCGGGACACGCCATTGCTGAATACTCCAAAAAATGCACGTCGCGAGAGGGGGTACCTGACCAAACGGCTAAATTCCCGCAAGCTCGCAGTAGCGGTCGACGTTGCTGGCAAACACCATCTCCACAGCACCCTTCTGCACGGGCTCCGCCGGAGTTTTACCCCACAGCAGATACTCGCCCAAGGTCTTGGCGCCACGGTAAGCCAAGCTCACCGGGTCCTTATAGACAATATTGGTAAAGATGCCACGGCGCAAGGCCAAGGCGCTCTCGGGGAACAGGTCGTTGCCGATTACCATGACCTTGCCGGCCTTGCCGCTTGAAACAAGCGCGTCGGCGACCACCTCGGAACCAACGGCAAAAACGCTACAGATGAGCTCGGGAGCATCCGGCGCACTCAAGCGCTGCTCAAGCTCACGCTCGAGCTGTTTGACTTGCGCATGGGCGCCGGCAAGGTCCTCAACCTGCCATGGAATATCGTGTTCGCGCAGGTAATTATGAAAGGCGCGGGCGGTCAGGTAGTGTGAATCGGTATAGGGGTCGCCCGCCAACAGGAGCACGCGGGCGTCAGCCCCAGAAGCGTGGACCAGATTTGCCGCTTGCTCTGCCATAAGACTGCCCGCCGCGGAATAGTCCGCCAGACTGGCACCCAGGCGATCGAGGTGCGGGCGGTCGCCGTCTACGAGCTCGATTGTCACGCCCGCCTCGGCAATCTGCCTCAAGAGTTCGGTCGCGCGATCATCGCCCGGAACATAGGCAAGCAGGCCATCAATCTTCTCCCCTATCTGCAGACGCTCATCAATCTGCTCGAGCGCATCGGCGTAGCCGCCCACGCCAAATTCAACGCGCTCAACCGTAATGCCCTGATCGATGACCTCCTGCTCAAAGCGGTTGCAGCCTTCCCAAAGGTAACGGAAAAAGTACGCCCCCTCGCGCGATGCGCGGGGCAGGCAAAACACCAAGTTGATATCCTTGCGGCGCAGGCTCGAAGCACTTGTGTTGCGATGGTAGCCCATGGCCTCGGCCTTGGCATTCACCTTGGCACGCACGGATTCGCTCACGCCGGCCTTGCCCGTCAGGGCCTTATGCACGGTATTGATGGAAACGCCAAGCTCGGCGGCTATGTCCTTCATGGTTACGCGAGCGCTCATGGGGTTACTCCGTTATAGATAAGTTGCCAATTAACAGTACAGGTAACGATACCCCAAAATCACTCTTCAACTCGCCGCGCTCTCCCCCAAATGTGCAAAGCGCCCCGCGAACGGATGCTCGCGGGACGCTTGGGTGCCTGGACCTTTATTTGATACCGCGGCCCAAGTCTTCGGCGATTTTGTCTACGCCCTTAAGTGCGGCGCAGGTCTTTTTGTTGGAGCAATGTCCTGTGCAAACGCCACCTTGAGCGCAGTCGGCGCAGGTGCCCTTGCGATAAATGCGCACGCACACGGCGACAAACGCAATGCCGATAACAGCCAGTACAACAATATCGATAGGTGCCATAGCAAGCCTCCTCTAGTTAACCACCACTTACTTTACCCCATTCTCCACCTGCCAAAAAGGGACAGGTATATTTTGGTCGGTTTTATCTGCGGAAACGCCACATCTCCCTCACCAAAAAGCCCGAGTGTCGCTGGGACACCCGGGCTCGTGGAAAGGGGCTAATCCTTATTCGGACTTAAGCGGAAACTGCGGCGGAAGCAGTGTTGGTCTCGTCCTCGTCGGTCCATGCATGCTTGGGCATGGGACGGAAGATCTGGAAGAGCATCGCAACCAGCAGCACGATGGCTACAATCGTCCAAATACCAAACTGGCCCAACACAAACAGGTTGTAGAACTGGTTGATGAACAGGCCGATCACCCAAGCGAAGGCGCACTCGTAGCCGATGGCAATCGCGGTCCACTTGCCGGAGTCCATCTGGTTGCGGATAGTGCCCATGGCGGCAAAGCACGGAGCGCACAGCAGGTTGAAGGCACCAAAGGCCACGCAAGCACCCATGGTGGGGAACATGCCCGCAAACGCGGTCCACAGGCTCGGGTCGGTCTCGCCAGCATCGGCGACGGAGAGCAGCGAGCCGGCGGTAGCGACGACATTCTCCTTAGCCACGAGGCCGGAGACGGTCAGCGCGGTGGCCTGCCAGGTGCTAAAGCCGAGCGGGGCGAAGATCCAAGCGACCAGGTTGCCGAGCATGGCGAGCACGGAGTAATCCATGAACTCCTCGGGGATGCCGTCCATCGCAGGCAGGAAGCCAAAGGAACCGTTGTAGCTGCCAAAGTTGGAGAGGAACCAAACGACGACGGTGGACGCGAAGATGACCGTACCGGCCTTCTTGATAAAGGCCCAGCAGCGCTCCCACACGTGCAGCGCCCAAGAACGGATCGCCGGGAAGTGGTAGGCAGGAAGCTCCATAACAAACGGCGTCGGGCGACCGGCGAAGAGCTTGGTCTTCTTGAGCATGAGGCCCGAAGCAATGACGGCAAAGACGCCCAGGAAGTAGAAGAGCGGGCTGATCCACGCGGCGGTGGTGGAAGAATCGCCGATGATGGAACCCATGAGCAGGGCAATGATCGGCAGCTTAGCGCCACAGGGAATAAACGTGGTGGTCATGACCGTCATACGGCGGTCCTTCTCGTTCTCGATGGTCTTGGTGGCCATGACGCCGGGGACGCCGCAACCCGAGGACACGAGCATCGGGATGAACGACTTACCGGACAGGCCAAAGCGGCGGAACACGCGGTCCATGATGAAGGCGACGCGCGCCATGTAGCCGCAGTCCTCCAGGAAAGACAGCATCACAAAGAGCAGGAACATCTGCGGCACAAAGCCAAAGATGGCGCCCAGGCCGCCGACGATACCATCGCAGACCAGCGAATCGACCAGGCCACCGTCCTCGGTGCCGCCCGCCACGAGGGCGTCGTGCACCACGGTGGTGATACCCGGGACATAGGGGCCGTACTCCGCCGGGTCAATCGAATCGGCAGCGTCCTCACCCACAGCCTCGACAGCCGCATCATACGCATCGCGACCCTGACCGAGCACGTACCAACCGTCGGTGCCGAAGAGCTGGTCGTTGGTGAAGTCGGTCACCGTGCCGCCCAGGGTAGAAACGGCAATGTAGTACACGCAGAACATGATGACCACAAAGATCGGCAGGCCCAGGATACGGTTGGTAACCACGCGGTCGATCTTCTCGGAGGTGCTCATCTTGGCAGGAGCCTTGGTCATGCACTCGTCGATGATGTGGGCAATGACGCCATAGCGCTCGCCGGTGATGATGGACTCGGCGTCGTCGTCGCAATCCTGCTCGCACTGGGCAACCAGCTGCTCAACGCGAGCGGCCTTCTCCTTGGTGAGGTTGATAAGCTTGCAGGCGTCCGCGTCGCGCTCAAACAGCTTGACAGCGTAGTAGCGACGCTTGTTGGCGGGAACGCTCGCCGGCAGGTTGTTCTCGATGTGCGTCAGGACATCCTCAATGGAGGAATCGAACTTGTGCTCCGGCACCTGGCCCTTGGAAGCAGCAGACTTCTTAACCTGCTCGAACAGCTCCTTGATACCCTTGTTCTTAAGGGCCGAGATCATCATGACCGGGCAGCCGAGCTTCTTGGAGAGCCTGTCCGTGTCGATCTTGTCGCCGTTCTTCTCGACCAAGTCGGCCATGTTGAGGGCGACGACCACAGGCAGGCCGGTCTCGATGACCTGAAGCGCCAGGTATAGGTTGCGCTCGAGGTTGGTGGCATCGACAACCTGGACGACCACATCGGGCTCGCCGCTCATGAGGTAGTCGCGCGAGCACTGCTCCTCGGGGCTGTAGGGGGAAAGCGAGTAGATGCCGGGGAGGTCCGTAATCGTGACGTTCTTGTCACTCAGGAGCTTGGCTTCCTTTTTCTCAACCGTGACGCCGGGCCAGTTGCCAACGTAGCCGTTGGCGCCGGTGATCAGGTTGAAAAGCGTGGTCTTGCCGCAGTTGGGGTTACCCGCCAGCGCGACATGGATCTGAGAATCCGCCATTCAATCCTTCTTCCTTGTGTGCCCGCGCTGCTTTCTCCGCACGGGCTGGATAATGTGCTTCAACATTGCAAATTTAAGTTAGAAAAACCTAACTTTATCTGCATAAATAGTTGCCGCGGGCCCTTACTGGACCTCGACGACGGCAGCCTCCTCCTTGCGGATGGAAAGCTCGTAGCCGCGCACGTTGATCTCGACCGGATCTCCGAGCGGTGCAACCTTAACGACCTTGAACGAAGTGCCCTTGATGAGGCCCAGGTCCATAAGGTGACGGCGAAGCGCGCCCTCGCCGTGAAGCTTGACGATGGTAGAGCTCTCGCCCACCTTAACGTCACCCAACGTCTTCATCCTCTTGTCCCCCTTTCGGTTTTAATGAAATGCTGCGGACTAACCGACGGTCATGATGTGCATGGCGACCTTGGTATCGATACCAAAGCGTGCGCCCAGCACGGTGACGATGATATTGGCGCCACTCGAGCTCACCACGTGAACCTCACTGCCCTCGACAAAGCCGAGGTCCTTGAGGTGGTGCTTCATGTCCTCATTGCCCTTTACACGAGACACGTGCACGGTTTCGCCCGCTTTCACCATCGAAAGCGGCATGGCCGGCATCTGCGGTCCGCAAGACATGAGTGTGCTCCTAACGTCAGTTCGTCCTCAACATCGACGCAGCAAAAGTTAACCACGTCTATGTTCGCTACAGTAAACTAGCACGTGGTTAACTTTTTGGAAAGGGTCCCTATTCAGTTTTCGAAAAAGTTTCCCATATGAAACAGGTGTGACAAGGGGACAGCCCCTTTGTCACATTGTTGCGTTTAGAGGGAGAGGTTTCTGATCGACGTGACGCAGGAGGCCTCATCCACGCCCGAAACGCGGAAGATGATGTCCTCGCCGCACTCGCCGTAGAGAGCCATGAGGCCCATCACGTCGCGACCGTCGGTATGGCGGTCGCCGATGCTGACCGACACGTCGCTACGATGTTTGGCAATGATGTCGTAGAGCAGCGCAACCGGGCGGGCATGCAGTCCCAACGGATCTTTAATCGTCTTTGTAAACTCGACCATGTCCCCTCCCGCGGTATCGCTCATTCGGCTGGCAAACCCAGCCACGTGGTAGTTATTGTACCGTTAGATGCTTGTCGAGAGCCCCTCCGGATACCCCGTGGTCAAAAAGTGGCAAATATGAGTACTGTCACCAATTTAGTAGCAGCAAAATCGAGAGCAAATTGCCTACTTTGAGCGATTCGAAGAGGCTGAAAGCCATCAAACTCCCTTCAAGGGGGTTAGATAAATTGATTTTGAGCCCATTTTTGCTCAAAACCGGCCGATAGATATGGCACTCATTTTGCAACAGTACTCATATTTGGCATTTTTTGCCCACAGGATCCAAAACCGTGCCCCAAAACACAAAAGGAGGAGCCTCGTAAGGCCCCTCCTTAGGAAAGGGAATCGATTTATTCCACAGCCGTAGATTAATCCTAGCCGCTACTCCATCATGTCGAGGACGGAGGGGCGCAGCTCGCTCTCGGCGGCCTCGGGATCGGTCTCGCGCAGACGGTTGATGTAGCGGTTGTACCAGATCACGGCAAGACCCAGGAAGACAACCACGCCGCCAACGTTGTAAACCAGCGTCAGCCACAGCGGCTGATCGAGCGGAATGGTGCCGCAGATAAGCACGAAGCAGAAGACTACGAGCAGGAACGCAGCGACGACCAGGCCAAAGGGACGCGAACCCATGCGGAAGCCACGGGGAGCAGCGTCGAAGTTCTTGCGCAGCATAAAGTAGGCAAGCAGAATCAGCAGCGGCGGGAGCAGAGCGGTGGCAGCCGTCATGTTGGTGACGATCATGAGCAGGTCGTCGAGGTTGCCAGAGCCCAGGGCTGGGATGATCAGGATGGGGACGACGATGGCGAACTGCAGCCAAGCGGCGCGGGCGGGAATGCCATGCTCGTTAAGCTCGACAATCTTACTACCAAAGACGCCCTTGGGGATCTCGGTGAAGAACACCTTGATGGGAGCGGAGGTCCACATCATGAGGGAGCCCAGCGTAGCGGCGAGAAGGATCAAGCCGATGACGCGCGTGGACACTTCCATGGGAATGCCAAAGTGGGCAAAGACAGCGCCGAATACGTCGAAGATACCGGTGGAGATGGCAACGCTGCCCTCGGGGATGAACAGGTTAACCAGCAGCGAAGCGCCTGCATACAGAAGGCCGATGGTGAGGCCTGCAACAACGACGGTACGCACGAAGGCCTTGACGCCGCCCTTAAGGTCGTTAAGGAACACGCCGACGGACTCAGCACCGCCCACGCCCTGGATGATCCAGGCAAGCGTGCCGAAGAAACCCCACGTAGTGGCGAAGCTGCTCGTGTCGGGAGCCATGTTAGCCGGAGTAGGAGCCGTAGCGAACTCGACGCCGCCAAATGCAGCGGCCAGGGACAGCAGGATGAACACAGCGGTCAGGCCGAGAGCCGCAGTCGAACCAAAGGACGAAATGGAGCCGATCCACTTAGCGCCCTTAGTCGACACCCACGTGGCGATAGCAAAGACGACGATCTCGATAATGGTGATCCACAGCTGCGAAAGCTCGGCATTGGCACCAAAGAACACGTAGCTCGCGTAGATGATGACATTGGGCAGGACGGACGCGAAGTAGAACAGGTTGACGAACCAGTAGCTAAACGCCGTCAGAAACGCCCAGCGACCACCCATCGAGGTCTTAACCCATGCGTACACGCCAGACTCGGAGTCCTTGTTGAGGCCGACGAACTCGGCGGTAACCAGGGTATAGGGGACAAAGTACAAAAGCGTGGCGAAGAAGAACGACGGCGCAGCTGCCAAGCCGATGGCCGCGTTGTTGTTGATGATGTTCTTGATACCGAACACGGCGGCGACCGTCATGCCCAGCAGAGCGAACGAACCGATCGTTCCTCGTTTTTCAGAGCTCATAAGCCCTCCCAATCATCTATTAAATGTCATCTAAACCCGTCCGAGCTGCAAGTGCGAACACGGACGGCGCACCTGCTAAGGGGAATGGGGAAAAGGGAGTCAACAAAGCCATCCCCCTTAACGGCGCAAAGCAAACGTCCAAACGGACGAATACTACTTGTTGGGGAAGGAATAACCTTCGACCGTCACGTGCAGTACCACGACGCGGGAATCCGCGGCATCGGCCACGACACGGTAGGCCTCGTCAATTTCGACGACGGCAACGCCGCCGGCGGGAATCGTCACGGTCTCCCCCGCCCCCTCAAAGCGCTCGCGATCATCGATATCGCTGTAAGCGCGGGTGCAGGTGAGGCCTGCCTTGGGGGCGACCTCGACGGTCAGGCCGCCGTCGAGCGGAGCGAGCACGGCATGGTAGCGACGGTGACCGACCAGGTCGGCGGTTGCGGCCTCGCGGGCATAGACCCACCAGTAAACCAACGAGTCGCCGATGGAGTAAGCCACGTCGTGCTGTAGGTCGGCAACGCCATCGAGCGCCTGGCCGGTGCGCATCCACTTCTTGACGGACTTCATCTGAGCGTCGAAATCGGCGCGCGAGTTAAAGACATGCATGGCTTATGCCTCCTTAATGGGTGCCAGCGCCTGAGCCAGATCGGCAGACGTCAGCGGTCGCAGGGACACCTCAAAGCTGAAGCTCTCAAAACGGGTGCGATAGGAATCGAGCACCTCGGAACCCCAAGAGTTCGAGCCAAGGCCGAGCAGCTGGTCGTTGATGTTGACCGTGACCGTATCGCCCTTGACAAGGTCGTAGACGTGCTTGGCGTTATCGATTGCCTCGCAGCTATAGGGCCATGCCGAGAACGAGAACGGGTTGGAGGCGGCATCAGCCGGACGAGTCACCAACACGCCGTCACCGTGACTGGAGCGCAGGGCAACCCAGCGGGTACCCTCACGGTTGGCGCAGTCCTGAGGCATAACGTAGGGCGTGAACATGTCGTCGACCGTAGTGCGGTAATGACCGACCGGGTTGGCGCGCAGCGAGTCCGGATAGTTCTCGCCCGGGCCGTGGCCATACCACTCGACGGCACGATTGCAACCGGGGACCTCGAAGGAGATGCCGATGCGCGGGATGATATCCGAGTAATCGCCGTAGGGCTCGCCGGAAACCTTGAGGTCGACGCGACCGCTCGGAAGCACGGTGTAGACGAGCTCGACGCGCATGCCGAACGCGCGGACGGGAGGAGCGATACGCTGGCTCACGGTAACGACGACCGCATTGCCGTCCTGCTTCCAAGAAACCTTGCGGGTAGACGTCTGCATCACATCGATGAAGTTGTCCTTCCACAGGGAGTCATACTCCTGAGCGTGGTTGTCGACGAGCGGATGCCAAAAACCAACCTGGGGACCAGAGGCCATTACGTCGCGGCCGGATGCCTTCCACTCGCTCACGGTACCGTTGACTTTGCTGAAGGTCAGCTCGCCGTTGAGGGAGTGAATGCGGATCTCCTGCTCGGTCTCCTCGACCGTAAGCTCAGGACGAGCGGGGGCGGCGATGGCCGGCGCCGGATGGTTTGCGATGGCAAACTGGCTTGCGCCCAGCTGGAACATCGGCTCGCACCAGGCGTGAGCCGCCATGGTGTAGGCGCACACGGTCAGCAGGGTCTCGCCTACCGCGGCCTCGCGAATCACCAGTGGCAGCTGGACGGATTCGCCGGGAGCCACCGCGCCGGGCATAAGCGTCTTGCGGCACACTACATCGCCGTCTACCAGGGTCTCCGCCGACAGGCAGACATCCTCGAGGGTAGTAAACCAGCGCTTGTTCGTGACGGTCAGCTCGCCCGCCTCGGTGTCATAAGCCATGCGAACCGGGCAGATGACCTGGCCATACTCAGTGAGGCCCGGGCTCGGCTGCTGCCAAGGGAACACCATGCCATCGATGCAGAAGTTGCTGTTGTTGGGGTAATCGCCGTTGTCGCCACCATACATATCGTAAGCAACGCCGTCCTCGGTCACAGCAGCCAAACCGTGGTCGCACCATTCCCAGATAAACTGGCCTTGGATGCAATCCCAGCGATCGAAGACCTCCTGGTACTCGGACAGGCCTCCGGGGCCATTGCCCATGGAGTGGCCGTACTCGCAGTTGATGCGCGGCTTGGGGAACGGATGCTCACCAAAGTCGTTCATCTGCGACACACGGGAGTACATCGTGGAAATGACGTCGACGGTATCGGCGTTGCGGTCCTCCTCGTAATGGACCGGACGATCATCGAGCTCGTGAGCCTTGGCGTACATCGCGCGGATGTTGCAGCCATAGCCGCTCTCGTTGCCCATCGACCACATAATGATGCAGGCGTGGTTGCGCTCCTGCATCACCAGGCGCTCAATGCGGTCGACGTAGGCCGGCTCCCATGCCGGGTCGTCGGTGACCAGGGCGATATTGCCGATATTCTCGAAGCCGTGACTCTCCATATCGGTCTCGGCGACCAGCATGATGCCATACTCATCGCACAGCTCGTAGAAGCGCGTGTCATTGGCATAGTGAGAGGTGCGCACCGCGTTGATGTTGTGTCGCTTCATGAGCTCCAGGTCACGGCGCATGCGATCGAGGCCCACGGCGCGGCCCTTGTGATCGTCGTGATCGTGGCGGTTGACGCCATGCATCTTAAAGTAGGTGCCGTTGAGGTAGATATGATTGCCCTCGACCGTCACCTCGGCAAGGCCCTGGCGATGCGGAACGTACTCGCTGACCTCGTCACCGTCGTAGACCTCAAACGTAAGGTCATAGAGGAAGGGGTCCTCGGGGTTCCAGAAGTGGGCATCGGCAACGCTGCACTCGGCATGGCCGTCGACGCACTCGCCCGTAGCGACCACGTTCTCGCCATCGCTGAGCGTAAACACGACGCGGGTAGCGCCCTCGGCCACCGTATCGAGCGTGATCAGAGCGGCATCGCCCTCGCGGTGCGTGCGGAACCTAAAGTCGACCAGGTGCGCGGCGGGACGCTGCATAAGGTACACATCGCGGAAGATGCCCGAAGCCCACCACATATCCTGGTCCTCGATATAGCTGCCATCGCTGTACTGCAGGACCTTGACCGCAAACAGGTTGTCGCCCTCGACGAGCGCGTCGGTCACGTCGAACTCGGCGGACAGACGCGAGCCCTTGGTCATGCCGATAAACTGGCCGTTGACGTACAGCTCGCCATAGCTCTCGATGCCGTCGAAGCGAATGATCTCGCGAGCGCCGGCGGGGATGGCGGGAAGGTTGACGATGCGCTGGTAAACGCCCGTGGGGTCGTCGGAGGGAACGAACGGCTGGTCCACCGGGAACGGGAAACCCTCGTCGGTGTAGGCAAGGTTGCCATAGCCGTCCACCTGCCACAGGTGCGGAACCTCCACGTGATCCCACTCGGGCTTGTACGTGGAGAGCTCCTCGTTGGAGACGGCAGCTGGGCCCTCAAAGAGGCGGAACTGCCACGAGCCGGACAGCTGGACAAATCCGCGCGACAGCTCGCGGCTGTACGTAGCGGCGAGATCGGCGGTCTCGTAGCCCATAAAGTACGCATGGGGTGCCAGGCGGTTCCTGTGGGTGAGCGCTTGGTTTTCCCAATCGTTAATGGCGTCCATGGTGATGCTCCTTCGTCATCGTAGTGATTCTTGTGCAACCGGTTGTCCTTATCTTACGGGCGATGCAAAAAAACTGTGCAACCGGTTGTCCGCTGAACGGTCGATTTGGTCGGGTTAACGGTGCAACCGGTTGTACAACCACGACACTTATGTCACCCTGCGTATCGAAACTCAGCGCAAAACAGCATTCCCAGGCGGCGGACAACGGCCGCGCCCATCTATGCCCCGCCCGTGCAAGCCATGTTCAACAGCAGCTTGAACGTGAAATGCCACCAGTGGCCGGATATCATGAACGCTGTTCAGGCGCACTATAGTAAGCTGTATCCGCACCAGCCCATATCAGTGACAACTTCGACCGCATTTTCCAGGAGACGCCATGACCCAACCAGTTCGCACCGCACCTACGCTTGCCGAGGTTGCCGCAGCTGCCGGCGTGTCGCGCTCCACGGCATCGCGCGCCCTCAACGATTCGCCCCGCATTAGCGAGGAAACCAAAAAGCGCGTCCGCGCGGCGGCCAAGGAAGTCAATTTTGTCCCCAACGCTCGTGGCCGAGCGCTCGCTGTCGGGCGCACGGAAATCATCGCCGTGCTCGTGACCGAGCCCCTGAGTGAACTCTTCAGCGACCCCACCTATAGCGAGTTTTTGAGCGGCATTACCGAGGAACTGTCGGAGTCGTCCTATCTGCCCGTTATCTTGCAGGCGTCTTCTACGCATGAGCGCAACCGCGCACGCGAGCACTTTGAGCGCCGCTCGTTCGACGCCGTGATCGACGTCTCCCCCTACAAGGGCAGCGAGCTGCTCGAGGTGCTGCGCGAGCTGGGTGTACCCACCGTGTTGTGCGGCCAGCTCGAGGGCCACCCCTATCGCGATGTGTTCTCGACAGTCTACTCTGACGACGAAGAGGGCGGACGCTTTGCAGCGCTCGCTATGAAAGAGCGCGGGCGCAAAGATATCGTCGCCGTGTTGGGACCGCAAGACAACCCCGCTGTTGTCGACCGCCTGCGCGGCTACCGCGCCGTCTTGGGCGAAGACCTCCCAGACGCAAACGTTATCTATACCGGCTGGAACAGCGGAGACGGCTATCAGGCCATGCACCAGATCCTCGCGCGCGAGATTGCTTTCGATGGCGTGCTCTGCGGATCGGACCGTATCGCGGCTGGCGTCATCACCGCGCTCAACGAGACAGGCCTATCCGTTCCGGCGGACGCTTCTGTCGTCGGCTTCGACGATCACGAGATTGCGACGCGCTGCGTCCCCGCGCTCACGACCGTCCGCCAGCCCCTGCGCGAAGAAGGCCACATGGCCGCCAACATTGCGCTCGACATGATCAAGGGTGCCAAGCCAACCACCACCGTCATGCACATGCAGCTCGTTCAGAGAGACTCGCTATAAGAAACTGGGACGGGCTTTCCGCCAGACAGTTGTTGCGGAAAGCCTGTCCCGTTTTGAGTGCTCATTCTGGGGCACAGTTTCCGTTAGACCGCTCAACCGGAAACTGTGCCCCATTATTTTGCCGAATTCTGGGTCGCGCTTTCCCAGAGGACCCCCTTTGGGAAAGCGCGACCCGTTCTGGACGCAGATTCCGGGACGCACTTTCCGCGACGCCCGGCCATCCCATGCCCCCACAACCTCGGCGCATAAAAAACGAGGGAAGGCGCGCGTCCTTCCCTCGTTGCAAGCAATATGTAGCCGCTCGCCTACATCAGGCGCAGGCTAACGTCCTTGAGCTGGGCGCCGCTAACGGCACTCGGGGCGCCCGACATGAGGTCGGAGCCGCTGGCCGTCTTGGGGAACGCCATGACGTCGCGGATGGAGTCGGAACCGGTGAGCAGCATGCACACGCGGTCCAGGCCCAGAGCAAAACCGCCCATCGGGGGCGCACCAAACTTGAGCGCCTCCATGAGGAAGCCAAACTGAGACTCGGCGCGCTCTTCGGTAAAGCCCAGGAGCTTGAGCATGGACATCTGCATCTCGGCGTTGTGGATACGCATACCGCCGCCACCGGCCTCAAAGCCGTCCATGACAAAGTCGTAGGTGCAAGAACCGGCTGCCAACGGATTGGCCTCGATCTTGGCGATGTCGGTCTCGGTCGGCAGGGTGAAGGGCTGGTGCTCGGCAGCGTAAGCCTTGCGGTCCTCGTCCCAGTGGAACAGCGGGAAGTTGACGACCCACAGGAAGTCGTGGCCCTCGCGCTTGATCTCGAGCGCGTTAGCCATGTGGGAACGCATGCCGCCCAGGATCTCGTCGGAGAGCAGGCGCGGGCCGGCGGCGAACATCACAAGGTCGCCGGGCTCGACGTCCATGCGCTCGCGCAGGGCGGCCATCTCCTCGTCCGAGAAGAACTTGACGATGGGGCTGTTGATGGAGCCGTCCTCGCGGAAAGCGATCCAGGCCAGGCCCTTGGCGCCAAACGTGGAAGCCACGCCGGCAAGCTTATCGATCTTGGCGCGAGCCCAGGCACCGGCGCCCTTGGCGTTGATGGCCTTAACGACAGAGCCCTCCTCGTTCGCGGCAGTCGCAAAGACCTTGAACTTGGAGTTGGCGAAGATGTCGGTCAGGTCGACCAAGTGCATGCCATAGCGGGTATCGGGCTTGTCGGAGCCATAGGTGTCCATGGCCTCCCAGTAGTCCATGCGACGCAGCGGCCTGGGCATCTCGACGCCCATGCGGCCGAAGGCATCGGACAGGACCTCTTCGAGCGCGCTCATGACGTCGTTCTGGTCCACGAAGGACATCTCGATATCGACCTGGGTGAACTCGGGCTGACGGTCGGCGCGCAGGTCCTCGTCGCGGAAGCACTTGGCAACCTGGTAGTAGCGCTCGACGCCACCGACCATGAGCAGCTGCTTCAGAAGCTGCGGGGACTGCGGCAGGGCGTAGAAGTTACCCGGCTGGATGCGGCTGGGGACGATGAAGTCGCGGGCGCCCTCGGGCGTGGACTTGAACAGGGAGGGCGTCTCGACCTCCATGAACTCACGGTTGTGCAGCGCCTCGCGAATGGCAAAGGTGAAATCGGAGCGCAGCTTGAGGTTGGCCATCATCTCGGGACGACGGAGGTCCAGATAACGATAGCGCAGACGGGTGTCCTCGCTGGTCTCGATGCCGTCCTCGATCTGGAACGGCGGGGTGACGGACGTGTTGAGCACCTCGGCGTGGTCGGTCAGAACCTCGATCTCGCCGGTCTCGAGCTTGGTGTTGGTGGTCTCCTCGCCACGGGCGCGCACGACGCCGTGAATCTTGATGGGCCACTCGGGACGCATGGTCTCGGCGATCTTAAAGGCATCGCCGTCGGAGTGCTCGGGGTCGAAGGTGAGCTGCGTGATGCCCTCACGGTCGCGAAGGTCGCAGAAGATAAGGCCGCCGTGGTCGCGGCGACGGCTCACCCAACCGGTGAGGGTGACCTCTTCGCCCACGTTCTCGCGGCGAAGCTCGCCGCAGGTACGGGTGTGCATGGAATGCTCGTCGATGGGACGGGTCTGGCTCATACCAGTGATCCTCCTTTATGGATCTGTGCCGCCCCGTGTCGTTCCGGGCGGCGTCGTACAGATTTGCCCGGCCTGCGTAAACCGCGCAGCCAGACATGGCGTTCTATCTTATCGCACCTGTGTCGATGTGCCGCGAAAAAGTAGCTCCTGCCCAAAGACTTGACGGAGACGAAACAATTGACGCGGCCTGGCCGTCGCACAGGCGTGCGGCGTGCGACAATGTGCCCCAATACAACTGCACTCGGAAAGGCCCGCCATGACTGCACGCCTCATCGTTATGGATATCGACTCCACGCTCATCAACCAGGAGGTCATCGACCTGTTGGGCGAGGAGGCCGGCGTGGGCGAGCAGGTAGCGCAAATTACCGAGCGCGCCATGCGCGGCGAGCTTGACTTTAAGCAGGCGCTCGAGGAGCGCGTGGGGCTGCTCGCCGGCCTGGACGAGAGCGTGTTCGAGCGCACCTTTGAGCGTGCGACATTTACCCCCGGCGCGCTGGAGCTTGTGCGCTCGGCGCATAGCAAGGGCTGGAAGGTCGGCGTGGTAAGCGGTGGCTTCCACGAGGTTGCCGACAAGATCGTGGCCGCCGCGGGCATCGACTTTTGCCTGGCTAACCGCCTGGAAGTCGTAGACGGCAAGCTCACCGGCAAGCTGGCGGCAGACATCGTGACCAAGGAGTCCAAGCTCATCCAGCTGCTAGATTGGGCAGTTGAGTGCGGCGTCGATATGGCCCACACCGTCGCGATCGGCGACGGTGCCAACGACATCCCCATGATTCAGGCCGCGGGCACGGGCATCGCGTTTTGTGCCAAGCCCAAGACGCGCGAGGCCGCCCCGTTTGCCATCGACGAGCGCAATCTGATGCTCGCCATGGACATCATCCTGCGCGACTAGCCAATCCGTCTAGCAATTGAATCAGTCTGTCCTATAGTTTCCGAACAATTCTGCTTTAGTGTTCGGAAACATACCCTTTGAGTGCTAAACTTTGCGCCGTCGAAGGGAACATATATGGATAAGCGAGATCTAGAGCAGCTGCTGAGCGATGTTGCCGGCGGAGCTGTCACCCCTGCCGACGCCCTCACGCGCATCCAGACGGCTCCGACCGCCGATTTGGGCTTTGCACAGCTCGACCTTTCGCGCGGGGTGCGCCAAGGAGCCGGCGAAGTTGTCTACGGCGCCGGTAAAACCGCCGAGCAAATTGCCGCCATTATCAAAGCATTACTCGATGCCGGCCAGGAGCGCATCCTGGTCACGCGCCTGGACGACGAAAAGGCAGCCCGCACCTCGGAGCTCCTCGGCAACGGCATCGACCTGGGATATGTCCCGGACGCCCAGCTCGCCCTCGTGGGTGGCAAGCCCTCCCCCAACGGCAACGGACGCATCGTCGTCGCCTGCGCCGGCACGAGCGACCTGCCCGTTGCCGAGGAAGCCGCGTTGACGGCCGAGTTCTACGGCAACGAGGTCGATCGCCTCTACGACGTGGGTGTCGCCGGCCTGCACCGCCTGCTCGCGCATGCTGAGGAACTTGCCCAGGCGCAGGTGGTCATCGCCATCGCCGGCATGGAAGGCGCCCTGGCGAGCGTCATCGGAGGCCTTGTGAGCTGTCCGGTCATCGCCGTCCCCACCAGCGTGGGCTATGGCGCGAACTTTGGCGGCGTGGCCGCACTGCTCGCCATGCTCAACTCCTGCGCCAGCGGCGTTTCGGTCGTCAATATCGACAACGGCTTTGGTGCCGCCTACCAGGCAAGTCTTATCAATCATCTGAGCGCCGGCACGTCCTGCGCCCGCTAAGGAGCATTTCATGTCCAACCATCAGCACACGCTTATCATCGACGGCACCTCGGGCATCAGCGGCGACATGACCGTCGCGGCCCTGCTCGACCTGGGCGCCAGCGAGGAGCACCTGCGCGAGCAACTTGCCACGCTGCCAGTCGACGGCTTTGCGGTCGCTGTCACGCGCGTAAACAAGCATGGCATCGACGCCTGCGACTTTGATGTTCAGCTGGCAGAGGAGCTCGAGAACCACGACCACGACATGGCCTGGCTCTACGGCAACGAAGCGGGCACCGAGCACACACATGAGCATGAGCACCACCATCATGATCATGGCGAGCACGAACACGAGCACTGCCACGAGCATGACCATGAGGCCCACGGTCATGGCCACGAGGGTCACCATCACGCCCACCACCATCACCACCGTTCTTTGGCGGATGTCACCGCCATCATCGATGACTCGCAGCTAAGCGATGGCGCCAAGCGTCGCGCGCTCGCCATCTTTACCGCGCTCGCCGCCGCCGAGGCCAAGGCCCACGGCAAAACGACCGAGACCGTCATGTTCCACGAGGTGGGCGCCATCGACTCCATCGTCGACGTCTGCTCTGTCGCCATCTGCCTCGATGACCTTGGTATTGAGGACATCGTGGTCGAGTCGCTCTCCGAGGGTCACGGCACCATCCGCTGTGCCCACGGCCTCATGCCCATTCCCGTCCCCGCTGTCGTCAACCTGTGCCAGGCGGGCAATATCGCCCTCACGCCCGCACCGGTCGCCGGCGAGCTCGTGACGCCCACGGGCGCCGCCATCGTCGTCGCACTGCGCACGTCCGAGCACCTGCCGGCCCGCTACCGCATCGAGGCCGTCGGCTACGGCGCCGGTAAGCGCCCCTACGAGGGTTGCTCCGGCACGCTCCGCTGCCTGCTCGTTCACACGGACGCATAGCCATGGATGCCCGCAAGGCAAAAAGCCGCGCCGCCATCGTTGCAGCATTCTCCGAGCTCCTTCGCGAGGAGGACTACGGCAAGATCACCGTCGGCGACATCATCGCTCACGCCCATGTGGGTCGAGCCACGTTCTACGGTCTCTTCAAGAGCAAGGATGACCTACTGTCCGAACTTGTGAGCGACATCTGCACCCACGCCCTCGACGACGATGGCACACCGCTCGATGATCCGCTCGTACAAGTCGAACATATCCTCAACAACCTCTGGGAACGCCGCCAGGGCGTACGAGCCCTCGTAGCCGGCGCCGGCTCACGCGTCTTCGCCGACTGCTTACGCAAGACCATCATGTCACGAGCAGCCGAAACCGTCCCCACCGACCCAAACGGCCCCGCCGCCACCATGGACCGAAGCTTCCTACTACACCACATAGCCTCAAGCTTCGTAGGAATGGTCCAATGGTGGGCCTGGCACAACTTCCAAGCAGACAAAGCCGAAGTAGCCAAAGACTACCTATCAGCCATTAAGCCTCTCTTCAGCTAAGTAAGAAGCCCATCCCAAAGCATCGCCCCAACCCAAGCCGCCACGCATCCCAAAGTGTCACTCGCGCTTCAACGCCCCTACCAGCAACAAGCCCCTCCCATCCAAATTCAGATTTATATGTTGGGTTGCTTGTTCCAACGCGACTAAGATCCCGCAGCTGTCCGCATGGGGTAACTTCCCAGCGCATTCCGCAGGACGAAAGAACCCCCGCCGCACGAAGTGCGCAGCGGGGGTTCTTTCATGTCCGAGGACGCGCTGGGAAGTTACCCCATGCGGACGGCGGACAACCTATGTAGCCTTGGACTAAAACATGCCCAAGAAACCATGCACAAACAGCGCAGCCACAATGGCACCGACAAACGGAGCGATGCCAGGAACAAGCAGGCCGTACTTCCAGTTGTTGTCAGCCTTGTTCTTGATCGGCAGCACCTGATAGGCCATGCGAGGACCAAGGTCACGAGCCTGGTTCATGGCGAAGCCGGTGATGCCGCCCATGCCCATGCCAACGGCCCAGACAATCAGGCCGACGCAGATGGCGAGCAACAGAACGTTCTCACCAGCACGGCTAGCAGCAGCAAGGATGGCGCTGATAAACACGAAGGTGCAGATAGCCTCGCAGAAGAAGTTGCGGGCATAGTTCGTGCCCTCGGTGGTGGGGTTGGTCGAGAAGATGTTGCGCTGAGCAATGGGATCGACGACACCCTCGGAAGCCTTGAACTCATCGGCATACATAAACCAAGCGATCACGGCACCCACAAAGCCGCCGAGCATATCGGCAAGCATGAAGGGGATGCAGTTGCCCCACGGCACCAGACCGACGATGCACTGGGCAAGCACCATAGCGGGGTTCATGCACACGGCGCCGCCAAAGACAAACAGGCAGACCGAGATGCCAAAAGACCAGGTGGTGATGGCAAACATATGGCCAGAGCCCTGATACTTGGTGCCTTTGAGCACGGTATCGCAGTGCACGCCCACGCCAAAGACGATCATGAGGGCCGTCGCGCCGAATTCGCAGAGGAGTTTGGTAAGCATAAAACCTTATCTTTCTTGTCGGTTATAAACGATTCGTTTGGGCCACGCACTAGTGCTGCGCGACGACAACGCCCAGGCCATCGGGAATGACGGCAACCTTGGCATCGGCACCCTTCATCTCAAAGGCGAGCTTGAGCGCCTCCTCGATAGTGTTGACCGGCGTCATGTGCATATCCTTGAGCATCTGGTGATCGCACAGGTCGGTGACCATGATCACAGGGTGATGCGCCAGGATGCGGGCAAAGATCTGGCTCGTCCACTGATCGGGCAGGGTCTCGTCCTTAGGACGATCGATGCAGGCGCGCTCAAACTCTGCCGGATCGTTGTCGGCGATGTTGTGATAGAAGCCCTCGCCGCCGTGACCGTCGGCACAACCGGCGACGTCGATGATCACGCCGCCCTCGGGAAGCGTGGCCTCGGCAGCGCACATGCCCTTCACAGCCTGATAGATGTTCTGATCGAGGGGGTAGCCGCCGTTAGTGGTAATGGCGATCTCGCACTCGACGGGCTCAACGCCGGCAAGGCTCTTCACGAACTCGCAGCCAGCCTCGTGCGCCTTGTGGATGTCGCCGGCAAAGGAGCCAATGACCTCGTGCTTGCCGTTGAGCACCACGTTGAGCACAAAGGCAAGGTGAGCCATCTCGGCAGCGGCAAACATATCCTCGCTCACGTGATTGTGGCACAGGTTGCCGGCACGCGAATGGGAATCGTTCACAAACTGACCGTTGTGGTTGTACATGATGGTCTTGTAGCTGGCGATACCGGGAAGGACGGACTTACGGCTGCCAGAGAAACCGGCAAAGAAGTGCGGCTCAATGAAGCCCTCGGCAAGCAGCAGATCGCAATCGGCAGCAATCTTGTTGATGATGCACTCGCCACCAGAAGGCAGGGTGCCGATCTTTTTCATCATGCTGTCATCAGTCGCGACGTGCATAACGATTTCCTCGTTGGCAACGATCTCCTCGCCATACTTGTTGACGAGCTCCTCGTGCGTCGACGGACGGTGCATGCCCGTAGCAACCAGAATACGCACACGGGCCTCGGGCGCAGCGGCATGAATGTGATGCAGCAGAATAGGCATCGTCACACGCGAGGGAACGGGACGCGTATGATCGGAGCTAATGATGACAATATCCTTCTTGCCAGCACAAAGCTCCTCGAGCGAAGGCGAGCCGTAAGGGTTGGCAAGCGACTCCTCCACCAGCTCTTCCTGCGATTTCGTGGTCTTAAACTCGTTTTGATGACCTTCCATCACACCCGCGAAGTTCTTATCCTCGAGTTCCAGATGCAACGTCTTGTGGTCAAACGGCAGTTCACATTCAAACAATGATGAGCGCCCTCTTCCTTTCAACTGACACACTAGATAAACCGTTGGAAGGATACGCCGCTCACCGAAAAACACCACCGTCTACCGACTCATTAACACAACGTTCATATTTGACCCACAACAAAACAACCGCGATCCCAAACGGAACCGCGGCCGCTACAGTCGTAAGTCGAGAAGCGCCACATGCATCTCAATCCCGATCGATAAGACGCGTGGCGCGAAGCGCCAAACGCGCCGCCGGGACAAACCCCATCCAAAACGCGCGAAGCGCGCCAATATTCCCCCAGCAGTAATCCGCCGAAGACCGGACATCGCAGGGTCCGCCGCATGTTTGCTCCCGGCGCACTCCGCAGGACGCAAGAAGCCCTCGCCGCACGAAGTGCGCAGCGAGGGCTTCTTGCATGTCCGAGGACGCGCCGGGAGCAAACATGCGGCGGACCCGGACGACTACAGGGCTATCGATTACCCCGTGTTCTGCAATCCTGCCGAGACGCCGGTCACAGTCGAAAGAATCAGGCTCATGTACTCGGCCTTCTTCTCCTCGGCCATCTCGTCCTGGTTCATACGCACCTCGCGAAGGGCGCGGACCTGTGCGATGGACAGGGCGTCGACATAGGGGTTGCGCACGCGGACAGCGCAGCCAAGCACGCGGCGGCGCTGTAGCGGCCACTCGTCACCGACGATGGCAAGGACCCACTTACGGGTGAGCTGCATCTCGGTGAAGACCTTCTCGGACAAATCCTGGCGATCGCCCAGGTGCAGGTACATCTTGGCAATGCGCTGGTCGGTCTTGGCGATCGACATCTCGATGTTGTCGATAAAGGTGCGGAAGAACGGCCACTCCTGGTAGGCAGCCTTGAGCTGATCAAGGTCGCCAAGCTGCTCGCAGGCAGTACCCAGGCCGTACCAAGCGGCCAGATTGATGCGCGCCTGGCTCCAGCTGAAGATCCACGGAATGGTACGCAGGTCGTCGAGCGACTTGGCGCCCAGGCCGCGCTTGGCGGGACGCGAGCCGATCGGCAGCAGACCGACCTCGGTCAGCGGCGTCACGGTCGAGAACCACGGTGTAAAGTCCTCGGTGTTCAGCAGGTCCAGATAGCGCTCATGGCTTACTGCGTTGAGCTTCTCCGCCATATCCCAGAACTTCTGCGTGGTCTCGGTGTTGGTCTTCTCGACACTCGGGGCCGACTGCAAAAGCGTTGCGGCGGCAACGGACTCAACATGGCGCTGGGCCAGCGTGCGGTTGCCGTAACGGGCAAAGATGACCTCGCCCTGCTCGGTGAGCTTAAAGAAACAGTTGACCGAGCCCTTGGGCTGCGCCAGCACGGCCTTGTTGGCCGGGCCGCCGCCACGGCCCACGGCACCGCCGCGACCGTGCATGAGCACCAGGTCGATATCGTTCTTCTCGGCCCACTTGGCGATGCGCTCCTGCGCGGAGTGCAGCGCGAGCATGGCCGTGGTAGGACCGGCGTCCTTGGAGGAGTCGGAATAGCCCAGCATGACCTCCATGCGGCGGTCGGTCTGGGCAAGGCGCTTTTGCACCACGGGCAGCGTAAGCATCTGGTCGAGCACGTCGACGCAGCCCTCGAGGTCCTCGAGCTGCTCGAACAGCGGGATCACGTCGAGCTCGGGGACATCCTCCTCGTGCGCAAAGGACAGGTGGGCAAGCTCAAAGACGTCGGCCACATGCTGGGCGCTCTTGGTGAACGAGATGATGTAGCGGTGCGCCATCTTCTTGCCGTAGCGCTTTTGGATGGAGCCGATAGCGCGGAAGGTGTCGATGACCTCGCGCGTCATGGGCTGCAAATCACCATGGATACCGTTCTCGTGAATATCCTTGAGGGCGCGGGCGTGCACCACGGAGTGCTGACGGAACTCCATCTCGACCATATGGAAGCCGAAGGACTCGACCTGCCAGATGATGGTCTGGACCGGGCCGTAGGCAGCACGGACGGCACCGCAGGCGGCCAGGGAGCGCTGAACGACGCGCAGGTCATCCAAGAACTCGTCTGCGCTGTGGTACATGGTGTCGGTGATGCGACGCACGGTGGCGTTCAGACGGTCGGCCATGACGAGCATGACGGCGCGATGCGGCTCGTGCTCGGAGATCAGCTCGGCGCGTGCGGTGTACTGGGTGCTCATCTCGACCTGATGGTTCCACAGGTTGATGAGCTCGGCAGACGGCTTGCTGTAGGTGGCCTCGAGCGTGAGGTTGCGGCCGATGCGGCGGCACTTGTCCTCGAGCTTGAGCACCATGTGGGTGAAGTACTTGGCGGCGACCTCGCGGCTCACCTTGGCGGTGACGTTGGGGTTACCGTCGCGGTCGGAACCGATCCAGCTGCCGGGATGGAAGAACGCCGGGCACAGCGGCGGCACGGTACCCGCCTTGTCGCCCAGCACCCAGTCGTCAAAACGACGATAGATAACGGGGATGACGTCGAACAGCGTGTTATCGAAGATGTCGATGATGGTATCGGCTTCCTCGACCGGCGTGGGCTTCTTGAGCGCGATGGGGCTCGTACGCACCAGGGCGTCGATTTCCTGCAGCATATGGCGCTCGTTCTCCACCAGGTCGGAGCCGCCCAGGCGCGGACGCTCCTCCAGCAGGTTGGAAATACGGCGAATCTTGCCCTCGACGGCCTTACGACGGGCCTCGGTGGGATGTGCGGTAAAGACAGGGTGGAACTCCAGCTTGTCGAGCAGCTCGTTGGCGCCCTCGACACCCATCTCGTTTACCAACTGGTGATAGGCGACGGTGAGCTCGTTGGCGGGATCGACCTCGGTATCGGTCGATGCGCCGGCCTCGCGCTCGCGCAGCTGCGCCACGCGGTAGTTCTCCTCCGACAGGTTTGCCAGATGGAAGAAGCTCGTAAAGGCGCGGACGATAACCTGCTGCTTATCGAGCGGCAGACTGTCGATCAGATCAACGACCTCGCGAAACGCCACGGCGGTGGGCTCGTCGGCAGTGGGCACGCCCTGCTCGTCGACGGACTCGTCGGCAGCACGGGTGCCGGGGTTTCCGGCGTTGGCCACAATCTCGGCTGTCAAAATCTTGTCGAACAGGTCCGCGATCTCGGGATCATACTCGCTAAGCACACGGCGCTCCAGGCGCAAGAACAGCGCAAGATTGTCGCGCAGCTCCTCGGGGATCTCGATCTCAGCGAGACGCTCCTTGGATTCGGCATTCGAGCCGATTCGGTTAACGAGGCGGTTGACCACGGCAGCGACGCGCGCCGCGGCTTCGGGTACAGACTGGTTGCTTAGGTTCTCAGCCACGTTTCCTCCCATTCCTCCTTCTATGCACGTAACATGCGGTATTCATTATAGGCGCTTGCGAAATACTTTCGACACTGATTGCGCTTTACCACACAAAAGTATTTTCTGCATTGCAAGGGTTTTTGCTCTAAATGGTCGTATTTCTCGGTGGACGGCATACACAAACGGGGGCATTCCGCATAAATGCGAAACACCCCCGTAACAATCGCTCGCAATGGACGAGACACTCAAGCGGACCCGCAGCTCAAAATGATGCGCTACAGGCGCTCGCGAACCGCCTCGACGACGTTGGCCAGATCGGCAAGGACCTCTTCATGGCTCTCCATGTCGCGCACCTTGACCTTGCCGGCGGCAAGCTCGTCGCCACCCAGGACCAAAATGAGCTTGGCGCCAACCTTGTCGGCCTGCTTAAACTGAGCTTTGAGCGAACGACCCTGGTAGTCGGCCTCGGTCACGATGCCAGCGGCGCGAAGCTCCTGCGTGATGGCAAAGACGTTCTGGCGCAGCTCCTTGCCGGCATTGGCGACGTAGACGCACGGGGCCTCCTCGGCACCCAAGTCGTTACCAAAGGCCTGCAGGGCCAGCAGGGCGCGCTCAAAACCGACAGCGAAGCCGACGCCCGCCGTGGGCTTGCCACCCTCGAGCTCGACCAGACCGTCATAGCGACCGCCGCCACCAATGGAGCCGACACCGGCGCCGGGAGCCTCGACCTCAAAGACGGTACGGGTGTAGTAGTCCAGACCACGCACCAGTGTGGGATCCTCGACATACTCGATACCGGCGGCATCCAGATAGCGCTTGACCTGCTCGTAGTGCTCGCGGCACTCGTCGCACAGGTTGTCGCCCATCAGCGGCGCGTCGGCCATGATCTCGCGGCAGTGGTCGTTCTTGCAGTCGAAGGCACGCAGCGGGTTGAGCTCGGCGCGCTCGCGGCACTCGTCACACATCTCGTCAGCGTGATCGAGGATAAACTGCTTGACCTGCTCGCGGTAAGCCGGACGGCACTGAGCGTCGCCCATCGAGTTAATGAGCAGACGGAGCTTGGAAAGATCGAAGCCCAGGCGCTTGTAGAACTCCATGAGCATGATGATGCACTCGGCGTCTGCCGCCGGATCGGGAGCGCCGAGCCACTCGATACCCACCTGGTGGAACTGACGCAGGCGGCCCTTCTGGGGACGCTCGCCGCGGAACATGGCCTCGGCGTAGTAAGCCTTAAACGGCGTGGAGCCCTGGGGCACCAGGTTGTTCTCCACGACTGCGCGCACCACACCGGCCGTGCCCTCGGGACGAAGCGCCAGGCGCTGCTTGGGCTTGAGTTTTGTGTCGGTGCCCTCGGTAAAGACGCGCTCCAGGTTGGCGCCGCTAAAGACGCGGAACATCTCCTTGCGCACGACGTCGGTCGACTGGCCGATGCCGTGGACAAAGACGTCCACCTGCTCGATCGCGGGTGTCTCGATGGGTTTAAAACCAAACGGCTCGAACACGCCGGCAGCGATCTGCTGCATCTTTTGCCAAGCGCGCATCTCGGCGCCGATAAGGTCGCGGGTTCCCTCCGCCTTCTGTGCCTGCATGGGCAAACACCTTTCTTTTGTATCGCGTCATAGGTAGTGGTCATTATACGGCACAAACACAAACAGCGGCGGTGCATCTGACCGAACGAGGGTATGGGGACTCGTTCGGCCAGATGCACCGCCGCGGTGTGCAATCTGCAATCCTTCCGCCTCTTCGGATCACAAAATCCGTTGGACGGAAAGACTTCGGGTCATCTCTTGAGCCCGTGGCTGCATGGGAAACCGAATGACGGTACGAGCATCCATTCGGCTTCCAAGGCAGCCACGGACAAAACGGGGCAAAGAGCTACGAGCGACGTCGTCCCTACTCCCCCGCCACGCTCGCGCGCAGCTTAGCCGCGATGGGCTCAGACGCCAGCAGGAACACCAGCATTGCCACCGAGCACGCCAGGCACACGATCCATGTGCTCGTAAAGGAGCCCGTGGCATCGAACAGTATTCCCGAGACGATGGCGCCCACCGTGCCGCCAACCATCTCGAGCGAGGTGATGGTGCCCGTTACCTTACCCAAGTCGGCCATGCCAAACTGCTTAGACGCAGCGCTAGTGGGCGTTGGAGATGGTGTACTGCGCAAGGGAAATGCCCAGGTCGCTGACGATCAACGGCTGGAACAGGCTCATGCAGTTGACGAAAATGATGTAGCACGTGGCCATGATCACAAAGCCGGAGGCCACCACGAGCCAGCCGGGGAAGAACTTACGCTGCTGGGACATACTGCTCCTTATTTAACAAACGAATAGCCGGCGCCGGGCGCCGGTAGCACCCAAGATTGCCTTGAAAGACAAGGGCATAGGCCTTACGGCCATGCCCGCAGGCTTGAAAGGCAAGGTTGGGTGCTACCGGTGGTCGGCGATATAGCCCAAAGCGACGGCGGTATAGGCCGCGGCGCCGAGGGGAAGCTCGGCATCGTTAAAGCGCGCCTTGGGATGATGCTGGGCAAAATGCTCGTCCGTGTCGGTTACGGCCGCGCCCACCGTAAAGTACGCACTTGGGATCTCGCTCGAGATAAGCGCGAAGTCCTCACTCGCCATGGCATGGAAAAGCGGCAAGAAAGCCGCCTTGGGCAGCACTGCGCCCACGTAGCCAAGCGACGCCTGAGTCATATCGCTGTCGAGTACAAGCGGCGGAACATCCGAAAGCGTCTCGACGGTCGCCGGCGTACGATATGTTGCGGCAACGCCGTTGACGACCTCGGCGATGCGGGTCTTTAGGTGAGCCATGAGCTCAACATCAAAACCGCGCAGCGTTCCCTCGAGCACGCATGTGTCGGGAATGACGTTGGCCGCCAGGCCGCCGGCGAACTTACCCACGGTAAGTGCGACCTCCTTGGCCGCCGGCACCTCGCGGGAGATAAGCTCCTGGAGCGCCAGGTGCACATGCACGCCCGCCGTGATGGGGTCGATGCAAATCTCGGGGCTGGAACCGTGGCCACCCTTGCCCTGGAGCGTGATGCGGAAACCGTACACGCCCGAAAGCGCCGGGCTCCCATAGAGCACCAGGCCGAGCGGCGATTGGCTGTTAACGTGCATGGCAAAAGCCGCCTGAGGACGCGGGTTCTCGAGCAGGCCGTCGGCGATGGCTGCGCGTGCCCCCTCAAAGGTCTCCTCGCCCGGCTGGAACAGCAGTTTGACGGTGGCACTGGCGTCGACGAGCTCGGCCTCGCGGGCTTTGAGCAGGCGCGCCGCACCAAGCAGCGCCGTCGCGTGCATATCGTGGCCACAAGCGTGCATGCAGCCGTTGGTGGAAGCGAAAGGCTCGCCCGATTCCTCGGCAACGGGCAGGGCATCCATATCGCCTCGGAGCATGACGACCGTTCCGGCCTGCTCGTCCTTGCACGTGCCATTGCCCTGAGCGGCCGCGGCCGCACCGGCACCGATCAGGCCAACGACGCAGGAACCGTCGACTAGCGTGGTATGGGGGATGTCCATCTCGTCCAGACGTGCCTGGATATAGGCAGACGTCTGCGGAAGATTGTTACCGAGCTCGGGCATCTGATGGAGATCGTGACGCCATGCGGCAAGCTCACCGGCAAATGCCTGGGCTTCTTTGACCAGGCCATCGCCGATAGCGGCCTGCGCCGCTGCGGTGGCCTTGGGCGCTGATTGCGGTTGAAGATCGGACAGAGCTGGTGCCATAAATGCCCTCCAGTAACGTTTTTGCAGCAAGCACTTTGATAGCGTAAAGTGCAAGGTACAACTTTAAGGGCGACGCATAAAAAATGCCGCCCCGAGAGGGCGGCGCAACAAGTTGTTTACAATTGCGGGCGCGGCTTTTTGCGCAAAAAATCGAAGTGAGTCTCGCTCAAGATAATCGACAGGAAGATAAGCACGAAGCCGGCGAGCAGGCGCGAGGTGAGCGCCTCCCCCATCAGCAGCACCGAAAACAACACGCCCGAAGGCGACTCCATCGAAAGAAGCAGTGAGCCCGTCGAGGCGGGGACATGCGCCAAACCGACGTTTTGGACGAGCAGCGCCGCGCATGTGCAGCCCACCGAGAGGAAAACAGCCACACCGATAAACTCCGGCGTCCATGCAGAGAGGGGCGCCTGAGTCTCGAATAGCAGCGACGTGATTAAACTCAAAACGCCATTGCCCACAAACATCCAAAACGTGATGACGTTGATGTCCATCTTGCGACCGTACTTGGCAGTCACCGCCATCTGGATGGCGAAGAAGATCGCGCCGCCCAAGGTAATAACATCGCCGGCATTGAACTCGACGCTATCGAGCGCTACCAGGCCAATACCCGCCAGGCACAACAACGCTGCACCCAGGTTATACCGGGTAAGCTTTTCACCGCTCAGGACATAGCTTGCAAACGGCACAAGGATGCAATACGTGCCGGTCAAAAAAGCGCTCTTGCCCGCCGTGGTCTGTGCCAGGCCGATCGTCTGCAAACCGTAGGCACCCCACATGAGCGCGCCCATGCCAAGCCCGACGATCAGGTTGCGGGCATTGAAATGAGCGATGATGCGCTTATGGAAAATTGCAAACATAACCAGTGATGCCGGGAGAAAGCGAACATAGACCAGCTCGAACACCGGAATGGTGTCGAGTGCGTCCTTCATAGTGGTAAAGGAGTAGCCCCAGATAATCGCCACCGAAAGCAGTAGAACTTTCCAGAACAACGGCGAGCGTGCGCCGGCACCCCGGGGAATACCACCCGCGCCCAAATCCTCACGGGCTACAGGGCTATCGGGCATGTTTTCGATTTCGTTGGCAGCGTATTGGGCCATGGAACATCCTCGCACTCAATCTGGGCGTGGTGTCCGCACGCGTATGGCTGCGTGCCGCCTCATGGTCAAATAAAAACAGGGCGCACCGGACCCCCGGTACGCCCCGCTACTGTAGCAACAACCGGCGTTGCATCGCAATCCAGCATAATAAAGTGTCAAACTGGAAGACCTCGATGTTCTGACAGCGTTTACGTGGCTGAACTAAATCAATTTGGTTGACTCCAGCTTTTCGATAATCCAGTCGTTGGCTTTGATGACCGGGCGGCGGAAGACCACACCCAGGGCCAGCGACGGAATCAGATAGCTCGCCAAGATACCCAGCTCAACCCAGTACTCCATATGGTAGGCGCCAGCCATGGCGGCGTGCATGGCGTTGATGCCGTGGGTAAACGGCAGGAACGGGTAGATCGCCTGGAACACGGGGCCGGTCATCTCGATGGGGAACGTACCGCCTGAACCGCCGACCTGCATGACCAACAGCACGACAGCGAGCGCCTTGCCGATATCGCCAAACGAAACCGTGAGCGTGTAGACGATATTGGAGAACACGAGACTCGCGACCCAGCCCGCCAGCACAAACTGCAGCGGGTTGTCGCATTGGATGCCAAAGAACAGGATGTCGCCCGCGCACACGAGTGTCGCCTGCAGCAGGGCCAGACCTCCAAAGAACAGGTAGCGGCCCAGGTAGATCTCGTGCAGGCGCACGGGGATCAGCTCGTTGATGAGCTCATCGTCAACCGATACCTTCATCATGGCCGCCAGCACGATCGAGCCGACCCACAGCGACAGGATCGTATAGAACGGCGCCATGGCCGAACCGTAATTGCGGATCGGATAGACCGGCTTGCGGTCGAGCGCGACGGGGCCGGAAAGCGACACGGCCAAACCCTCGGGATCGTTGCCGATCATCGTCTTGATCGTGGCAAGGTCGTCCGACATCAGGGCGCCATCGAGCTCGTCCTTAAAGGCGCTGATCTTGTCCGATGCCTCACCCAGCTGATCGGAAGCCTTGTTGACCAGCGTCGCAGCCTTGGAGAGGCCCTTTGCGAGCGAGCCAGAGGCGTCGGTCAGACCGCTCACGGCGCTATCCAAGTCACCCGAGATACCGTTCAGGGAATCCAGAACGCCCGAAATGGTCTTCTTGAGCTCCTTGGCCTTAACCGAGAACGTGGAATCGTAGTCGGACTTGGCTCCCGAGATACCCGCCTTGGCATCGGCGATGGCCTGGTCGACCTCGGCACGCGAGTTGTTGACCTCCGCCATGCCGTCCGAAAGGGACTTTGCGGTCGCCGTCAGGTCCTTCGCATTGTTGCGGTACTCCACGGCAATTCTGCCCAGCGACGTCGCAGCGGACTCGAGACCGTCTTTGAGCTTGTCATCACTCACCTGGTCGGCAAGGTTGCGGAGCTGATCGGCCATCGCATCGATATCGTCAGCACGCGTATTGAGCGCCGCTGCGGCTTCGTTGAGCTGAGACACCGTAAGGTAAACATGCTGATTCGCGGCATCGAATGCCTTCGCAAGCTCGGCGGACACGTTGTCGAACGAGCCCGCGCTTCCGTCAATCGCCGCGTCAACGGCATCGTTGGCGGCCTTGAGCGCTTCCTTGGAATCATTGATGCCGCTCTTGGCGTGCTCCATCAGCTGCTTCGTCGACTCATCAACGGTGCCCGTCTGCTTGAGCATGCCGCCCGCCGATGTCAGTGAATCGGACGTGGAGCTCAAAATGCCCGCGAGCGACGTCGCACTCGCCTGAACGTCCTGCAGGTCCTCGACCGAATCGCCCAGCGTCGAGGACAGATTGGCGATAAAGTTGCTCACCTGGTCGGTACTCATATAGTCGAGCAGGCTGGACACGGTCTTAAGGCCGATGGTCGTGATGGTCTTGGTAAAGGTCTCGTTGACCTGACTCTGGACGGCGCTCGAGCCCTTTTCAGTCACGATCTGTGCGATGGCGTTAGCCTTCTGGTTCTCGTAGAACTCGATATCGGCGTGCTTCACCTCGGTCGAGAAAAGCGTCATCATGTCGGCGCTAAACGTTTTAGGGATAACGACGGCAGCGTAGTACGCGCCCGACTTGACGCCATCGATGGCCTTATCGCGATCGTTGAGCACAACCCAGTCGAAGTTCTCGTTGCCGCGCAGGGTGGCGGTTACGTTTTCGCCCACGTTGACCTCGACGGGAATCAGATCGCTCTCGTAACCCTCATCAGTGTTGACCACGGCGATCTTAAGGTTGCCGGTGTTGCCGTATGGATCCCAGCTTCCGGCGATGTTAAACCATGCATAGAGACATGGCACGATGATCAGGCCCATCACGACGACCATGCCGATCACGGAGCGAGACACGTTTTGGACATCGCGCTTAAACAGGTGCAGGATGTTTTTCATTTATGCCTCACCTCCTTTAGAGTGCTTGCCAAGCGAGGTGGTGTCCCCGTCGTTTCCGTTTACGTTGTCAGCGCCGTCGGCATCTTGAGCCTTACGATGCGCACCGATATGCGACAGACGGCTCGTAGGCTGTTCGCCTCCCTTGGCGCCACGCTCGCTGGCGTTGAGACCAAACATGCGACGGGCGGCAGGGATGGCAGCCGTGTGCTCGCGCATCTCGCGGCGAAGGTCCTCGTCCGAAAGCGCCGAGATACGCATCTGGGTATTGAGGCTCGCACGGATGTATTCGATGTTGATGAGCCAGCCGCAGATGGCGATAACCGAAATGATCCAGATAACGAGTAGGATGATCTTGCCGTTATTGTCGATATCGAGCACCGTCGAAAGCACAAAGAGCAGAACCTGCACGCCTACCACGGCGGCAAAACCGCCCTTGATGTAGTACGGGTAGCGATGCTCAAACGCCACGGCATGATCGAGCAGCTCGCGACGGTACGAATCCGAATCGAGCATGACGCGCATGGCCGTGCGCAGCGAATAGCGCTGGCGCGGCAGGTCGTTGGACTCGCAGATCATAAGGCCCGTCGTGGAAAGCTGCTTATCAAAGAGCAGGTTGAGGTTGAGCAGCAGCGGACGCAGCTGCAAGCCAATAAAGAGTGCGATGGCAAGGAACACGCCCAGGATGCACAGGTTGAACAGGTAGTTGAACGAATACATGCCACCGACGGTCTCGCGCAGCAGGTTGATGCCATAGGTGAAGGGCAGCAGCGGATGCAGCCATTGGAAGAAGCCGGGCATCATCTCGATGGGATACATGCCCGACGAGCCGGGGATCTGCACAATGACGAGGATGACGCCAATGGCTTTACCGATATGCTTAAACGTGGTGGACAGCGCATAGATGATGTTGACGTAGGTGAACGAAATAGCGATGCCGCCCAGTACAAAGAGCAGCGGATTGACGCACTGAACGCCAATGACCAGATCTCCCACCGTAACGATGATGGCCTGCAACGCACCCAGGATCACCAGCAGCAGCCAGCGGCCAAAGTAGCCCTGACGCGCCGTAAAGCTACCGATGCCCTCGCGGTCGACCTCGAGTTTATAGATAGCGATGAGCACATAGCCGCCTACCCACAGCGCCAGATTGGTGTAGAAGGGCGCGATGCCCGAGCCAAAGCTCTTGACCGGATAGATTGACTTGGACGTCAGCTCAACCGGAGATGCCATGAAATCTGCCACGTCATTGACGTCGACGTCCATGAGGTCGGCTAACTCGCCCATAGACTCAGAGGTCTGCAGCGCCGCAATGTCATTGGCGGCGGTCGCGAGCTTGTCCTGAACCTTGGCAAGGGAGGCGTCGGTTTGGGACAGCGTGGTCTTTGCCTGCTTGAACGTGGCGTCGAGCTGCGCCAGCGTGCCGCGCGCGCTCGCTATCGTGGGGGTCATACCCGACACAATGCCGGTCAAATCGCCCGAAACGGCGGCAAAGGAGTCAAGCGCGCTCGAAGCCTTCGGAAGTGCGTTCTGACCCAGATCGGTCTGAGCCTGACCGAGGCTAGCCGTACCGGTCTGAATTGCCGCGTTGAGTGCGTTGCTCGCGTTCGAGATTGCCGTAGCGTCGTTTGCCATGGCGCTCGACTGTGCAGAAAGGCCATCCTTGATGCTCTGCAGCTTCTGGTTTTGCTCGCGAAGCGAATCGATGGTCGATACAATGCGCGCGTCAATTTCCTCGGAACCTGTCGACGTGTCATTAACGAGAATCTCCAAGCGCCCGATAACGGCCTTATTGTGATCGATCGTCGCCTGGAGAGACTCGAGCGAGTTGTCGATGCGGGTGGTCGTAGATGTGACCGTACCCGTTAGCTTGCCAATCGCAGCGTTCGCGGAGGCTGACGTCTTGGTGAGTGCAAGGCTACCTTCCGAGAGTGCCTTGGAGAGCGAGGTGATAGAGTTGCCCGCCGTGGCGCGAGCCTCGCCCAGCAGGTCGTTGCCCTGGGAGATCGCCTGCGTCAGCGACGGTGCCTGACCTTGCAAGCCGGCAAGCGCCGCATCAGCCGAGGCGATAGCGCCACTCGTCTTATCGATGGCGGCATTCATATCGCCAATCGAATCGCGCACCTCACCCAAGGTGTCGGATGCCTCGGACACCGAACTTGTCAGCGAGTCCTGAGTCTGGGTTGCCTTGTCCTTTAAATCGATGCCGGCATCCTTGGCGATGCCCGCTACGGTCTCGCCCACCGTGGAGACAAACTCCGAGTTGATCTGCTCCTCGATGGTGTTGGCACCGGTATCGGTGACCTTGGGCGCAATGGCGCTCTTCTTCTCATTGACGTAATAGGTGAGCTTGGGCTGATGGTAATTGCCATCGAGCATCGAGACAAGATTGTCGGAGAAGTTCTTGGGGATTACGATCGCCGCGTAGTATTCCCCGCTCTCGACGCCCTCTTTGGCATCGGCAGCCGAGTCGACGAAGGTCCAGCCCAGCTGATCGTTTTCCTTGAGCTGGTCGACCACCTTATCGCCCGCATTGAGCTCGCCCACTAGGTCGTTCTGAGTGCCCTGATCGTTGTTGGCGATAGCGATTTTAATGCCCTGGGTGTTTCCATATGGATCCCAGTTAGCCACGATGTTGTACCAAGCGTACAGCGAGGGGATAACGCACACGCCAAGGGTGACCACCAAGGCGACGGGGTTCACAAGCAGTCGCTTAATGTCGCGCTTGAATATCGCAAAGGAGACCTTTGCATCGGATAGTTTGCTGCCGAGACTCACGCTTGGACCATCCATCCTGTCGTTGAATCAAATCGTACTATCAACAACCATTGTACGTAGGCGCTTTAGCGTCTCGAAGCACAATGGTATTGAGTTTTGCGGGTAGCAATATACTACGAAGATTAGTTAACGTACAGTTGTACAGTATCTCAAATTTCAGCAGGTCGCAAAACCACAACCCGCACAAATTAACAATCCGAATAGTCATCGGGGGCGTTCTTAAACGACCAGTCAAACAAGAACGTCCCCCAACGACTACCCATATAAGAACGTTCCCAATGACTACTCATTTAAGTCTGTCCCCAATGAGTACCCCGCCGCAGGTTAAGCATAAGCCAGCGAGCGGGTCGCATTTGAGACAAGGTGACGTGAAACGAAAGGGCGCTGACCTTCTGGTCGCGCCCTTGAAGTTGAACGTCAGATTGTCCAAATGCGGCCCGCGCAGCGTCGGCCGGTCCGCCGTTCGGTAGAACGGCGGAACCCCCCAATTGCCGCTCTGGCGGGCTTGCAGCGTCGAGTGGTTACGCGGTTCGTAGAACCGCGTAACACCCTAGTTACATCAGCTCGCAGACAGCTGCCGCGAAGGCTACGGGGTCCTCGGGGAGGATGCCCTCGACGAGCAGGGCCTGGTCGTAGAGCAAGCCGGAGTACTGCTTAATCTTGTCGGCGTCGCCCGCCTTCTGGGCAGCGACGAGCTTGGCGAAGACCGGGTGCTTAGCGTTGAGCTCGAGCACGCGCTGGCTCTTGGGCATGCCGTCGGGCGCGCCCTCGGGTCCCTTCTGGAGCACCTTCTCCATCTCGAGCGAAAGCGGACCCTCGGTGGTGATGCAAGCGGGGGCATCGGTCAGGCGCGCGGAGACGGCAACTTTCTCGACCTTGTCACCGAGCGCCTCCTTCATAGCGCTAAAGAGGTCCTCGTTTTCCTTGGTGGCGTCCTCGGCCTCCTTCTTCTCGTCCTCGGTCGCCAGATCAAGATCGCCAGTCGCGACGTTCTTGAGCTCCAGGTGACGATCCTCGACCTCGGGCTCGGCACCGTCGGCAACGGCCTTCTCGGCAGCCTCGCGGGCGGCGTCGTCCTCGTAGATCTTAGGCATATCGGCGGCAACGTACTCACGCATAGCCTGGAACGTGAACTCATCCACATCCTGCGTCAGCAACAGCACGTCATAGCCGCGGTCGAGCACACCCTTTACCACGGGCATCTTGGCCAAGCGCTCACGCGAGTCGCCGGCGGCGTAGTAGATGGCCTTCTGATCCCCGGGCATGCCCTTGGCATACTCGGCCAGGGTAATCATCTTCTGCTCCTTGGCAGACCAGAACAGTAGCAGGTCGGCGAGCTCATCGGCCTTCATGCCATAGCTCGAGTAGATGCCGTACTTAAGACCGCGACCAAAGTTCTCAAAGAACTTCTCGTAGGCCTCGCGGTCGTTGTCGCGCATATCCTCAAGATCGGCGGTAATCTTCTTCTCCACGCGCTTGGCGATGGCCTTGAGTTGACGGTTCTGCTGCAGTGTCTCACGCGAGATGTTGAGCGACACGTCGGCGGAATCCACAACGCCGCGGACAAAGTTGTAGTAATCGGGCAGCAGGTCGTCGCATTTCTCCATGATCAGGACGTTGGAGCTGTAGAGCGCCAGGCCCTTCTCGTAGTCCTTGCTGTACAGATCGAACGGAGCGCGGCCCGGCACAAACAGCAGGGCGTCGTACTCGAGCGTGCCCTCGGCGTGGAAGCTGATGGTGCGCGCCGGATCGTCAAAATCGTGGAACGTAGACTTGTAGAACTCGTCATAGTCCTTCTGCTCAACGTCGGAGCTGCGCTTCTTCCAGATCGGCGTCATGGAGTTGATGGTCTCGAGCTCCTGGTAGTCCTCGTACTCGGGCTTATAATCGTCGCCAGCATCCTCGGGCTTGGGCTTCTGGCGGCTCTTGGACACCATCATCTGGATCGGGTAGCGCACATAGTTGCTGTACTGCTGAATCAGGCTCTTGAGACCCCACTCGGTCAGGAAGCGATCGTAGGTCTCGGCCTCGCCGTCGGCGTCGAGCTTCTCGTTCTCGCGCAGCGTCAGGATGACATCGGTACCGTGCTCGGCGCGCTCGCCGTCCTCGATGGTGTAACCCTCAAGACCATCAGACTCCCACACGTGAGCGGTGTCCTCGCCATAGGCGCGGCTGACAACCTTTACGTGGCTGGCAACCATAAAGGCCGAGTAGAAGCCCACGCCAAACTGGCCGATGATATCGACATCCGAACCCTGCTGCTCGGCGTTCTCGGTCTTAAACTCCTCGGAGCCGGAATGGGCGATGGTGCCCAGATTGCGCTCGAGCTCCTCGGCGGTCATGCCAATGCCGTTATCCGAGATGGTAATGGTGCGGGCGTCCTTATCAAAGGAGACGCGAATGGCCAGGTCGCCCTGGTCGAGTTTGACACTCGGATCCTGAAGGCTCTTAAAGTTGAGCTTGTCGACGGCATCGCTCGCGTTGGAGATAAGCTCGCGCAGGAAGATTTCCTTATTGGTGTAGATGGAGTTGATCATGAGGTCGAGCAGTTTTTTGCTCTCGGTCTTAAATTGACGCATGTGCAGTCCTTTCGCGCTACCCCCGTCCGCAAAAACGGCCCGGTTGCCCGAGCCGCATCGCAGACCTGCTATGTTCAGACTTAGATTTTATAACCCATTAGCGCGCATATATACATACGGAATCGAAAAACTGTATGTCCAAACGTTCTGATGCGCCAATTGCCAAAGAGTGTCCCAAACTGCCGGCAGAAAAGGAACGTCCCTATCTGTCGCCCACGACCCGCTTGGCCATCCAAGCATGGGGCTGGCCCTCGTCTTCGTAGTCCAGCGGGGCAATCTGCGTGTAGCCCGCCTTGGCATAGAGCGGCAGCACGTATTCCTGCGCATGCAGCTTAATGAGCTTGGCGCCGGCATCACGCGCGCACGTATCACTGGCCTCGACAATCTTGCTCGCCAGACCGCGACGGCGCATGCTCGGCAGCACGGCCACGCGCCCCATAATGTAGGTCTCCCCCGCCGCGACGCCTTCGTCCAAGTCGCACGCCGGCGACACCGGAGCCTCTGCGTCAGCCGCGCGCTCAAGCTCTTCGGGAAACACGCGCGAGCAACCGGCAAGCTCGCCGTCTACATAGAGCGTCACATGGATGCAGTTCGGATCCTCGTCGATAGCGTCGAACTCATTCTCGTAGCCCTGCTCGTCCATAAAAACGACGCGGCGCACCAACGCCGCGTCATCAAAGCATCCCGTCTTAAGTTGGATATCCATGGCTGCCCTTTCATTCAATGCGAACGTTAGGGACGGATTTTAGCGAAAATGAGCTCCGCGCACGCTAAACTTCGCGCGAGCCTTCGCCAGGCAGTCGTAATGACCCACATTATGGGCATCGCTCGCGATGAAGCTGTACAGGTTCTGATCGAACAGGCGCTGTGCCGGCTTTTTCTCGCGACCAAAGCGACCGCCGGCAATAAAGTCCGCCGAAGCCTGCAGCTTGCAGCCCATATCGACCAGGCGCTCCGCCACGCTTACATCCTTTTGAACCGCACGATAGCGCTCAGGATGAGCGATGATCACCTGGTAGCCACGGCACTGCAAATCGTAAATCGTGTTCTCGTACTCTCTAAACGCATACGCATCGGCATGCGTCGAAAGCTCGAGCAGAAACTCGTTGGTCCCATCGAAATGCAGGTGCTCCGCGGCATCGATACCAAGCTCAACGAGCTTTCGATGGTTGACCTCGAAGCCCATCTGGAGCGGAAAACCGTCAGCGTTATCGCGCAGCAGCTCAAAGGCATCCCACATCTTGTCGTAATCAAAATAGGGATCACGGCAGTGAGGAGTGCAAACGATTCTGGTTACACCGGCCCGCTTGGCAGCCTCGAGCATCGCCAAGCTCTCTTCGAGATCGGCGGCGCCGTCGTCTACACCCGGCAAGATATGGCAATGAATGTCACGCATAGGTCGGCCTTAATCAACTAAACGTTTGCTCGGTTGGTGAAGATGCCCTTTTTGGAAGTGCCCTGATTGTCGGAGCCCTTCTTAACCTTCTTACCGTCCTTGGTGTAGTAAGAATAGTAGTACTCACTGGTCTCGGTCTCACAGTAATTCATGACGGTACCGATGAGCTTGACCCTCTCGGACTTCTTAAGCTGTGCGATAGCGTTGAGCGCCTCTTCGCGCTTGGTAAAGTCCTCGCGCACCACGAACAGCGTGCCGTCGGTCAGGCTGGCAATCTCGGCAGCATCGATGAAGGTGCCGACCGGGGGAGCATCGAAGATGACGTACTGGAACTTAGCAGACAGTGCCTTGACCAACTTGGAAAAGCGATGGGAGACGATGATGTCGGCAGGATTGGGAATGTGCGGCTCGGCATCGAGGAAGTAGAAGTTCTTCTGACCCGTCTCGACAATTGCCTGGTCAATGGAGATCTGCTCGGAAAGGACCGCATAGAGTCCGCCGCGCGAACGAACGCCGAGCATATCGGAAAGGGACCTGCGGCGCATATCGGCCTCGACCAGGAGCACGGACTTGCCGCTCGTGGCGATTGCCTGAGCAAGGTTAATGGAAACCGTAGACTTGCCCTCGTTGGGAATCGAGGAGGTAACGGTGATGGTGCGAATGGGGTCGTCCACGCTCGCAAAGCGGATGTTGGCCAGAAGGGTCTTGGCGGCATTCTGTACAACGAGCTTATCGGTGTTCTTTGCCTTAGCCATGCCTATTTACCACCTTTCATAGCCGGAATTCGGCCAACAACGGGAATACCCAGGAGCTCTTCTGCCTCTTCGGCACCGCGGATGCGGGTATTGAGCATGTCTGCCAAAACGACATAGGCAACTGCGATAAAGATACCGGCGAGGAACGCGACGGCAATATACAGCGTGCGCTTGGGGCCGCTGGGGGCTTCGGGGGTCTTAGCCTCGTCGATAACGTTAATGCTCTGGGCAGCGCCGACGTTCTGAGCGACCGTACTCACCGAGCTGGCAATGGCCTTTGCGACCTCAGCCGTCTCCTTGGCATCGGTGCCGGTAACCGAAAGCGTAATGACACGCGTGGTGGTCTCGGAGGAAACAGACACCTTGTAGTCATCCAAATCGGTGAGGCCCAGTTCTTTGGCGGCGCCGCTCTTAACGCTATCGCTATCCAGCAGCGTGGCGATATCGTTGGAAAGCATCTGGCTCGCCGAGAGATCGTTGTAGCTCATCTGACCGCTATCGTCGGTCTTGGCGAGAATGTACATGCTCGTCGTCGCGGTATAGGTGTTGTCCATCGCAATGAAGGACACGATGCCCATGGCGATCGCGCAGACCACCGGAAGGGTGATGACCAGCTTGAGGTGCTTCTTCAGCAGCTGGAACAGTTCGAGAAGGGTCATGCAGCTTGCCTTTCATTTCCCCAGTTCGGATTGACAAAACTGTCCGTATGTTATCGCATCTTTTTACCGAGACCAAACTCTATACATAAGAAACAGGCTCTCCTGTAAAAATGTCGGAAGCAATCGTAAAATTGCACAACAACGCGCACCCGAAAGTCAAATGCGGCGTCTACATCAATATCTGTGTTGTATCGCTATGCGAATGGCTCGTCCTGCTGTATGGGAAACGTCACCGTAATGGTGGTTCCCACGCCCAACTCGCTCGACAGATCAAGCGTGGCGTGATGATACAGGGCCGCATGCTTGACAATGGCAAGCCCCAGGCCGGTTCCGCCGCGTGCCTTGGACCTACTCTTGTCCACGCGATAGAACCGCTCAAATACCTTGCCCTGTTCTTCAGGCGCGATACCGATTCCCGTGTCGGCGACAGCGAGGAACGGATGGCCTTCGTCGTTGGTGCCGCACTGCAGCGTAACCGTACCGCCGGGCCGATTGTAGCGGATGGCGTTGCTTGCCAGATTATAGATGAGCTCGTCGACCAAGCGCGACACGCCTTCGATGACCACAGGCTTGGTCTCATGACTTATCGTCACATTCGCTTGACGGGCGACCTGTTCAAGACGCTGCTCAACCGCGTAGATCGCACGCGAGAGCTCAATAGGCTCCGTGGACCCAATGGGCACTGCCTCGCCTTCAGTTGCACGTTCGGCCTCGTCCAAGTTAGACAGCGTAAGGATGTCGTTGACAAGCGCTGCCAAGCGGCCCGCCTCACGATAGATGCGACCGCCAAAGTTGCGCAGGTCGTCCTCGCCCTCGACCATGCCATTTGCGATGAGCTCGGCATAGCCCGAAATCGCCGTAAGCGGCGTCTTGAGCTCATGGGTGATATTCGCCGTGAACTCGCGGCGCATACGGTCGTTGTCCGCTAGCACCGCCATTTGGCGCTTGAGTTCCTGGCGCTGCGACTCGATGCGCTCAAGCATGGGGACCATCTCGGCATAGGCGTGCTCATAGCTACGGCGCGGGTGGTCCAAATCCACCTCTTGCAACGGCGCGATGATGGCACGGGACTCACGGCGCGCCATAAAAAACGAGAGTACTGCACCCGCTGCTGCGATAAGCAGCATCGGCGCCAGCATCGACAGCAAAATCGCCGCAACGCCAGGCTGGGCCTGCGCCAAGCGAACGACCTGGCCGTTATCAAGGGTGACGGCGCGATACAGCATAATCTCGTCGAGTGTAGAGCTTGCGCGCTCCGCGGAACCCGAACCACTCTCAAAGGCCTCGATGACCTCGGGGCGATCGCCATGGTTGGGCAGTGTGGAAGGCGACGCCTCGTTGTCGTAGGCAACAGATCCGTCCTTATTGATCAGCGTGATACGAAGATCCTCGCGATCGAGGCTTCGCAAGAACGGAATGGGCTCCTGCTGCTCGTCGAGGGCGGCAGCAATGAGCTCGGTTTCCTGCGCCAGATTGGCACTCGTGGCATCCGCCAAAGTGTTTTGCACAAAGAACGCACCCAGCACCGTAAACGCCACGATAACCGCCATGGCGCAGACAAAGATCGTCACAAAAACGCGGTGCGACAGCGTATGTTTTCCCTGGGGGGCGAAGACCACGGGTTACTCCTCCGATGCGGTGGCCGCGGTGTCGTCGCCTTCGGCACCATCACCGGCAGAAGGCTCGGCCAGGCGATAACCCACGCCGCGCACGGTCTCGATGGCGCTGGCATGCTCGCCCAGTTTTTGGCGAAGCGTCTGCACGTGCACGTCAACGGTGCGCGAACCGCCGTCGAAGTCCCAGCCCCACACGCTCTGCAGCAACGACTCGCGGGTAAAGACCACGCCGGGCTTGCGCATGAGGTACTCGAGCAGGTCGAACTCGCGCAGGGTGAGCTTAAGCGGCTCGCCGGCAACGGTCACCTCGCGATGGCTAGGCGAAAGCACGATGTCGCCCACGCTGAGCACATCGCTCGCCTGCTTGACCATGCCGCCGCGACGCAGCAGTGCGCGGCAGCGGCTCGCAAGCTCCATGAGCGAAAACGGCTTAGTCAGGTAATCGTCGGCACCGCCATCGAGCGCCATCACCTTGTCGAGTTCGGTGTCCTTGGCGGTAAGCATCATGATGGGCACCGTCGCCGTCAGGCGATCGGCACGCAGGCGACGCATAATCGCCAAGCCATCGGTGTCGGGCAGCATGATATCGAGCAGCACAGCATCGGGCACCCGTCGCGCCACGGCAGCTTTAAACTCGCCATCACACGAAAAGCCCTCGGCCTCGATTCCCTGCTTGCGCAGCGCGTAGACTGTCAAATCCCTGATGTTGTCATCGTCCTCGACGTAATAGATCATGTTGAACCCCTTTGCGGCCGATATGACCGCATCTTAACCCTAAAGGCACCTGTAAAAGACAGCGTCAGCCAAAACGCCCCGTCAAATAATCCGCGGTGCGCGGATCGGACGGATTCTTAAAGAGTTGCGCGGTGGGCGCGTACTCCACCAGCTCACCCAGCAAAAAGAACGCAACCGAATCGGAAATACGCGCGGCCTGCTGCATGTTGTGCGTCACGACCACCAGCGTGCAGATCTCCTTGAGCTCGCAGGCCAGCTGCTCCACCACCAACGTCGACACAGGGTCGAGTGCCGAGGTCGGCTCGTCCATCAGCAGAATGTCGGGCTGCACGGCAAGTGCGCGGGCGATGCACAGGCGCTGCTGCTGTCCACCCGAAAGACCCAGGCCCGACTCTTTGAGCTTGTCCTTGACCTCGTCCCACAGGGCAGCGCGACGCAGGGAGTCCTCGACCAGCTCATCGAGCACGGCGCGGTCGCGCACACCCATACCGCGAGGACCGTAGGCGACGTTGTCGTAGATGCTCATGGGAAATGGGTTGGGGCGTTGGAACACCATACCCACACGCTGGCGCAAACGGCAGATGTCGCAATCACCCAGGATATCTTGACCATCGAGCGCAATCTTGCCCTCGATGCGGCAATCCTTGATGCCGTCGTTCATGCGGTTAAAGCAGCGCAGCAACGTGGACTTTCCGCAGCCCGAAGGCCCGATGAACGAGGTGATCTGCTTGTCGCGGATCTTGATATTCACGTCCTTGAGCGCATGGTGGTCGCCATAGAACAGGTCGAGGCCCTCGACGTCGATGCGCGTCGGCGAGGCGGCAAGATCCTCTGCCGTGGGGCGAGTCGCATCCCCAACCTCGCGCTCATGCGCGGCCTCGGCCTGCGCTTCCATGAGTTCTTCAAGCTCCGTGGGCTCCACAGCCGCAGCAGCCGTCATACCGCACACCTCCATATCGATATCAATTCAGCAGTATCGATAGTAGGAATCGCGGCTCATACGCACGTGAGCACATTGTCAAGTGTTTGTAAGGGCACGCTGGCTATGCGGCGGACAGCTCGATGGTGAATATCGTGTGTTCGGGCGTCGATTCACATGCAACGGTACCGCCGTGTGCCGCGATGATCTCCTTGGCAATAGCAAGGCCCAGGCCGGCACCACCGCGATTGGTCGCACGCGCCGCATCCAGGCGATAGAACTTCTCAAAGATCACCTTGAGCTTAGCCGCAGGGATAGGATCGCCCTGATTGATAAAGCGCACGCGCACGCCGCCGTCGTCCCGGCGTCTGGCCTCAATCGTGATAGTCGAGCCCTCATAGCTATAGGCGACGGCGTTTTTCATGATGTTGTTGAACACGCGAGCCATCTTGTCGCCATCCACGAGCACCGTCAGGTCCTCGCGAATATCAACTTGGGCTTCCTTATGCTGCTCGTTGAGGATGGGGTAGAACTCGTCAGCTACCTGAGCCAGCAGCAACCCCAGATCAACATAGCCGCGCGTGAGCACGATATCGTGGAAGTCAAAGCGCGTGATATCGAAGAACTCCTCGATGAGCGCATCGAGCCGGTGCGCCTTGTCGAGCGCCACGCCCGTAAAGTGCGCACGTTGCTCAACCGGCAGCTCAGGAGCCTCTTGCAGCAGCGAAAGATAGCCCACCACACTGGCAAGCGGGGTGCGTAGGTCATGTGCCAAGTACGTGACCAGATCGTCCTTGCGATGCGACTCGTCACGCAGAGATTGCCGCACCTTGCGCTCACGGTCACGCACGCGGTTAAGGGCGCCCTCGACCTCCAAGAAGTCGCCGTCAATGTTGTCCCAGGTGTTGGGGTGATCGATCAGGCGATCTTGAATACGAGCGGCCAGCACACAATCGGCATGCTGCTCGCCCCGCTCGTAGCCCTGGTAGTACAGAGCACGGCCGCAAAAGAACAGCACGCACACGGCAAGCGCCAGCACAAAGCCAAGCATGTTGAATACAAAGCCGGCATCGAACAGCACCGGCCCTTCGATGCCGCCGAGCGCCATGGCGCCAATCGCCAACGTCATGGCCCACGCGGCACCGCCAATCACCACGCAACGGCGCACGATTTCGAATCGATCGATCAGCAAAAAGCCGACAAGCAGCACCGCTAAGATTCCGGCGATGTTGTCGATGCCAATCAGCAGCAGGCTCAGCAAAAAGAGCAGCACCGTCGCAAGCGCGCGGTTGTCGACGACTGCCCGTACGTATTCAAAGAGTCGATCGGGCACCTCGAATGCCTGCCTATCGTCTTTTGTCATATCCACTTCCCCACCATCAAAGGCGCTATTCGATTATGTAGCCGACGCCCCAGACGTTTTTGATAAAGCGCGGCTTTTGAGCGTCGTCGCCAATCTTTTCGCGCAGGTGGCGAATGTGCACCATCACCGTATTGTTGGAGCCGGGCATAAAATCCTCGTTCCACACCGCGCGGAACAGATCCTCCACGGCTACCACGCTGCCGCGATGCTCAACCAGATACAGCAAGATGGAATACTCGATGGGCGTGAGGCGCACCGGTGCACCGTCTACCGTTACGGAACGAGCATCGCGGTTGATCTCCAGGCCGTCGAGCTGGATGGTCGGCGACTCGGCCGCCTGCGAGCGGCTACCGTAGCTGGTGTAGCGGCGAAGCTGAGCGCGCACACGCGCGATGAGCTCCAGCGGACGGAACGGCTTAACCACGTAATCGTCCGCGCCAAGCGAAAGGCCCTCGATCTTGTCTTGCTGGGCATCGCGCGCCGTCAGCATGATCACGGGATAGGTATGGCTGGAACGGATCGTACGCAGTAGCTCAAAGCCATCGATATCGGGCAGCATGACATCCAACAGTGCCAGATCGAACTCCTGCTCCAGGATTGCCTTGGCAGCATCGGCCCCGCTATAGGCAATCTGGACATCAAAGCCCTCTTTTGTAAGGTAGATACCAACCAAGTCGGCGATGGCCTTCTCGTCATCAACTACCAAAATGCGCTCGTTCATGCGTGCTCCTCTCGCGCTCCATTATGCCCGAGGCGACGCACGCCACACACAACAAGCGTGGGTGATTAAGTCGGCCTTAAGCACCCTTGTGCCCGTTCGGGCGCGGATGTGGGCCACGCACGCACGCGATGATCGCCGACGCCGGCAAACGATATACTCTAGTTCCAGAAGAGACCATCCCGTCGAAAGCGAAATCCGTGAAGTCCCTCACCTCTTTTGCAAAGCGCTCAGCCCAGCTTGCCGCCGGCTTTGTCTGCGCTATCGCCCTTGCCGCTGGCGTGCCCACCGTCGCCGGCGCCCAAGTACTCACGACCGACAATGTTTGCGGCAAAACCGCCGATGCGCGCGGCATCACGGCCGAAAACCTGCCCGATATCGATGCGACCAATGCCCTCGTCATGGGCAAAGACGGCACCGTCTACTATGCCCGCGGCGCCGATGAGCAGGTCAAGATTGCCTCGATCACCAAGGTCATGACCGCAATCCTAGCCGTCGAGAATTGCAAGATGGACGAGAAGGTCACGGTGAGCAACGCCGCAGCCACCGTGGGTAATTCGACCGCCGGCTTGCTCGAAGGTGACGAGCTTACCGTGGAGCAGGCACTGCGCGGCCTGATGATTCCCTCGGGCAACGACGCCGCCGTCGTGCTCGCCGAATATGTGGGCAAGAAGATCGACCCTAAGACCAAAGACGCCGAGGCAACCTTTGTGAAGGCCATGAACGAGCACGCTAAGAAGCTCGGCTGCACCGGTACGCTTTTTGAAAACCCGCATGGTCTGGACTTTGATGAGTGGGCTGGCGATATGCACTCAACCGCACACGACGTAGCGCTGATGATGCAGGAGGCCATGAAAAACGACACGATCCGCGAGGTCGTAGCGAGCGAGGATTCCTGGATCGAGGTCACGGGCGCCGACGGCACCGACCATTCGCATTCCATGGACACGCATAACTATTTGCTGGGCCAAGATGGCAACATTGGCGGCAAGACCGGCACCACCGACGACGCGGGCTACTGCTTCACGAGCGCCTACAACCGCGACGGCGACGAGATCTACACCGTCGTTTTGAACTCCACCACCACCGACCAGCGCTTTACCGATACCGCCACCCTTGCCAACTGGTACTACGGCCACAAGGTGACGGTCGCAATCGCCAACACACAGGAAAAGACCGCCAACGGCAACCCGCTTATGGCGCGCATTGGTCAAACCGACTGGACGGATAAGACGATCGACGCCACACTCGCCGATCCCACGGCGCAAGCGACCGTGTTTTCCCTTGCCGGCGAGGTGACCGAAAAGGTTAGCTACGACGATCTTTCGGGCACGGTGCATGTGGGCGACAAGGTGGGCAGCGTCACGCTCAAGCAGGACGGCACCAAGATCGCCGTCATGGACCTGGTTGCCGACGAGGAAGGCGCAGGGCCGAATCCCATTGAATGGCTGCTCGTGAAGCTCGATCGCTTGGGCCGTCGCATCGACAACCGCCCGCTCACGGCAGAAAGCGAGACCGTCGCCAAGGCGCCCGAGGTGTAGGGCGCAAGAATAATAAGTCCGCTGAAAGGAGGCGTCCGAAAGGATGCCTCCTTTTTTGAGGGTTCGAATCCCCAGCTAACGTGGTTCAACTAAAAAAGGGTCCCTTTCGGAACCCTTCTTTAAAGTCTTACTGGCGGAGAGCTGGGGATGTCCGGGCATGCTGCGCATGCCCTCCGGCTTCAAAACCTGGCGGCTTTTCGCCCACGGGCTACAAACGCTTTCGCGTTTGCTTAACGCCCGTGCCCTCTCGGGTTCGAATCCCCAGCCGCCATTCTTGATAATAAAAAGGGCCCCAAATGGGACCCTTCTTCAAATTCGTACTGGCGGAGAGCTGGGGATTCGAACCCCAGATGCCCTTTTGGGGCATACTCGCTTAGCAGGCGAGCACCTTCGGCCTCTCGGTCAGCTCTCCGTAACAGCCGTTCTATAGTAACCAAATAGTCGAAGTTGGGCAAGAGGGAATTTTCTAATTGCCCAGCGGCCTTTCCTCCTTGCAGTTTTCACCCCTACCCCAGCGAGCGGTTGAGGGAGCCGAGCTCGTCGTTGCCCATGGTGCGCCATATTTGGAAGATACAACCGCGCGCCAGGAAAAAGAAGCCGTTATCGACCAGCTGCACGGCGGCATCCGCAAGCTGATTGGTCACCGCGGGCACGGGCGGCAGCTCTAGTCCAGCCTTGTGGATGGTCTCGACCGCTTCCTCGAACGTCGGAGGCTCGCTGACGCCCATCTCGTTCATAAGGCCCTGCATTTCTTCCAGCGCGCTGCTGCCCGACTCCTCGCCGCGCGGCACCAGACGGTAACAAGCCAGCGCCAGGTCGAGCTGATCGCAATTCCAATAGGCAAACGCCAAGCGATAGAACAGGTAGCCGATTGCAGAACGATCGCTGGCAATACGTAGGCCGTGGCGCGCCACCTCGATAATCTCGTCAAAGCGCTCCAGACGCGCAAGCACGTTGATGAGCGCAAAGTGCGACTGCATGGACGAGCGCGCCAGATCGTAAAGATGGCGCACCTCGGGCAGTGCTCGTTCAAAGTCCTCTTGCTCGGCGTAAAAGCTGCAGATCTCGTGCTGGGCAAAGTACAGCGCATCGGGCGCACGAAGGATTCGCACAGAGCGGTCTTCTTCCAACACCGGTAGCACCATGCGCACCAGCTGGTTATCGCAAAACTGCGTTTGAACCGGACCTGTCGCCAAAAGCTCGGCGACGGCGCACTTAGCCTCCAACTCCTCAACAAGACGGGAAAAGCCTTCAAAAGCACCTGTACGGTCGACTTTTGCCTGCTCGCGCAATTCAACAACACGGGCAACGTATGGGTCGTCGTCCTCTTCCATGACCTCCAGCTCGTCAGCCGCATCGGCAAGCAGCAGATCGCGCAGCGCCGGCGGCAGCATGCGATGGTCATCACGCGGACGAGCATGAACCTCCGCAGGTTCAATCGTCTCCGGAGCGGTTGACTCATATGCCTCAAGCACACGCTTGCACGGCATATCGTCCATGTCCATGCTCTCAAGATCCTTGGCGACAGGCACGCAATCGGCCAGATAGGCCGCGCGCCCAAAGAAATACGTTGCGACAACGCACTCGCCCTGCTCACTGTCGGGAGCAGCAATCTGCACATAGCAGCGCGTGATGCAGGTGCCCGCGGCAAAACACGCTGCCGCAAGCGTGAGCGCCACGCGCGCATCGTGCTCCGCGGCCCAGATCGTGCGCGTGTCCTCGTCCAGCTCGTGCCAGGCGTCATCTTGAGCGTCGTATTCACGTTGCGGCATGGCATCAACGACAGACTGCCCAAACCGAACGAGCATAATCCCCTCGGCAACGTTTGCCCGATAGGTATAGTCGAGCCGCGTGACCACGTTAAGCGCCTCGACAATACGCGCGAAGCGGGTACGCACATCCCACTCACCGCCCGGCTGGCAAGCCACCGTTCCCGGTTTGGACCACGGGTTGTCGCTCGAGGTTGTATCGAGCAGTCGGGGAACATCGTTGGTCGTCTTGGCGATATGCCACGCATCAAAGAGCGCGCAGCCCTCAAGGCTCGGCGAGGATGCCGCAGGGACCAATCCGGCCCCGATGTGCTCAAGGATGCCGGAGAGACGGTTAAGACGGCACTCGATGGCAAGCAGCATGTCAATCTCGTCCTGGTCCAGCAGGCTGCGATCAAAATTGAGATAGAAAAGCTTTGAGCGATCGATGCGAGCCAGGCTCATCTCGGACTTAGCGGCGATGGTGCGCAAGCGGGGCAAGTCAATTTCACTCATAAGGGCGGCGGCATAGCGCTCGATACCGCTCGGATTCTCGGCATGGTCAACGCGGTAGAGCAGCGTCTCGATAGCGTCAGGTAGCGGTGTCGTGTTAAAGCCCAAAAACACCTCGACCGGCTCGGGCAACTTTACGAGCTTGATCTTGTCGACAACGTTTTGCATACCCTCGTCGAGTCCGTCGGCGTCCGCCGTGCTCGCAATGGTATTTTCGGAGTCAGCGAATATCACGTAGCGCAGGAACATCGATGCCATGAACTCACCGTAAGGAAGGGAGCGGGTCGAATTCCATGTCTCGTGATCGGACTGTTCGCGCATGGGACCTTCGGGAGAGCCGACGGTTCGCGCGCACGCGCGCATCGTGCCGTTTGCTCCCCTCACCATAATCTCACCAATACCGGAGTCCGACTCGTCAAGGACCAGTTCCATGTCGGGATCGTTGGGCAGCGGAGCCTCGCTGACGGGGCGGTCCACCTTGTACACCTCACCCGAAACGCTTACGTAGCCCAAAAGCGACACATGGCTTTTGCCAACGAATTCGACGACATAACAAGATTCATGCTGATCCTCGCCAAAGAGTTTCCAGACCACGCCATATGAGCGTCCCGCAGGCTGCTCGGGCATCGCCGGAAAGCGCTTCTTGGGATCGAGAAACCTGAGCTTGTATGTCGGACGCTCTGCCACGGAATATCACCCTGATCGGTCGTTGAGAGAAGGAGTGGCCGCGGATGGGCCGCGACATCTACTCGGAATCTTACACGAGTCGACAGGAAATCGTCCCTTTGGACGAAAGCACTCAAGCTGGCGCAAAAGAAAAGCCCCAGTTGCCGGGAGCTTTAATCTCAAATGGTGCGGCGTATAGGATTCGAACCTATGACGTTCTGATTCGTAGTCAGACCCTCTATCCAGCTGAGGTAACGCCGCAGCGCAAGACATATAAAACCACTTTAGCTTATTGGAGTCAAGCACAATTTCAAACTTTTTTGTGGAACGCAGTCTTGTCATGCTGCTCCGCATATACCGCCATTCCCCGTACGATCGATTGGCTTTTCGATCACGTCAAACTTAGCATCAAGTTCCCTCAGGAGCGATCTCACCCGCTGGGCACAATCATAATCGGCAAACGAGATGCTCAACATGCGAGCAACCTGATTAGATGTCTGGACCCCATAGAAATGCTCTAGGGCCACAAGCCCCTCGTGCGCCACAAACGTCTCAACCACATGAGGCGACTCCTCGTAGCACCATTGCGTCAACGGCCCCTCGCTCGTCTGTCGAACCACCAGGCCACCCATGCCAGACGGCTCACACGTCACAAGCAGGTACTCCCCGCCCTCGTCGCTCTCAAACAAAACCACCCGATCATCAAACAGCTCCATCGCGTCCCCTTTCTCTCGCTCTTATTTAGCAAAAGCATAGCAGGTAGATGGCTGTATACAGAACAGTTGTTCGTGTGTTTTCTATTGAGCTGTCCGCACAGCATGGTATGGCCGCACACAAAAAGGGCACCCCAAAAAGGAGTGCCCTAGCAAATCGCTTATGCAGCCAATCTACGCGACCGGCTCGATCTTCTCGAGGCCGCCCATGTAGGGACGCAGAACCTCGGGGATCGTGATGGTGCCGTCAGCGTTCTGGTAGTTCTCCAGAATGGCTGCCATGGTACGGCCAGCCGGCAGACCGGAACCGTTGAGGGTGTGCAGATAGCGCGAACCCTTGAAGTTCTCGGGGTCGCGATACTTGATGTTGGCGCGACGGGCCTGGAAGTCACCGCAGTTGGAGCAGGAGCTGATCTCCTTGTAGGCGTTGTAGCTCGGCAGCCAGACCTCGACGTCGTAGGTCTGACGGGCGGAGAAGCCCAGGTCGCCGGTGCACAGGCTAATCACGCGATACGGAAGACCCAGCTGCTGCAGCAGGAACTCGGCCTCGGCAGTCATGCTCTCGAGCTCCTCGTCGGACTCCTCCGGCTTGGCAAACTTTACCATCTCGACCTTGTCGAACTCGTGCTGGCGAATGATGCCGCGGGTATCGCGACCAGCGGAGCCGGCCTCCTCGCGGAAGCAGGGGGTGAAGGCGGTGTAGCGGCGCGGCAGGGTATCGGCGTCGAGGACCTCACCGGCGTGCAGGTTGGTGAGCACGACCTCGGCGGTGGGGATCAGGAAGTTGTCGCCCGAGACGTGATAGGCGTCGTCCTCGAACTTGGGCAGCTGGCCCGTGCCGAACATGGTCTGACGCTTGACGACGATGGGCGGCCACCACTCCTTAAAACCACGGCTGGTGTGCGTATCGAGGAAGAAGTTGATGAGGGCGCGCTCAAGACGGGCGCCGGCGCCACCGAGAACGGTGAAGCGGCTGCCGGAGAGCTTGTTGCCGCGCTCGAAGTCAAGGATGTCGAGGTCGGTGCCCAGATCCCAGTGCGGCTTAAAGTCGAAGTCGAACTCGCGCGGGGTGCCCCAACGACGGCGCTCGATGTTCTCGTCCTCGTCCTTGCCGTACGGGGTAGCCTCGCACGGAATGTTGGGCAAGTGAGCCATGAAGTCGTACTGCTCCTGCTCGAGGGCGGTACGGCGCTCGGCCAGACCGTCAATCTTCTCGTTGACGGCACGCACGGCTTCCTTGGCGGCCTCGGCCTCGTCCTTCTTGCCCTCCTTCATCAGGGCGCCGATCTTCTTGGACTCGGCATTACGCGTGGCCTGGAGCTCCTCGACCTCGGTGATGACGGCACGACGCTCATCGTCGAGCTCAAAGAACTTCTCGCGATCCCAAGACGTCTGGCGATTAGCCATGGCGGTATCGATGGCATCGGGGTTCTCGCGAACAAACTTGATATCAAGCATTAGATCCTCCGGCGATATACATTCCATTTAGGTTGCAACCTTGTACATGTATGGGCAAGTATATACTTATGAGCGTTTACGACCCAACTCAACTACGCAAGAAGGCACCCAATGGACGCAGTTTTTTCCTTTTTGTTTGGCACCCGCACCGGTTTTGCCATCCTTTTCGCCGGCGGCATCCTGCTGTTTGCGATTATTGCCTTTGTAATGGAGAAGCGCACCCATAAGATGTATGTCGACCGCGGCCCCAAGTCCGAGGAAGAAGAAGACAGCTTCTGGGACTAACCTGCCAAAAAGGGACAGGTTTATTTTGGTCGGTTTTATCTGGGCAAACGCAAGTGCCCCGCAACTGGAATTGAGCCAGTTGCGGGGCACTTTTCGCTAAAAGGACAAAACCGCAGGAAAAACCTGCCAAAACAAACTGTCCCTTTTTTGGTCGGTTTTACTGGAGGGTTGCGTCGATTGCCTTGACCAGGGCGCTGCGCATGCCGGCGTCCTCGAGCGCGACGACGCCCTTGATGGTGGCACCGCCGGGCGAGCACACGGCATCCTTCATCGCTGCGGGATGCTGACCGGTTGCGAGCTGCAGCTTTGCCGTACCCAGCACCATCTGGCTCACAATGCGATAGGCATCAGCACGCGGGATACCGTGCTTGACCGCCGCATCGCCCAGGGCCTCGATTGCCATGGCGACAAACGCCGGAGCGCAACCACCCACCGTGCCGCCCACAAACAGCAGGCTTGTGTCGAGCTCGACGACAGCGCCAAGCTTACCGAGCAGGTCGAGCACCACAGCACGCTGCTCGTCGTTAAGCGTCGAAGCCTTCTCGCAGGCGATGACGCCCTCGCCCACCGAAACCGGCGTGTTGGGCACCGTCGAGATATGCGCGACGCCCGGCAGGACCTGCTCCCACTTGGCACTGTCCCAGGTCCAGGCAACCGACAGAACGACCTTTTTGGCAAGAGCATCCTTGAGCGGGGCGAATACCTTCTCGATCATGTACGGTTTGACCGCAGCGACCACGATATCGGATGCGGCGACAACCTCGGCGGCATCGTGGCAGGCGACCATGCCGCGCGCCTCGCAGCGCTCAACCAGTGCGTCGTAGCGACCCGCGCAGGCGCACATGTCGCTCGCAGCTACACCGGCAGCGATCCAGCCATCGGCCATAGCGCTCGCCATATTGCCAAAACCGACAAATCCAATCTTCATATCGCATAGTCCTTTCAGACACATTCCTCAAAACGAAAGGTATTGTCCCACGCCATTGTTTCGTATTGCCGACCTATTTGTGATACGGCTCGCCACGACTGATCTTGCAGGCACGGTAAATCTGCTCCAGCAGCACCACACGCGCCAGGTTATGCGGCAAGGTAATGCGTCCAAAGCTGAGCATCTCGTCGGCTCGTGCGCGCACGTCATCGCTCACGCCGTCCGAACCGCCGATTACAAAGGCAATGTCGCTGCTGCCTCGCAGCATAAGATCGTCGAGCCTCGCCGAAAACTCCTCGCTCGAGCGCTCCTTGCCCTCGATAGCCAGCAGGATCACATGCGCTCGAGATGGCAAGGCGGCAAGAATCGCCGCCCCCTCCTTGTCGCGCGCGGCATCCACGCCGCCCGCCTTAGCCGGGTCGATATCGGCCACCTCGCGGATATCCACCTTGGCATAGGCACCTAGGCGCTTGGTGTACTCAGCGCACGCGTCCTTCCAAAAGCGCTCCTTGAGCTTACCGACGCAAACGACGGTGTATTTCACGCGCGTCTACTCCTTCGAATCGTTTTGAACTTTGCCGGCGGCCAGCATCTGCTCGAACATCGAGGCCGACTGCGAAAAGTCGCTCGGCAGCACGACCGTCGAGGTTTTACCCGTGCGAGCGAACTCCGTCATCATCTCGGACCACTGCGTAAACATGAACAGTTGGTTGGCCTCGTCATTGCCGACACCCGTCTCCTGGATGATCTCGAGCGAATCTTTGATACCCAGCGCGATGGCCTTGCGCTGGTTGGCGATGCCCTCACCCGCCTTTTCCATAGCCTCGGCCTCGGCGGTCGCCTCGGTGACGCGCTTGATGCGGTCGGCCTCGGCGAGCTCCTGCGCGGCAGCGCGCTTGCGCTGGGCAGCGTTGATGTCGTTCATGGAGTTCTCAACCTCGGTCGGCAGTGCGATTTTGGTGATGAGCGTCGACACGAGGGTGAAGCCGTAGGCGGCCATCTGCTCGGAAACGGTAGCGTTGACATCCTTGGCGATGTCATCCTTCTTGGCAAAGACCTCATCGAGTGTGTAGACGGGGATGGAGGAGCGCAGGGCGTCGGTGATGAAGTCGCGCATCTGGTCGACGGGCTCCTGCAGCATATAGTAGCTCTTGTAGATGCCCGAATCTGCCGGGCCGGCGCCCATGTCATAGCTCACGTGGTACTGAGCGGAGACCTCAAGGCCAATGGTCACGTTGTCCTGAGTCTTAACGTCGATGCCAAAACCATTTTTCATGGTGCGCAGACTCACCGTGGCGGCCTTGCGGTCAATCACGGGCACCTTCATGTGGAAGCCTGCGCTAACAATGCGGTTGAACTTACCCAAGCGCTCGATGATTACGGCGTGCTGCTGTTCAACGACATAGCAGGCGTTGGGGAGCAGCAACAACAGGATGATGATGGGAATCAAAAGGCTGGTAAGGGCGGCGATGATACCGGAAAATAGCATGGTCTCTCCTCTGATAGGCACACGTTGGCATTAGGATACCCGTCCAAGGAGATCGTGCATAACAAAAAAGCTCCCATTGCTGGGAGCTCTTTCAATCAATGGTGCGGGCGAAAGGACGTCCGCGTATCCGCTTCGTGGATCCGCACCGGCTTCGACCGCCTGCCGGCGGACTCGTCAACTCGCTAAAAACGCTCCGCGTTTTCTTTACGCTCGCTCCTTCGCAGGTTCAAGTCCCCGCGATGGGCCCATAACAAAAAAGCCCCCATTGCTGGGAGCTCTTTCATTTAATGGTGCGGGCGAAAGGACTTGAACCTTCATGGGGTTGCCCCCATACGGACCTGAACCGTACGCGTCTGCCAATTCCGCCACGCCCGCGTGCAGGAATTAGAATAACGGAGCGCCACCGCGAACGCAAGAACTATTTTTGAAAAAGTTTGCAGGCATTTTCCCAAGCGGCATGCGCGATTGTTTCGGCGTCCTCACCAGTGCGATCGACACGGTCGTTAACCAGCGCGTTTGCCGTAATGGAGATCATTGCGGGCTCGCATTCAAGACCGCGGATGGGCTCCGGAGCCATATACGGGCAATCCGTCTCGAACAAAATGCGGTCGAGCGGGGTCGCCGCAAATGCCTCGCGCACGTCGTCGTTGCGCTTAAAGGTGGCCGCACCACCATAGGCGATATAGCAGCCCAGCTTCACAAAGCGCTCCATCGTGGCGCGGTCCTCGCCAAAGCAGTGCAGCACACAACCGGCCTGGGGCACGCCCACCTCACGAAGCACGTTGTACGCATCCATATGCGAGGTGCGCTCCCCATCCGAGTCCTCGTGCCGCAGGTGCAACTCCACCGGCACGTTACGGCACACGGCAAGCTCGAGCTGGCGCGCCATGCAGTCAATCTGCACGTTATGAGGTGCCGGCGCGATATCGTCATCATAGTCCATGTGGTAGTCCAGGCCGATTTCGCCAATACCGGCGCATAAGGGGTCATCGAGTGCGGCAACGACCTGTGCGTGAACGTCGTCGGTATAGTCCGGCGCGCCATACGGATGCACGCCGGCAAGATACTTGATCTGCGGGATATCCTGCATCGGCAGAATCTCGCGCGTCAGCCAGTCGCTATAGTCCGTCACGCTGCGCTTATCGGCAATGGGATCGAAGACCGTCACCAACAGGTCGATGCCCGCGGCTTTGGCGCGCACGAGTGTCTCGGGCACTTCTTTGCCCCAAAACGAAAGCAGATGCGCATGCGTGTCAGCAAGCGGTGCCAAGGGCACGGGACAAGCAACCGTCTTCTTTTTCTTGGTAAACGTCACGCGTTCGGCATTAAGCGTCATGGGAAAGCTCCCGAGCCAGGCACGCAAAGTCGGCGATGCCGAGCGTCTCGGCGCGCGTGGTGGGTGCGATACCGCAAGCCTCAAAGGCGGCATCGAGCACGTCCTTGGCAAAGCCGTTGGCGCTCATGGAATTGCGGATGGTCTTGCGACGCTGGGCAAATGCAGCATCAATCACGCGGGCCACAAATTCGCGATCGAGCCCTTCGGGCACCACGCCGTCAACACGGTCGATACGCACGACAGCCGAGTCCACGTGCGGCGCCGGCATAAAGCAACGCGGCGGCACCTCAAAGCGACCCGTCACCTGCGCATACAGGCCGAGCTTTGCCGTATAGCCGCCATAGGTCTTGTTGCCCGGCACTGCGGCAATGCGATCGGCAACCTCCTTTTGCACCATGACGACGGCGCGCTTGAGCGCCGGCATCGTCTGGAAAAATTGCAAAATGATCGTCGCCGCCACGTTATAGGGCAAGTTCGCGACAAATACCGTCGGCTCACCGCCCGCAGCCTGCTCAATCTGCTCCGGCGTCACCTTGAGCGCGTCGCCCATGATAAAGCGGAAGTTGGCATAGTCGGCGGCGTGAGCATCGAGCACCGGCTCGAGCTCGGGATCTGCCTCGATCGACGTGACGCACGCCGCCTCCTGCAGCAACGCAAGTGTCAACGTACCGCAACCCGGACCCACCTCGAGTACGCGCTCGTCACCTGCAAGCTCAGCGAGCTCACAGATGCGTTCGATCACATGGTTGTCGATCAGGAAGTTTTGGCCCAGGCGGTGCTTGGTCGCAAGGCCAAACTCCTCCAGCAGCTCCCTTGTTGCCGTGGGGTTTGCCAAAGGCGAAGTTGTCATAGTTGCCTCCTTAGCATGATGGCGGCGTCTTGAAACGAAAGGGCATGGACCGTTGCGGCCATGCCCTTACATCTAAACATCAAATTGCCGATATGGCGCTCGCGCGGTCTCTACGCCAGACGCGGGAACAGCGGATCGCCCTTCTCGACGGGCTGACCACCAGCAAGCAGGCCCCAAGTGCAAATGCCCTTGAGGTCGTCGCTCGCGGCCTCGCCCTCACAGGACAGGCGGCGCAGAGCCTCGGCAGAAGTCTGGGGCATGAGCGGCATCAGCAGGTGGGCGGCGATGCGGATGGCCTCGAGCAGGTTGTAGATCACAAATGCCAGCTCGTCAGCCTTGGCCTCGTCCTTGGCAAGCGCCCAGGGCTCGGAGTCCTCGATGTAGTGGTTGGCGGCGTGGATGAGCTCCATGACCTCATCCTTGGCTCCGCCGTAATCGAGCACGTCCATCTTGGCCATGTAGCGGTCGACCAGGCCATCGGCAATCTTTGCCAGCGGGTTATCGAACGCATCGGCAGACGCCGGTTTAGCCGGGGCGCAGCCGTCAAAGTACTTTGCGCTCATGTTGAGCGAGCGCGAAATGAGGTTGCCCCAGCTGTTGGCCAGATCGGCGTTGTAGACCTGCTCCATGCGATCGAAACTGATGGCGCCGTCGGTGCCGGGGACCACGTCGGTCATAAAGTAATAGCGGTAGCCCTCGACGCCCAGCATGTCGATAACATCCTGCGGAGCGATGGCGTTGCCGCGGCTCTTGGACATCTTCTCGGCCTTGCCGGTCTCGGCATTGCGCACGGTCAGGAAGCCGTGGGCAAAGACGTGCTCGGGCAGGGCCTCGCCGATGGCCATGAGCATGGCGGGCCAAATGACGCAGTGGAAGCGAATGATGTCCTTACCCACAATATGGAACTGCGCGGGCCAGCGATAGGCCAGCTCGGCACGGGCCTCGTCGGTGTCGACACCGTAGCCGACGGCAGTCATATAGTTGAGCAGCGCATCGAACCACACGTAGGTCACGTGACCCTCGTCAAACGGGACCTGAATGCCCCAGTCAAAGCTCGTACGGCTCACGGAAAGGTCGTTAAGGCCGCCCTCGACAAAGCTACGTACCTCGTTCATGCGGAACGCAGGCTCGACAAAGTCGGGGTGCTCGTCATAGAGCTTGAGAAGCTTGTCCTGGAAGGCGGAAAGCTTAAAGAAGTAGGACTCCTCCTGCACGCGCTCAAGCGGACGGTGGCAGTCGGGGCATAGATGCTGGCCGACGCTGCCGTACTCCTCGTCGCCCTTCTGGACCTGCGTATCGGTGAAGTAGGTCTCGTCAGGCACGCAATACCAACCGTCGTAGCTGCCCTTATACAGGTAACCGGACTCCTTCATGCGCTCCCACAGATACTGCACGGCATGATGCTGGCGCGGCTCGGTGGTGCGGATGAAGTCGTCGTTGGAAATCTCGAGCTTGCTCCAAAGCTCCTTGAAGTGCGGGGCCTGGCTATCGGTCCACTCCTGCGGCGTCATGCCATGCTTGGCTGCGGCCTCGGCGACCTTCTCGCCGTGCTCGTCCATGCCGGTCAGGAACTTGACGTTATAGCCGGCGGAGCGGCGATAGCGAGCCTGAACGTCGGCGATGATGGTGGAATAAGCCGTGCCCAGGTGCGGATCGGCGTTGACGTAGTAGATGGGCGTCGTGATAAAGAACGAAGGCTTGCTTTGATCCATGGGATTTGTCCTCCAGAAAAACGTTGCATACAGGGGATGATTCTAGCGCAAGGGCTGGATATCCTCCATCTATTGCATATCGAGCACCATGGCATAGACATCGCGCTTGCGGCGCGAATACTTCTGAGACAGGCGCTTGGCCACCGCAGAGGCGGGCTCCCCCTCCTCGAGCGCGGTGCGGATATCCTCGCGCAGGGCCTCGTCGGGATCCGCTACCGCAGCGCCAACCGGCGCGATGCCGGCCTCCTCGTCCTCGCTCGGCGGCGCGATGACCAGCGCAATCTCGCCCTTTACCTCGCCGCGAGCACGCAGCTCCTCGGCAAGCTGGTCAGCGGGCCCGCGCAAGACCTCCTCGTGCAGCTTGGTGAGTTCGCGGCAGACGGCAACCTCACGCTGGGGAAAGACCTCCGCCACGGCCTCGAGCGTCGCCACGATACGATGTGGAGACTCGTAGAAGATGAGTGCGCCAGGCACCACGGCAAGGCGCTGCAAACGGCGCACACGGTCGCCGTGCTTTCGGCCCAAAAAGCCCTCGAAGAAAAAATGCTCGCAGGGAATGCCGGACGAAACGAGCGCCGTGACGCAAGCAGAGGGCCCGGGAATAACTTCGACGGGCACATCGGCCTCACGCGCCGCCTCGACCAGCGCCTGGCCGGGATCGGACACGCTCGGCATGCCGGCGTCCGAGGCAAAAGCGAGGGTCTCCCCCGCCAGCAGACGGTCGACCAGGCCGGCGGCGCGGCTGGCGATCACATTCTCGTCGCAACGGACAAGCGGCTTGGAAATGCCCAGGTGCATCAGTAGCTTTGACGTCACACGCGTGTCTTCGCAGCAGATGGCATCAGCAGCGGCAAAGGCCTCACCAACGCGCGGGGACAGGTCGCCCAGGTTGCCGATGGGCGTGCCGACCACATAGAGTTTGCCCGTATGGGCGCTGTTTTGCGTCATATCAACCTATTCAATCATGCCGCGCTCGAGCGTACCGAGCGCCGCGCGGGCGTCCCATGCTGCAATGCGCTTCTCGGTCTTCCACGTTTGGAAGAACCAACCGGCAGCCGGCGCAAACGAAGCCAGCTGGTTGGCGATAAACACGCGCTCGTAGGCATTGCGGCCCTCGGGCGTAACCGACGAGTTGGCAAAGATCGCCGCGCCCGACCATTCGCCCACCAGCACGGGGAACCCAGTCGAAATCGCTTCTTTAAGCTCGCGCTTGTTACGCGAAATCGCCGTCGTCAGCCCGCGAGGGCTCGTGATGTCGAGCGCATACTCGTCGCGGTAATGGTACAGGTGAAGGTCCATGTAGACGTTCTTGTACTTGGCGCCGCGCATAAAATGCTTCCACTCGCTGGGATGCCCCGACGACGAGAAGACGACGATCTTATCCTCGGGCATATACGAACGGACGAGCTCGTAGGCATCGCGATAGAAATTGCGCAGGTAGTGAGCAGGAATGCCATCCGTCATGGTGAAGAGGCTCTTGCGAACGCTCATCTGCGGCGTGTCCAGCAGCTCAATGCCCAGCAGGCTCTCGGCCTCGCCATAGCGATCGGCCAAGCGCTCGAGCACGTCGAGTGCGACATGACGGCCGTTGGTGGACGAATGCCACTCGGCAACAGCCTCCGGCGTGGTGGGCGAATCGTTGGAATCGCCCTGGCCACCGGGCACGGTTGCCAGATCGAGCAGCACGCGGATGTCGTACTTGGCAGCCCACTCAATTGCGCGGTCGATGTAATCGACAACCGATATGTAGGAGGCATCGGACTCCTGTGAGCCAAAGGCATACCAGGGCACCGGCAGACGCACGGCATTGAGACCGATCTGCGCCATGCGGCGAAAATCGTCCTCGCTCACAAACGTCTCGTAATGGCGGCGCATGCGCTCGTTATAGGCGGCGGTACCCATGGCCTCCTGTAGCTCAGCCGCGTTGGATGCACCGGTCGCCGCGTACAGCGACGGGGTCACCCAAGGCTCGGGAATAAACCAGCCAGAGAGATTAACGCCGAGTATCCTCTCCATCACTGCCCCCTTCGGATCATGCAGGTCGAACCCGCATCGTATTGCGTAGGATAAGTATCGTTTTGAGTATACCCGCGTGTGCGGACAGGCGACCGAACGGTCTGTAAAGTGACGCGAAAGTGGGAGGAATGTCTGGGAACAGGCGGGCTCGGGATGGTGCGATGAGGTGTGTACGCGCGCCAGAGGCAGGCACCGGAAAGCATGTCCCGTTCCATCGCTCAATAATGGGGCGCATTTTCCGTTAGCAGGCCCAACCGGAAAATGCATCCCGTTCTGAGCGCGGGATCTGGGACGTAGTTTCCGCCAAAGGCCGCAAAAGGAAAGCACGTCCCATTCTGACGCCGGATTCCGGGTCGCGCTTTCCCAAGCGGCCTCAAAGCGGAAAACGCATCCCACTCTGAAGCCAAATTCCGGGACGCAGTTTCCGCAGAACCCTACATAAAAGAAAAGGACCCCTTTGCAGAGGTCCTAGTCAATTCAAGGTGGCGGGGAAGGGAATCGAACCCCTGACACGAGGATTTTCAGTCCTCTGCTCTACCAACTGAGCTACCCAGCCATTTGAGGTGTGCCTTGTTTCAAGGCTTGATTAGTATAACCAAGGACGCGTTCCGGTCAACCGAGAATTTTAAAAAAGTTTTTGAGCACAGCCTCGGTTCTATAAATCGGCACGTCAGAGGCATCAGCCGGCAGCAAGAAGTTTTTCGCTCAGAGCCGCACGGGCAAACTCACTTGGCGTCATCCCCTCGGCAGCCGCCCGTCGACGAATGGCCTCCTTCATTCCCAGAGGAATCTTGACCGACAGCGTTGCCGTCCCCTCACCTGAGAGTGGGGGCCGTCCATGCACGATCCCACCAACGGTGTGTTCGCCATCCGGAAACTCTCCGCGCTCGTACGACTCGCACCACGCGTCAATCATTTCATCCGTTACAACCTGACCATTAGCGGCCGTATACGTCTTGCCCATCATCGACCCCTTTGCCGAGCCTGTTCAATCTCCTGCCAAAATTTCTTCTGGACTGGAGACAAGGCATGAATGATAAGCCACCCACGGACAAGCTCGACCGCGACAAGCTCCACGCTTCGTCCGTCTGGGAGCCATCCAATCGCAAGCCATCTCGGCGGCTCGTCCTTCGACTCGCGACGAATGCACTCAGTAACCGCAAGCCAAGCGCTAAGCACCTGCTTTTCCGTCAGGTGCTTTTTAGCGTTGGGATGGATCTCAACATCCATGCATCTTCTCCTCCATCTTACCCAATTTCGTATGACGAAAGTCCGCTGTCGCCAATTCTTAAGCCGGCACGCGTTGGGGAGCAGGGATCGAAACAATGATTGAAGGACGCTCTAGTACGGCCCAGGCGCCGGGGCAGGAGCACGTGCGCCAAGGACGAACGCTTTCGTAGCGCGCGAGGATATTGCCGTCGCGATCGATGAAGGCGATGTCGATGGGATAGGCCATAAAACACGTATGGACCGAAGAGCAGCGTGGAAACGCCATGACGAGCGGCAGACCGTTGGCGGCAACCGGACACCGTCCCAGCATGCCGCGCAGGCGCACGGCAAACGACTCCGCCACCACAAACTCGGCCGGCGTCCAACCCAGCCTGTTGAGCGCCCGCGCGTACGCGATGTAGGACGAGACCGCGGTCACATGACCACCCCCGGACGCCATGGATCGACCGTCACCGCGCGCTCGTGCGACAACGTTGTCGGCGCCCCCAGCGGAACGCCAGCGATGCTGAGAGAAGTCGGCCACGGCTCATAGTGCATGGTGCAGGTGTAGGTCCTAAACGTACCGGATAGGGAGAGCAGGCCACCATCCGATGCCTCCGCGCCTTGCTCGCTCGACACTTCGATCTGCAAGCCATAGCCTTCCATGGCATTCAGAATTTGAGTCTGAACCGTCGCCGAGGCATCGGCAGAGCTTTCGTCGCCCTCCCCCTCCGACGCCACGGCGTGCGCCAACACGATGTCGGGCACCACGCGGTCGAAGCGCGCGACAGCGCTGGCAAAGATCATGACGTTGTACACGATGAGTGCCAGCACCAGCAAAACGGGCGTAACCACTGCCATCTCCACCGTCGCTTGGGCGCGCTCCTCGCGCAGACGCATGCGGATACTCATTACGACCCACCGCCCAGAGCGCCAACCAGCGTGGCGACATCGACGGTGAGCGGGATGGAGCCGCCGCCGGGCAGAGGAATCTCCGCAAGCGTGAACACCGTGCCGCTAATGGTGCGTTCGACTTGATATTCCAACGCCTCGCAAAGCGCCTTGGGATCGGTCACGCCCAACGGAATACTTCGCAGCTTGTCTTGCGCTTGAGAGAAACCAGCAATGTCAGACCCCGGACTCTTAATGACGTTGGCGGAATCGGTCAGCACCGGCTTTCGCAGGCGCAAGTCGCACGGCTCCAGACCCAACGCCGCCACGGACGCCGAAACGGTATCGCCGAGCCACGATGCGATGGAGCCCAACGCGCCGCTGCCCCCTCCTAGGCCTTTAATCATCTCGTCCATAAGCTCGTCGGCCGAACCTTGGATGTCTCCGTATCCCACAAGCAGCCGTCCCCAGACATCCATGACGCCATCGAGTACGCCGGCAACGCCACCCGAGCGTTCCTTCAATGTCGAGAAAAATCGCGAAAGCACGTTGTTTTGCGCCGTCGCCTCATCGGGCGCCAGCACCGCGGCAGAGATGGCACCGCGATCGCCAAGCCTGACTGCCGTGTTAAACGAAGAGTTGAGCTCATCGGGGCTCGAGATGGCACCCGAAACCGCAAAGGCAACCACGCCGTTGCGACCGGGCGGAGCGATACGCGGACGCTCGCCCGAAAGCGCTTTAATGGCCTGGTCAAACGCATTGCTCGCACGGTCGGCCTCATCCTCGGTCTGACGCATGAGCTCAAGCTCTTTGTTCCGACATTTGACGTATTCCTCCAAGGCCTTTTTGAACTCGTCGAAGTGATATTCGAAGCCGTTTTCGATAGAGGTTGAAGGCGCCGCAACAGCACCAAGCGACAAAACGCCAAAATGGCATTTGCTGCATTTATCCTGTCCATCGTAATCGGCAACCGAAGCAAATCCGCTCGGCGTCCCTTTCTTATAGTTAGGGCAGGTCGTCCCGTAATGCAGATACGCCTTGTCATCGTTCACGCTAGTCGGCCACACCGCATCGGTATAGAGTTCTGTCGCCCGAACCTCATCAGAGTTGCGCGGCAGCAGCGGAATATAGGAGGAAACCCTGTCTCCGTTCTCGGTTATATGCGCCCGATCGACCTCCGCGCTCGCATAGGTATAAAACGCCTTACGCGCCGCAGACTCTGCCTTCATCTCGACACTCGAGCCGTGGGGCTTCTCATTTGTCAGACGCCAATGGTAGTAGTCCTTCGCGCGATCAAGGGCAACTTGGGGCTCCCACGTAACGCTCGATGAGTAATGCGGATTTTGAACACCGGAGAGATCCGTTAGGCTTTTCGCACGCTCCCACATGCAAGAACAGCTGCCGACCGAGCCCTTGTCAGACCCACCACAATCCGCCAGCCAAGCACGCTCTTTAGCCTTCGCCGTGTCCTCAGAAGCCTTCCGCAGCTCCTCGGCCGCACACTCTAAATCATCTGATGTGTCTTTAATGGCATCGGTCGAAATCTCGGACCCCTCGAGCGCAGCGAAGTCAGACTCGGATGTCCTGGGCACGGCAAGCGCCGTACCGGTATAGGTCACACTATCGGTATCCTGCGCCGACACCGCCTGCGTGGCACGCGCGGCGATCAGATACGGCAGAGCCGTCTCGATTTTCTGTAAGCCTTCCGATGCGCTTTTGGCAAACTTGTTGCGCGTTTTAATGATCTCAATCCCGGTGTCGACCATATTGCCGGCAACCGGCTCGGCACCCGGGATGAGGATGGCGACCAGGCCCGTCCCGATCGTGGCAAACCCCGCCAGCCCCAGACTCAAGATGCTCGCATCAACCACCGTGGCAGCCGTGTGATAGGACGACACTACGTTGGCACCCGCCAGCGCGCCACTATCAGCCGCCACCTGAGTATCCCCGGCACGCGACATGCTCCATATCGCCGCGGTCGACGAAAACAACAATGTGAGCACCACTAGGATGACCACGGCAGAAGAAAGCGTGGTATAGGCGCCGTCTTCGATAAACAGATCGACACCGGCTCGACCCATAAAGCCGCCTCGTTTGCGGAGAGCGCCTGGTCGACGGCGGGCCGCAAACCCTTGCGTCACCCGCAACAGGCAGCGCCTAATCCCATGCAGCAATCCACGAATCATAATCTCCCTCCAGCCATTCGGGACGCGATTGATACGAGACATCGACCTTGAGCTCAACGTAGCCGCCCTCGGCGGTACCACCCATAGCCTGCGCAAACGCACCGATCACAGGCAACGGCTTGACCTCGCCGGAAACGGACACGGACGAGACGCCACCCGCACCGGCCCGGCCAAGCTCGATATCCCACGACAACGGCCCGCCGGCATGAAAGATCGAAACGTTGGGCACTGCGGCAAGTCGGCGGCGGGTGAACTCCTTAAGATCGTCGTCCTCCGCCGTCGTCGTGGTCATGAGCCGCGCGGTCTCGGCGGCGGCAGACTCCATGACCGCGCGCGTATAGAGCAGGCACACCGGTTGCAGCGCGAGAAGGATGAGTGTCAGAAACGTCGGCAGCAAAAAAGCGGCCTCGACCGTAGACTGCGCCCGGTCCTCGCGCGCGGCATCAATACAACGCGATGTCCTTAGCGGCCGCAGCGGCGTCGATAACCGACGTCGAGGCAACGCCATGGGATGCCGCCCGCTCAACCAGCGCCGCCAAGCGCCCATCGGTGCCGGCACGCCAAAGTCCCGCGATCGCCAGCACGATCGATAACAGCGCCACCGTGACGATGGCGTATTCGACCGTCGCCTGGGCAGATTCCTCACGCAGGACATCATGCATTTCACGATCCCTCCTTTGAGTCCGTTGCCTGCGGGCTCAGGCGCACGGCGCGCAGACGACACGAAGCATCGCCAGCATCCGCGGCAATTGTCACCATATCGACCCAGCCGCGTTCGTCGCGCACGATGGCGCCCCACACGTTTCCCTTGATGTCGAGATAGCCGCTCAGAGCAAGTTGCGCCGTGGGTACCTCGCGATAGGCACGCAGCATATCCGCCGCCGCTTCGGTCATCGGTCGGTCCTCGGACCATGCAAGCCGGACCGCAATCGCGTTGCCCTCAGGCGAATCCGTCGCAGTGCCAGACCGCTTGTCGAGCGTCCGCAGAAAGGTTTGCGCCGTGACAGCGACATCCGAATCGTCCGCATCTCGCATCTCATCTTTTTGAGACGCCACCGCCGAATCTGAGCCCAAATCGGAGGCGGTCCCAGGACGCTGCTGCCGCGCGGCGTTAAGCCCCCAAAGCACCGCCGCTATCGCCACGGTCAGGCAAGCAAACACCAGCAGCACCCCGATGGGGCGCTCGCCCTCTACAGGCTGTTGATGCCCTCGCTGATAGCGTTCCATAGATCTTGGACCTTGCCCTTAAATGCGACGATGGCGATAATCGCGATCACCACGAGCACGCCGACCAAGATGGCATACTCGGTGGTACCCTGTGCACTCTCCTCCTGCAATAGTTCCTTGGCGCGCTGACGAACATGTGCCGCCCGGCAAAACGCCCAGCCCTGGACCTTGCCAGCAGCGTCAGTCATCGTGTTCATGTATTCCTCCCTACATCATCCCGCCTGCTCCCAGCAGCGGGCCCAATATGGACAGAAGCAACGCCGGCAAGATGAGCGTGCCGGTGGGAATCAACAGCTTGACGGGCGCACGCTCGATCTCGCGCTCGACCGCGGCGCGATGAGCCGCACGGATCTCGCGACTTTGAGCGGCCAGCGTCTCGGCAAGTGGGGCACCCAGGGCGAGCGCCTGCCCCACCGTGATGGCAAAGGTCTCGAGCGCTCGCACGTCCAGGTCGCGCGCGGCGGCCAACAACTCGTCCTCACGCGTGCCCACGCCCACCTGCCACGCCATGCAGGCGCGCTCAAGGCGAAGAGCCAGCACTGACCGGCGGTTGGCGCAGAAAATCTCAAGCGCCGCATCAAACGAAAGACCGGCCGAAAGACCCAAGCGCACAACATCGATCATCTCGGACACTTCGCCGAGCGACACTCGCGCCGGGCCGCCCGCTCCAACCGCGCCCTTCGCTCGCGCGGTCAGAGCATCGACCACCGAGCGACCAGCGGCAGCGACCAGCACCGCCTCGCGCTTGCAGGCCCCTGCGATCTTGCGTGCATCCGCCCGATCAAAACCCGTCGCGACAAATACACTCAGGGCGCACAGGCAAGCCGCAACTGCAACCGAGGCGCTCATAGCTCCACCCGCATAATGCGCCGGATAACCACCAGGGCAACGGCGTTGAGGGCAAGACCCAGCACCACAGCGCCCGCGCCGGCAGGCGTCGCAAGACCGCGACGAAAATCTGCCGAAAGCAGCGCCAACACCGCGCACATGCCCGCCGGCATCGCCGCGACCATATGCGCAGACATGCGAGCCTGCGACGTCTTAACATCCAGGCGGCGCTTGAGCTCAATGCGCTCCCCCACCATGCTCGACGCCTCGGACAGTAAGTCGGCAAGCGGAGCGCCGGTGCGCTGAGACACCTTAAGCGCCAAGGTCACAAGCGAAAGACCGGGGGCGTCGATACGCACGAGCAAGTCATCGAGCGCGTCGGTCGCCGAGATGCCGCAATCGATCGCCGCCGCCACCCGCAAAAACTCGTTATGCACTGGCTCTTGCGCATGAGCGCCCACAAAGCGCATGCCCTGGGCCAGCGAATGTCCCGAGGCAAGCGACATGGAAAGTGCGGTAAACGCCTCGGGCATTGCCTCTTCTGCATCGTGTTGCTCGCGCCGGCTCTCAAAGCCATCCCGAGCGGCACCAACGGCAAACGGAGCAACAAGTCCCAAGGCAAATCCGAGGGGCGATAACGACACCATCGTTAGTAAAACGCAGCAGACACCGCTCGATAGCAGCAGAAACGCCAAACATCCCGAAGCATCCTCGATCACGAGGCCAAGGCGATGCGCCGGAGCCAGCGATGCCCACGAACGGGCGATCTTTTTCAGCAGATCGTTTTCCACCAGCTCACGCGGCAGCTTCTCTGCCACCGTCTCGAGCGCCTGACGTGCCAGCTCCGCCGGCGGTACCTGCGGCACACGAGGTTCCGCCCCGCACGCCGTCGCGACAGAAAGCCCTGCCAAGCCCCCTACGACGAGGGGCACAGCGATCTCCATTCGTCCACCTCCTCTTGTGTGAGCGTCCCCGACCGCAGGCCTTCTGCGATAAACGGCGGCTCGCGGTCAAGCGTCCAGGTGCGCTCGGCGGCATCGAACGTCACATAGCGCTCGAGCTCTACGCCGCCCGATGCGGCGCGTCGCACCCCCGAATACGAGGAGACGAAGCGCCTGCCATCGGCGTGGCGCTCGGACATCACGATACCGTCGAGCGCCATGGCAATCTGCTCCTCGATGAGCTCACTCGGCAGGTCGATGCCATAACGTGCAAGCAACGTCAGACGCACCACGGTCTCCTGTTCTGAACCCGCATGAAGTGTGGTGAGCGACCCGTCGTGGCCCGTGTTCATGGCCTGCAACATGTCGCAGCACTCGGCACCGCGCACCTCGCCCACCACGATGCGGTCGGGGCGCATGCGCAGGGCATTAGTTACCAGGTCGCGGATCGTCACCGCGCCTTCACCCTCAATTGAAGCCTCGCGCGCCTCTAGGCGCACCACGTGCGGATGATGCGCAAACTTGAGCTCGGCAGAGTCCTCGATCGTCACGATGCGCTCGCCGGTGGAAATCTCACATGACAACGCGTTGAGCAGGGTGGTCTTACCAGATCCCGTGCCTCCCGCAACCGCCAGGTCCTGTCGCAGCGACACCGCGCACGACAGCAGCTGCGCATACCAAAGCGGCAGGGACCCCAGCCCCACAAGCTCGTCCAGCGAGCAGATACGGTCCGAGAACTTTCGGATGGTGAGAATCGGTCCGTCAATCGCCACAGGCGGAATCACCGCGTTGACGCGATAGCCCGTTTTGAGGCGGGCGTTGACGATGGGGCTGCGCTCGTCGATACGGCGGCCAAGTGGCGAGATGATGCGGTCGATAAGCACACGGATCTGTTCATCATCCTCAAACGCATGCTCGATGGGGTACAAGACGCCGCCGCGTTCAAAGAAAGCCGAGCGGCAGCCGTTGATCATGATCTCGGTAACGGTGTCGTCCTCGATGAGCGGCTGCAACGGCCCCAAGCCCACCACGTCATCCAAAATCTCGTCGATGATGGTTTCGCGCTCGGGCGTCGCGAGATCGGTCGGCTCCTCAACATTGAGCGCCGCCTCCACCGCAGGACGCAATTCCGAGCGGGCAAGTGCCGGGTCGATATAGGCGCTGATACGCGCCACTTCGTCGTAACCCATGCGGTCCATCACGGCGCGCTTGGTGCGTCGTTTCACCGCGCGGCGACGCCCCGCATCTACAGGCGCTGCCGCCGCTGCAGCGCCGGCAGCCTTAATCCTCGTTTGCAGGCTCATCGCTGATCACCCTCGCGCAACCAGGGAAGGCGGATACGCGGGCGTTCGGTACGCGTTGCACGGTCGGCGACCATATCGCCCCAAGGGCCGACGGCGCACCCCAGTTCCACGAGCATCTCGCGCGTGGCCTCGCGCATGCTAGTCGCAAAAGCACTGGTCTGCCCCACCGCCTCGTCAGCGCGCCCAAACGCCATGAGCGCGGCGAGATCCTGCCCGCCATCGGCGATACGAATCTTGGAGCTCAACGCACAGGCAATCTCAAAGCGCATGGCGACGTCCTCGTCTGCCCCGCGCGCACCGAACCGGTTGAACACGGCGCTCATGCGCGTGCGCGGCACACCTACTCGACTTGCCAGTTCGATGACGCGCGACGCCGATGTCGCGGACGACACCGCCGCATCGCCAACGACCAGGCAACGGTCGCTCGCCGCCACCGCAGCCGCCACGGCGTCGCCCCAAAAGACCGAGGTATCGATAAATACCACGTCGGATTCGCGACGCAGGACATCAAGCAGTAGCTCCACCGGACGCGCCATGAGCTCAGCTTGCTCGGGCGCCGCGACGGGACCCCAGAGCGTAACGCCCGGCGCCACGCGCATCGATGTGGCTACGATATCCGGCTCGGTGAGCGTGCCCGCCGCCGACGGCTCGATAAGTGCCGCCATATCGCGCGGAGCATCGACGCCTAACAAGTCGTAAAGGTTTCCAAACATCAGGTCCAGGTCGAGCACGGCGGCACGCAAGCCCAACAGCGACGATGTGTGTGCCATGGTGGCAACGATCGTCGACTTGCCGCAACCGCCCGAACCCGAAATGGCGCAGATGACCGGAGCTCGATGCGGCGAAGCGGCAGCGTCTGCCGGCGGCATCGGAGGCGGCGGGGCGGGCGTCGGTGACAGCGTCCCCGTCTCCCCCGCCGCAACCACGTGCTGCGTCCAAGCCGGCATGGCTGCTTGTTCGGTCTGCGAGGCAGGCTCGTTCTGCGCAATCTGCTCATGCTGCATCAGCGACAACTCGCCGCACCCGGCAAGGCCCTCAACTTCGTCGAGTTCATCCGCCAGATTCACGCCGTGCACGTATCCCATATCTACTGCCGGGGAGTCGCCAGCATGCTGCGCCGGCCCTCCAGCGTCATCGTATACAAGGGGGTTCCGAGGGCGCCGACCATGCTCGGCTTCCGCTTTTCCATAATCATCAACACGCGGGCCTCTTGTAGCGCGAGGCGCCCCGGGTTCCCTATCAACAAAAGCATCGGGCTCAATCGTCATGCGCTGATCGGAATCAACCGCTCCCTCGCCCGCGCGCCCGTTGCCGCATATACTGTGTGCAGCGATGACCTCGGTCGCCCCCGCGCGAAACAGCCCCTCGATATCCGACGGATCGAGCGCTTCTATCAACACGACCACGCGACTCACGCGGCCTTCGGCCGTCAGGCGCGCAACAGTCTTGCGCACATCTTCGGTATCAAACAGAGACGCCGCGATGATGGCAGCCCCGCGGCGTGACGGAAACGCCCGCGCCATGGAAACCAGCCCGTCCAGGTCACCCACGCGAAGCACCTGTGCACCCACATCACGGCCCTCGACTTCCCGCTGCAACAGTCCGTAATCGCCGCACGCGCAGCACGCAAGCCAGATCGCCTTCATCACTCGTCGCCTCCGCTCTTTTTGCCGCGCGCCGTGGCGGGAATCGTCAAGCTGACCGTTCCCTTGCCCGAGGCTCCCAGCAGTTCCTTGACGTCTTCGGGGTCAGCCGCCAGCGTCACCCATTCGATCTTGCCCTCGCGCGTGGCACCGGAATCCTCACTGGTATCGATCACGTGCGCGCCGCACAGCCGATCGGTTACGCCGTCTTTTTGCACATACACATCCACGTAGCTGCCCACGCCCGTAGCACCGCCGACCGAGTGCTCGGCATCGACCGCCACCGAAACGGCGACCTTGCCCTTAGGCACCTCGAGCTTGCGGCTCTCGGCCTTGGTGTAGACATTGCAGATCACGGCGTTTTTGGGAATACGCGAAGTCGTCACGTCGCCGCGCACCTGGCGCAGCTCGGTCGCCGCGTCACGCGGCAGCAGGCTCGTCAGCCATTCCTGGGTTATGACATTGGTCTCATCGAGGGTCTCGCCCACATCGATATCGCGCGCCGCGACGCATACCTCGACGCGATCGCCACCGTACTTGGCCAAGGTCTCAGCCTGGACCTGTTCGGCTTGCGAGCGGATCGACGAGCCGTAAACCATGCAGAGCAGAGCAGCGAGCACGCCCGCGACCAGACTGATGGCGATGCGCTTGCTCTTGTTCACGGCCGCTCCTCTCATGGCAGTGCCGGGCGAATGCCCGTACCACCATTGTCTGGGCGGTCAGAGTGCAAAGCGGCGCAATCGCAATCTTGGTTTTCGATGTCAAACCAATCGCTGACCAAAAGCTGAACAGCCCGTCAAGCTCGTGACAAGGTTTTGGTCAGCACGTCAGCAAACTGCATGTTTCGAGGCTTTTCCGCAGCAAAAAAGCCGTCTCCCGAACAGTTGGGAGACGGCTGTCATAGATAAATTCAATTACAGATGGACATCGGGATCGAGCATTTGAGCGCTCACGCGCATGGATGACGCCAGATTTTGGAACGTTTCCAGACGCAGGCCGTCGATCTGCCCGGCGTCCTCGGCCTCGCGAACGGCGCAACCCGGTTCGTGGGTATGCGTGCAGTCGCCAAACCGGCACGCACGCGATGCCTCGACAATCTCGGGGAAGGCGCGTGCCAGACCCCGCTCGTGACCCACGAGCGGCAAACTGCGCAGACCCGGGGCATCGGCGATCACGCCGGCGTCGCCCGGCAGCGCCACCATCACGCGCGCGACGGTAGTGTGACGGCCCTGGTCGTCGCGTTCGCGCACACCGCCGGTCGCCAACGTATCGTGGCCCAGCAGCGCATTGAGCAGCGTCGACTTGCCGGCACCCGACTCGCCCAGAATCATGGCGCAGCTCCCGGCAGGCACGCAGGCACGGACCTCGTCCAGGCCGCGGCCCTCGGCAGAGGACGTCACGATCACGCGCACGTCCGGACCCACCAGGCGGCGCACGCGGTCCAGATCGCGCTCGAGCTCCTCGGCATCGCAGCGGTCAGCTTTGGTGAGTACCACCACCGGCTCGGCATCGCAGTCGAGCGCCAATACCAGCGAACGCGCCACGCGGTCGAGCAGAACCTCGCCGGCACCGAGCGCCTGCACGATTAGCACGCTATCCACGTTGGAGCAGAGCACCTGGCGCTCTCCGCGGGCTCGGCCGCGCCAACGCTCAAAGCTCGTACGGCGCGGCAGCACGCACTCAATCACACCCATATCGTGCCCGGGAGCGCGGCGCACCGCCACACGGTCGCCCACGGCAGGCAGAAGGACCTCGTCCTCGCCGCGCGACTTGGCAAACCCCACGGCATGCTCGGCGCGAAAGGTATCGTCGGCGGTCGCCACCAGTGGAAACCCGCGATCCAAGCGCACCACGGCGCCAAGCTGCATCTGCTCGGGCTCCTCGGCATGTGCGCAGAAATCATCAAAGGCAGTCTGCTGAGCTTCATCGATCGGCAGGTCATCAAACGCCGGAACGTCCTGCAGCGCGTCGAGTCCCGGCACGCTTGCCAGCAGCTCCTCAGCAGATGCGGGAGCCTCGGTCGCGAGCTTCCGACGACGATCACGCTTAGCCCGCGCCCCCGTCGTCTTTTTCTTCGCCTTAGCCTTAGCCTTGCCCACAAACGCCTCCCAGCACCATAAATCACAACTGAGCAGGTATTTTCCCACAAAAAAGAGTCGGTCGAGCAAATGCTCGACCGACCCACACACTTTCCCTCAGCCTTTATCATCCACACGGGAGAAAAGTCAGCAACGTCACCGCAGGGCCCGCCCGCCGAGAGGGGTTTCCAAAGGGCACATCCCGCAGCCGCAACGCGGCGAGGACGTGCCCGTGGAAACCCCGCAGGCGGGCGGGCCCGGACAGGTACGTTACTCTTTCTCCACCGCGCGCATGATCGCCTTGTAGATCTCCATCAGCGGAATAATCAGGAAGGCAAGGCCCAGGGCAGCGACAACGCCCTTGAGTTCAAGCGTTACGGGGCCAAAGAACATCTCAGCAAGCGTCGGCTGCACGGTTACGATCACCGTCAGCACCAGCGCCAGCGCGGCGGAAGCCCACAGCCACTTGTTCTGCTTCTTCATGGTGAACAGCGACGCACGACGGCTGCGCATATTGAAGCAGTGGAAAATCTCGACCATGTTGAGCGTGATGAAGGCCATCATCACGCCTTCCTCGTCGGCATTGCCGGCGATCATATCGGCGATGTGGATGTAGCCCATGTCAAAGTACACGCCCACAAAGAAGCTCGCCAGCACCAGCACGGTGATGATTAGGCCCTGGACCACGCAGTCCAGACCCATATGTCCGGCAAAGACACCATCCTTGGCGTTGCGCGGCTTGCGCTTCATGATGTCGCCCTCGGCGTCCTCCATGCCCAGCGCGAGCGCAGGGAAGCAGTCGGTAACCAGGTTCACCCACAGCAGCTGCACCGGCTGGAAGATGGTAAAGCCGATGAGCGTGGCGATAAACACCGAGAAGACCTCGGCAAGGTTGGCCGAAAGCAGGAACTGGATGACCTTGCGGATGTTGTCGTAGATGCGACGGCCCTCTTCGCAGGCACCGATGATGGTGGCGAAATTGTCGTCGGCAAGCACCATGTCGGCGACGTTCTTGGTGACATCGGTACCGGTGATGCCCATGCCCACGCCGATGTCGGCGCGCTTGATGGACGGGGCGTCGTTGACGCCATCGCCCGTCATGGCCACGATCTGGTCACGCGACTTCCAGGCCTCGACGATGCGGGTCTTGTGCTCGGGCTGGACGCGGGCGTACACGCCGTAGTCCTCGATGTGCGCGTCGAGCTCCTCGTCGCTCATGCGATCGAGGTCGGCACCGGTGATGGCATGGCTGCGATCGGTGACGATGCCCAGCTGCTTGGCGATGGCCACGGCGGTGTCGATGTGGTCGCCCGTGATCATGACGGTGCGAATGCCAGCGTCGTGGGCCTCGCGGATGGCTTCGGCGACCTCGGGGCGGACCGGGTCGATCATGCCGGACAGGCCGCAGAAGACCAAGTCGTGCTCGAGCGCAGCGGGGCTGCAGTCGCTCGGGACCTCGGTGTAGGTGCGGCTTGCCAGCGCCAGCACGCGCAGAGCCTCGTCGGCCATGGCCTTGTTGGCGGCCACGAGCTCGGCGCGACGCTCCTCGGTCAGCGGGACGACCTTTTCGCCCTCGTAAATATGGGTGCACAGGCCGATCACCACGTCGGGCGCGCCCTTGGTGTACTGCTCGTACTCGCCATCCAGCGTCTCGACGATCACGGACATCATCTTGCGGCCCGAGTCGAACGGGGCCTCGCCCACGCGCGGATGCTCGGCAGTCAGGCCGGTGAGGCCAGCCTTGCCGGCGTCGTTGACGAGCGCGCACTCGGTCGGCTCGCCCACGGCCTCGCCCAGCTCCTCGTCCCACTGGGCATCGGAGCAAAGGGCCATACCGGCCAGGAACTTCTCCTTAGGCGCAGCGAGCTCGTGCTTGACGACGGTCATCTTGTTTTGGGTAAGGGTACCGGTCTTGTCGGAGCAGATGGTCTGCGTGCAGCCAAGGGTCTCGACAGCAGAGAGCTTGCGGATAATCGCCTGGCGCTTGGCCATCTTGGTCACGCCAAGCGAAAGGACGATGGTCACGACGGCAACAAGGCCCTCGGGGATGGCGGCGACGGCGAGCGAGACGGCAACCATAAAGGTGTCGAGCAGGGCAGTCGGATCGGTAAGGACGTTGCCCACGCCGTGGCGGAGGATGTCAACGCCAAAGATGACGACGCAGATGACGATCACCATGATGGTGAGGATGCGGCTGAGCTCGGCGAGCTTCACCTGCAGCGGCGTGAGCTCTTCCTTGGCCTCGGCCAGGGCGCCGGCGATCTTGCCCATCTCGGTGTTCATGCCGGTGCCGACCACGACGGCGCGACCACGGCCGTACACGACGGTGGAGCCCATATAGCACATGTTCTTACGGTCGCCGAGCGGCACGTCGTCGGTGCCGGCGGCGAGCTCGATCACGTTGGCATGCTTCTCGACGGGCACGGACTCGCCGGTGAGCGCGGCCTCTTCGATCTTCATCGTGGCGCTCTCGAGCACGCGGCAGTCGGCCGGGACGGAGTCGCCCGCCTCGAGCATGATCACGTCGCCGGGCACGAGCTCGGCGCTCGGCAGGTGCACGAGCTTGCCGTCGCGTAGCACCTTGGACTGCGCCGCACTCATCTCCTGCAGGGCCTCGAGGGCCTCCTCGCTCTTGGCTTCCTGGACCACGCCCAGCACCGAGTTGACGATAACGACGAACATGATGATGGCAACATCGGCAAAGTCGGGCTCGCCCTTGACCATGCCCGTGAGCGCACTGATGACGGCGGCAACGATCAGCATGATGACCATGGGGTCGGCCATCTGCTCAAAGAAACGCCTCCACAGCGGTGTCTTCTCGGCTTCCTCGAGCTTGTTAGGGCCTGTCTTGGCGAGGCGCGAAGACGCCTCGTCGTTGCTCAGGCCGAGGTGCTCATCGACACCTTGGTCGCTGAGCACCTCCGCCGCGGCGGACAGGTATTCCTTTTGCATATAGAGTCCCCTCCTGGGATTCGGGCCACTCAGCAGATTGATGCCCGATCATAATTCCCAGGAGAAGGGCAAGGGCTCATCAAGGCTGCCGTGCTGAGCGGCAGTTGATAGTGGAGCTATGGTACCCCAAAGCGACGCGTCTAGCCAAAACAATCGGTTTGGAAATATGGTCCGCACGCAACGGTGCAGACCGTGTGATGCTCAACATTGGTAAAACGTTTTTTCTTCGGCACATCGCCAAACTGACATATCGCCCAGATAGCAGCGGTTAGAGCGGTTGGTAAATTTTTTCATATACCGTTTATCCCGCAAAAAATGAACTTCTAATTCGGCATACGGTCGATTTTATGGGGTATTCGGTCAGCATTTCGTTATAATCAACACGGTTTTATTTCTTATGGTTTATCTATCAGCGCAAGACGATGTCAGATGGAGGTCTGAATGTACAAGCGCACTAAGATTGTATGCACCATGGGTCCCGCCTGCGATAGCGACGAGACCATCCGCGAGATGATCAAGGCGGGCATGAACGTCGCCCGTTTTAACTTCTCGCACGGCTCCTACGACGAGCACCACGGTCGCATCGAGCGCGTCCGCCGTATTTCCAAGGAGCTCGGTCTGCCCGTCGGCATCCTGCTCGACACCAAGGGCCCCGAGGTCCGCACCGGCCTTCTGGTCGACGGCAAGAAGGTTGCCGTCAAGACCGGCGATAAGATCGTCGTCACCGCTCAGCCTACGTCCGAGGATTTCCACGGCACCGCTGAGCACATCTCCCTCGACTACCTGGCTCTGCCCTCCGAGGTCGAGAAGGGCTCCCTCATCCTGATCGATGACGGCCTGGTTGCCCTCGAGGTCGAGTCCGTCGACGGCCAGGACATGACCTGCGTCGTCAAGAATGACGGCCTGATCGGCGAGCGCAAGGGCGTCAACATGCCCAACGTCAACATCTCGCTGCCCGCCATCACCGAGCGCGATCGTCAGGACATCCTCTTTGGCCTGACCGAGAACATCGACTACATCGCCGCTTCCTTCATCCGTGACGGCGAGTCCGTCCGCGGCATCCGCAAGCTTTGCCGCGAGAACGGCGGCGAGCACGTGACGATCTTCCCGAAGATCGAGTGCGCCTTGGGCGTCGAGAACTTCGACGAGATTCTCGAGGCTTCCGACGGCATCATGGTCGCCCGTGGCGACCTGGGCATCGAGATCAAGCCCGAGCTCGTTCCGCACATCCAGAAGGAGATCATCGCCAAGTGCAACGCGGCCTACAAGCCCGTTATCACCGCTACGCAGATGCTCGACTCCATGCAGCAGAACCCGCGCCCGACGCGCGCCGAGGTTGCCGACGTTGCTAACGCCATCTACGACGGCACCGACGCCGTTATGCTCTCTGGCGAGTCCGCTGCCGGTAAGTACCCGGTCGAGGCCGTTAAGATGCAGGCCAGCATTGCTCTCGAGACCGAGAAGTACCTCCCGGCTCACGCTCCGCTCGAGGTTCCGGCCGATGCTCACGGCACCCGCGTTGTCAACAACGTTGTGGGTATGTCCGCTGTGAACATGGCCACCACCGTTGGCGCCAAGTGCATCACCGTGCCGACGACCACCGGTCGTACCGCCCGCCTGATCTCGCACTTCCGCCCCAACATGCCGATCTGCGCGTTCTCCCGCCACGAGTGGGCCGTCCAGCAGATGATCATGTACTGGGGCGTTATCCCGCACCAGGCCGAGATTACCCAGGGCACCGTCAACGGCACGATCGTCAAGGCGATCGAGACCGCTAAGGAGCTCGGCTACGTCGAGGCTGGCGATTTGACCGTCGCTACCGCCGGCGATCCCCGCATGAGCGTCCAGCTCGAGGACAAGGTCTCCTCGACCAACGTCGCTTACGTCGCTCAGGTGCGTTAAGTCGTACTTGCAAGCATGTTTGCATTGCAAAGGGCCCGGAAGGCTTCGCCTTCCGGGCCCTTTTTCTGTGTCAATGCCGGCACACGGCAAAACACGCACCCATTTCTTTACCAAAAGCGCGAAATCCACCTTTCGAGGCCCAAAAATAAAGTCCCAAGCGCTAAAAGTGTTCGCCCGATGGCGAAACCACACCTTACCCGACGCTGCTAAATCGTTTTAGCAAGAGCTAGATCGACCGCGTTTTCGGAAGTATGCGGCAAATTCTGAGACCTCCGAGCACACCCCGTTTTTTCGCAACAAAATGCCTGATAAACTGGCCTCAAAAGCCAGGTCTGCTCACAGGGTTCAGATTTTGCCGCATACTTCCGAATTGACGCTGGCATCGCACGGTCCAAAAGCACATTTCGACCAGGAGGATATCATGGACCTGACGCTATGCGGTCAATCCGCTTTTTACTATCACCGTATCCCGCCGCAGGTATTAGGGCTTTACCCCGCCATTAGCCTTGGCAATATGGATCGCAGATGTTGCGGCCTCGGAAGTCATGCAGTTGTAAAAGACCTGCTTCATGCACCGCTTCACAGGCTTGTATTCACTCGAGCACAATCCGGGTCGCGAAGCCTGTTTAAATCGCACCTCCTGACCCAAGAGCCGCCTCCCGGGTCGTTTAGGCAAACTGAACATGGATTTGATGTCACGTCGCCCGAGTTTACGCTGCTCAGCCTTGCTACGCAGGTCTCACGCAACCAGTTACTCATGGCTTGCTACGAGATGTGCGGCTCCTTTGCAGTGTTTACGCCCTGCGAGCGAACGCAACAACAACTCGATGAAGCCATTTCGCTTAAGCTCATTCCACCCAACTGCGGTTGGGAGCGTGTTGTCGACACCAAGGGCAATGACACCAATTTGTGGAAGCGCCCGCCGCTCCTCAGCGCGGCGGATATCGCCGCGTTCGCCAAGCAGGCTGCAGGCCTGCGCGGCGTTAAACAACTGCGCTGGGCGGCCGAGCACATGACGGGGCAGACCGCCTCGCCCTTCGAAGTACAGGCCTCTATGCTTGTCTCGCTCCCCCGCAACGAGGGCGGCATGGGCATCAACATCGCAAACAACGTGCGCATCCCACTCAGCGACGCCGCGCGCTCACTGTATGACAAAACCTGCTGCTACGCCGATATCCTCATCGAGAGCAACAACGACAGCATGGGCGTCATCTTGGAATGCCAAGGCCGCTCCGCCCACGATGGCGAAGCCGCAAGTCTCTCCGATGCCGAGCGCACCACCGCCCTCACAAGCATGGGCTATGACGTTATCCAGATAACCTATGAGCAAATCAAAGACACGAAGAGCTTTAACAACATCGCCGAACTCATCCATAAAAAGGCAGGGCTCCCCTACATCCCAAAGACCGATCAGAAACGCACCACCGAAGATGCCCTGCGGCGGGAGCTATTGGTCGATTGGGATGAGCTGTTCGCCGTCAAGCCGGCCAGCTAGCAGCTAGTGATCAGAGGGACTGCGGGGACGTCAGAAGCGGCAACGCGAGTCGCAAAGCCCACCTCGGTCAGCTCGATGACCTCGGTAAACGTTGCATCGAAAAACTCCTCGGTTAGCAGGCGATACGGCGGATGATCGGGCTCGCCGGGGTTTTCGCGTACAATCTCGTGCATGACGCCGATAGTCTTGAGCACATATTCTTTATGGATGGGATACTGCCCAAAACGCGTCGCAGCGGTATAGAGGCGATCGGTCGCACGCGGAATGGAAACGATGCCCAGCGTCTTGCCAAACCAGTCAAAGTCGCCTTGCTTTTTAATGCGGAATTCCTCGCACGGCTTGCCGCCGTGCGCCTCCAGGTACTGATTCACGCGCGTATTCCATACGGTATCCGCCACCAGATGCGACCAGACGCCCAGCGTCAAATCGAGCAGCGACTGCGCCACGTCACCGGGCGCGAGCGAAAGCTCGCTAGCACCGGGACCAGCAACCGGCTCGGCGTCCTTGTAGCGTTGGGGATAATGCACCCGATTGAGTCGCTCGCGCTCCTCGGCGATCGAGGTCGCGGCAGCCGGCGTACCAACAGACGCCCCTTTGAGCAGCGGCGCCACATAGGTATCCCAGAACTCGTGCTCGCGCGGCTTAGGGATAGGCTCGGGGTTTGCAAAGTGCGTAATGCGATACGGAATGGGATCAGCGATACCAGGGACCATATAGCCCACAAAAATGTCCGGAACCACGCAACCAAACAAAAAGGCATTGCGATCACGCACGCTATCGGCAAGCGCACTGGTGCGCTCCAGCAAACGCTCCGTCTGAGCGATATGAATGTTCCAGCTTGGCATAGCCACCCCCATAAAAAACCTGGATAACTATACCATCACGGCAAAGCCGCGCGGGCGGCTACGCATCCTCTACGCAGCAACTATTCCGCAGCACCGCTCTCGGTTCCATACGACGGCGAAGGCGCCTCGACCACATGGTGGTATCGATCGATATAGATTGCACGGGCCCCCAAGCGGCGCACCAAATCTTGATGGTGCGTACTCATCAAAACCGTCTTACCGGCAGCAACGTAGGCCAGCAAAAAGTTGACTACGATGTCGCACGAGTCCTCATCGAGCCCGTTGGTGGGCTCATCGAGCACTAGGATATCGGGGTTCATCGATACGACTGCCGCCAGCGCAACGCGCTTCTTTTGCCCGCCCGAAAGCTGATAGGGAGAGGCGTCGGCAAGGTCGGCAACCTGGAACAGCCCCATGGCATCGCGGACGCGGCGCTCGAGCTCGTCTGTCGGCAGCCCCATCTGCGCGGGACCAAAAGCAACTTCCTCGCCCACCGTGGCACAGAACAGCTGGGCGTCGGCATTCTGGAACACAAAGCCCACGCGCTGATGAAAACGCTGAGCGGCTGCAGAATCCTTGAGATATGCCGCATCGACCACGCGCCCATCGAACAGGTACGCACCCGCGTCCGCTAGTTCAAGACCGTTGATAAGGCGCATAATCGTCGTCTTACCGCAGCCGTTGGGACCGAGTAGGGCAACGAGTTCACCACGATCGACCTGCAGCGACACACCATCGACAACCGTATGCCCCGCATAGGAGAACACCACGTCGCGAAACTCGATGAGCGGCACGCTCTTGGCGCCAGTAGCACCGCTCGCGCCCATCACGCCATTCGTATCGTTTGCCAAAACGTCGCCCTTCCCTATCCACATCGACGGCTCGGCCGCCCGCGCTACAGCACCGCGCACAACACGGCGAGCAGCACCACGACGGCCGCATAGACCGCATCGCGCCAGCCAAACCCGGCGCGCGCGGGCGCCGGATACGCACCGGCAAAGCCGCGGCAAAGCATAGCCTCGTCCATCGCGTGGCTACATTCCATCGCCTTGATAAACGTCATGCCCATGATACCCGCCAGCGAGTCGGTGCGCGAAAAACCCGCAGGCGCACGACCCACACTGCGCAGCATGACCGATTCGCACAGATCGTGCGCCGTGCGTCCCAGCACTTCGATATGCTTGAGCGTCATATCAAACGTAAAGATGACCTCGTCGGGCAGATGCAACGTCTTGAGCGCCGCCGACATGCGGCTCCAGGTAAGCGTCCATGAAACGCCCAGCACAAGCGACACATTAATGAACGTCTTGAGCGCGATCTTGAGCATGGCGCCCGCGGCAGAAGCGCCCAGCAGCAGGGCAGGCAGCGCCAAAACCACCGCGAGCCCCGCAGCGCCAAGTGCCGGCACAAAGGTTGCCCGCAGCCCGCGTACGGGGCGCACGGCAACGAGCACCAGCGCGATAGCCGCCATCAACATCAGATACAGCGGGCTTTGCGTCAGGCACACGCACAGAACGCAGACGAACATCCCCACCAGGCGCACCGGAGCCGAAACGCAAGAAAGGGCGCGGTCGACCATCGACCCGCCCTCGTGCGCGCCTCCACCCAGGCGAACCCGCTCAAGCAGGCTCGCCAGGTGTAGGACATTCTTTTGCATCACACGATGCCGAGCCCCCGCGGGCTCGTATCGCTGCTCGACCGTAAGCCAGCTAGGCAGCTCGGCTATTGCCATGAGCACCGCTTTCCTTGACCGTCAGCGAGACCAGGCGGAATGCGATGGTGAGCACCGCCACGCCAATCACGCCCGAAAGAATATACATCGCGGCCTGGCCGGCAAAGCCAAGGCCTTGCTCCTCGGAATAGGCCTGCAGATAATCGCCCGTGGGCAGGGCATCGGCAAAGGTCGGGGTATCGAGACCGACCGAAGCCTGCAGGCTGTCGTCACCAGCCTCCTGAACGGCGGTCGCGGCGCCTTCAGCGTCCCACTCGCCCCAAGCGTCACCCGTGGCCAGCAGGCCCAGCGGCGTGGCTACGACAAGCACGGCAACCAAGATGAGCGTGGGGACCAGCGAGGTCTTCTTGGCAGCAGCGTCCTCGGCAGCAAGCTGGCCATCGACAGCCTCGGGGCCGACGATAATGCTCGGCGCCGTCTTCTTAATGAAGCCGTAGATGGCGGCCGTCGCCACGCCCTCGATCACGCCGGCAACCAGCATATGCGGGATCAACATGGCCGGAATAGCCACGGACAGCGGGAAGGGGCAGTACAGAGGGGCGCCCGAAGCGTTGGTGAAGAGCATCGGCTGAATACCAAACTCGATTGCCGCGCACAGGGCCGCCAGGCACAGGCCGACCCAACCGCTCACGATGGCAGAAACCGAGGTGCCCCAGCTCTTGTCGTGCAGACGGCTGTTGAGCGCACGGAACACGATAGCAGCGACAAACGGCAGCACAAAGGCCATGTTAAAGCAGTTGGCGCCAAACGACAGAACGCCGCCGTCGCCAAACAGCAGCGCCTGCAGCGCCAGCGCGACCGAGACAGCGATAGCCGCGGCCTCGGGGCCCAGCAGCAGCGCGATGAGTGCGCCGCCGACGGCGTGACCAGTGGTGCCGCCGGGCAGCGGCACGTTGAACATCATGAGCAAAAAGGAGAACGCAGCGCAAATACCCAGAAAGGCCATATGCTCGCGATCGAGCGTGGCGCGCACTTTCTTGATGCAGTGAACCCATACGGGCACCATCGCCACCGCCATAACGGCATCGGTCTGCGGGGACAGGTAGTTATCTGGAATGTGCATATACGCCTCCCGGTTGCCGGCACATGGGATTGCAGCGCCGCTTGAACCATTTCATCAGTGTTACGAGCTAGATGATTCGTAACACGCCGCAGGCTATGATAGCAAAACGGCGCGCCGCCACAAAAGCAGCACGCCGTTTTGTAATGCGCGTGTCATATATGCAGGGTCAGCGATGCCTTATTCCGAACACCGCGGTCGCGCAGAGCTCCGCAGCAACCGCCATCAGGCCCTACGCCCCCCATCGCAAGCCCTAGCCGCGGACCTCGCCGTTTACGCCTTTGCATACCTTGGTGACAATCTTCTGGTGCGCTTTCTCGACCTCTTCGCTGGTAAGCGTGTGGTCGTCGGAGCGATACGTAAGCGCAAAGGCCATGGACTTTTTGCCCGCTCCGATGCGGATGGGATCGCGGTAGACGTCGAACAGGCGCACGCCCTCGAGCAACTTACCGCCGGCGCTCGTAATGCGGCGCTCAAGATCCTCACAGGTCACGGAGTTGTCAACCACAATGGCAAGGTCGTGCTCAACGGCCGGGTACTGCGAGAACTCACGGTAGTTCTCCTGGTTGCGGGCGCCCTTGATCAGCTTGTCCAAGTCGAGCTCAAAGGCAACGACGACCTCATCGATGCCCATCGCCTCGCGCGCCTCGGGGTGAATCTCGCCGACCCAGCCCAGCACGGTTCCGCAGGACAGAACCTCGGCCGCACGACCCGGCTGCAAGAAAGCGTAGCCCTCGCCCTCGACAGGACGGAAGCGAACCTTCTCGATGCGCAGCTGGGCGAGCAGCTCCTCGACAATGCCCTTGCCAAAGAAGAAGCGCAGCTTACGGTACTTCATGTTCCAGGACCGCTCGCTCCACTGGCCCGAGAGCACACCCGCCACGGACTTGGTCTCCTTGGGCAGGCTGGCGTTCTCGCGACCGTGGAACAGGCTGCCGACCTCGTACAGGTGCACGTTGGGCGTGCCGTGGGCCTCGTTATAGGCAACGGACTGCAGCAGGCCTGGCAACAGCGAGCGGCGCATCTCGGTCTGCTCGGCTACCAGCGGGTTCATGAGCACCACGGGGCAACCGCGGCCTTCGGTGGACATGCCGATCTTCTCCAGGTCGCCCGGGGCGGCAAAGCCAAAGGTCGTGGTCTCATTAAGGCCGCAGGCGCGCAGGATCTCGCCGACCTTGCGGGTGAGCTTTTGCTCACGGGTCAGGCCGCCGATGTGGTTCTTGGCAGCCGGGATGGTCGCCGTCACGCGGCCCATGCCCCATAGGCGCAGGACCTCCTCGATCAGGTCAATCTCGCGCGGTAGGTCGGGGCGGAAGCTCGGCGGGGTAACCATAAAGTCCTCGCCGTCGCGCTCGACGGTGCAGCCCAGACGGGTGAGCGAACGCTCGATAAAGTTGGGCTCGATATCGGCACCGCAGATGGCGTGCACGCGGGCCAGACGCAGCTTAATGCTGTCGATGGTCTTGGGCGCGGGGAAAACATCGACATAGCCGGGAGCAACCTCGCCGCCGGCGATCTCCTCGATGAGCGCGCAGGTAACGTTGGCGACATCCACGCAGCCAGTCTCGTCAACCTGGCGCTCAAAGCGAATGGAGGCGTCGGAGATCAGCGACAGATCGCGGCTGGTGTGCGAGGTGCGACCGGCGTTGAAGCAAGCGCTCTCGACCATCACGTCGACGGTGTCGTCCTCGATCTCGGAATCCATGCCGCCCATAACGCCGGCCAGCGCCACGGGGCGCTCGCCGTCGGTGATGAGGCCCATGCCGGCGTCGAGCGTGCGCTCCTCGCCGTCGAGGGTCGTAAACTTCTCGTCCTGCTGGGCAGCGCGAACCACCACGCGACGGTGGCCATCGCACTCGGCAAAGGTGTCCAGGTCAAAGGCGTGCAGCGGCTGACCGGTGAGCATCATCACATAGTTGGTGATGTCGACGATGTTGTTGTGCGGACGCACGCCCAGGGCGTTAAGGCGCTTGACCATCCAGTCGGGCGACGGGCCGACCTTCACGTTGCGCACGATGCGGGCGACATAGCGGTCGCACAGCCCCTCGTCGGCAATCTCGACCGAAAGCTCGTCGTCCGTCGCGCGGCCGGTCTCGGCCTTGATGGCGGGCAGCTCAACGTGGAAATCGCGGTCGAAGATGGCGCCGGTCTCGCGAGCCATGCCGATCATGGACAGGCAGTCGGGGCGGTTGGGCGTGATCTCGCAGTCGAGCACGGTGTCGCTCGAGCCCACGTACTCGGCAAACGGCATGCCGCAGGGCGTATCCTCGGGCAGGATCATAATGCCAGAGTGGTCGCCGCCCAGGCCGAGCTCGCGTGCGGAGCAGTTCATGCCCATGGACACGACGCCGCGAAGCTTGCTCTTCTTGATCTTGACGTCGCCGGGCAGAACTGCGCCGATCATGGCCGTGACGATGTGGTCGCCGGCCTCGAAGTTCTGCGCGCCGCAGACGATCTGCAGCGGAGCGGGATTGCCGTCAGCGTCGAGGTTCTTGTCACCCACGTCGACCGAGCACACATACATATGGTCGCTATCGGGGTGCGGGGTCTTGGTGAGCACCTTGGCGGTCACCACGTGGTCGAAGGACTCGCCCACGGTGTCGATCGCCTCGACCTCGGTGCCGGTACGGATATATTCGTCCGAAAGGGTCTTGGGATCCTCCGGAATATCGATCATGGTCTTGAGCCAGTCGTAAGAAACGCGCATCTAACTGGTCTCCTTTCATAAATGCGGCTTTGAGCCAAAAACTGCAACGGAGACGGGTTTTCCAAGTGCCGCAGATTGCCTTGAAAGAGGAGGGCCGCGTACTTAGGTACGCAACCGACGATTGAAAGGCAAGGTGCGGTGCTTGGGAAAGCCGCCGGGCCTAGAACTGATTTAAGAAGCGCATATCGCCCGTCATGAGCGTTCTGAGGTCGGGCAGGTCGTAGCGCAGGGCCGCGACGCGCTCGGCGCCAATGCCAAAGGCGAAGCCGGTATACTTCTCGGGGTCGATGCCACAGTTGATAAGAACGTTGGGGTCGACCATGCCGCAGCCCAGGATCTCGATCCAGCCGCTGTGCTTGCAGAAGTTGCAGCCCTTGCCGCCGCAGACGTGGCAGCTCACGTCCACCTCGCAGCTGGGCTCGGTGAAGGGGAAGAAGTGCGGGCGGTAACGCGTCTTGCGATCCTCGCCAAACATGCACTTAACAAAGTAGTCGAGCGTGCCCTTAAGATCGCCAAAGGTGATGCCCTCGTCGACGACCAGGCCCTCGATTTGGTTGAACTGCGGCAGGTGGCAAGCGTCGGCTGTATCGGGACGGTAAACGGTGCCCGGGCAGATCATGTAGATGGGCGGCTTTTGCGACTCCATGGTGTGGATCTGCACGCCCGAGGTCTGGGTGCGCAGCAGCACGTCGGACTCGCCATGGGCGTGGGCCTCGGGGTGCGCGACGCTGCCGGGGTTGTTGTCGACCACGTAGAAGGTATCGCGGGCCGAGCGGCTCGGGTGATCCATGGGGGCGTTGAGCGCGGTGAAGTTGTAGTAGGAGGTGTCGACCATGGGGCCGGACTCGACGGTGTAGCCGATGCCGCAGAAGATGTCCTCGGCCTCCTCGATGATCTGCTTGATCAGGTGCTGGTGACCAATCTGCGGACGGATGCCCGGCAGCGTGATGTCGACGGCCTCGTGCTCGAGTGCGTGCTTGAGGGCGGCGGCCTTCATCTCGGTGGTGCGCTCGTCGAGCATGCCCTCAATCAGCTGGCGCATCTCGTTGGCTCGCTTGCCCATCACGGGACGATCCTCGGGGGCGAGCTTGCCCATCATGCGCATCAGGCCGGTGATGCGGCCCTTGCGGCCGAGCAGCGCGACGCGCGCGGCCTCGAGCTTCTCGGCGTCGTCGGCGCCTGCGACGAGCTCCTTGGCCTCTTCCTCGAGTTTGACCAGATCATCAATCAGACTCATGTCTTCCCTTTCGTCTCTCGCGCATCCACTTGCCGCGGCGGCTGGAGCCACCCGGAGCTGCGGATGTGCGGCCCGGTTCGGTAACAAAAAAACCGCCCTCGGGCATGTGCATTGCCCAAGGACGGTTGAATTCCGCGGTACCACCTTGTTTGACCCGGCGGATGTCTGGCCCGCCGCGCCCACTCTGTGCCCCTTGTCGCGAGGCTCACGGCTTCCCTACTGGGGCTTCGCCGCCGCTGGCCGCGTGCCCGTTGAGGTCGCTGCTCGGGAGTGAACGCTTGGCCCTTGTCACCGCAGGAAGGCTCGCAGCCCATGACCTTCCCTCTCTTGCCGGCGACGCGGCGGGCAAAACCCTCTCCGTCAACGCATTGGGCTATAGGATAACACATTCTGCGTGTGCATCGCCGCGTTCCGTTTTGTTCGCACTGGGTACAAGGCAGGTAGCTGTGCAAACTGGCCGCGCGCCCACCCGAAGCGCTCGGCTCACGAGATCAAGGATATGGTATGGGAAAGAAACTCGATAAGAAGGCCGAGCCTGCAGCGGGCAAGACATCCAAAGGCATGAAGGTCGATAAGGCCGTCAAAAAATTCCGCAAGCTCGAAGGCAAGCTGTGGACTCGTGAGTACCTGCTCAAGATTGCCGAGTTTGACGGCGCGACCATTGCCCCCGCCAACGGCGCAGCAGCGCGTGCCGACGCCATGGGCACGCTTGCCGGCGAGCATCACAAGCTGCTGACCAGCGAGAAGTCCGTTGAGCTCGTACGCTCGTTAGCGCGCGAGACCGTCGCCGGCGGCAAAATCGACGACCCTCAGCTGCTCGACGAGATCCGTGTGCTCGGCCGCGATCAACGTGAGGCCAGTGCCATCCCCACCGAAGAAGCCGAGGCCTGGACCAGGCTCACCTGCGAGGCGGACGCCGTGTGGCGCAAGGCCAAGGCAGCCAACGACTGGGCGAGCTTTGAGACCTATGTGGATAGAATCGTCGCCCAACTTAAGCATCAGGCCGAGCTCATGGACCCCAAGCGCGATCCATACGACGTTTGGCTCGACCAGTACGAGCGCGGCCTTTCCGCCAAGAGCTTCGACGCGTTTTGCGACGAGGTCAAGGCCACGGTCGTGCCGCTCGTGCACGCCATCGGCGAGCGCGGCCAGCAGCCGGCTGCCGACTTTTTGCACGCCCACGTGCCCGAGGCTGCCCAGCGCGCCATGAGCTTCGACCTTATGAAGCTTGTTGGCCTGGACCTGGACGACACCACGCTTGCCTTTACCGAGCATCCGTTTAGCGAGGGCTTTGCCGTGGGTGATGCGCGCATCGCGACGCACATCTACGAGGACGACTGCATCTCCAACGTCTACAGCATCATCCACGAGGCGGGGCACACCATGTACGAGCTGGGCGTCAATCCCGCCTACGCGCGCACCTGCCTGGAGGGCGGCACCTCCATGGGCATCCACGAGAGCCAGAGCCGCTTCTTTGAGAACACCGTGGGTCGCAGCCGCGCCTTTATGGGCCCGCTGCTCGAGGTGCTGCGTCGTCACGCGCCCGAGGTCTACGGCGACGTCGACGAAGACACGCTCTACCGCGCCGTGAACATCGCGCAGCCGTCGTTGATCCGCACCGAGGCCGACGAGCTCACCTATCCGCTGCATATTATGGTGCGCTACCAGATTGAGCGTATGCTGTTTGCCGGCGAGGCTGCGGCCAAGGACATCCCCGCGCTTTGGAACCGCTTTATGGACGAGTACCTGGGCATTCCCGTTCCCGACGACACGCACGGCTGCCTGCAGGATACGCATTGGAGCGGCGGTTCGTTTGGCTACTTCCCCACCTATGCGCTGGGTAGCGCCTACGACGCCATGTTTGTGCCGGCCATGTGCCGCGACGGCGTCGACCTTACCGGTGCCTGCGCGAGCGGCGATCTGGCGCCCGTCCGCGCCTGGCTGGGCGAGCACATTTGGCAGTGGGGCCGCGCCAAAGACGCGCCGGAACTCATCAAGGGCGCCTGCGGCATGGCCTTTGACGCCCGCTACTACTGCAGCTACCTGCAGGACAAGTTCACCACACTGTACGAGCTGTAAGGATTGACCAGCACGCCATCGCCAACGCCAACTATGTTGACGCCAATGTCTTGGCAACGTCAGCGAAAACGACCCTAAGCGAGCAAGGTGACGTGAAATGAAAGGGCGCTGACCTTCTGGTCGCGCCCTTGAAATTGAACGTCAGATTGCCGCTTAGGGGCGTTTGCAGCGTCGAGCAGTTACGCGGTTTGGTAAAACCGCGTAACTACAGAGCCTCGAGTGCGTTGGCGATGCGCTTCATGGCGGCATCGGCGGATGCTTGGTCGGGCGCCTCGGCCAGCACGCGGATAACCGACTCGGTTCCGCTCTTGCGTACGAGCACGCGGCCCTCGCCTGCCAGCGCAGCCTCGGCCTCGGCGATGGCGTTCTGCACGCCCATGTTCTCGAGCGCGGCGTCCTTGTCCGCCACGCGCACGGCCACCTGCGCCTGCGGTAGCAGCTTGCACGGAGCCGTGAGCTGCGAGAGCGTCTCGCGCTCGGCGCGGATCACTTCCATCACGCGCAGCGAGGTCATAATGCCGTCGCCCGTGCGCTCGATATCGCCAAAGATCGTATGGCCCGTCTGCTCGCCGCCCAGGCTGTAACCGCCCTCGCGCATCTTGGCATACACGTGGCGGTCGCCCACACCGCTGGTCACGGCACTTAGGCCGGCAAGCTCCAACGACTTGATCAGGCCAAAGTTGCTGGCAATCGTCGGAACCACGGTACCGCCCGAAAGGCGACCGTGCTTGTTCAGGTACACGCCGCACACGTACAGGATCTGGTCGCCATCGACCACGCGGCCGCGCTCGTCCACGGCCAGGCAGCGGTCGGCATCGCCGTCATAGGCAAAGCCCACGTCCAAGCCCTGCTCCACCACGTGGCGCTGCAGACGCTCCATATGCGTGGAGCCGCAGTCGACGTTGATGTTAAAACCATCAGGCGCGGCATTGATCACGCGCACGTCGGCGCCCAGCGCGTCGAACACCGGCTTGGCCACCGAGGACGCCGAGCCGTTGGCGCAGTCGATGCCGATCTTGACGCCCTGCAGCGAAAAGTTCGCGCTGGCGATGAGCGAGGCAATGTAGCGGTTGCGGCCCTGCATGTAGTCCACCGTGGCGCCGATGTGGTTGCCCGTGGCCAGCGGCACCTCGCTCTTGCCATCGACGTAGTCCTCGATGAGCTCCAGTACGTCCTCGTCCATCTTAAAACCGTCGCTATTGACGAGCTTAATGCCGTTATCGCAAAACGGGTTGTGGCTCGCGCTGATCATGATGCCGCAATCGAAGCAGCCTTCCACGGTCTGATGCGCTACACCCGGTGTGGGGATCACGTGCAGCATATAGGCGTCCGCACCGCTCGCGACCAGGCCACTCACCAGCGCCGCCTCGAACATATAACTCGAGCGACGCGTGTCCTTACCCACGATGACGCGCGCCTTGCGCTCGCGGTTGGCGCCGTAATACCAGCCCACAAAACGGCCAATCTTATAAGCGTGCTCTACCGTCAGCCCAACGTTAGCCTCACCGCGAAAGCCGTCGGTGCCAAAGTACTTCATGCGCTCTCCTTACAAAATAGGGGCGAACAGATTGCCTGTCCGCCCCAAAATGGTACTCGATTATCTGCGCTACCAGAAAAACCCTACGCCGACGCGCTGTCGCGAGCCGCCTGGCATGTAGGAGTCTGACGCAGCGTAAGCGGCTTGTCCCCCGCCTCGGCTGACGTGGTCAGCGTATATGTGATCGTCGTCGTCTCGCCAGCATGCAGGTCAACGGTGCCCGAATAGAAGGGGATTCCATGCCACGTAGCGGCGCCAAGACCAAACTGGGTGCCCTCGACGGTCAGATCAGTAATGTTGCCGCCCGTCGGGGCAAACAACGAGACATTCAGACGCTCGTCGTCGCGCGCGGCATCGGGCGCGCTCGCCGCGACGTAGTCGGGCAGCTTGCCGGCCTCCTCCTGCGTCATGATGTTCGTCAGGGTAACGGTGATGCGATAGGAGCACGTGCCGTCGCCGTTCTTCACGCCCTGGCCAATCTGTGTGTCGGCGTTCAGGTACCAGTCGAGCTTGGAGAAGCTCAGGTTGTTAAAGTAAACGCCGGCAACGGGATCGGCACTCGGATCATCCGGATCGGGCAGCGAAGCGTCAATGCCCGTCTCTTTGATGGCATTCTGCTCATCATCGTTTCTCATCCAAGCAATCAGACGGCCCTCTTCGGCACCGCGCTCAACGGCGCTGACAAGCTTCGTAACATCGACATCGCCGATACCGCCAAGAATCTTGTCGAAGGCAGCGCTGGCAACAGCCGCAAAGATGCCGTCCGACTCCTCGACCGGATAGTTCCAATACACATCGTGCATGAGAACCTTCGCCGCGTTGGTACCGTCGACGACCGTACCATCGGGCAGTGACACGTTACCGACCAGGCCCAGCAGATACTGCAGGAACACCGGGTCGATACCGATGACGCCATCAACGTCCTGTCCATACTGGGACTTCCACAGCGCGGCGACACGCTGCGAGTTGCGGGGCCAATCAGGCGAATAGGTATTGCCCGAGTTGTACAGGTTACTGTGGTTGCCGAACAGCGCCTCATCCTCTTCGTCGACGCTCTCGACTGCCTCATCCTCGCTGAGTCCAATGCGGGGAACAAACTCGCCAATCGACATCTGGCCGTCAGTGACCGAAATCAGGCCCTGCGAACCGCCAAAGCCGCCGCAAGCACGAATCTCGACGTTGTTCATGGCGTACACAAGGTAGTTGCGCGTCTGGCCGTTGGCGCCGAGCATCTGGGGAAGGACGGGGGCAACCTTCTCCGCCGCGTCAACCGCGCCATTGAGGGTGGCAAAGCCGTCCTTGGCCTTATCGACCAGCTCGGTCACCTGAGAAATATGAGTATCGCCAATGCCCTGGACCTTCTCGTTGGCGCTCTTGAACACCTTGGAGCTATCGGAAAGCGAATCGGCAACGGCCTGCAGCGCGGACACGTTAATCATGCCGTCCTGAAACAACTTGCCGGGCGTGGCCTGCGAAAGGTTGTCGGCCATGGGAACCAGCGCGTTGCTCGAGACATCGGACAGGGCATCAATCATGGTGCGGGCCGCATTGATATCGCTGCCATACACCGGGATAAACGAAGCCGCCGTCCACAGCGGGCTCGAAGTCTCCGCCTTCATGCTGTCGCAGAGCTCATCGATCTTCTTCGCGTCGTCAGGCAGCGTCGAAAAATCGCCCGACGTGACCTTGTCCTTAAGGCCACCGACGATCTCGACAGCCTCCTTCGCTTCGCTCTTTACGGTCTTTGCCGAGTTAAGCAGCATAAAGCCGCCTGCGCCAAGCGCAACGAGAAGCACCGCGACCACAGCGGCAACAATGGCGCCGGTGTGACGCTTTTTGCGCTCGCCCTTGCGATGGCGATGACGGACCAGACCGTCAGAGGTCGAACTCGACGAAGCGTCGCTACCGTAGTTCAAGCCAAAATCGTAATAATCTTCCTTGGAACCCGAGCCCGCAAACTCGGCACCGCTATCATCCAGGCGGGCGAACGTGCCAGTCTCGGAGGCGCCGGTGTAAATCGTGCCAAGGTTACCCGTAAGCCCCGCGCCACCGGCAGAGGGAGTATTGTTGGCGGCCTTGCCGGCATTAACGTTGCCGGCGGTATTCGCGACGTTGGCAGCACCTGCGTTGTTCGCAGGTACCGAAGGAGCCCCGCTCGGCTGCGACGTGGAGGTTGCACCGCCCGCAAAGACATTCCCTCTTGCACGGCCGGTCTTTTTTGCCTTTTGAGACTGCTCGTACAGAGCGGTAAACATCGCCGTCTCGCCCGGGGACACGCGCTTACCGGGACCGCCCTGTCCAGCGCCGCCCGGCGTGCCGGCCTTACCAGCCCCGTTCGGACGCGGCGGAACTGCAGGGCGGCCGCTATCGCTGCCCTTAAAGTGATTACCAGCCATAAAGAAATCCTCGCAATTGAGTCGCAATGAAAAAGTCCATAACGTTACTAGTTTATGGCATTTTGAGCATCGACAGCTAAACTCCAGACACGGACATCAATTGGCGAAAATGCGGCACAACACCTTTTCTGTCTTGGCGGCGGCACCAGCTACACCGTGAGAAACATCATCACGATGATCATGGCAAAGCCGATAAGGTCGGTCGGCAAAAACACTGTGCCCAGCATCACGGCGCTGGTGATGGTCGCCGAAACCGGCTCCACAGTTCCGATGAGGCTCGCACGCACCGAGCCGATGTCCTTAACGCCCTGCATATAGAGCATGTAAGCAAAAAACGAGCCGATAACCACGAACACCGCGAGTGCCTCGATACCGGCGGCATCGAGCGCCGGCATATGCGCCCAAGGCTGCACGAAGACGCACGAGACCACGCCCGCCGTGAGCATTGCCGAGCCCGTGACGATGGGGCTGCCGTATTCGGGCAGAATCTTGGCGGGAATCACCGCCATACACGCGGCGCTGACCGCACACATAAGACCTGCTGCCAGGCCAAGCGGCGAGATATTCAGGCTGGTGGGGTCGCCGCCGGTGGCGATTAAAAAGGTTCCACCCAGAGCCAGGCCAATGCCGATGACTTCGCGAGTACGCGGCATGCGGCGATCGATCACGCAGGTGTAGCCCATGATGATAACGAGCTGCAGGCACTGGAGCACCGTCGCGGTCCCGGCGTTCGTCAGGCGCACGGCCGAAAGATAGCAAAACTGGTTGAACAGCAGGCCAAAGGCGGTAAAGAGCAGCAGCTGTTTGCGGTCGGCGGGTGTGGTCCAGAGCTTAATCAGGCGCTCGCGGTCGCGCGTTACAACCACGGCCATAAAGAGTAGACCGGCGAGAATCTGACGCACGCTCATAAGCCACAAGGTGTCGACGTGGAAGGTATCGAACAGAAAGCTCGCGCTGGTGCCCGAGAAGCCCCAAAACGAACCGCCCACCAGCGTAGCCAAGACGCCCGTGATCATCTTGCGCGACGACGCATCGTTAAGGCGCTCGCGCCAGGCGCGGCGGGTGCTACGGCTGAGCTCGTCGGTGCCCTCGGGCACGATAAAATCGGACGCCGCCGTCATCGGTACCGAAGCCCTTTCACGTGCACGCTGCGCCGAGCGCTCCTGTTCCATCCCACTCCCCCGAAATCAATTGGCAACAAAGCGCTCAAACTGTAGCACGAATATTGGTATGGAAAAGCGGGCGAATCGGAACATCTACGAGCGTCCCTATTGTAGGGACGAAAGGTGCGGATGAGCTATGCCGAGTGGTTGGAATCGTCGAGGGCGTCGGGGTCGGCTTCCGCACGCCCCTGGGCACGATCGTCATCGCCTGGGTCCTTGACACTGTCCCGGCCTTCCTGCTCGCGGCGACGTTTTTCGCGAATCTGCTCCACGGCTGCGCGCAGGGCGGCCTCGTCCTCGGCGCGTGCCACCTCTTGCGTTGTCTTGACCATATGGCGAATCTCGAGCAGCAGCAGCACGATCAGCGGCACCACGATAAGCGGAAAGAACAGCAGCGGATTGGTGAGCAGCGACACCACAACGCCCAGCCCCGCCGAGACAAAGACCACGCGCCCCACCACGTCGGCGGCGGGCACGGGCACAGCATCCTCGACCGGATTGGCATCGCCCTTGGTGCGGTAAACCGGCGTGCCGTCGGCCGCATCCTCCACGGCAACGATGCGATGCGTGTTGAGCGAACCCTCTAGCGCGTCGTCGGACGAATGGAAGGTGATGATGTCGCCGACCTGGTAGGCCTGGCCACCATCGGTATCGACGACGATAAACGAGTGCACAGGAATCGCCGGCTCCATCGAGCCGGTCAGCGTGCGCATAAAGCCATAGCCCATGATGGTGGGGATCTCGCCGGCGGGCGTGAACACCGTGCGCAGCAGCACCACAAAGGCGACGAGGATCACCACGGTCGCCAGCACGTTGATCACGCGGAGCACGTGCTTCATCACTTGTCGGCGTCCTTTGCGGAAGGCTCGACGTCAGTGGCGTCAGATGCCGAAACGTCGGTCTCATCTCCCTCAACGGTCGTGGCGACATCGCCCTCGGCGGCCTCTCCGCGCAAGCGAGCCAGCAGATAGCGCGACAGGCTGTTGCCCTCGGCACGGCGCTCGGCGCGGGCGCGATCGCGCTCGGACTGCTCCAGCTCGTGTGCCAACGAGTCCAAGCGTTGCTGCATCTCCGCGCGAGCAGCTTCGACCTCGCGCTCGCAGGCGGCACGGACGGAGGCGACTTCCTGCTCGATGCGCTCCCCTGCCGCAAGCTCGGCTGCGGCGATACGCTCGTCGGCGTCGGCACGGGCCTCCTCAGCGGCACGCGTCGCGGCATCGCGCTCGGCAGCGACGGCGGCGACCTTCTCGCCGGCATCCACCGCAGCCTGCTCAACGGCAGAGTCGGCAGCAACGCGGGCAGCATCGATTGCGGCATCGGCGGCCTGCTGGGCGGCGGAGACCTTCGCCTCAGCCGCGGCAACGGTGTCGGCGAGCGCCTGCTCCGCTGCGGCTGCCGAGGCGTCGGCCGCCTCCTGCGCGGCGCGAGCATCGCGTTCGGCCGTCAGCTGCACTTCCTCGATCTGCAGCTTGGCGGCGTCCAACTTGGCATGCAGCTCGGCCATCTCCTTGGCAGAGGCCTCGCGCACGGCGGCGAGCTCGGCCGCAGCAGTGTCCTTGGTGGCCTGCAGCTCGGCAGCGTCGGCCGCCGTCTTGGCGGCCAGGGCCGCAGTAGCATCGCTCTTAACCTGCGCGACCTGCTCGGAAGCCGCCTGCTCGGCGGCAGCAACCTTGGCGTCCGCGTCTGCCCGGGCGGCAGCCACCTCGGCATCGGCCTCGGCACGCATCTGCTCAAGCTGGGCCGCCGCGGTCGAGCGCGCCTCAACGGCAGCATTCTCGGCAGCCTTCTTGCCGGCCTCGACATCCTCCAGCGAAGCGCGTAGTTCCTCTACATCAGCCTCGGCAATCTGCGCGCGCTGCGTCAACGCCAGCTCGCGCGTCTTTGCCTCGTCCAGCTCGTCGGCCAGGTCGTCGCGCTCGTCGGTCAACGCGTGCGCCTGCACCTTCCAAGACTTGACCTGCCCCTGCAGCTCCTCGATCTGCTCGCGGGCCTCGGCCAGCGCCTGCTCGGCATCGAGCTGGGCCTGCGTGACCTCCTCCACAAACACGCGACGGACCTCGACATCGGGCAGGTCGGGGCTATCGACCTGCACCTCCTTAATCTCCTTAATAAACTTGGGCTCCACCGGCGCGTGTTGCACGCTCTCGAGCTCCTGCAGGTTGCGCTCATCGTCGGTCAGGCTCTTAAAGACGGCGTAGTTGTTAATGAGGTTGGTGTACATCTGCACCATGTACTCGTCATCGAACGCCAGCGCCTGCTGCTGCACATCGATGTTGTAGCCCACCTTGTCGTAGCGCTCCATAAACTGCCACAGCTGGTAGCACTTGCGGTAGTTGGGGTCCTTCATGATGAGGTTGGTGCGCTGAATGGGGCTGCGGACCGCGCTGCAGCCGTTCATGATCTGGCAGAACGACGCACCGCGCAGCGCCATGACCAGGCGGCGCACGCGGTCGATGCGCATAAAGACGTCCATGTTATCGGCGTCGTTCTCGGCAAAGCTCTGGCGGTTTTTGACCGTCATCTCGACGTTGTACTCGATCTCCTCGTACGCATCGTCGATCTTGCTGTGCATCTTAAAGCGGTTGCGGATCTCGTTGCCCGTCGACCAAAAGATCACGTCGGTACGCTTATCCACAAACGTCAGCAAGCGCTGAATCAGATGGTAGATAAAGCGGTTCTCGTACAGGTCGTACGTCTCGACGGTATTGACGTTGAGGATGCGCGTGGGGTGGACACTGCCATCGTCGCTCGGCGCCAGGAACTGCGTGTTCTGGCTCAGATGACGGACGCTGTCGGCGCTGATCTTTTTGGCAAGCGAGACCGGCACCACCTCTTCCTCGGTGGTGATGAAGCGGCGCGGCTTTTCGATAATGGTGTTGATGGCGTCGAGCGAGTCCTCGATCATGCTAATCCATTCCTCGTCCACCACCTTGACGAGCTCCTCGCGCTGCTGCTCGATCGTGGTGCCCGAGGCCTGCGCCATCTCAAACAGATAGCGGAAGTAGCGGCTGTCCTCCTGGATGGGCTCCATTTGCTCGGAGAAGCTGGTATAGAGGTCCTGAATGGTCTCGGACATGGGTTACTCCATAGATTGGATCGATCGGGAAAGAGCGGGGAGCGACGCGCCTGCGCCCCGCTCCCCGCGTTTACGGCATTAGTAGAAATTCTGAATCCGCTGCAGGTACATGACGGAATCGGGCAGGCCGCCCTCGCCAAAGGTCTTCTCGATGTGCTCGATCAGGCCCTTCATCTCGTCGCGCACAAAGCTCACGTTCATGGACTCAAACTTCTTGAGCACCTTGCGGGCGATGATGTAGTCCATGCCGCCCAGCTCGGTGCCGCCACACGCCACGTACACGGGGATAAAGTCGTACATCTGCTTGATGATACGGTTACCAAAGGCCAGCTTAAAGCGGGTCTGCAGGTACTGGTCCAGCTTGTGCATCTTCTGGAGTAGTTCCTCGTCGATCACGTACTCGACCTTGGCCTTTTGGAACAGATACTGCAGATGCTCGGCCGTCACGTGCACGCGCTCGTGCGGCTCGCATTCAAACGCGTCGGCGCGCTCGTTGAGCTCGATGGGAATCGCGCGGTCGTACACCTTGTCCGTGATGGTAAAGGTGGAGTCGTCGTTGTTGGCCGTGCCAATGAACCACAGGCTGTCGGGAATGGTGAGCTTGCCGTCGTGCAGAGCCTTGGGGTCGGCGGCCCACTGGGTGGGGACCAGATCGAGTACCCACTCGTCGTGGCTGGGCATCTCGAGCACCGACAGGATCTCGGCAAAGTAGTACTCCACGCGGGCGAGGTTCATCTCGTCGAGCACGATCATAGACGGGTCCTGGCGAAGGCCCGCCTCGTACACGGCGCGGAGGAACTCGGTCTCGTTAAAGCGCTTGGAAAACTCGTTAAAGTAGCCCAGCACCTCGGTGCGATCGCGAAAGCTCGGCTGCACAGACACGATGGTCGCGGGGTTGTCCAGGTAACGGCTAAAGCTGTAGGGCAGCGACGTCTTACCGGTACCCGAGATGCCCTCCAGGATCAGCAGCTTGGAGGCGGCCATGCCGGCCACAAAGCGGCGGATGATCTCGGGCGTGTAGTAGAGCTTCATCTGGCTGCACGCAAACGCGCGGAAGCTGTCGACAAAGTCCTCCAGCGAGATGGCATCGTCGTAGACCGGCGACTCCCAGTCGCGGTACTTGAGGTCCACCAGGGACAGCTTGGGGAAGCGGTTGGCCTGGGCGATTTCTTTTTCCTCGGCAAGGGTCTTGGCCTCGACGGTGGCCTTGGCCATGGCGGCCGCGGCGTCCTTGACGCCCTCGCCATCAAGCGCGAGCGACGCGTTGCCCGACACCACGGCGGCCGTGGCGCCCTCGCCCGCGCCGGCACCCGTGCCGGCACCTGCAGCGGCGCCCACCACGTTGCCCACCGTGGGCAGGTGGTCGTCGGCCAGGGCCGAGGCGCCCACGTACGGAATCTGCTTGGTACCGCCCATGGCATTGACCTTGAGCGCCAGCAGCTTGTTCTTCTCGTCCATGAGGTCGAGTACCTGCTTGTTCAGGCGGCCGATCTCGCGATAGAGCGCCTTGTTGGACGTGTCGTCGCGATGCAGGCGGCGGTTGATGCGGTAGCGGTGGACCAGGATGGCCACGATCAGCACGGGGACCGCGATGAGCATGGCAAACAGAATGACCGCGCCGATCTTGCCCACCAGGTCAAACGTGGTGAAGTAGGTCATAAAGATGTTGAAGTACTCAACCCAACCAAACACCAGCAGGTTAAGGATGGAGCTCACAACGGCAACGACGTTGTAGACAACCTTTGCCAGCAGCTCCCAGGCAAATCCCAGAAACTCACTCACCGTCGGTACCCTCCTGCTTGGTCGCGTTCATCGCCGCCTCGGCCTCGGCCTTTAAACGACGGGCTTCCTCGAGCTTAGCCTCGGCCTGGGCGAGCTGCTCGGCGGCGTTATCGGCCGTGACGGTAGTGTCACCCTTGCCCTCGGCGTCCACGATGGCAGCCGCGGCGGCCAGGCGGTCCTCCTCGGCCATAGCGCGCTTGAGGTTCATGCCCACCACGATGAGGTGATACACCTGGTAGATAAAGAACAGCAGCATGGGCAGCACGATCACAATGAGGAAGCCCATGGAGCTGGACAGGAAGTCCATGACCTTGCCCATCTGCGGCAACGCGAACAGGTATTTGCCCACGATGTCGCCGTCGCTGATGATGTGCGTATCGGCCACGTCGTTGTTGTCGCCCTTGGTGGTAAAGCTGCGCATGCCGTTGACCTCGTCGATGGCGGCGATGCGGTGCGTGTTGAGCGCGTACTCGTTGTCGATGATGGTATGGAACGTCACGATGTCGCCCACCTCGAGCTTGGAGGTGTCGCACTTTTTGATGAAGATGAGGTCGCCCTTGTTAAACGTGGGCGCCATGGAGTCGGACTGCACGGCGAGCGGGGTGAAGCCGGCGATGTCAGAGACGCTGCCGTCCTCGCGCGTGGCGAGCGTGGTAAACGCATACAGGGCCGCCACCAGGATGATGATCCACATGACGACGCTCAGCGCGATGGATGCGACTTTTTTAACAGATTGCATGATGTCCCTTACTACCGTGTCTGTCTAGGTCGTGCGCGGCCCGGTGGCCGCCGTGCATATCTACTGTTCCTCGATGCCCTCGAAGCGCATCGAAACCGAATAGTTAGCTCCCTTTAGCATATTAGTGCAATTTGGGTCCGTTCCCTCGAGCCATATGCGAACGGTTACCGGCTTGTCCGTTTCTGTTATCAGGTCGAACATGTCGCTGGCCGCGGTGGCAGCACCCGAGTCGAGCCCAAAGACGGTGGCCGCGCCGGACGAGCCCCCGCCCCCGTTGGGGTTGTAGACCCAAGTGTGGCCGTCGGCGGTAAAGCTCATGCGCATGGCGCTGGCCATGCCCTGCGTGTCGGAGCTAAACCGCGTGCCGGATGCGCCGTTGTCGCCGTCCTGCCCGGTCAGGCGAACGCGCAGGTCCGTACTGCTCATAAAGTGCAGCGTAAACTCCAGGTAGGCGCCGGTGGAGGGATCGGCGGTGGAGCCGTCCTCGAAGGTGAAGGTCTGGTAGTCGCTCGTGGTGACGGGCTTGAGCTTGGACGCGTCGATGTCCACGCCCTTTTCGCTGGCAATGCGCGCCGAGATCTGGTCGAAGCCCAGGCTGTGCACGTATTCTTCGAACGTGGCGTGCTCGTCCAGGTCAAAGCGCAGCGAGCCGTCGGCGTTGGCATCAATCATGAGCATGCGGGTCTTGGCGCTATCGGCGATGGAAAACCAGGCAAACGTTGCCATGGCTATCGCCACCAGGGCAAATAACACCAGCACCACGGTGGTGGTGAGCTTGCGGCGCAGGTCGGTGTCGACAGGCGCGGTGGCTTGTGTCTGAGCGCCGTTGGCGATGGGCCGACGGTCGTCGGGCATGATGCGTGCCATTATGCCTCACCGTCCAAGGTCGCAAAAAGCGCCAGGTGCAAGGTGCCCGGGTCTTGATAGAGATAGTCGGCGCTATCGGGGTCGGTGCCCTCGATGTAGTAATAGATATCCATACGATAGGTCTGGCCCAGCCCCAGCGTGGCAAGCGTGTTTTGCGGGCGCGTGGCCGTCTCGCTCGTGTCCAGCGTAAAGGCAGCCGGGTCCTGCGTCACGTTGGTACCGCAAGCGAGCTGACCGTTTTGCCAGCCCAGGAGCATGCCCTCGGTGTAGCCAGCCAGGCCTGTGGGGACGGTCGCGGGATGCTCGTCACGATGGCCGCCGTCGGAGCTGTCGAGCTCAAAGATGTTGGCGGCAAGTACCTGGTTGCCGCTCGAGACTTTAATGCCCACGCGGGCTGCGCACAGCAGCTCGGCGTCGGTACCCTGCGGGACCAGCGATTCGGCCAGATACAGGTTGACCCTACCCTTTACTTTGCTGGCGCCCGTTCCGGTAATGGTGGGGCGCAGGTCGATCCAGCCGTGGTAGAACGCAGAGCCGTTGTCTTTTGCCTGCTCAAACACCGTGGCATCGCCGGCCGAGTTGTTTTGCGCGCAGGCGGCAAAGCCGTTGAGGTCAAAAGTCGAGACCGGGTAGAGCGTCACGGCACCATTTGCGCTGGAAGTCAGGGAAACGTCGCCCTGCTGCGTCCAGCTGCCGCGATCGGCATCGCCCAGCTCCAGCACCAGCTTGGACGTGTCGCTGTGCACGCTCACCGAGTTGGTGTTGACCTTCATGTTGCTGGTAAACCAGGCGTAGGTCGCGGCGCCCAACGTGGCGGCGAGCGCCACCATAACGAGTGCGATGTAGGCACGCGCGCGGCGAGCGTGGCGGCGGGCGACGGCGCCCTCAGGGCGCGTGCACTCGGGGGCTGCGCTGGAGGGAACCGCGGGGCTCGTGCCCTCGGTTTTGGCCTCGCGGCTATCTGCTGGCATGTGCTGCTTATCTTCCATGACGATTCGCCCCCTTATGCCTTGGCCGCGGCAAAGGCAAGCTGCAGCACCACATCGCGGGCCTGAGCCTCGTCGATGCAATTGGCGTCGCAGCCTTCCATGTACACAACGTAGCGAACGCTTGCCACCTCGTTGGCGGCCAGCGTGCAGATGGGCGTGGCGCCTGCGCGCGCCGTGGGCGTGTCGCCGGTGCCGTCCATGCTGTAGGCGCTTATGGCGCGCGCAGGGTCGGCGGTGTAGGTCCAGCCCGAGGCGCCCGCCGCCACGACCACGCCGTCTTGCGCGGTGGTGCGCCTGCCGGTGGCGCCCGCGGTGCTGCCCAGGTCGTCGCAGGTAAAGATGTGCGTCTGCGTACCCGACTGGGTCGTGATCACAAGCCCCAGGCGCAGTGCGGCCAGCAGCTGTGGGTCGCTCGTCACACTCATCTGACCCGGATACAGGTACACGTTGAGAGCGCTGTCGCCGCCCTTAAGGTACAGCGTGCCCGAAAGGGCATAGTCGTCCAGCTGCGCGGTGCAGTCGGCGTAGTCGGTCGTGATGCCCGCGGCGTTTTGGAACGTGCCGCGCCAAAAGCGGGAAAGGTCCGACGTCGAGATGGGATAGAGCGTCTTGTCGGCGGCGGCAAGCGTGGCCGTCGTGTCCCAGGGCCCGTTGGCCGAAAGGCCAATCTGCAGGTCGGAGCTCTCGTCACTTACCGTATGCGCCACGGGCGTCACGTTGGTGTAGCGCGAGTTGCTAAACCAGGCGTAGGTGGCGGCGCTCAAGGCAGCTACCAGCACCAGCATCCATGCGGCCGCAGCAACCATGCGGCGGCGCGAGCTTAGGATGTCTTTGATGTTCGATGTACTCATCCCCGGCCCCCTTACGAACGCTTGCCGGCAAAGCGCAGCGCCAGCGATTGCAGACTGGTGGCGGCTAGGTTGTTGGTGCAGTCGGGGTCGCAGCCTTCCAGCCACACGTACACATCCACGCGCACAGGCGTGCTGCGGTTGGCGCCCTTGGCAGCGGCGGGCAGGCTGCAGATCTTGGTCGTAGCCTCCTTGAGGCTCACGATGCCGGTGTCTTCGTTGTAGTCGCAGAAGTTTGCGCTAGTCAGCTGGTCAAAATGAACCGTGGCGCCATTGGAGCGGGTGCTGTCGAGCACCAGGTGATTCTGCTCGTTCTCGCCGGCATCCTTGCCGTCGAGCGTGTTGTAGCGCGCCTGGGGATTGCGCTCGCCTGAGACCTCAAAGACATACTGCCCCGTAACGGTGTCGCCCTGCCCCGGAGCATAGGTAACCAGGCCCACGCGCAGGGCGGTGGAGATGGGGTTTGCCGGGTCCTGCTCGGTAAAGTCGATGCCCGACAGGTACACGTCGGTCGCGGCCGAGTTGGTGGCCAGGTACAGGGAGGTCTTGTAGTAGTCGGAATGCTCGGCGGCACCAAACATGCTGGCAAAGAGCGAGTCCTGGGTGGTTCCGCCGGTAAAGCCCGTTACCTTTTGGAAGCCGTTGAGCACGTTGTCGGTCGAGACGGGGTCGAGCAGGCCCGAAAAGCTCAGGCCGGCGTTGGTTTTGTATTCGCCGTCGTACTCGTTGGAAATGAGGAAGGTCACGCCCGTGCCGGCGGCCATCTTGACGTCGGTGATATGGCGGTTGGCGTTGTAGATGTACCAGGCATATGTTACGGCTCCGGCAGCAGCAAGGGCCACCAGCAACGTGGCGAGCATGCGATTGAACTGTTTTCGCAGCGAGCGCGCGTCCGACATGTCCCTCCCCCAGATGCCGCATCGTAAACTACCTGGACACCATTTGCCCATAATGGGAATATTTTACGCGAATGTGCAGCTCATCGGGGGTACAAACGCGACTTTTCACGTGCTGCTCGCGCCGGATCGGGGGCCGATAGGGTCGCAAGTTGCCACTTTTTAAAAAATAGTTCTTGCCACCGGGTGGGAGCTCCGTTATATTATTCCCCGCGCACTCGCGCACCCTTGATCGGGCGTTTAGCTCAGGGGGAGAGCGCTTCCCTGACACGGAAGAGGTCAGAAGTTCAAATCTTCTAACGCCCACCAAATGTTCGCAGCTCAGAGGCTTCGCCTCTGAGCTGTTTTGTTTTACGCCACCAAGCTAAAGGGGCGCCGCGGCACCCAAAGCCGCCTCAACAACGCCAGCAACCACCCCAACCAAGCCCAAAATCGTCCAAACAACCCCAGCGAGCGCCCCAATCAGGCCCGAATGGGCCTCGCAGCCGTATCCGGGCGACCCCCGCAAATCGAAGGTGAATGGTTTCCCGTGAAGTGAACGAGCCAAAATGGACCCCCGGAGCATCGACACTTTTGGCGGCTCATTTCCTGCGGTTTTGTCGTTAGAATCCTGCGGTTTTGGCGCCAAAAAGTGTGGATGCTTCGGGAGTCCAAAAACACTCGTTCACTTCACGGGAAACCATTCACCTTCGATACGGCAGCACCCCCTCCGCCGCCAAGGGACCACTTACCAATGCTGATGCGCCTCAATAACGATCTGCCAGAGCTTAAACCGCTTTGTCTCGACGCGCGCCCGTGCCAAATATCGCGCTTCCTCGGTCATGGGCTTGTAAAATATGGGACGCTTGCGACGATGCAGCTTGCGTCGGATGCGTTCGCACAGGCGAACGAGCTTTTCGTAGTCGCTCGCCTGGTCAGTCGTCACCGTAAAGTACGCGACCCCATTGAGCATCTGCAGCTCGTTGCGGCGCTCGGCATCCTTGTGGATTTTCTCGCTTCCATCATGGATGGCGTCGCTGTCGTAATCGACCAGCGCGGTAAGCACCTCGGGCAGCAAGCCAGCCCTTACTTTATCCAGGCCCACCTCGGCTTTCGCCGTAAGCGTTATGTCGGGCGTGCGCTCCAACACGCGCAGTTTGCGGTTGCGCCCATCGTTGTAACCGTCGCGAATGAAGTACTTCTTGTTCAGCTCGGCCTTGCCTAGCGCAAGCCCGCCGTAATGCGCAGGCAGCGACATAAACATGCAAAGCCCCGACTCCCTTGGAGACCTTGAACCCTCTTCCACGTACGGAAGCAACGCCTTCGCCTTGGCGGCGCCTCTCACCTTTGACGCCCGGTCAAGGTACGCCGCAATGCGCTCCTTGGTCGTAAGCCTGCCATCGCGCATGCCCCCATCCCTGCTTGTCACCCCGCCGGGAGCAAGGTTATCCAGCCGGTAGTCCGATGTCATGGCATAGCCGGCATAGATGGCCGCCGCATCGCCGTCGTGCGCGGCCTGCACAAACGCCAGCTCGGGAGAGCACACGTACGCATCCAGGTCGCCCATCCAGTGGCCCAGCGAGATAAACGAACCCGCGGGGAGCTCGTTGGTGCACAGGTGCGTCGCGACGTGCTTGGTCCGCCGACGGTCGGTGCGCGTCGGCACCAGCAAATCCAGCGTTTCGATCCCCAGGTCATAGCGATCGATAACCTCCTGCGCCTCCTGGTCACAGAGCGCGCAGGCGCCCGCAATCGACACGACCTCTGGTTCCGAATCCCCAAAGCGCGGGTTCGGGATGTGTGCCAAGAGCGCCAGCGCAGCGTTATGTGAAACGATAAAGTACCCCATGGCGCGAAGATAGCACGCGCTTCGGCGGAGGCTCGCGACCTTGGCGAGTTTTCGGCAAACGACCAGCAGTTTTTTGCCGTGGCGCAACCAAAGTGTTCATTCGTCGACGTCTAAATGCAAATCCGTCAAGCTTTTGGCAAGGTTGCCGCTCAACTGACCAAAAGCTGACCAAACACTTGCCCATTTGCTTGACGGCGCGCCCTCGCCAAAATGCTCCGCGACTTCTCGGGCGGTCGAAGTGCTCGTTTAGCGACCACACGCTCGTCGCTGGGGTATCCTTGGAGCACATGCACCGCAAGCCGCACAAAGGAGCCGCCATGCGCACCGAGCTCGATGTTCCCTTTTCGCACAAAGACAAGGCCAAGGCCCTGGGCGCCAAGTGGGACCGAGCCAAGAAGATCTGGTACGTGCCCGATGGCGTCAACCCCGAGCCCTTTGCCGCGTGGCTGCCCGGCGTAGATCGCTCCGACCCCAGCGCGCCCTACATCTACCTGGTGCTGGGCAAGCGCGAGTGTTGGAAGTGCCACGAGCAGACGACGGTCGCGGCCTTTGGCATTCCGTATTGGGCGGCCGAGGACTCGGGCAGCAAGGCTGCGCCCGGCGCTGCGCCCACCATAGACGACGCGGGCCACATCGCGATCGACACTGCCAGCGCCAACGCCATAGCCATCGTCCCCGCGCTGGGCTGCGTGCCGGCCGAGATCCGCGACTACCTGCGCGAGCGCTGCGGCTACAAGCCAGTAACGTCGCGCACCACCAAGACCGTATCGCTCGCCAGCACCTGCACCGCCTGCGGCGCGCTGCAAGGCAGCCATTACCTGTTCGAGGAGCCCACGTCGCCGTTTGCGCTCACGGCCATCAACAAGCTGCCCGCGCTGGAGTTCGTGCGCGTGGAAGTCGCCGGCGTCTTTGGCATCCCCGCCAGTCAGAGCGACTTTGACCAGGCGCTCTTCACCTGGGCACGCGATCACCACACCCAGTTCCATAAGCCCCTGTTCGAGGGGATCTACCTGTAAGGCAAAGCTCGAAAATCGAGTCCAGTTATCCTCGGAAATCGAGTGCGAAAATCCTCGAAAATCGAGTATGATTATCCTCGAAAATCGAGTATGCCCAGGTAGCGAGGTTTATCTAATCATGATTTCTTATGGTTCGGAGCAGCCCAAATCCTACCGTCCTCGCCTTTTGGACGAACGGTTGCAAACTCTGCTCCAGATATTTGGGGCTGTCGAGATTCGGGGCACCAAATGGTGTGGCAAATCATGGACAGCGCTTGCATTCGGCGAGAGTGTCATCCATCTTGACGACCCAAACGTAAAGTCGCTGGTCGAAGCCGATCCTTCGCTCGCCCTTCAGGGCAATAAGCCGCATGTCATCGACGAATGGCAGGAGACCCCCGCAACATGGGACGCCACACGCCGCGCCGTAGATGCATCCGGCGGCGAAAAGGGCCTCTATATCCTCACTGGATCATCAACGCCAGCAAAAAACTCTGTTACCCACAGCGGTGCCGGTCGCATAGCGCGTCTCGACATGAGCACCATGACGCTTTGGGAACGCGGACTTTCAACGGGGTCCGTTTCGCTGAAAAACCTATTCGAAGGATCATTCGAACCTTCCGCCTATACAGGATCGCTCCCGATGTTGGCCGACGCAATTTGTTGCGGGGGATGGCCGGCGCTTGTCGGAGCGAGCCCCCAGATGGCCGCAGAGGTCGTTAACCAGTATCTCGATGCCATGTACGAAGTCAGCGTTCCGCAAAAAGGAGGCGTGGGGTCTACGGCGCGACACATCGTGTCCTCGCTCGCGCGCAACGTTGCGACATCTGCCACGCTCAACACCATTGCGGCAGACGCCTCGTTGGGCGACAGCGATGCCCAGCCGGCAACTTCAACCGTGGCGTTTTACCTCGACATGTTGGAGAGCATGTATGCGATCGTAAATCTGCCCGGTTGGGATGCGCCCGTCCGCGCCAAGTCTCGCCTGCGTACCAAGCCAAAACGTTATTTCGTCGACCCCTCCATTCCCGCAGCCGCACTCGGAATGAACCCCGAGAGGCTCCTTGCAGACGGCCAAACATTTGGCCTGCTCTTTGAGTCTCTGTGCATTCACGATCTGAGCGTCTACACCTCGTGCCTGCCCGGCTCGTATCCGGGCTCACTCCACTACTATGGCGACTCCGACGGGCTTGAAGTCGATGCCATCATCGAGCTGAACGATGGCCGCTGGGCGGCGATAGAAATCAAGCTCGGCGAATCCAAGGTAAGCGACGGAATCCGCAACATCGAACGCCTGCGCCGCAAGGTCGCTCTGAACTCTGCCGCACGCAACCCTCAGCCAGAGTTCTGCGCCGTCGTTACCGCGACCTCGCCCTTCTGCCGCTACGATGCCGAACACGACGTCTACGTGTTCCCCATTGGAGCGCTGCGGGCATAGCGCACTGCATCTCAGCTCATTTGATTATCTTGACTGGCAATTTGGTCATCGAAGCTACGGCTCCGCCTCTTCATAGGTAATGGCGAGGCGGAGCCGCGATCAGCAATAGCGACGTTACGAACAGAACGTCATCGAGAATCCTATGCGAGATCGCTACAACCCCAGGATGCGCTCCAGGTAGCCCTTGTTGAACCAGAACGATTGCCTGGTCATCCAGCGTCCATCGGGCAACTCGTAGGCGTTCCTCGCAATGTCGCCGATTTCGGTTCCGTCGGCGAATCTATACGCAGCTTTTGAGGTATGCGGGCGAACGTGGACGATCGGGTTGTCCGCCATACCGGGCAGACTGTTGGTCACCTTGAGCTTTCCGCTTGCATCCCGATACGGATTGAGCTCAACGCCCTCGCGAATGACCTTTCGCGTCTCATCCCAGCAAGCCTTTGCGGGACCCTCGATTTCGTTTGCCGGCATTGCCCAGAATAGGCAGCGGTCAAGGCGCCACATCCCCTCGTGGTCCTCGCGGAACACGACGAAGAAGAAACGGCTGGTCTCAAGGCGTGCACGGAAGGAAGACGTTTCCCAATCCTCGTTGATTAGCTGCTTAAACTCAAACGGAGGGAAAGACATTGCTTGCTCGATGTGCCCCCTCTTATTAACGCGACAAGCGCGGACGTTAATCCCAGCCTTAACGAACTCCTCGGCGGCATTGCTTTTAATGCCGAGCATGCGATAAACGAGCGTCGTCCATTGCGCCTTGTTGCCCGTATACTCCAGGCCGTACTGCTCCGCAATCTGGCGATCGGTTTCGCCATAGTGTCGCTCGATAAGTCCAGTTACGTAGCTTTCGAAATCAATGGACTCGTCGTCAGCTTGAACGATGCTCTCGCCGATGCGCGGGGCACCGAGGACATAGGTGTGGAGTACGTAGTCCATATACGAGCGCTTGAGCGAAAAGGCGCGACGCTTTGCGCGACGGTGCTCGATCTCGCCCGTATCGGTGTTGAAGTACTCGTAATACTGGTCAACCCACATTGTCGCCTCGGTGGCTCCCTTTGTGCAGGCACCGAGGTAGGTTGTCATGCCCTCCGACAGCTCGTCCGCGCGACCATCCTGAATGTACGAAATGATCTTCTCATAGTCGGCACGAATGATCTTCATATCCTCTTCGGGCAGACGAACCATGACTGCACGCTCAATGCGCTGGTCGTATTTGTCGATTGAGCGGTCGCGGCCGTAGTAAATCAGCAGGATATTGCTGAGCTTGGTCTTGAGATGCGAGCTGTCGTAGTCGAGCGAAACGGGGCGGTCGTAGGGAATCATCGTCAAGACAAGACGTTCACCGGCAGATTTACGACCGTCTTTAAGTACGTCAAAACACGTTGCCTTAAGCTCGACGCCCGCCTCGGGAAAGTCCGGCCGGTCGTCGCTGTTGGCCTTGTAGCCAAAGTAACGCTCCTCGATCAGGGTCCCCATACCGCCCTTGTACTTTTTGGAGCCAAAGTCCTTGGGCGCACTCTCCCCCTCCGGCGCAATACCAAGCTCAAGAATATCGCGAAACGTCATCCCGTCGAGATTGGCAGCATACCGCTCGATGCTAGAGGGGTCAGAAAAATCGGTATCGTCAAGCATACGCCTGAAGTCGAGGTGCTTCTTGGACACAGGGTACCTCCGAAAGTCGCAGTTAGCCCCATGGTAGTTCAGGGCAGCAATTTCCTCCATAAAATTGAGGGCTTGATCTTGTCCGCTCGATCGGTTATTGTTGTGAGCACCATAAACGGACACAGTAGCGATTGGAGAAACGTGTCTGAGATTAACATTGCCGAGCTTTTTGCGGGCGTCGGTGGATTTCGGCTGGGTCTTGAAGGCTATGCCGACCCGCGCCATCCCGAGTTTTATATGAAGCCCGCCGGCCCCTTCCGCACCATTTGGGCCAACCAGTGGGAGCCACCTGGAACCAAGGCTCGCCAATTTGCGGCCCGTTGCTACATGGATCGCTTTGGCGAGGATTCTGTCGTCAATGAAGATATCAATAAGGTACTTGAGCAGGCTGAGGCCGGCGAGATCGAAATCCCCGACGTGCAAATGGTCGTCGGTGGCTTTCCTTGCCAGGACTATTCTGTTGCGCGTCCACTCAATCAGGCGCACGGCATCGAGGGCAAGAAGGGTGTCCTTTGGTGGGATATCTATCACTTCCTCGAGATGAAGAAGCCCCGCTTCGGTCTCTTTGAGAACGTTGACCGTCTGCTCAAGTCACCCGCATCTCAGCGCGGTCGCGACTTTGCCATCATCTTGAGCTGCCTCGCCGATCTCGATTACACCGTCGAATGGCGCGTTGTCAACTCAGCAGAATACGGTTTCCCCCAGCGTCGCAAGCGCGTTTACATCTTCTGCGAGAAGAACGCCGGCAAGGTCGATCTTGTTGGCCGCATGCACAACGGCGTCATGGCAAAGGCTTTCCCTGCCATCTATCCCGACGAAATGACGGAGCTCGATGTCCTGCCCGACCCTTATGAGAACTCGACTCGCTTTGGCGTTGGTCAAAAGACATCGCAGTTCAAAAACGCTGGCGTCATGCAGGGCTGTCATGTTCTGACGTGCGACTTCACTGAGGACTATCACGGCGAGCGCCGCGTGCTTGGCGATGTGCTTGTCGATGAGGCACTTGTTCCAGAGCAGTTCTACATCTCTGACGAAAAGCTTCCCGACTGGCGCTACCTCAAGGGCAGCAAGCGCGAAGAGCGCACCAACAAGAAGACGGGCTTTACGTACACGTATTCCGAGGGAGCCATGAGCTTCCCGGATGCCGTCGACAAACCGAGCCGAACGATTCTCACAGGCGAAGGCGGCACGGGAGCCAGCCGATTCAAACATGTCATCGAATGCCCCGACGGTCGTTTCCGTCGTCTTGTCCCCGACGAACTCGATCAGCTCCAGGGATTCCCGAAGGGCTGGACCGACACGGGCATGACCGATGGGCATCGAGCCTTCTGCATGGGCAACGCGCTCGTCACTGGCGTGCCCCACCGCATCGGCGAAGCCATGGTTGAGGTGTACGGGCTATAGCCGAACCACTATTGGCATAAACAAGACGAGGGCCAGTTCGATTCTGAACTGGCCCTCGTCTTTTGTCTAAGTTACTGTAGCGTTTGCACTACTTGGAATCAGGAACGATGCCGACCAAGCTGACGGTGACGTCGAAGGTCGGACTTCCTTCACCAACATCGAGACCAGACATGTTCTGGCAATCGCTGTCGGTGCCCTCCATCCAAATGACGACCTTGAAGTTTGTCCCGTTGTAACCGACGTGAGCGAGCATCTGAGCATCGCCCGTCGGCTTTACGTAGGAGTCACCACTCCTAGTTGCTCCCCAGTTTTTGTTGTTCTGGTCAATCATATTGCCACCGAACACATGGGCATAAGACGGCGCCATGGTCACCGCGAGGCTGTCGGAATTCACGCAACTCCAGCCTTCGGTAGCAGAAACATCGTTTCCCTTACCCGTCGGAAGAACCGGAGCATAAACAACCTTGAGCTCGTCGTCAATCAGCAGGCCCACACGAAGGCTACCTTTGATTTTATTGAACCATTCTTTCGAAGCGCCTTCCGACGCGGTCACAACAACGGGACCGTTAGAGCTGCTGTTGTCGAGATAGACGTCCGCCTCACCAGTCTGATTAATCGTGTAGAGCGTGTATTCTGCCATCGTATAGGCGTAATACGTCTCGGCGTCTCCCTTGAGCGTATAGGAGCCCTCAAGCTGCTTGGAAATTGTTGCCTTCTGATAGCCGCATACATCCGTACCGCTCCATGATTTCGGAACGAACCAGTTACGAGCATCATTCGTGGAGGATGGGCTGATCTCATGACCGCGACTCGCGGCGGTCGTCTGATGATCGCTGCCGTCGCGAATGGCATTTGGACCAGAAGCAATTTGGAGGACCATACCGTTTGCCTGAGCGCTAACGGTGCTGGTAGTGCCGTCTACCTTTGTATTCGAGACGAACCAGGCATACGTCGCAGAACCAAGCGCAACTGCCGCCATAACGACAGACAAGGCTGCCACTGCAAGCTGCTTTTTCATCTGTTTAACGCTCAACGAAAATCCTCCTCTCTAAAGAAAAAGGCGGGGGACAGTTCTCCCCCGCCTCGCTTAGTTGCTTAACGTACTACTTCTTATCGGTCTGAGTAGAGGTAGCGGTGAAGACAACGTTGATGCGCTTGGAAGCCGTCTTCAGATCTTTGAGATTATTCGTATAGATCTTGGCGTCATCACCATCATAAAAAACGTACATCTCCAGCTCGCTCTCCGTAGACGATACGGTGGGAGCCAGAACCGCACCCTCATCCGAGGAAGCAATCACGCCAGTAGGACCGCAAAGTACCCATTTGCTACCACATTTTACTAGCACGCGAAGAGCGTTATCGAACTGAGCGTTACCGTCGGCTGACTTAATTGCGCAGCTATCAACCTTGAGATTCGTAAGGTCCGCGCCCTTCGATCCAACATAGAACAGATTCTTAACGGCGTATTTTCCGGCGACAGCAGCCTCAGGCGTACCTTCCGTCTGCCCGTCAGCAATCACCTTTTTCAAGGAAGTGGGATCCATGACGTATCCGTTTTCGTCTGCAGACGTGCCGAAAGCGGTGAAGAAATTAGCAGCGTCCTTGCCCTTGTAGTGGCCCTCAGCAGCAGACTCGGTCGACGTAACCCAGTGAGCAGGGAAGAGCTCAGCATCATCAACTGAAGACTCATCCGTGAGAAGATCCGTGGACGTCTCATCCTGGTCACGGATATACATGAATGCAGAGTTCGACTGAGCAGAAATCTTGCTGGTCGTAGCGTCAACCTTGTTGTTGCTCACAAACCATGCGAACGTGGCAGAGCCCAGCGCTACGGCTGCTACCAGCACCATGGCGATGGCGGCGCCCATCTGCTTCTTTAATGCCTTGGTATCCATACGGACCCCTTTCTTTCCCCATTCATCCCAGATGACGCTCGAGAAGCCCGGAAGGGGAGCCCGCGCTTTCGTGTTGGATGTTGCTTGCCCATCCTTTAGATATGGAATCGAGAATACCATAATTCTTACGATTTCCTTATGAGTTTTCGGGAGCTTACATTCCGACAGATTTATGGGTCCACCTCGAGTTATGCGTGTGGCTATGTGAACACTATTCACCTTATTTGGTCGCACCCTCCCGTGCAGTCATAAGTCCCTCTTAAGACTTGTCACCGCAGCGCCGCACCAACGCATGCACACGCCCTCCACCGAGCTTCGCCCGAGCCTCTCCCCACTCGCTATACTGGTGCAGAACGTGTAGTTTTCGCGTGCTAAACGGGCTATTTGTTGGGAGGGCTCCATGGCTGCCGCCAATCAACCAAAGGGAAGCGTTTCTGCTGGATCGATCAAGCCGGTGACGCGCAAAGCCGTTCGTTGTCAGCGCGAAGTCGCCTGGTTGGTCACGCAGGCGGCCGGCAAACTTGTCGCCACCACCGACGACGTCAACGCCCCCACGCCCAGTTTTGTGCTGGCAGCGGCGCTTTCGTACACCCGTGAGCAAGAGCAGGCAGCTCAGGACAATGGACGCACGATTGATTACGAAGACGTCATGGGCCCCGACCTTGCGAGCTTTTGTCAGGCTGCGGAGCTGCCCGCAGCGCCCAACGCGCTTTCGGACACGGGCTACATGTTCACGCTCTCGGGCGCGGACCTCATCCGCGACGTTTACGCCTACTGCAGCGATCTGGGCGAACGCATGGGTGACGCGGCGCAGGTCAAACCGGGTTACGCGATCAAGCTCGCGCTGCGGCTGTTCTTGCTAGATGCCGCCGGCGGCAACGGCGCTACCTCCAAAGACAACACCTCGGCATAGCAAAAGCGCCGGGCCGGAAAATGAATCCCGGCCCGGCGCTTGTTCGTTCTACTTGTCCCCGTCCCCTGCGGGCGAGTTCTTTTGGTTGCGACGGTTACTCCAAGTCACGTTGTGTTCCTTGTAGTAATCGGGCGCCTCGTTGCCGCTCGCGCTAATGGGATCGTTGCCGGTCAGGGTGTCGGCAATATCCTGCACAAACTTAATGAACAGGCTCGAGTCGTCGGTCTCGGACGAATCAAAGTCAAAGCCAAACTCCACCGCGCCGCCGATGATCTTATCCACGCACTCCGGATCGTCGCCATCCAGCCAAATGACCACGGTGTACTTGTCCACGTCGCCCACGCGGAAGTTCGCGTGGCTAATGGTCGTCACCACGTCTTTGGACGCAAACGGCTCGGTGTTGGGCTCGGGGCTGCCGTCGGCCGCTGCCGCCGCATAGGTGGTGGGCTCGCCGTTGCGATACACCCGCACGCGCGCCGCCTTGTCCACGCCCTTGCTGGCGCTGACCACCTTGAGCTTGGCGCTGTAGCCCAGATCGGTCTTGCCGGCGTTGCGGATATAGAAGGTGTACGCCACATAGTTCTTGCCGTTGTGGCTGCCGTCGACGCTATCCAGGTTGTCGGGCAGGTCGTCGGCGGCGATATTGGTGCCGTTGTCCACGGCGTCGGCCGCCAGGCGCGCGGTGGCGTTGTTAAAGTCGCCGTTGTCGGCAATGGCCACGCCGCGGCGGAACAGCTCCAGGCGGTTGAGGTTGATGGTGAAGTTACCCATGTTTTCCTGCATAAACGACAGGGCGAACAGCGCGCCAAAGACAAGTGCCAGCACCACGAGGGCCTTTTGCAGCTTGTCCATGCGCAGCAGCGCCGCGCCGATGCGTTCCATGCGGCGCTTGGGCATGTACATGGACACGACCGCATCGGGGTCGATGTCGTCGAGGTCTTGGTCGGCCAGCGCCTGCTCCAGCTCCTCGATGCGCACCACGCCGCGCAGGTCGCGCTTGGGCTTGCGTTTGGGCTTGGGCTTGGATTTGCCGAAGCGCTTGCGGGAGGTGGGGTCGGTGCTGGGGGTGTCCTCGGGCTGACTCTCGGTCAAATCCTCAGTCATGCCCTCGGCCATGCCCTCAGCCAAATCCTCGGCAGCTTGATCTTTATTGTCGTTACGCTTGAACAGTGCCATGGCGATCAGATCTTATATTTGGCGCGGATGTAGCCGACGTATTCTTTGACGAGCTCGCGCTCCATGTCGTCGGCATAGCGGAACTGCAGGCCGCAGACGTTGCGGTACAGGCTGCCCTTGGGCGCGCGGCGCACCCAGCACACGATGCCCAGCTGCTCGGGCAGCTCGTGGCGCTCTCCCTGCAGACGGATCGTGGGCATTTGTACGGCCAGGGCCTCGCCCACATCGGGGTAGTCGTTGAGGTAGATAGCCAGACCGCCGGCCGAGACGTCGATGGTCATGGCGTCCTCGGGCTCGGAGGTCGGCGCGTTATCGCGCTGGTAGGTCAGGCGCATGGCGACCTTAAAACGCTCGTCGCGGCGCTTGACAAAGCTGCGCTGCTCGGCGACTTTGCGCATTTTCCAGTAGGTGCGGATGCCCTTTTTCTCGACTGCCTCGGGATAGCCGGCGAGCACGAACGTCTCCTCGCCTACTTTGTACTGCAACAGTAGCTTTTGGTTTTCGTCCATGATGAGCGGCTTGCCGGCGAGCATGGGCGCGCTCATAAGAAAGTACGCGTCGTCCAGGTTCTCTTTGTACGTGGCAAGCATGTTGAAGTCGGTTTTTTGGCCCATGGGCACGTCGAATGCCACCTGAAGCTTGGTCCCCGGCGTTATCTGCTGCTCTGCCATGTTTTCTCCCCCAGTCGCGGGCGCCGATATCATCGTCGTGCGCGATGCACATTTGGCTATTGTACCTGCTTTGCCGCAGGTTTCGATGTGCGGTGCGTGAAATGGCGGGATGCGAGGCGCGGGTGAACGCGCAGCTGCTCCGCGCGCGGCATTAATCTGACAGCGATGCATGTTCCCGACAGACCGTCTGTCTGTCTATCTCTCAGCTATCTCTCGTAATTATCTCTCGTCTCTCATTTATCTCTCAGCTTAGAGATGAGTGAGAGATGAGAGACAAAAATGCCGTTATCGGTTCAATCAAATCACGTTCGCACAGGTAAACACATGTATACGGGAACTTTGCCTCGATCCCTCAGCCATCTTGCAGCATTGCTATCTCTCATATTTATCTCTCATCTTTCAGCTATCTCTCGTGTTAGTGACAAATGAGAGACGAGAGATGCGTGAGTGATGGACGAGTGTGATTTTTTGGACGGTCGGAAAATCCCTCAAATAAAAAACGGGGCCGGCCTTACGCCGAGCCCCGTTTTCAAACGGTCAGTTAGTTATCCAACGCGCGAGCATAGCAGTCAACATTACGCCGCCGCGAACACTCCCAAGCCCGTTCCGATGATGCAGATTGCGAAGATGCCCAAGATGATCCAAATGGTCTTGACGCCCTTTTTATAGAGGGCAACGCAAGCGAACGTTGCCAGCAAGGGCAGCAGACCGGGGAAGATCGAATCGAACAGATCCTGCAGGACAATCTCCGAACCACCCACGTCAAAGGTCAAAGCCGTGGACAGCGAGACCTGTGCCGCAATCATGGCGCCGATAACGGTCATTCCGAGAACACCGGCAGCATGCGTCATGCGAGACATAAGGTTGCTCTCTTCGGACTGCTGCAAAAACTTGGTTCCCAAGTCGTAACCCAGATGGGCGGCGACGATACGCGTTGCAAAGTTAATCACGGAGTAGATGAGCGCGTACACGATGGGGCCGAGCGGGTTGCCCGTCGAAGCGATGCCAATACCAATGCCGGCGGCAACCACGCGGAACGTACCCCAGTAGAACGAATCGCCGATGCCGGAAAGCGGTCCCATAAGGCCGACCTTCATGGCGTTAATCGAGGACGTGTCGAAGTTCTTATCGGCAGCCGCCTGCTCTTCCATCGAAACCGTTAGGCCGGCTACAAACGGAAGCACATGAGGCGTGATGTTAAAGAACTCGGTATGGCGATCGAGCGCCGCATAGTAATCGTCGTCGTTGGGATAGATCTTTCGCAGGGGCTTCTGAATGGTGTACATGAAGCCCATTGCCATCATCTTGTCGTACGACTGCGAGCACTGGCTCGTAAACTGGCGAAGGAACATGCTCCGATACATATCGGGAGTCATAATCGCGTCCTTCTTGGCCTCTTTGAGGTCGGTGTTCTGGATAGCCATTAGAAGTCCTCCTCTTCATCTGCAGCAACCGTCTGCGGACCGGACGAGCCCTCGCGGAAGGCCAGGAGCAGCGCGACGCAAATGGCAGCTGCGGCGACGCCGACCACGTCCATCTTGAGGTAGATGACCATAATGAAGCCCAGGAACAGCCAGGGAAGGAGCTTGTTATCGCCCATGGTCCTGATAAGAAGAGCGAAGCCGATGCAGACCATGACGCCGGACGCAACGTTGAGGCCGTCCATCACAAACTGCGGAATCGCGTTGAGCGCATTGTTGATAAGGTCGGCACCAAAGAACAGCGAGCCAAACACCAGCAGTGCAGACGGAATGCCAATCGACAGCGGCACGATGGTCAGATGGTACAGATTCGCCTTGGCAAGATCGCGATTTGCCAGAGCGGTCTCAATCTTCTTGCAGGCAAAGGCACCCGGAACGGCGTAGCAGAAGTTGCGCCACACCTGAAGGAAGACGGAGACGGGAAGGGCGAGCGCGACGGCAGTTGCCGTGCCCGTACCCGTAATGACGGCAAACGCGCAGCCAAGCACGCCGGAGGCATAGACCTCGGGAGGAACCGCCGCGCCGACCATGATGGCGCCCATGAACATGGACTCCAAAGCCGCGCCGACGATAACGCCCTGCTGGACATCGCCAAGGATCAAGCCGACAAACAGGCTCGTAAACAGCGGACGACCAAGCATCGTAATGCCAAATAATTGCTCGTCCATGGACGCAATAAATGCGACCAGTGCAACTAGAAGATACTGGACAACCATTTCGATCAACCCCAGAAACAGGTCTGCAGGCGAGGCATTCTGCGCAGCTCGCCTGCAGACAACCGCAGCAATTTGAGAGGATTAGTAGTTCATCTGGTGATAGTAACGACGCGTGGTGAGCGGGTGGTTACGGACGTGCTCGAGATGGCAGCTCAGACGCTCGGTGATGGTGTAGGTGACCATCGGGGAGACGATCTTGCGGAACTCGGGGTCGCTGAACGGCAGCTCGACCTCGGCGGTGTCAAACTTGTTCACGCGGACGTTGACGCCCTTCTCGTCGGCGAGCATGTGAGTGAAGTTGTCCACGCGGTCCATGAGCTTACGGGTGTCGTCCTCGCCGTAGAGCATGATGAGGCTCGTGCCTTCCTCGCACAGCTCGATGGTGCCGTGGAAGAACTCGGCGGCGTGGATGGACTTGGTCTTGATCCACTGCATCTCCTCGAGGATGCACATGGCGTAGTCGTAGGCCTCACCCCAGAGCATGCCGGAGCCAATCACCATGTGGTAATCGGTGTCCTTGAAGTCCTCGGCCATGGCGGCGCAGCGCTCGTCCTGAGCGTCCTTGGCCTTGATGAGGTACGGAGCGATGTTGCCGAACTCTTCCATGAAGGTGTCGTACTTGGGGAAGGCGCCGGCGTTCTTGAGGAAGCGGGCGACCAGCGTGATCTGGTAGGTGTAGATGGCCTCGCACAGAACGTCGTCCTCGGCGAAGCTGAAGAACTTGTAATCGGCGTACTCGGTGGCCGGGGTGTTGTCGTTGGAGACATACATCAGCGTGCGGGCGCCCTGCTCCTGGCAGAACTTGGCAGCCTCAATGATCTCGGGGGTGGTGCCGGTACGGGTGGAGAAGACGCAGACCGAGTCCTTGTTGAAGGTCTTGGGCGGGCATGCGAGGAACTCAGCGGCGATCTCGCAGTGGACATCGACGTCGGCCGTGGTGGTCTCGACCCAATACTTCATCGGGAGCGTGTGGGCCCAGGTGCCGCCGCAGCCGATGAAGAAGATGTTGGAATAACCCTGCTCGCAGACCTTGTCCACGGCAGCCTCAATCTGAGGACGGAGAGCGAGGGCATCGCTCACAACCTTCTCGTAACGAGGCTCATCGAAATTGAACATCCCTTACTCCTAACTCACTTGGATGAACCCTTCATTCATCCCATGACGTTATAATACTTTATATAACTAACTATGCAAGAACTATTTCAGATTTTTTTGATTTTTCTTTAATAAAAAGCCCGCCGATCAAATGATCGACGGGCATAGGCATAAAGCATTGGTTCAATAAATGCCGAGCATCAACGTGTTTCCGGCTAGAAAACGTCCTTGGCAAACACCTTAGCGTCATTGGGGACCTGACGGATTTCGATGGCCACGCCATCGCCCAGGAGCTCTTGGATATGCTCGGCATCTTTCTCGGTCGCAAAGATCGCAGGGGTCGGATGAAGCGTGGTCTCAGGGGTCTTTCGGGTTCCGCCCAGATTGATCTCTTTGATGTCTTTGCAACCCTTAGCGAGACGATAGACATCTTCAATCGTCTCAGTGATGATAAACAGCGAATACTTGTCGGTAACGCCGCTGTTGAGCGCCTCGATAGCAGCGTCAACATCCTTGATGACGAGTTTAACGCCGTTGGGGCGGGCGAGCCTCAAGGCCGCCTTCCTCATGTCGTCTTTTGCCACAGCATCGCTGGCAAGCAAGATGCAATCTACATCCAAAGCGTGAGTCCAGGACATGGCAACTTGGCCGTGAATCAGTCGGTAATCAACTCTCGTAAGCTTAATCATCGTTATCATCTCCGCACGTGATAAAGGGAATGACAGGTGTGGCCCCTAGCTAGGGCTCGAACCAGAACTAACTAGAACTCTTCTTCCTCGGCGCCGGCAAGCATGTCCGCCGCCTCGCAAAGCTGAATAAACGAACGCGATCCCTCGACCGCGGCTTTGGCCTTGTCCGCATCCAGGGAGTCCAGCTGTGTAACCATTTCCACCAGCAGCGGCAAGTTCATTCCAGCGATTAACGTAAACGATCCGTCGGTCTGCCTCTGAATGAATTCGTTGTTTACAGAGCCGCCAAAGATGTCAGTCACGACAAACCAAGAGTCGGCAGGGTCCCTCGTCTCCATCCATGCATCAATCAACGCCGCGACGTCCCTTGAATCGTCATCGACATAGGCGCACAGGCACTCGATTCGGTCGTTGGTGCCCATCAGAATCTCCAGAGAGCTTTTCATGCCTTGGGCGAGATAACCATGACTCGCTAGCAATATCTTATTCATAGTTCTCCAATACCAATAGGACGTACTATATTGTCATAACAAAGTATATTAGCAATCTACCCTACGTGGTGTGTCTATTTTCCAAATCCGCGAACGGTAACAATTGGTCGGTAAATCGACCAATCTATCTCTAATTTACAAATAGAACTTCAGTCGCTCGGTGCAGTACACCTGACGGGAGATGAAAAGCGGCTCGCCACTTGGGGCATAACGTCTATCGACAAACAGAAGCAGCGAAGAGTCCAGCTCCACGTTAAGGTATGCCGCCTCGAGCTCGCTCGCATAGCAGACCTCGAGCGTACGCGTGTTGGGACCCATCTTGATCCCCTGGCGATCGAGTACCGCCATCAGCGAATCATCGAGGGACTCATGCTCCAAAAAAGAAAGCGCAGCGGAATAGCTATTGGTTTCCAGCATCGTGGGCTTGCCATCCACAAGGCGCAGACGACGGCTACGCAATACCTTTTGGGTATCGTCTACGCCCAGGAACTTCGCGTCTCGCAGACTTGGGAAGTCCCAGCCCATTTCGAGAACCCTGGTAGACGCCTGTTTGCCCGCAAGCTGGCACGAATGGGTAAAGCTCTCACGGTCGTCCGCGGCATACATCTGCGTGTCCGACGAAACGAACGTGCCCTTGCCGCGGGCCCTCTCAACAAGCCCAGCATCTTCCATTTCTTTAATTGCGGAGCGAACCGTTATTCGGCTCACGCCAAATTGCTCGATAAGCTCCGCCTCGGTCGGAAGCTTATCTCCCGGGCGGTACGTGCCGTTGGCGATTGAATCAGAAAGCGCACGAACAATCTGTTTGTATAGGGGGATAACGCTATTTGCCTCAACCATATCAACCATACCTTTACAAGAAATCAGCGGTTTATAGATAGATGACTTATATTGTATTAGAACTTTTTAGGAGTCCATATATTTCCTAAATGATTCGGTAAACGGGGTGTTATTTCACTTTAGCGGGATGCAGCGGCTACCCGCGGCATTCGCCGTCAACCCAGTTAGGCTAGTCCACCCACATCGTCTTCAGTTCGCCGCAGAGCCACGGCCCCATATGGGTATACTCTCGGGGATTCGACTCGATTCGCCCCCGCTGGGGCGTCAAAGGAGACTGCATATGCCCACCACCTCAACCGACCCTCGCGCCGCTGCCGCCGCGCTGCTGGTGCCCGGCACTACCTGCCACGGCTTTGCCGTCGAGCGCCGCGAGACCGTGCCCGAGCTCGACTCGGACGCCTACGTGCTGTGCCACGCCGCCTCGGGCGCTCGCCTGCTGTACCTGGCGTGCGACGACGAAAACAAGGCCTTTGCCATTGGCTTTAAGACGCCGCCGGCCGATTCCACCGGCGTGTTCCATATTCTTGAGCATTCGGTGCTGTGCGGATCGGCTAAGTTCCCCGTCAAGGAGCCGTTTGTCGACCTGATCAAGAGCTCCATGCAGACGTTTCTCAACGCCATGACCTACCCCGACAAGACCATCTACCCCGTCGCCACCACCAACGAGCAGGATCTGTACAACCTGATGGACGTGTACCTGGACGCGGTGTTCAACCCGGCCATCTATACCAAGCCCACCATTTTTGAGCAGGAGGGCTGGCACTACGAGCTGGACCTGCCGGAGAGTGTCGAGGGCGAGGGCGACGGCAGCGCCGCCAGCCTGCGCGAGGGCACGCTGCGCTATAACGGCGTGGTGTTCAACGAGATGAAGGGCGCACTGTCCGACCCCATGAGCGTGCTGGACGACGCCGTCAACGCCGCGCTCTATCCCGACACCGCCTATGCGCACGAGAGCGGCGGCGACCCGCGCGCGATTCCCGCGCTCACCTACGAGCAGTTCCTGGACACGCACGCGCGCCACTACAACCCCTCCAACTCCTACATCACGCTCTACGGCGACCTGGATGTGGACCGCGCGCTGGCCTTTTTGGACGAGCGCTATCTGTCGCAGCCGAGTGCCGCGAGCCGCCGCATGGACGCTGCCGTTGCCGCCGGCGAGGACCCGTCCACGCTGGCGCCCAATCCGCTGGACGTGCAAGAGCCTGTGACCTGCGAGTATAAGCGCGTCGAGATGGCCACCACGCCCGAGAACGCCCTGGTGGGCCTGGGCCTGGTGCTGGGCAGCGCGCTCGACCGCAAGCGCACGATCGCAGCGGATATCCTGTTCGAGGCGCTGCTGGGCTCCAACGAAGCACCGGTTAAGAAGGCCATTCTTGCCGCCGGCCTGGGCGGCAACGTGGTGAGCTACACCGCGGCCGAGAGTCTGCAGCCCTACGAGCTCATCATGCTGCAAAACGCGCAGCCCGGCGTGGCGCGCGAGCTACGTCGTGTGTTCCAGGACGCCTGCCGCGACCTGTGCGAGCACGGCGTTCCGCGCGAGCGCCTGGAAGCCATCATCAGCAGCAACGAATACGACCTGCGCCAGCGCGACTACGGTATCGCCGACGGCGTGGCCATTGCGTGCGACGCGCTGAGCACCTGGCTCTACGATGACGACGCCGCGACGCTGGCACTCAAGTACGGCCCGGTGTACGAAGAGCTGCGCGGCGAGCTGGACGGCAGCTATTTTGAGGACCTGCTGCGCGAGCTCGTGCTGGAAAACGACCACATGGCGCTGGTCGAGCTGGTGCCGGTGGACGCCGCCGAGGGCGCGGAGAGCGCCGAGGCCGCCGAGCTGGCAGCCAAGCGCGATGCCATGACCGATACCGAGCTGGCCGACGTGGTTGAGCGCACAGCCGCGCTGCGTGCCGCACAGGAGGCCGAAGACACACCCGAGGCCAAGGCCACGCTGCCGCGCCTGCGCGTGTCCGACATTGGCGAGGCGCGCCCCGAGCCGCCGCTCGTTGTGGACACGACCGCGCCCATCCCCTGTCTGCGCCACGGCATCCCCACCAACCGCCTGGCCTACGCCATGCAGTATTTCGACCTGAGTTGTGTCGCGTTTGAGGACCTGCCCTATGTGACGCTGCTCTGCCGCCTGCTCAAGCAGCTGCCCACGAGCGAGCATTCGGCCGAGGAGCTCGACAACCTGCTCGCTGGCAAGCTGGGTTTTTTGAGCTTTACGACCGAGGTCATGACCCAGCCCGACGTGGACGGCGTGCGCCCCTACCTGCTGGTGAGCGCCGGCGCCCTGTCCGAGAAGATCGACGCGCTGGCGAGCCTGCCGCGCGAGGTGTGGTCGAGCACGCTGTTGGCGGATGCCGACGCCGACCGCGTGCGCGACGTGCTCACGCAGATTCGCATTGGGCTTGAGCAGGGCTTTATCAACAACGGCCACTCGGCGGCACTGGGCCGCGCGATGAGCTACAGCTCGCCTTCGGCCGTGGTGCGCGAGCAGCTTTCGGGCGTGGACTTCTACCTGTTCCTGCGCGATCTGCTCGAGCACTTTGACGAGCGCCTGGACGGCCTGCGTGCCAAGCTTGCCGAGCTGGCGGGCCGCATCTTTGTGGCCGATGGCTGCCTAGCGAGCTTTACCGGCAGTGATGATGACTTTAACGCGTACTGGGATGCTGCGGGCGACCTGGGGCTGGGCGCGGGCCACGGCGCTGCCAGCGACACGCTCGTGGTGCCGGAGCCGAGCGACCGCCACGAGGCTTTTGTCATCCCCAGCGACATCTGCTTTGCGGCAAGCGCGTGCGACCCGCGTCGCCTGGACATCGACGTGACGGGCGCCTGGGCCGTAGCCGCCAACGCGCTCTCCTACGACTACCTGTGGAACGAAATCCGCGTGAAGGGCGGTGCGTACGGCTGCGGATTCCGCGCTGCCGGCGAGCGTCAGACGGCGTTCTACACCTACCGTGATCCGGCAATCGATCCTTCGATTGAGCGCGTGGCGCACGCAGGCGAATGGCTCGGCAGCTTTGAGCCCGATGAGGCCGCCTTCGAGGGCTTTATCGTGAGCTGCGTAAGCGGCATGGACGCACCGGTGAAGCCGTACGCGCTCACCAAGCGCCGCAACACGACCTACCTGGCCGGACTCGATCCGCACGCACGCGAGGAGCGCCGCACCCAGATGCTCGCCGCCACGCCCGGTGAGCTGCGCTCGCTCGGCGCCGACGTGACGCGCATCGCAGCCGAGTCGCCCACCTGCGTCTTTGGCGGCCGCGAAGTCATCGCCAAGAGCAACGCCGACTTCAACGTAGTCGACCTGCTGGGCTAACGCACAAAGGTAGATTTTTGGGACATGCCTGAAAATCTACCTTTTTTCTGCGGCTTGGGCGGGGCGGCGCAGCCCACCGCGGCGGTTTGTCTCAATCTGTAACATCTAGACGGCAATATCGGCTCCAGATGTTACAGATCGAGACGTTTTCGAATGTCGCCGGCTCTTTGTCTCGATCTGTAACAGCTAGGCCCATTTTTGCCGAGTTACTGTTACAGATCGAGACGAACTGCCGCAGACGCCCACTCCACAGCACAGACCACCACAAAGGTGCCTGCCCCCCTTCTCAGTGGTGATTCGAACACTTGTTCTATACGTACACATGTTCTATATTATGAGTGTTTGCATCGGACTTAAATTGCAACTAGAATATAGTTGCAGAATGTGAGGCGGGATGACTCGAGCCGATAAACTCATCGCCCAACTGTTTAGCTGCCCTTCGACGTATCGGTATGCCGATTTTTTAAAAGTCATGGTCTCATATGGCTTTGAAATGGACAGCAAAGGCAAGACTTCCGGATCGCGCGTTCGCTTCTACAGGCCCTCAGATGGCAGGATGTTCGTGATGCACGCGCCTCATCCATCTGACGAATTGACAGCGGGGACAATTCGAAACATCGTTCGATTTCTGCAGGATGTCGGAGGCAGTCATGAGTAACGTTTTGGCATACAAGGGCTATTTCGCCCCAGTCGAGTTCGATGCCGAGCAGCGTGTACTAACAGGTATGGTCGCCGGCATTAGAGACGCAATCGTATTTGAAGGCTCCACGGCTGAAGAAGTGGAACAATGCTTCCACGACGCCGTCGACGATTACCTTGAGTTTTGCGCCGAGAAGGGCAAAGAGCCCGAGCGGGCTTTTAAGGGCTCGTTCAACGTAAGAACGGGCTCTGAGCTCCACAAACAGGCGGCGCTGGCAGCGGCAAAGAAGGGCGAGTCACTCAATAAGTTTGTGACTGAAGCGATCGCTGCGGCGCTATAGCGTTAACGCATGGGCCAAAACCACCACAAAGGGGACAGGCACCTTTGTGGTGGTTTCGACATTTGCCCAGATAAAACCTGCCAAAATAAACCTGTCCCTTTTTGGCAGGTTTGCTAGAGGAGGTTGGGATGGGCAAGGCTGAAGTGCGGCGGGCGATGATTGCTCGGCGCGATGCTCTTGATTTGGATGTTCGGGCGGCGAAGTCTGCTGTCATTTGCGCGCGGCTTGTTGAGTTGCTGGGCAGCTCGGGTGCCGCGGCACCGCACACCGTTGCCGTCTATGCCGCGATGGGTTCCGAAGTCGACCCAGCCGCGTTTGCCGCAGCTGCCGCCAAACGCGGCTGGCGCGTGGCCTATCCGTGCATGCTCTCGGCAACAGACGCCGCAGCTTGTGGCCAGCGCATGTGCATGCGGGCAGTTGCCGTCGGCGATGCGTCCGCGGCCCCGTTTATCGCCCACCCCACGCGGGCCTTCGCGGCCATGGACATCGACAGCGACCACTTCCCTATCGTGTCTGCAGAGGCCCTCGACATGGCCATCGTGCCACTCGTAGCCTTCGACCGCGCCGGCGAGCGCCTGGGCTACGGCGGCGGCTGCTACGACCGCTACCTGCCCATGCTCTCGCCCGCATGTCAAATCATCGGCATCGCCTTTGACGAACAGCGTGTCGACCACGTTCCCACCGACGCCCACGACCTGCCGCTACCCCACATCATCAGCGCCTAATCGCCGCCACGTCAGCCACGGCTACAGCAGTACCACCGCAGTCTAGTGCTCCTCGCCGGCGCGGGCCAGGTCGTAGGGCGTGGTCTGGTAGACGTAGTAGTTGAGCCAGTTGGTGTAGAACAGCTGAGCCTGGCTGCGCCAGACGTTGCGCGGCTCGGCGGTGGGGTCGTCACCCGGAAAGTAGTGCGCCGGCACCTGAGGGTTGAGGCCGCGCTTCACGTCGCGCTCGTACTCCAGGCGCAGCGTGTCGGTATCGTACTCGGGGTGACCAAATACAAAGAAGCGACGGCTGTCGGTCGACTTGACGATGTACAGGCCCACCTCGTCGGATACGGCCACGACCTCGAGCTGCGGCTCGGCCTCCACGTCCTCGCGACGCACATCGGTGTTGCGCGAATGCACGGCATAGAAACGGTCATCGAAGCCGCGGACCAGCGGGCTTTGCGGCTTCACCAGATAATGCTCGAACACGCCGCTCGCCTTTGCCGGCAGGTCGTACTTCTGAATACCGTAGTGGTGATACAGGCCCGCCTGTGCGCCCCAACAAATATGCAACGTAGAGTGCACGTGCGTGGTGGACCAATCCATGATCTGGCAGAGCTCGGGCCAGTAGTCGACCTCCTCGAACGGCATCTGCTCCACCGGCGCGCCCGTGATGATCAGGCCGTCGTAGTGGATGTCGCGGATGTCGTCGAACGTGCGGTAAAACGTCTCCAGGTGGCCGGCGCTCACGTGCGTGGCCTCGTGCGTTTTGGTGCGCAGCAGGTCCACCTCCACCTGCAGCGGCGTGTTGGAGAGCTTGCGCATGATCTGCGTCTCGGTGGCGATCTTGGTGGGCATGAGGTTGAGGATGAGCACGCGCAGCGGACGGATGTCCTGGTGCAGCGCGCGGTACTCGGTCATGACAAAGATGTTCTCGCTCTCGAGCTGCGCGGCGGCAGGGAGGGCGTCGGGGATGCGAATGGGCATGGATGCTCCTTACGAGTCAGTTGCAGCTATGGTACAACGAGCGGCCCCATCCGCGCGAGCACATCGCTCAGCGATGCCGTCAGCGGCCCGAATCACTCCAAAAATAGAGATTAAGGTATGTCCCAAAAAATCTACGGCGCTTTAGTCTAGCAAAGTGGTAGCAGGACGCTACAATGGTTCGACGCGAAAAACTCGGCCGAAAGGATACATATAATGTACCAGACGCGTAAGATCGGTGTGGTCGGCCAGGGCCACGTAGGAGCACATGTCGCCAACAGCCTGCTCATGCAGGGCATTGCCGATGAGCTGTACCTGTGCGATATCAACGAGGCCAAGGTGACGTCCGAGGTCCAGGACCTGCGCGACTCCCTTTCGTTTGTCCCGTACAATACCAAAATCGTCAACTGCTACGACCACTACGAGGAGCTGGCCTGCTGCGACGTCATCGTCAACGCCGCCGGCAAGGTCGCGCTGGCCGCCGGCAACCGTGACGGCGAGCTGTTCTTTACCACCGACGCCGCCCGCACCTTTGCCAAGCGCATCGTCGACGCCGGCTTTAACGGCATCTTCGTGAGCATCTCCAACCCCTGCGACGTCGTGTGCACCGAGCTGTGGCACCTGACCGGCTACGATCCCAAGAAGATCATCGGCTCGGGCTGCGGCCTGGACTCCGCCCGCCTGCGCACCGAGATCTCCAAGAAGGTCGGCGTGAGCCCCAAGTCCATCGACGCCTACATGATCGGCGAGCACGGCTTTAGCCAGCTGGCCGCCTTTAAGTCCGCGACCATCGCCGGCAAGAGCCTTAACGAGCTTCAGGCCGAAAACCCCGACAGGTACGCCTTCGACCACATGGAGATCGAGGAGCTCGCGCGCAAGGGCGGCTATGTGACCTACCAGGGCAAGCAGTGCACCGAGTACGCCGTCGCCAACTCCGCCGCGCGCGTCTGCGCCGCCGTGCTGCACAACGAGCACGCCGTGCTTTCCGCCTCCACGCTCATGACCGGCCAGTATGGCGAGGAGGGCATCTTCACCTCCCTGCCGTGCGTGATCGGCGCCGAGGGCGTCGAGGAGGTCTACACGCTCGACCTTTCCGAGCACGAGCTCGAGGGCTTCCACAAGAGCTGCCAGCACATCCGCGACAACATCGCCCAGCTCGACTGGTGGGATGCCGAGGCCTACGACGCAAAGTAGGCCGCCGCTTGACGCGACACCTCGCTCATACGGACGCCATGTAAAGCGGGCCGCGCCGGAAACCCATCGGCGCGGCCCGCTTTTTATTGACCCCAACAGCATGCCTGCAGATTTAGGTCTAATACTTTTCCGCGAAGTGAACGAGCAAAAACGAGCCCCCGAAGCATCGACACTTTTCAGACGCCGTTTCCTGCGGTTTCGCCGAGTTTTTCCTGCAGTTTTGGCGTCAAAAAGTGTGGATGCTTCGGGGGTCCAAAACAGGTCGTTCACTTCGCGGAAAAGTATTCGACTTCGTTTTCGCGCAGACACGAATCCGGCCGCCACAATGCAAAACGGGGTCCGCGCGCAGCACAGACCCCGTCAAAAAAGATAATTCCCGGTGCCTAGTACTGCTCGATGCCCATGTAGCGACGAACCTCGGGGCTGTGGTCAAACACCTTGCCGCGGGCGGCGCGCAGCTCGCAGCTCATGTTGTAGAAGAAGATCGGCTCCAGGAACGAACGCACGCTGGCGGGCACCTCGCCCACGCCGTACTCGAGGGCGTCGAGCACCATAATCGTATCGGTGTGCGTGTTGAGAAACGCGAGCGCGCGCTCCTCCATGGGGCGGCACTCGCCCGCGCCAAGCTGCACAAAGTAGAACACGCCGGGCTCGGTGGCCTCGAAGGGACCGTGGAAGTACTCGCCAGAGTGGATGTAGCAGCAGTGCTGCCACTGCATCTCCATGAGCGAGCAGATGGCCATGGCGTAGGTCTGGCTAAAGTTGGGGCCGGACCCCAGGATATAGAAGAACTTGTGCTGCTGGCAGAGCTCGGCAAAGCGGGCGCCCAGCTCGGCGTTGACCTTCTCGCGGGCGGCGGGCAGCAGCGCATCCATCTGCTTAAGGCCGGCGTACATGTCGGCGAGCGCCTCGTAGCCCTCCTGCTGGTCGAGCAGCTCGGCAGCCATCAGAACACCGATGCCCTGCGGGACCTCGGCCTGCGACTCGCCCTTGCCCCACGGATAGACCCAGGTTGTCCACTTGCCGCTGTCGATCTTGGAGCCCGCATAGTCGGTCATGGTCACGACCTCGGCGCCGGCAGTCAACGCCATCTCGCAACCGTCGATGACCTCCTGCGTGTTGCCACTGTGGCTGCAGGCGACGACGAGCGACTTCGGCCCCAGGCTCTTGGGGGCCATCAGGCAAAACTCGCGCGCGGTGTAGACCGTCGAGGTAAACGTGGTCGCCTCGCGCTTGAGCAGTTCGTTAGCCGGCATGAGGTCGATCATCGAACCGCCGCAGGCAATCCAAAAGACGTTCTCAATCTTGCCCTTGCGCTCGATAATTTCCTGAACCAGATCGTGTGCGTTCATGGTGATGTCCCTCCTTGTGTGGCGGTTTCGAACGACGACAGCTCGTACCTGCGATCGTTCTATGTTGTTCTATTTATAGCATGCGAGCTGTCACAGGTGAAGTCGTTTCAGCAGATTTGTTCTATGTTGTTCTATCTATGGACGTTAGATGTCGAACACGTAGCGCGAGCCCACGATCTTTTGGCGCCCGAGCAGCAGGGGCCGCCCGTCTGCATCGGTAAAGTACGCCTCCATATAGAAGAGCGGCTCGCCGACCGGCACCTCCAGCAGCGGGGCCGCCTGAGCATCGGCAAGCGCAATCTCCACGGTGCAGGGGTCGGACTTGAGCGGCGCGCGGCCCGAATGCTCGGCAACGAGTGCAAAGATCGAGTTATCGGCAAGGTCCTCGTCGGCAAGCGTCTGCAGGTAGGGATGGTCGGCCAGCACAAAAGAGTTGTTCTCGAGCATGACGGGCACGCCATCTGCCGTGCGCACGCGCTCGACTACGATGAGCTCGCAGCCGGGCTCCACGCCAAAGAACGCCGCGTCCTCGCGCGTCGCCGCGACCACCGTGCGCGACACCAGGCGCGCTCCGGCAACCATGTCGTTGGCGGCGCAGCCCTCGGTAAAGCTCTGGACGTCGCCTTTCTGGCGAATCTTACGCTTGAGCTTGGGGGCGCACACAAAGGTGCCCCTCCCCTGCTGGCGGTTGAGATACCCCGCGCGCGACAGCTCCTCGATGGCGCGGCGCACGGTGATGCGCCCCACGCTGTAAGACTTCGCGAGCTCCATCTCGGAAGGAATGCGCGAGCCGGCCGCATACACGCCGCGCGCGATCTCGCCCTTCAGGTCGTCCATGACCTGCTGGTACAGTGGTACGGCGGATACGCCAGCGCGGTCGGTTTTATCGTCGGTTGCCATCGTTACGCTCCATCCCGCGCATGCTCGGACTCAAACTCTTCAATCGCCGCCATAAACTGCTCGCCAAAGGCGTCGGCCTTTTTCTCGCCGATGCCGTTGACCTGGATAAGCTCGTCGCGCGTCTGCGGACGCAGGCGGCACAGGCCGCGCAGGGCCTTGTCGGAGAAGACCATATACGGCGCCATCTCCAGCTCGGTCGAGATTTCCTTGCGCAGGGCGCGCAGGCGCTCGAACAGCTCGGCATCATCGCCCACGCGCGGGCGCTGATCCAGCTCGGCCTCCTCGCGCAGCAGATCCACCGCACGGCGGGCGCGGGCCGAGGCCTTGCGCTTGGACGCGCGACGCTTAACGGTAAAGGCGAACGCCTCGTTCTCGACCTCGCCGGCACGCGGGCCCAGCCCCACGACCGGGTACTGCCCCTGCGAGGTGGCCAAATAACCGCGGCCGCACAGCTGGCCGATGATATCCTTGATGCGCCCGACCGATTCGCTCGACAGCTCACCGTAGCCGCGGTCCTCGTCCAGATGCATCTGGCGAATGCGCTCGGTGTTGCCGCCGTGGAGCACATCGGCGACCAGCGATTTGCCAAAGCGCATGGGACGTGTGGCCACATAGTGCACGGCGGCGCGGGCCATATCGGTGACGTCCTCGACCTCGAACTTCGTGAGGCAGTTGCTGCAGTTGCCGCAGCCCTCGGCGTCGTCCGTGGCGGTGCTGCCCGCACCAGCCGCGGCAGCATGCTCGGCCGCGGCCTCGTCGCCAAAGTAGCGCAGCATGTATTCGCGCAGGCAGCCGGTGGTGTTGCAGTAGCCCTCCATCTGGCTGAGCAGGCGATATCGATTCTGGAGCGCCCACGCGCGCTGCTCGTCGTCGAGCGCCTCATCGGCAGCATCGCCGCGGTCGATCAAAAAGCGACGCATGCGAAAATCGTTACCGTTCCACAGCAGATGGCAGCTGGCCGGGTCGCCATCGCGGCCGGCGCGGCCCGCCTCCTGGTAGTAGGCTTCGATGCTCTCGGGCACGTTGTTGTGAATCACGTAGCGCACGTTGGGCTTGTCGATGCCCATGCCAAAGGCGTTGGTGGCAACCATCACCTGGATATCGTCGTCGATAAAGGCACGCTGGCTTTGGCGGCGGGCGTCGTTACCCATGCCGGCATGGTAGCGGCCAACGCGAATGCCGCTGGGGCCCAGCGCTTCGGCAAGCTCGCCTGCCAGCGCATCGACCGTCTTGCGGGTCGAGCAATACACGATGCCGCTCTCGCTCGAATGCGCGATCACGTAGTCGCGCACCCAGGCAGTCTTGGCCTTGTCGCCCATCTCCTCGCAACCAAAGTAGAGGTTCTTGCGATCGAAGCCCGTCACCACCGTCGCGGGGTTTTGCAGGCCGAGCATCTGCTGAATGTCCGCACGCACGCGCTCGGTCGCCGTGGCGGTAAAGGCAGCCACGATGGGGCGCTGCGGCAGCGAATCGATAAACTCGCGAATCTGCAGGTAGGCGGGGCGAAAATCCTGGCCCCATTGGCTCACGCAGTGGGCTTCATCAATGGCCACGAGCGGCACGCCGATGCCGCCGTCCGCCGCGGCCTCCTGCGCAAAAGCTAAAAAGCGCGGCTCGAGCAGGCGCTCGGGCGCCACGTACATAAGCTGGTAGCGGCCCTCGCGCGCCCGCTTGAGCACGGTGTTTTGCTGGGCCGGAGTAAGGCTGGAGTTGAGATAGCTGGGCCGCGCACCCGCCGCGAGCAATGCGCGGGTCTGATCCTCCATAAGCGACAGCAGCGGACTCACCACAAAGGTGATGCCGGGCAGCATGAGCGCGGGCACCTGGTAGCAAATGGACTTGCCGGCGCCCGTGGGCATAACACCCAGCGCGTCGCGACCGGCAAGGATCGCATCGACCATGCGGTCCTGTCCCGGGCGAAACGAGGTGTAGCCAAAATAGGCGCCGAGCGTGTCGAGCGCCATCTGCTGCATGCTATCGATCATGGTTTCCTAACGTCCAAGTCATCTGCCGCCGATTATACGCCGCCACGCGGACCGCTGCCGTACGGCTGTCAGCCACGCTCATTCTGCGGGTAGTCATTGGGGACGTTCTTGAATGACTAGTCGTTTAAGAACGTCCCCAACGGCTAAGCTCTTGACAGGCGTGGAAACGTCTCAGGTTGAGCATAAGTCAGCGAAAACGCCCCTAAGCGAGCAAGGTGACGTGAAAGAGGAGGGAAGCGTACTTCGGTACGCGACCGACGATTGAACGTCAGATTGCCGCTTAGGGGCGTTTGCAGCGTCGACCGGTCCGCCGTTCGCTAGAACGGCGGAACCAAGGGCGCAGCGTCGGCCCGTTACGCGGTTTGGTAAAACCGCGTAACTTACATGACCATAACGTAGCGCGATCCCACGTAGTACTGCTTACCCATCAGGACCGGCTCGCCATTGGGGCCGATAAAGCCGGCACGCAGGTTGAGCAGCGGATCGTGCGGAGCAATGCCCAGCTCAGCCGCCTGCTCGGCATTGGCGCGAACGGCCTCGACCGTGCGGTAGCCAACCGAGACAATCGGCGTTCCGCCAACACGCTCGACCTCGGCAAAAATCGACTTGTCCTCAAGATCGGCCGTCAACAGCTCACGGTAGGCGTCAAACGGCACAAAGATGTTCTCCTCAAAGATGGGCTCACCGTCGGCCGTACGCACGCGCTTGATATGCAGCAGCAACGCATCCTTCTGCAGGCCAAAGAATTCCATCTCGTTTTGGCGCGCCGGAACAATCTGACGATCGATCACATGTGCGCCCGCCTTCATGCCGTTGTCGGCACACAGCGCGGTAAACGTCTGCAGCGTCGAGGCGTGAAACTGGCGATTGATGTGCGGCGTGGAAACAAAGGTGCCGCGGCCCTGCTGCTTAACCAGGTAGCCATCGGAGCACAACTCCTCGACGGCGCGGCGCACCGTGATGCGGCTCACCTCGTACTGCTCGGCTAACTCGAGCTCGGACGGAATACGCTCCTTGGGTGCATAAACACCTTTCTCGATCGCATCCTTGATTTCGTCATAAATCTGCTGGTAAAGCGGTGCATTTTTGGGTGTAGGCATATCTAATCACTCTTATCGAAATATCGAAATAACTAATACGTATATAACGTCTAGTTTCATGTTACCTCATAATGATAAAACGATACACCCTCCCTACCAAAAAGCGACAGCTTCATTTTGGTAGGTTTTATCTGGGCAAACGAAGGCCTCCCGAAAGCAGCGAGGCTTTCGGGAGGCTCAAGCGGACAGGATTGCGCCGTGCCGGCAAAATACCAACACTCTACCTGCCGTCGTCCTGTTGCAGACTGTCCTGCTCGCTGAGGCGCGCCTGCCTGCTGGCCATGCGTGCGGGCTTGTCGGGATCGGGAACGGCCGTGGGCATGGGCTCGTCGACATGACCACCCCACCAGCCGCCCACAAAGCTGAGCGTGTGGAACACGTTGATCACGGCACCGGGATCAATGTCGCACACCAGCTTGATAATGTCCTGGCTCTCGTAGGTCGAGACAACGGCGTGCAGCAGGTACATCTTTTCGCGGCTATATCCGCCGATGACCTCGGCGCAACTAATGCCGTGCTGAAAATGGTCAACATAGGCGGTCATGACCTCGTCTGCCTTGCGCGTCGTGATCTGCAGCGTCACGCGGTCGTAGCGATGATAGAAGCTGTCGATGGTCTTGGTCGAAATAAATTGGAACACGATGGAGTACGCCGCGTTGTCCCAGCCAAACATAGAACCAAAGATCGCCAGGATAAAGCAGTTGAAACCAAAGATGACGCCCCAGATGGTCTTGCCGGTGTGGTTGGAAACCCACAGCGCGATAAAGTCGGTGCCGCCGGTGGATGCGCCGGACTTAAGCGCGATGGCGGCGCCCAGGCCCGAGACCACGCCGCCAAAAATAATGAGCATGATCTTGTCGCCCAAAAACGGGGCGAAGTGAAAGACGTTGAGGAACAGCGACGAGAGCACGACCTGCATCATCGAGAAGATGACGAAGCGCTTGCTAATGCCGCTCCAGCATAGGAGCGCCACGGGAATGTTGAGCGCGAGCATGCCGAGCGAGATGTCGATGTGAACGCCGCCCAGCGAGGTAACACGATCGAGCAGGACCGCGACGCCGGTGAGGCCGCTCGGAAGCAGATCGGCAGGCTGAATGAACGCCTGGATCAGAAATGTCTGGAGAACGGCGGAAATCGTGACCGCCACGGCAGTAATGGCGCGGCGGACGATGGCAAGGCGGCCGAGCACGAGCACGCGGTCCGTGAGCTGATCGATGGCGTTCGCCACGTAGGCTCCCTTCGAAGGCAGATATAGTTGTGGGGCATGCCCGCGATTGTAGCATGGAGCGTGCGGGGGCGCTTCAATTCACCCCCTCTCGACAACCAAAATGGGACCAGCAACCCCTACGACCAAAGGCCCAAATTCTAAGTGAGTAGACTTTTTACGATCTGCCGAGCACACCCAAAACTGCCACCTCTGTGACCTGCGGCTTTACTAAGGCAGAAACGCTTTGTGCTCAGCCTGCGCCAAAAAGTCTACTCACTTAGCCCGAATCGAAGCCAAGCGGATCAAAATTGAGGCCAAATTAAGCCAATCCGCAGCAAATGACGCGTGAACCCGTGCTTTTTGCGGTGAATCAACGCTACAGAGCGGCCAAAATGTCGGTCAGATTATCGATAACGGCATCGGCTCGCGATTGATCCAGGTTGACGCCCTCGTGCGGACGCAGCGCCAGGACGCGGGCGCCGGAACGCTTACCGGCCTCGATACCCATGGGCGAGTCCTCGATAACCAGGCACTCGGTAGGCTTCACCCCCAGCGCCTCCATGGCACGCAGGTAGATCTCGGGGTCGGGCTTAAACGCACTGCATTCGTGACCGCTGATGGTGTGGTCCAGCACGTCGGCGATGCCGGCAATCTCCACCAGCTCGTCGATGAGCTCACGGTAGGACGAGCTCGCAATGGCACACTTCACGCCGCGCTCGTGCAGCTCGCGCATCACCGGCTCCGTCTGCTCGTTGAGCAGCTCGGCATACGGAACAGGGTGGACAGGGCTGTATACCTGCTTGTACTCCACGCGCAGGCGCTCGCGCAGCTCAATATCGTCGGGCACCAGCGACTTCCAGATGGCAGGCTCGTTAGAGCCCGAAAGATCGGGGATCTCGTCAAAGTGGAAGCCCTTCTCCTCCATAAACGCCACGCGGCGACGGTTGTAGAACCACTCGGTATCGACCAGCACGCCGTCCATGTCAAACAGCACCGCCTTGATCATACGCATCTCCTCCCACCTGCCAAAAAGGGACAGGTTTATTTTGGTAGGTTTTATCTGGGGTTTTGTAATGCGACAAACACGCCCTCCCCAGAGCAAAAAAGGGGACGGGGTGCAAACCCCATCCCCTCTCAATCAACCCGTAAGGACTACTTACTTGTGATTAGTAGGAAAGCTTCCACATGTAGCGACGCATGGTCAGCGGGTGCTGACGGGCCTCGGCGATCTGGTTGCCGTACTCGCGCATAACGGCGAGGTGCAGCAGCGGGTTGAAGTAGGTAACGACGCTCGCGGGCACGGCGTCAGCCAGGCCGTAGTCCTTGGAGTCGATCAGAGCGACCTTGGCGCCCATGCGCTTAAGGAAGGTGAGGGCGCGGGCGTCCATCGGACGGGTGGCACCATCGGACATGAAGAAGACGTAGGGCTTACCCTCGGTGGAAACCTCGAACGGGCCGTGGAAGTACTCGCCGGTGTTGTAGGCGGCGGCGTCGATCCACTGCATCTCGGTGAACAGGAAGGCGGCGTGAGAATAAGCCATCTTCTCGGAGGCACCGGAGGCCATGAAGTAGATCATCTTGTCGTCCTTGAAGTCCTGGGCGAACTGCTTGGCGAGGCCCTTGGCGGACTGAGCGGCGTTCTCGCAGAGCTCGAAGACGTTGGTGAGGCCGGTGATCATGTCCTCGTAGTGGTCATAGCCCTCGGTCTGCTGAAGGATCTCGAGAGCAAGAGCGATGGCGTAGCCAGGCTTCTCGCACTTGGCAGCGTAGTTGGCATGGAAGCCGTGAACGATGACGTGGTCGGCGTCGACGGTCAGAGCGGAGCCGGCCTTGTTGGTGAGGGAGACGACCGGGCAGTTGTGCTTCTTGGCGGTCTTGTTGGCCTCGACGGTCTCGGGCGTGGAGCCACCGAGGGAGCAGGTGATCACGAAGGTGTGCTCGTTGACCCAGGAAGGCGTGTCGTAGTTGAACTCGTTAGCGGTGAAGATCTGAACGTTCAGCTTGTCCGTGTTGTTGGCCAGGAAGTACTTGGCAGGGTAAAGGTCGGACATGGAAGCACCGCAGCCGACGAAGGCGACGCTGTGGATCTCGTGGTTGGACAGGACGTCAGCGACGATCTGCTTAGGGAGGTTAAGGTCGATCTCGTACATCTGACACATTCCTTTCGATTTTTTGCGGCGCCACATTGCCGGGCGCTCGCAGGGTTACCGTGGTTTGGACCGAGTCGCCGGCCCGTTAAGGATGTGTCAAAGGAACTGTCCCTTTGACACATCTAGGGATGGAAGCCTGCCTGGGGTATGGGATGCCAGGCAGGCCCCCGGGGGAAAGCGGTTAGGCGCTTGGTCGCGACTAGGCCAGGATGCCGGCCGCGGAGAGGGCGATGCCGCCCACGATGGCGATCACGAGAAGCCAACCGGTGTTGACGTTCTTCTTGATGAGCCAGTACATAAGGCCGGTGAGGCCGAGGGAGATCATCTGGGGCATCATGCCGTCCAGGATGTCCTGGATCACGACGGTGCCGTCAGCGAACTGCAGCGGGGTGGTGGCGCCGATCAGCGTAGCGATCATGCCGCCCACGGACATAAGACCCACGATACCGCAGACATACATGAGCTTCTCCATGAGGTCGCCGCCCTGGAGCTTGCTCAGGTACTCGTGGCCGCCCTGATAGCCGATCTTGGCTGCGAACCAAGTGATCAGCACGGAGGGCACGATGGAGATGAGCATGGCCAGGATCGGGCCCATGATGGAGCCCTGCTGAGCCAGCTGAACACCCAGGCCAAAGGCGATAACGCGGATGGTGCCCTGGAAGAAGGAGTCACCGATGCCGGAAAGCGGACCCATAAGGGAGGTCTTGACCGCGTTGATCGAATCGGGGTCGAAGTTCTCGGGATCCTTGGCGTACTCTTCCTCCATGGAGGCGGCGAGGCCTAGGATGAAAGCGCTCGTCTGCGGGGTGCAGTTGTAGAACGCCATGTGACGGTGGTAAGCCTCTTTCTTAGCAGCGAGCTGCTTGGGGTCGGACTCGTCCGGATAGAGGCGATCGAGCGTGGGAACCATGCCGTAGAGGAAGCCCATGTTCATCTGACGCTCGTAGTTCCAAGAGGCCTGGATGGCCCAGGAGCGCCAGAAGAACTGGCTGACCTTCTTGTTCAGGGACACGTCCTTGGTTGCGGTTGCCATAGTGTGTTCCTCCTTAGTCTTCGTCGTCTTCGAGCGGATCGTAGTCGGAATCGACACCGGCGGCTGCATGGGAACCGTTGAACTTGAAGCCCATGAAGACGACAGCCAGGCACACACCGATCAGAGCGACCGCGATGACGGACAGGTTGAGGTAAGCGGCGAGCAGGAAACCGATGAACAGGAACGGAGTCATACCCTTCTTGATCATCATGGTGAGCAGCAGGGCCAAGCCGTAGGCGGTCATGATCTTGGTCGAAACGTTAAGACCAGTGGACAGCCACTCGGGAACCATGTTGACGATGGCCTGAACCAGGTCGGTGCCAACAAAGACGGCGAGGAAGATCGGCAGGAAGTACATGACGGCGTACAGACCGGAGCCGGCGCAGATGTGCATGCGATAGGCGGTCTTGAACTTTCCGTTATCGATCGCGCTATCTGCCACATGGGTGAGGGCGGCGATGATGGAACGGAACACGATGCCGAGGAGCTGACCCAGGACGGCGACCGGGATGGCGATCGTCATGGCGGTCTCGGCGGAAGCATCGGTCAGGCACGCAAAGGCAGCGGCCACGATGCCGCCCAGGACCATATCGGGCGGAACGGCGGCGCCGACCTGCACCAGGCCCATGGACACGAGCTCGACGGCGGCACCGACGGCAAGGCCGGTGGGCACATCGCCCAGCAGCAGACCGACGAGCGTAGCGCCAACGAGGGGCTGCTCGAAGTTAAGACGACCGAGCAGGCGGGAGTCCCACATGCAGAACACGCCGACGAGGCCGACGAGCACCGCACTGATGAACGTATTCATACCCTTCTCCTTTCAGTCAGGCAAAAGCCTGGTTGATTACAGCTTGGCGTCGATGTCGACGCTCTGATACGTGGGGGTCTGCTGGACGTAGAGCTTGATGCCCATGTCGAGCAGCTGGTTGACGTCGGCCTTCTGGGTGGCGTCGAAGAAGACGGAGCTGTCCTTGCCGCCGATCTGATCGGCACCGTCGTGGTTGGCGGTGGCGCCCAGGTTGATGGCGTCGAGCTTGTAGCCCTGGCAGAACTGCAGCATCTCGGCCGTGTTGCCAAAGACGAACATGACGCGCTCGCCGAGGGTGTTGAGCTTGTCCATCTTGGCGAGGGCACGCTCGACGGTAAAGACGTTCAGGCGCACGCCCTGGGGCTTGGCAAGCTTGAGAGCGCCCTTCTTGATGTCATCGTTGGCGGCAGCGTTGTCGACGACGATGATGCGCTCGGCCTGGACCTTGGTGGTCCAGGTAAAGACGACCTGGCCGTGCAGCAGACGGTAGTCAAGACGCGCGAGGACAATCTTGGCGGGACCGGAGCTGTGACGGGACGCCTTGGCCTTCTTGGCGGGAGCCGCGGCGACCTCGACCGGTGCGTTGGGGTTGGTCAGACCGGTGCGGGCCTCGTTGATGAGGGCCGCGAGCTCGGCGCCCTTGACGGGGACGGGGCTCATAGCGAGCGTGAGCGCCAGCGGGATGTTGAAACCGCTGACAACCGTGAACTTCGTGCCGTTCTTGGAAAGCTCGACCATGCTGTTGTTGACCGAGCTGCCGAGCATATCGGTCAGCACATAGACGGTGTCGTCCGCGTTGAACGTGGCGATCATGGCGTCCACCTTATTGGTGATGGGCTCCTTGTCGTCACGAGCAAGCGACACGACGTGGACGTTCGACACGTCGCCGAGAACCATCTCGAGCGTGTCTTTGGCGCCTGCGGCCAGGCCGCCATGAGATGCGAGAATGATCTGATTCATCTTGCCTCCTCCTTTTCGTTATGGTCATTATAACGTCTTATACGTTGCTTATATTGCTAATTAGTAAAAAGACCGTTCGCGGGTGAAAATCGACCGTTGACGGGTTTAACGTACTTGAAACGTTGGGGCTGGGTAGGCCGGCGCTGGCTGGATAATCCCAGGTCGGACGCCGTGCGCAATCCCTTATCGCACGAAGTACCAGGGGCTTTCCTGCACGGTGGGCTCCAGCGCGATGCCGGTGCGTTCCTTAAACAGATCCATGTCCTGAGATTTTTCGGTCCACCACGCGTTGGGCTTAAAGGTCATGCTCTCGACAATACGTTTGGCAATGACGCTGTTGCGCAGCTTGGAGAAGTCGGTGTTCATAATCAGGATAGACGCGAGCACCAGCACGATGCCCAGGACTTTGATCGCACCGGCGGGCTCGGCGTAGACACCAATGCCCAGCAGTACGGTGACGACTGTCTCGAATGACATTACGACGGGAACTTTCGACGTCTCGAGCCCCATGGACAGGCCCTGCATATATAAGATGTAAGCCACGGCTGTGGGGATGAGTCCAAAGCCAAGGAACAGCAGCAGCAGCTGTGGCGACATTGCCGCGGCGACATCCGGCCACGGAGCCGCGATAGCCGCCATAACCGCACCGCCAAAAACAAAGCCCCAAAACGTGACAGCCAGCGGGTGGACCGTCTTGGTTGCTATTCGGCTAAACACCGCGAGCGACGCACCACAAAGGCCTGCAATCACGCCCGACGTGACGCCCCAAACCGAAAAATGAAAACCGGAAAGGTCGCCATTGGTCACTGCAAGCACGCAGCCAACGATGTTAAAGACAATGGCAACGAGCTTGTTGGGGGTCACGTCCTCGCGATAAAGCACGCGGCCGAGCATGACGCCAAACACCGGCGAGGTGTAGAGCAGCACCGAGGCCGTGGACATGCCCACCTCGCCCATGCACTCGTAATAGCAGGTGTTGGCGGCGGCCAAACCGACGATACCGACAAGCGCGCAGGGAACAAGCTCTTTAGGGCTTGCCTTGAACAGTGCCAGGGGACCCGATGCCTTTCCCTCACGAGCACCTCCCTGGCAACCCATGAATGCCAAGACCGGAGCCATTAAGACGGCACCCGACAACAAGCGAAAGGCAGCCATACTCTGGGACGTAACGCCCATGGCCGAGATGCCGTTTACAAAGATTCCGATGCTGCCCCACATAAGCGCGGCGATCAGCACCAGCACATAGCCCAGATTGCTTTTCTTCAACGCAGCCTCCTCGGTATTGTTTCCAATATGTTTCACACTACGTTATAGTCGTTATATACATTTTTCAAGGCACAAATCGGCAGACGGGAAAATCTGCTTTTCCGCTACAACCCATTAGTGCAAAGAGGCCAGGTTCATATGCACCAACTTGGTGCATATGAACCTGGCCCCAATGCACCAACCCCTTAACAAACACGACGACGCCGACGTTTTGGCAACGTCAGCGAGCGCCCGTCATTTGAGCCAAGGTGCCGTGAAATGAAAAGGCGCTGACCTTCTGGTCGCGCCTTTGAAATTGAACGGCAGATTGGCCAAATGCCGGGCGCGCAGCGTCGAGCCGTTACGCCGTTCGGTAGAACGGCGTAACTAGTAGTCCAGCTTCCACATGTAGCGGCGCGTCATGTAGTCCTTGTGGGTAACGGCAGAGAGTGCACGCATGTACACGTTGTTGAGGATCGGGGCAAAGATCAGGTGGTTGAAGTACTCGCTCACGCTGTCCTTGATGTCGTTGAGGCCGAGCTCCTTGGCGTCGAGCTGATAGACGCGCTTGCCACCGTACTGGTTGACAAAGCGGATGCCGCGCTCGTCGTTGCAGCGGCTGCGGCCGACGCTGATGAGCTGGAACAGCGAGGTGCGCTTGTCCAGGATCTCGAAGGGGCCGTGAAAGAAGTCGCAGGTGTTGATGGTGCAGGAGTCGATCTGCAGCATCTCCTGCACGTTGCAGATGCTAAAGACATAGGCGGCGCCAAAGAGCGGACCCTGAGCCATGACGTTGATGCAGGGCTTGTCGGCGTTCTGCTCGGCCCACTTGGCAGCGAGCGGACGGGTGTACTCGACGGCCTTGCGATAGATGGGATCGACCAGGTCGAAGGCGGCCATAGCGGTCTCGTACTCGGCATAGCCCTCGGTCTGCTGCGTAAGCTCCATGGCGATCATGGTCACGACGGCGGAGTTGGTGCGGCCCATGCAGGACTCATCGACGGCCAGGCTGTCATACTGGATCTTGTAGTCGCAGACTTCGGTGAGGCCGGACTCGTCGACATAGATGGCGATGGTGCTGGCGCCGTGATCCTTGGCGACCTGGGCGGCGACGATGGTCTCTTTGGTGCCGCGCATGGACACGACGACGGCCAGGGTGTTCTCGTTGACGTAGGCCGGGGTGGCGTGCACGAACTCGTTGCTGGTGTAGCTGGAGCTCACGACCTGCGTGGCCTCGTGCTCCATAAAGTACTGGGCAGGATAGTTGCCGCCGTTGGATCCGCCAGCGCCGATCCACACGACGCGCTTGATGCCGCCCTTGTCCGCCTTGTCAGCCAAAACCTGGGAGACGACGTCCTTAACCTGTTCCTGAGTAGTCATCGTGCATCAGCCTTTCTTCTCGTTTGATGCTCTCGATGGCATACAAGTTACATACATGTTTTGGTTATGTCGACTAGTTGTATGCTATATTTGTCTTAGAAAATTTGCTGGTAAAGTTTTCGGCAATCCATTACCAGCGGTTTTGTTGTCATGTTGGATACATGCTTGGTTCAGTAAGCATATAAGTTAGATACAGGTTATTCGCATGAGCACTTCGTCAAAAAAGAACTTGGCCCAATACGAGCGTCTGGCGGGTACGCTGCGTGACCGCATCGCCGCCGGCACCTACGCACGCGAAGACAAGCTGCCGTCCGAGATGGAACTCATGGACGAATCGGGTCTGTCGCGCAGCACCGTGCGCCACGCCCTTAAGGTGCTCGTTGATGAGGGCCTGGTGCGCACCGAGCGCGGGCGTGGCGCCTTTGTGGCCGACACGCCCGCGCTCCACGAGAACAACCTGATGTTTTCGAGCTATACCAAGCAGGTCGAAGGCCAGGGCATGAAGCCCACCACGCGCACCGTGGACTCGGGCTTTGCCAAGGCGGCCGGCAGCATAGCTAAGTTCTTTGATGCCGCCGTGGGCAGCAAGCTCGTCAAACTTGTCCGTCTGCGTTATCTGGACGATGCGCCGCTGTGCCTGGAGACCACCTATCTGCCGCCAAGCTTCGAGGCACTCATCGACCGCGATATCAACGGTTCGCTCTACGCCACGCTGCGCCAAGAATTCCATCGCGCGCCGGCACAGGGGCACAAGACCTTTGAGGTGTGCTATGCCTCGCAAAACGAGGCGTTTTTGCTCAACGTCGAGCGCGGGCAGGCGCTGATCCTGATCACCGACTACGTCTACGACACCGACGGCCGCCCGCTGCACATCTCCAAGCGCATCCAACGCACCGACCGCGCCAAATACACCGAGCCCATCGGCTAGCGCGCCAAACCAGGCAAAATGCACCTAATATACGTTTTACCTGCGGTTTTTATAAAATCTCAAACCAGCATGGCGCAAATGCCAGCATCGCCTGGCAACGCACGCCGTCCAAGCTCAACTGTTCCTGTCCAGAATATCCAGCACCGTAAACCTAAGTGAGTAGACTTTTCGCGATCTGCCGAGCACACCCAAAACAGCCATCTCTGTGACCTGCGGTTTTAGTAAGGCAGATGCGCTTTGTGCTCGCCCTGCGCCAAAAAGTCTACTCACTTAGCTCGCAAGGCGTCCCGAGGGGACGATTCAGGTCAAAATAGCATACGAACGCCGTGCTTCTTGCGGCGATTTGATGCCACAAGACAGCCAAAAACCTGCCAAAAAGGGACAGGTCTAGTTTGGTCGGTTTTATCTGGAGCTTTGCTGCATCCGCAGGTCAATCGCCTTGGTCATACACACCCAAAACAAAAGCCGCCGCGAAGGTATCCGCATCCTTCGCAGCGGCTTGCAACGTTTGCCCAGATAAAACCTGCCAAAATAAACCTGTCCCTAAATGGCAGGTTTGGGGAGGTCGGGGAACCAGGTCGGCTTGGGTTGGTTGGGTGTGCGCTCGGCTAGGACCAGCTCCATCCAGCACATGTCGTACCAGCGGCCGAACTTTTGGGCGCAGCGATCGAAGGCGCCCACCAAACGGTAGCCCATATGGGCATGGAAATCCTGACTGTTGTGCGTCAGATACTCGTCGTCATTGTCGTGCGGCACGGCAATGAGCGCGCACATGTTGGTGATGCCCATCGCGACCAGGCATTGCTTGAGCGCATCGTGCAGCTTGCGGCCCAGCCCGCCGTGGCGCACATCGCGCGCCAGGTAGATCGAGGTCTCAACCGACCAGTCATAGGCCTCGCGGCTGTTGAGCGGACTCACATAGGCATAACCTACCGGACGCCCGTCCAGCTCCATCACCAGATACGGATAGCGCTTGAGCGTGCGCTCGATGCGCCCGGCGAACTCCTCAACGCTCGGCACCTCGTATTCGCAGGTAATCGCCGTCTGGCGCACATACGGCTCATAGATGGCAAGCAATGCCGGCGCATCATCGGGCGTCGCCAGGCGAATCGTCGGCTCGGACATCTTGGCCATACAGCCCCTCTCAAAAGCAAAGGCCGCCTTGCGCCAAACCCAGGCGCAAGGCGGCCCCTCGTCATTACATCAACCTACAGGACAGCCGCCAGCGCGTCGATGTCCTCCTGTGTCGTGGCCCAGCTGGTGCAAAAGCGCACCACGGTGTGGGTCTCGTCGTACTTTTCCCAGTACTCGATCGAAGCATGCTCGCGAATGCGGGCCATGTCCTCGTTGGGCAAAATCACAAACTGCTGGTTGGTGGGCGTCTCCAAGAAGAACTGGTAGCCGCGCTCATGCAGCACGCGACGAAGCGCCTGCGCCGTCTCAATCGCCTGGCGGCCAATCTCAAAATACAGGCCGTCGGTAAAGAGCGCCTCAAACTGAACGCCCGTCAGACGGCCCTTGGCCAGCAGCGCTCCGTGCTGCTTAATGCGCGGAATGGGGTGTGCCGGAGCGTGCATGCCGCAAAACACCACGGCCTCGCCGCAAAGCGCGCCGCACTTGGTGCCGCCAATGTAGAACACGTCGCACAGCTGCGCCAGCTCGGGCAGGGTAATGTCGCACTCATCGGCCGCCAGCGCATAGGCCAGACGGGCGCCATCCACAAACAGCGGAATCTGGCGCTTCTGGCACACCGCATGAATCGCCGCAAGCTCGGCGGCGGAGTACAGCGTGCCGTACTCGGTCGATAGGCTCACGTACACGGCACCTGGGAACACCGTGTGCTCGTAGCTCTCGTTTTCGTAAAACACCTGGATATAGCTGTCGAGATCCTCGGCATGCATCTTGCCCTCGTAGCCGGGAATGGTAAGCACCTTGTGGCCGCCAAACTCGATGGCACCCGCCTCGTGGCAGGCAACGTGGCCGGTCTCGGCTGCAACGACGCCCTCGTAGGGCGCAAGCAGCATGTCAATCACCGTCGCGTTGGCCTGTGTGCCGCCCACCAGAAAAAACACGTCGGCATCGGGTACCTGACAGGCCTCACGAATGAGCTGCTTGGCACGCTCGGTGTGTGCATCGGTACCGTAGCCGGGCTGCGGCTCCATATTGGTGTCGACGAGCGCCTGCAGCACTGCCGGATGTGCGCCGTGAGAATAGTCATTGTTGAACGCGAGCATGGTAATCCTCTCTAGCCGGGCACGAGCCCGATGATTCAGATGGGGCTATTGTACGCCGCCCGGATAGGCAATGCGCGCGGCAAGGCACTCGAGCGCCAGCACCAAGGCAAAGCCGCAGCTCACGTCACTCAAAAAGTGTGCGCCGATCACGATGCGACCAAAGGCGACGAGCGCTGCAACCACAGCGGCGACCCAAAAGACCACGCGGCGGCGCGACGGCTTTTCCTTAAAGGCCGCCGCGGGAAGCCCGGCGAGCATAAGGCCGATCGCCGCGTGCGCCGTGTGTCCGCTCGCAAACGACTTAAAGCCGTCCTTGATCACGCCGGCGGCGATATAGGCCCACTTGTCGGGGTTGCCGATCACCCACCACGGCTGAAAATTGAGCCCCGGCGTGACCTCGATCACGCGCATGCGCGGGCGCGACCACAGCGGCTTGACGATCACGTTGAGGATAATGGCCTGAGCGACCCACACGGCAAGCACCATCAACGCCCAGCGCGTGAGATCGTCGGGCTCGGTCGTGCGCGTAAGGCGATAGGCGATGAGGTTGGCCGCGATGACCAGCACAAACGTCAGCACCAACTGAACCACGATGAGTTTGCCGCCAACCCGCAGGGACGAAACGATCTCGTAGCCGACCAGGCCCACGTTGACCAGAACGCCCAGCACGGCGAGCCATTTGCTCCCCCTGGAGTCGGGACGCACCGCGCGTACGAGCATAACGCCTGCGACGCTCGCCGTCAGCTCAAACGGCAGCTCGCCGGCGGCCTCGATAAAGCGGCCGTACATGCTGGCGATGTTGAACAGCGCGCTCGAGATCTGGTAATCGAAGAAGCTGCCCACGCCCAGACAAAGGCACAGGACAACCGCGATGGCAGCGGCATCTTTCTTGTAGATGTATCCGAACATGCTTTCCTTTCGATGGGGCGAGGTTTTCAACCTGCAACATGGTGGGGCAAAGTTATCAGTAGTTTTTGTCCCATAAATACCCTTACAGGTTGAGCATAAGTGAGCGAAAACGTCCCATTTGTGGCAAGGTGACCCGAAGGAGGAGGGAAGCGTACTTGCGTACGCGACCGACGAGTGAGGGCCAGATTGCCCAAATGGGGCGTTTGCAGCGTCGACCCGTTAGTCGTCGTCGCTCGCACCCAGCTGCTGCAGCAGCATGAGGGCTGCTGCCACGGGACCGGCCTCGTCGTTGGCGTCGAGACCGCGGCCCAGGCCGCTGCCCACACCGGCGCCCGCCTTGTAGGGCACCGACAGCTTGCGGCTCTTGGGAAAGTTCACCGCGCCATAGCGGGTCTTTAGTTCAAAGGCCACCTTCTTGGGCACGTCGACGCCCAAAAACGTGATACGCCCACCGCTGAGCGTGACGCTCTCGAGCCCCAGGCGCTCGCCGCGAATACGGATGCGCGCGCGGTTGAACAGGTTGAGTCCCGCCAACGGCAGCTCGCCATGCGCGGCCTCGGTCTCTTCCTGCACCTCATCGATGCTCTCCAGGTCCTCGGCCGCTGCGAGCTTACGGTACACGAGCACGCGCTGATCCACCGCCGGCAGGTACTCCTCGGACAAGAAGTAGTCGGCCGGCAGGTTAATGCCCACGCTCGTCGCCTCCACGCCGGCATCGTCGTCACCGCGTGCCTCTGCCACGGCCTGGCCCAGCATCTGCGTAAACAGGTCAAAGCCCACGCTCGACAGGTTGCCGTGCTGCTCGGCGCCCATAAGCGAGCCGGCGCCGCGGATCTCCAGGTCGCGCATGGCGATGCGCATGCCGCTGCCCAGGTCCTGGAACTCGGAAAGTGCAGTCAGGCGTGCCGTTGCCTCCTCGGTAAGTGGCAGCTCGCCGGGGAACATAAAGTACGCGTATGCCTGCGTGGCCGAGCGGCCCACGCGGCCCTTAAGCTGGTAAAGCTGTGCCAGACCCAGACGCTGCGAGTCTTCGATGATCAGTGTGTTGGCGGTCGCGTTGTCGATGCCGCTCTCCACGATGGTCGTGGCGATGAGCACGTCGATCTTTTTGGTCGCGAACTCGATCATCACGTCCTCGACCTCGCGCGGGCTCATCTTGCCGTGCGCCACGCCCACGCGCGCCTCGGGCGCGGCCTCGTGCACGCGCGCCACGGCGTCGTCGATAGTCTTGACGCGATTGGACACGTAATACACCTGTCCGCCGCGGCCCACCTCCAGACGAATCGCCGCACTCACCACGTCGGGGTCGTACTCCCCCACGTGCACAATGACGGGACGACGCCCGGTCGGCGGCGTGGTGATCAGGCTCATGTCGCGCACGCCGCTCGTGGCCATCTGCATGGTTCGCGGAATAGGCGTTGCCGAGAGCGTGAGCACGTCGATTTGCTCGCGCAGGTTTTTGAGCTGCTCCTTGTGCTGCACGCCAAAACGCTGCTCCTCGTCGATGATCACCAGGCCCAGGTTCTTGGGGTTCACATCGGCCGAAAGCAGGCGGTGCGTGCCGATAAGCACGTCAATCGCGCCCTCGGCAAACGCCTTGAGTGCGCGCTTTTGCTGCGCCGGCGTACGGAAGCGGCTGAGAACCTCGACCTCAAGGCCAAACGGGGCAAAGCGTTCAAAGAACGTCTCGTAGTGCTGCTGGGCCAGAATGGTCGTGGGGCAGAGCACCATGACCTGGCGGCCGGAGTCCACGCACTTAAAGGCCGCGCGCAGGGCGACCTCGGTCTTGCCGAAGCCCACGTCGCCGCAGAGCAGGCGGTCCATGGGCTTGGGCGCCTCCATGTCAGCCTTGATGTCGGCGATAGCCTCCAGCTGGTCGCGCGTCTCGTCGTAGGGGAAGCTCTCCTCCATCTCGATCTGCTCGGGCGTATCGGGCGGGCAGGCGATACCGGTAATCGACGAGCGACGCGTATACAAATCGACCAGGTCAAACGCCAGCTTTTTGGCGTTCTTGCGCGCCTTGTTGGTGGCACGTGTCCAGTCGGCGGTGTTGAGCCTGGTCAAGCGCGGTTTATCGCCGTCGGGGCCAACATAGCGCGTGATGCGGTCGACCTGCTCGAGCGGCACGTAGAGCTTGTCGCCGTCGGCATATTCCAGCAAAAAGTAGTCGCGTTCCTTGCCGCCCACTTCCTGGCGCGCGATCTCGCTAAAGAGCGCGATGCCATGCGTTGCGTGCACCACGTAGTCGCCCGGCTTAAACGGGAAGGTGATCTGCGTAATGTCAACCTTGCGGCGGCTGCGCGCGCGATTGGCATCCATGCGGGCGTTGAGGTCGGCGATCGAGAACACGGCCAGGTTGGCATCGGGCACCACCACGCCCTGCGGCAGAGCGGCATCGACAAAGGTCACGCGTCCGCGCGAGATGGTGGGCACGGCGACACCGGCGGCAGCCTGGGCGGCACCCGCCTCGAGCGAGCGGGCGTTAAGCGCGTCGGCCTTGCGCTCGCGAATGGAAGCATGGGCCTCCTGGCGGGCGGCACGGTCGGCAGAATCCGCCGCCGCCACGCGTACACGGTCACCGATAACACCGGCGTTTTCGGGCGCGGCCGTCAGTGACTCCTCAAAGGTTATGCCCTCGTCGCCAAAGGTGAGCTCCATCGACTCGCGCGCACCGCGGTCGGGGATGGCAAACACGCAGGCATAGCGCTTGCCCACGACCTCCTGGATACGCGTCATAAAGCGATTGTCCGAGCCCGCAATGGCCGGCTGCTCAATCTTGAGCTCGGCCGTCACCGCACCACCGGCACGGATGAGGCTCACATAGTTCAGGCGCTGCTGGGCACCAAAATCGAGCTGTTGGGCACGCACGTACAGACCATCCAGGCGGTCAATCCCTGCCTCGCCGGCACGCGCCTCGATATCCTCGTAGGCGCGCAGACAGTCGTCGAACAGCGAGCGCGGCTCGGACAGGACCACGAGCGCCTTGCCGCTCACGTGTGTCAGCGGGCTCACGGTCTGGCCGTACATCACCGGCAAAAAGCGGTCGAGCTCGGGCGTGACGATGCGCGCATCCACCATCTCGAGCAGCGCCGCCAGTTTGCTGTCGTCCTGGCTGGCGCGATAGAGCGCCACATGCATGTTGTGGACCGCCTCGTCGGTAAGCGCCAGCTCGCGGCACGGGAAGATCTCGATACTGTCCTCGTTGCCGATGGTCTGCCCCGTTGAGCTCACCATGCGGCGGATGCGGTCAATCTCGTCGCCAAAGAACTCAATGCGCACGGGCGCTTTCTCTTGTGCGGGGAACACCTCGACGGTGTCGCCGTGAATGCGGAACAGACCGGGCGCATCAGCGGCGCCGGCATTGGTGTAGCCCATGCCCACCAGGCGATGCGGCACCTCGTCAAAAGGAATCTCCTCGCCCACCGCAAAGGTCGTGGACTCCCAGTAGTGGCTCTCGACCGGCGGCACGCAGCGCAGCAGCGCGCGGGCCGAGGCAACCATGATGCAGTTGTCCCCGCGCACGATGCGCCCCAGAGCCTCGCAGCGCTGCGCCACCACGGCATCGTCGGGCGCCTGCTCGCGCCACGGATAGTCCTTGCGCTCGGGAAAACGGCACACGTGCGCCAGGCCCACGTAGGCGGCAAGGCTGCGCGCGGCGCGATCGGCCGCATCCTCGCCACTCACAATGTAGACCGTCGGGCGCGGACGGCGCGCAAACTGGGCGGCCGCCATAAGCGTGCGGCCCGACTGCGACACGGCCAGCGTCACGTCCTCGCCGGCATCGAGTCCGGCCTCGACGGTCTGCAGCGCCTCGGCAGTGTAGAGCTGCGCGGCTATACGGTGAATGAGCATGCTGTTCCTCCGGCATCGCAACGCCAAAAGCCCGCCGGGGCAAGCTCGGCGGGTCGTACGTCAAATACATTGTCTGTCATGGTAGCGCATGGAGAGGACTCCGGCTCAAGGGCAAACCCAGCCCCGCAAAAAACGCCAGACGAAGATGCGTTCCGCCCTACCCCGCTACGCGCACGCTGGGGCACAAATCTGCCAGCGGGCACTCGTCGCACTTAGGTTTGCGAGCGTCGCAGATCTCGCGGCCAAAGGTGATCCACTGGTGGTTGACCGACTCCCAATACTCGTGCGGCAAAATCTTGAGCAGATCTTGCTCGGTCTTGAGCGGCTCTTTGGCATGCGTCTTGGGGCTCAGCATCAGGCGGTGCGCGATGCGGTTGACGTGCGTATCGACCGCGATGCCCTCGACAATGCCAAACCCCACGTTGAGCACGATGTTCGCCGTTTTGCGCCCCACACCCGGTAGCTTGACGAGCTCCTTCATGTCGGCCGGCACCTCGCCGCCGTAATCGGCAACGATCATCTGCGCGGCCTCCACGGCGTGCTTGGCCTTGCTCTTATAAAAGCCGAGTGACTTAATGGTGTCGGCCACATCGGCCACGCTCGCCCCCGCCATGGCCTCGGGCGTGGGCCACTGGGCAAACAGCCGCGGCGTCACCTTGTTGACCTGTGCATCGGTCGTCTGCGCCGAGAGCAGCACCGCGATGAGCAGCCTAAAGGGATTCTCGTGGTCCAAAAAGCACTCAACCGGGCCATAGCGACGGTTGAGGCGCTCGCACACCTCAACGGCGCGCTCGCGTTTGGCGGCATTGGTCTCGCGTGGCATAACGACTCCTCGGCTCGGCAGAAACATAACTTCACGGAAACGATTGTCCCACGTACGGGGGCCTTAAGCCTCCAAAAATGCGCCGGTCTGGCGGCCCCACAGGCTCGCATACTCGCCGCCTGCCTCGACAAGCTGCGCATGCGTACCGTCCTCGACAATCTCGCCGTCCGCCAGCACCACGATGCGATCGAGCGCCGCCACGGTGGACAGGCGATGCGCCACCACAATGGAGGTGCGACCGCGCATCAGGTTCTCGAGCGCCTCCTGCACCAGCGCCTCGGACTCGCTGTCGAGGGCAGACGTCGCCTCGTCGAGCACCAGGATCGGCGCGTCGGTCAGGATAGCGCGGGCGATGGCCACGCGCTGACGTTGGCCGCCCGAAAGCTTGACGCCGCGCTCGCCCACCATGGTGTCAAAGCCGTTGGGCAGGCGGTCGATAAACTCGGTCGCATTGGCCAGGCGCGCGGCCTCGCGAATCTGCTCGTCGGTTGCGTCGGGGCGGCCGTAGGCGATATTCTCGCGAATGGAGCGATGGAACAGCAGCGCCTCCTGCGGCACGTAGGCAACCTGGCGGCGCAGGCTCTGCTGTGTGCAGCGCGAGACGTCTTGGCCGTCCACGAGCACGCGGCCGCCCTGCACATCGTCCAAGCGCAACAGCAGCTTGGTGAGCGTCGTCTTGCCCGAGCCCGATTTACCCACCAGGCCCACGCGCTGGCCCGCCGCCACGTGAAGCGTCAGGTCGTCGAACACGTTCTCGCCCGCCGCGGCGTCACGGTATGCAAAGCTCAGGTGCTCAAAATCAATCGCACCTTCGGTCACTTTAAGCTCGGGAGCGTTCTCGTCGTCTGCCACCAGACGCGGCTCGTCCAGCACGCGCGTCATCTCGGCCGCATCGCCCAGCGCGCGGTTGATGCGCTGCATCATGGAGCTTACGTAGTTCAGACGCATGGTGAGGTTGTACGTATAGGTAAAGATCATGACGAGCGCGCCGGCCGAAATGCCAAACCACGCGTTGCCACCCGCGACGAACACACTCACCACGGCCATGGTGATGACGATAAGGCCCGAGGTCGTAAAGTTGCGCTGCATCATGGCGTGCATCGAAACCGTTTCGGCGTCGCGCGCGGCGCGGTCGGCGGCATCGAACAGGTCGCGCTCAAAGTCCTCGCGCCCACAGGTCTTGACGGCCAGGATATTCGTGACCGCGTCGGACAGCACGCCCGACAGCTTGTTCTGCGCGGCGGACGTCGCGGCCGAAAGCGGCATGATGCGCTTGTACATAAGCCAGACAAACGCAATGTAGACGACCATGATGCCCACCAGGATCACGGTAAACGTCGGCACCACCGGAGCGAGCGCCGCCACCGTGCAGACAACCGAGGTGATGGTGGGAATGAGCGAATACACCGTCACGTCTACCAGCCCCGTATAGCCGCTCATAAAACGACTCGTCTGGCTCACGAGCGATCCGCCAAAGCGGCTGGTGTGGAATGTCATGGATTGATTGGAGAGCGTGTCGAAGCACAGGCGCGCCAGGTGATAGTTGCCCGCAATCTCGAGCTTGTAGACGGTGTAGTCCTGCAGCTTGGAGAGGATCTGGCCCACTAGGTTAACGAGCACGAGCGCCAGAATGTAGGGACCAAAGACCTCGAATACTTGATCGCCCGCCACGGAACCCGCTTGGACGCGGTCGACGATGAGGGCCATCACGTAGGTGTTGGCAAACGTGAGCAAGAAGATGTAGCCCGCCGACGAGAACACCGAGAGAAAGACGATCAGCGGCTGCGTGCGCGTGACGTCCCAAAAACGCTGCAGCGTGCGGCGCACGGTGGAGCGTTTGAGCGGACTGGTGTTTCTCTGAGACATGGGCTTCCTTTCGCGTCTGATAGGGCGAAACGCCATTGTTGCACACTAAAGCGCACTTCAGGCAAGTGCAACGCGAAAAGCGCCCGCGTCCCGCGCTTGCGCAGGCGCCCCGCCGTCAGATGCAGCTAGTCCTCGTCTTTTTGGTCTGCGAGCAGCTCCGCAGACGTGAGTCCCAAGATCTCGTCGGCCTCCCGCGCGTCTTCCAGCGCGTCGATGTCCTTGAGCTTGCGCTCCATGACGTTGGTGCGCGTGGTAATGATGCCCTCGACCGTTTTGCCCGCGGTCTCGATCTGCTGCTGGGCGCGGCGCAGCGCCTTTTGATAGCGCGGCAGCTCGGCCTTGACAGCGGAGAGCACGCGCAGTACATCGTCGGTGCGTTTTTGCAGCTTAAACGTTTGGTAACTCATCTGCAGGCTGTTGAGAATGGCCGCCATGGTGCTAGGGCCGGCAACGTTGACATGATAGTCGCGGCCCAGGGTCTCGATAAGCCCGGGGCGGCTGACGACCTCAGCGTACAGCCCCTCAAACGGAACGAACATGATGCCAAAGTTGGTGGTCACGGGCACGCTCAGATACTTTTCGCAGATGTCCTTTGCCTCACGCTTGACCATAGCGTCAAGCGTCTTGCGCGCGGCGGCGACGGCATCCGCGTCGCCCGACTCCTGGGCATCGAGCAGATGCTCGTACGCGTCGCCCGGGAATTTGGAGTCAATCGGCAGCAGTACGGGGTCGCCCTCGTCTACCGGCAGCTTGACGGCAAACTCAACACGCTCCGAGGCGCCGGGCTTGGTGGCAACGTTTTCCAGATACTGATCGGGTGTGAGGATATCCGCCAGGATCGCGCCCAGCTGCACCTCGCCCAAAATGCCGCGCGCCTTGACGTTACCCAGCACGCGCTTAAGGTCGCCCACGCCAGTGGCGATAGATTGCATGTCGCCCAGGCCCTTGTACACGGCCTCGAGCTGGTCGCTCACCTGCTTAAACGATGCAGACAGACGGTCGTTGAGCGTGCGAGAGAGCTTCTCGTCCACCGTCGCGCGCATCTGATCGAGCTGCACGTTGTTGTCTTTGCGGATGGCGCCCAGCTGAGCATCGACCGTCTCGCGCACCTTGTCCAGGCGATGCTCGATGCCCTCGCGATTGGCGCCGAGCTGTTGGGCCGTCTCACGGCGCAGGTCATCCATCCGGTCACCAGCTTGCGAGAACTCGCGTGCGATGGCCAGGTAACGTTGCTGCTCCACGGCCGCATCGGTCGTCTGCTGCTGCGCGATGGCATTGGCCGTGCGGCGTGTTTCGGCCAGCGCGACGTTCAGGGCATCGAGCGCGTTGTTGGCCTGCTCGAGTGCTGCCAGCGTTTCCGCGCTACTGTCGCCACGCTCCCGCAACTCGGCACGAAGGCCCTTGAGCTGCAGGGCACAGGCCGCAGCGACCCCCACCGCCACCAAAGCAATCACAATAAGTGCAATATCAATTGCAGACATAAACTCCGCCCAACAAACCCAATCGATCATCAATCAAAACCGCGATCAATCTTACCCCGCCACACACACGGATCACTCACTGCCTTGCAGACAAATTTCTCTTAGAGCCGCGGACGCTAAAACGCTAGCTCTCCCAGCCGGCGCGGATGGTTGTTATGACGTCACCTAAGCGCTGGCCTAGGGCCGCTAGATGCTGGAGCACCTCGTTGGGCGATGCGCCGTTGAGGATGCACGTGAGGGCATACGACGCCAGAAAGATGGCCGCAAGCCCCAGCGGGATGAGCACGATCATCGCCAAGGTGCGCAGGCGCTGGCCCACGCGGCGACGACGCGCACGACGCTTGTCGAACGCGAGCTCCTGCGCATATGAATCTTGCTGTACGGAATAGGCCTCTGGTGCCGATTCACACCCGGGCACAGCTGCAGGTACAGCAGCGGGCACGACATTTTGCGCAAAGGGCTGGACTGCCGCCCCTTGCATTTGCATCTCCATGAGTCGTTGCTGCTGACGCAGCATGCGCTCAGCTTGTTGCTGCGGAGTCTCAAGAAACAAATCCATGCTGGCCTCCAAAATCGGAGCATTCGACGCTTACGCCCAGCATCCCGCACCGCCATGACCGCGACAACGCAATCCGTAGCAATAGCCGCAAAGTTTCTTGTTGACAAAAGCTGTCGAAAACCTCAACAACTCCCCTACCAGCACTTTCTCTGAGCTTTTTTCGCCAACAATCTTTTGGCCTTCCACCCTTACGCCAACTGACCAAAATCTAACCAATAGCTTGACGAAAATTGTGGAGACCGGGACCCCACAAAAACGTGCCGCCCCAAAAAGGGGCGGCACACAACCTTTTTTATCAGCTTTTCTGTATCGAGCACGCGACGACCCAACGCCGGAGCGCAAGGCGGGGAAATACCTTTGCCTCGCGCGACCCTGCGGAGCCGTGAGCGAGAGGGAAAGGTATTTCCCCGCCCTGCGCTCCGCAGCAGCCAGCGCCAAGCGCTAGTAGTTCACCACCTGCTCCTCAAAGTACGCCTTCGGGTGGTTACACACCGGGCACACCTCAGGCGCCTCGGCACCAACATGCAGGTGTCCGCAGTTCAGGCACTTCCACACCTTTACGCCCTCACGCTCAAACACCTCGCCCGACTCGATGCGCTCGACGAGCTTGTTGTAGCGCTCCTCGTGGGCCTTCTCGACGGCGGCGACACCCCGGAACTTTGCGGCAATCTCGGCAAAGCCCTCTTCCTCGGCGGTCTTGGCAAACTCGTCGTACATCGTGGTCCACTCGTAGTTCTCACCCGCGGCGGCATCGCGCAGATTGTCCAGGGTATCGGGGACGGCGCCATCGTGCAGATACTTAAACCACAGTTTGGCGTGCTCGGACTCGTTGCCAGCCGTCTCGGCAAAGATGTTCGAGATCTGAACGTAGCCGTCCTTCTTTGCCTTGGAGGCATAGTAGCGATACTTGGTGTGTGCCTGGGACTCACCGGCAAAAGCGGTCTCGAGGTTCTTCTTGGTTTGGGAATTCTCAAAATCCATAGGTGTACTTCCCTTCAACGCATGCCGCCCGTAGGCTTCGAGCGGCCTCGTCTTTAGGATGCCCTCATGTCGGAAATCTAAACCTTACAATCCTGTTCTTCAGATTTCCACGGGCTAAATGCTCAGCCAGCGATCGCCCTCGGCTCGGCAAAAGCCCTCACGCTCCAGGTCGGCCAGAATGCCCGCGACAAGCTCGCGCTCGACCGGCCCGCGCCCAGCCGCCGCTTCCATATCGTTAACGCCCACCACGGCATCAGCAAGCGTAATCCCCGCCGGTTGGCCATCGCGCGCTGCCAGCAACATGCGCACGATATGCGCGCGCTTTTGGCGACGTGAGCCCTCAAACTTTGATTGACGGCTATAGCCCGCCGAGCGCCTGGACGGATTGGGCAACGTCTTTTTTAGATATGCGCCGTAGTCCAGCAACGCGTAATACCACGCGCGCGGCGTGTCGGCATCATCGAGCGGCACGGCAAAGGGAGCGATCTCGTCGGTCGCCGCACCGGGGACCGCCGGACAGGCCGCCTGAATCAGCGGCACCAGCTCGCGGTCGGGAACAGCCGGTACATCGGGAAAGAAGTGATGCAGAAAGACCGTGCGCACGTTGGTCTCCAGATACACGCCTGGAAGGTCAAACGCGAACGACCGGATACCTTGCGCCGTTGCCGGGCCAATACCAGGCAGAGCGACCAAGTCACGCGTCTCGCGCGGAAACTCACCGTCCCAGTCCTCCACAACGCGCTGAGCGGCCTTGTGGAGCGCCAGAGCGCGTCGGTTGTAGCCCATGCCCTGCCAAGCGTCCAAAACATCGGAAGGCGCGGCTTGGGCAAGCGCCTGCACGGTCGGAAAGCGATCGAGCCACGCCGGCATACGCGTCTCCACGCGTGGCACCTGTGTTTGCTGCAACATGACCTCGGAAAGCCAAATGATGTACGGATCGCGCGTGCGGCGCCACGGAAGGTCGCGATAACGCAGGACCCCTTCCGAACGAATCATCGAACGAAAGGGGTCCTGAATCATATCTATGCTCCTTATGCGGCGCTATTCCTCCCGGCATGTATACGCACAGGTGGCGTACTCGGGAAACGCTTCGCGGTCGGCGAACTTGGGATCGACGGCCGGGAACTGGCGGTGAGCGACGATGTCGCCGAGCGAAACGGAATCGAGGTAGTCGCGCATCAATGCTTGAGCTCCGGCCCACAGGGGATGATAGCAGCACGTGCCCATGCGCGCACAGTCGCCATCGGGTGCGGTGCAATCATTCATAACCATAGGGCCCTGAACGGCCTCGACGACCTGACGAATGGTAACGTCGTCCGGACTGACCTTGAGACGCATGCCACCGTGGACGCCACGCAGGCTCTCCACAATACCGGCCTGGACCAAACCGTGCTGAATCGAGCGGGCAAACGAATACGGGACATTGACCTCTTCGGCAGCGGTGCGAACAGAAAGCAAACGCTCCGGATCCTCGGCAAGCATCGCCAACATACGAAGGGCGTAATCAGTCTTCCTCGATATGTCCATTTTTCCCCTTTCAAGGAATACGAACAGCTCGAACGAGCTCCGGGGCCGAGCTTGTGTCGAGACGCTAAATGACCGCAGGACATCCAAATGGTAAATCGGATATCCACTGAATGCCGCGCTTGGAGCGAAATGCATCAGATGCGGCCCACAGTGCAATTTAGTATAACCTAACCCCCTGCTTCGTTGAACAGGTGTTGCGCAACAAAGCTGTTGTTTAGACAGATATGCTTATTAGATTTTACTTGCGTTCCCGAAGGGGCGGGGATTCTGGGCGAAGATGCGCCAGGGCGATCGTTCTATCGAAACAAAGTGCATCAAACGCAAAAAGCCACGTCCGAAGACGTGGCTTTAATTGCGTTGGCGGGAAGTACGGGGCTCGAACCCGCGACCTCCGACGTGACAGGCCGGCGCTCTAACCAAACTGAGCTAACTCCCCAGGCAGACGTTCGCGTTTGTTTCCGCTCGCGTGCGCTGCGGGGATTAGTATACACAGAAGTCTGTCCGGCGCGCAACAACTTTTTTGAAAAAATTTTTGGGGCCATCCGGGAGGGTCTCCGGGGCTGGGGGCGGGGGTTAAGTTTGCTGCTCTACAGTCCTGCGCAAGACGGAAAGCACATTAAGTGCTTTCCTTTGCGTGCGGAACTCGCGACAAACTTAACCCCCGCCCCCAGCCCCGGAGACCCTCCCTGCCGTCACATTATTCAACCAGTTTTGCGGGCGTGCGCCGCTGCGCGGCTAGCCCGCGTGCTTCCCGGCGGGGTTGGTCTGATTGTTCTGGTTGGACTTCTGACTTTGGCTCAAAGAAAAACGGGAGATGCGTTGTGCATCCCCCGTTTTTGTTGCGGTTAGTCCAAGTCAATAAACTTAGTGGTCAGTATCTTGCCGTCTTTGACGAGCATTCTGGCCATGGTGGGGCCTCGGGTGCCTCTGGGATAGCTGGCGCTGCCCGGGTTGAGGACTAGGCAGCGGCCCACTTGGGCTTCTTTGGTTGCGTGGGTGTGGCCGTTGATGGCTACGTCTACGGATCCCACCGGAAGGTCTTCGCGGTAGTGGGCTACGGCGAATTTGAGGCCTTCGTAGGTAAAGAGCGCAAGACGGTCTACATCGGGGCCGTAGTCGCGGTAGTAATCGTTGTTGCCCAATACGGCCCGCACGGGGGCGATGGTGCATAGGTGCTCGTAGTCCATCTCTGACGTAAGGTCGCCGGCGTGGATGATCAGGTCTGCGCCCTCAAGCTCATCCAAGAGCGCAGGCGATAAATAGCCGTGGGTGTCCGAGATGATGTCGATGCGCTTGGCGCTTGCGCTGTTCATGGGATCCCTTCCGCAAAAAACGATTCGGCAGATACATACAAAAAAGGCCCCACGGCCCCGCAGACGATGGGTCTACAGGGCTGCGGGGCCAGTGTGCTAGAGACTCAGAGCCTTCTTGAGCGGCACGACGCGGCGGCGAGAAACCGGCACGCGTTCGTCGACGCCCGTAATGCCCAGCTGGATGGCGCCCGAGGGCACCGTCTCAACGTCCGTGACGCACGCTAGGTTGACGATATAGCGGCGGTGAACACGGAAGAAGCCAAAGTCGCAGAGCTTGGCCTCAAACTGCGCCAGCGAGGTCGTCGACAAAAAGCGATCATCGACGGTATAGATGCAGGAGTAATCGTCCTTTGCCATGATAAAGCGGATGTCATCCACGGGAATGAGCACCTTGCGGCCGCCCTTTTCCACCGGGATACGCTCGATGGTCACTTTGCTGTCCGTAACCGGCTTGGCGCGTTGCATGACCTTCTCGATCGCGCGATCCAAGCGAGCTTCCTCGACCGGCTTCATCAGATAATCGACGGCATCCACGTCGAATGCCTCGACCGCATGGTCGCTATACGCAGTCACAAACACGATCGCCGGCGGATTTTTGAGCTTATGCAGCGCCTCGGCAAGTTGCAGGCCCGAGGCACCGGGCATCGAGATATCGAGAAACACGACATCCACGCGACTTTCCATAAGCATCTCGATGGCGGAGCGGACGCTCGACGCCTCCGTGATCGTGCCGATCTTGCCCGTTTGCTCGAGCAGGAAGCGAAGCTCCGAGCGAGCCGGCGCCTCATCATCCACAATCATCGCACGCAGCATAGGGATAAAACCTTTCGTCAACTAACTACGCCGGGCATCCGTCGCATGACGTTGAGCCCGTAGCCTTTTATTTTACTCTTGAATGTCAAAGATGCTCTCTGACAAATCAAGATGAAGGAGCACTTTGGTGCCCTTGCCCGGCGCCGATTCGACACGCGTATAGGAGTGCGGCCCATAAAAGCGATGGATGCGCTCCGAAATATTGTGCATGGCCACACCGGCGCCGCCACCCTGGGGAGAGCTGGCGTCGGGACGGGCAGAGCGCTCGTCAAACAGTCTGGCGGCGGTACCCTCATCCATGCCCACGCCATTATCGGCCACGGCAATCAAGATTGCATCCTCGCCGTCTTGGTGAACGGTCACGTCGATCCTCAGGGCGTCGTCATCGCCCATACCATGACGTACGGCGTTCTCGACAATCGGCTGGATCACGAACGCCGGCACCAGCGTATCTTCCACGTCCTCGGACACATCGAACGTCGCAAGCACGCGGTCCTCGCCAAAGCGGGCCTTCTCAAAGGTAAGGTAGCGCTTGGTCTGTGCGACCTCGCGCGAGACCGGAATAAGCGATCCCGAGTTGTCGAGTGTAGCACGATAGAACGATGAGAACTCACGAAGCAGTTCGCGGGCCCGCAGCGGGTCGGTGCGCGTAAACGATGCAATGGTGTTCAGCGTGTTGAACAGGAAGTGCGGGTTAATCTGCGCCTGCAGCGCACGCACCTCGGCGCGCGCCGTGAGTTCCTTTTGCACCTCGAGCTCGTGGATGGCGAGCTGCGTGGACAAGATCTCGGCAAAGCCCGAGGCAAGCGCATACTGGGTACGGTCGACGGCGCGCGGGGTCTTGTAGTAGAACTTGAGCGTGCCGACGGTACGATCGCCCACCTTGATGGGGGCGATAATGCCGGCGGGAACTTGGTTGTGCGAGCCGTCCGAGCCCACGACATCCACCATACGGTTGAACGACTGCACGATGCCATGTTCGATAACGTAGCGTGTGGCAAGCGTGTGGATGGGAGTATCGGGCAGCAGTTTTTCCTCAAACTCGCCCGCGCAGGCAAGCACGTTGTCCTCGTCGGTGATGGCCACCGTCATGGCGCGCGTCTCGGGCAAAATGCGCCGGCACACCAAACGCGCCGACTCCTGCGTCAGACCGCCCTTAATGTCCTCGAGCATGGCCGAGGCCACCGAGAGCGTCTCCTCGGTGTACTGGGAGCGCACCGAATCGGGATTGAGCGTCAAAAAGATAAAGATGCACAGAAAGATGCACAGCAGCGCGCAGGCAATCACCGTGGCGATCGGCTCGATACCGGTCACCAAGGCAAAAATAAAGTACACCAGCACGCAAATGGCGCATGCAACGGCAATGATGCGAAAGATTGATATTGAACTATCGCGCTGGGCGCGGCGGTCGATCATTCGGCCCCCTCCAGGATACTGATCAGTTGTGCGTCACGCCAAAGCCCGTCCATGATCTTGGGCCAAAAGCTCTGGAAACGCAGGTAGCTTGCAGCGTTTTGGCGCGCATAGGCCTTTGCCTCGCCGATACCATGGCGCCAAATGCGCAGGTAGCCCTCATGCTCGCGGGTAAACACGCTGCGGACCATAGCGGTCTTGCGCACGCGGTCGTCGAGCTCGCGCGAAATCCACGGGCCCGGGTAGGGCATGAGCGATGCCGCCGTAACGGGGATGAGCTCCTTTTGATGCGCGGCGAACGTCAACTTGGCCCGTTCGTAGTACCAACGGTATACATCCTGCATAAAGCGCGGTGAGCGCTTTTCGGACTCCGGAGGCAGATGGCGCACGGTCCACTCGTTATCAAACCACACGTCGTAGCCAAACATACGCATGTTAAAGAGGTAATCCAAGTCCTCGCCGCGGGTGATAAACGGGTCAAAGGCCACACGCGTAAAGGCGCGGGCGTGCAGGGCCATCAGGCCGCCGCACACGTAGTTGGAGCGCGAGATGCGGGTGCCCGAGAGCGCCTTTTTCATCCAACGGTTGAACTCGATGCGCTTGGTCCACCAACGATGGCAGATGCCCGCCTTGTCCGTGGGAGCCAGCGGCGAGCCGTCGCGATCGTAGAAATAGCCGCTCTTGACCAAGATCGGCAAGCCCTGACGCGTCTGCTGCCCCAACGCATAGGTCGCGCGCTTCATAAAGTCGGCGTCGATGACAGTCTCATCGTCATCCAAAAAGATAACCGCGTCATGCCCCAGCACAGCGGCACAGGCTAGCCCCATGTTGCGGATGGCACCGTAGCCTCGCAGGCTCACGCACTCGCCCGAACCCTTGGGCGCGATCTGAGCAACCCGGTCTGCGATGCGCGAGGCCTGGGTGTTGGTGACAACGGTGACCTTGAGCGTGGGATGCGCGTCGACAATCTCGTGCACGCGCAGCGACACATCGGCTGTGGCAGAAACAGGACAGACCACCAAAAGGATGATGCGCGGGATGTCGCACACCTGCTCAAGCGAGGCCAGGCAGCGGTCGAGTTCGGGATTGTCGGCGTTGAGTCGCGTCGAATGGTCATAGGTGCCAGGGGCGTTTGCGCAAGCGTCATCGCCCGCCCAATACGTTGGAATCACGACCGTGGCGTTCATGCCTTACCCTCCCTGCAACACAAAAACGGGACGCCGCCAAACACAGGCGACGCCCCGCGACCTAGCTGATTCCATCATACCCACTTGGGCAAATCATTGCTCGCAAGTCGCAATGTTTATTGCGGATAACCCCAAAAGAGTACCGTGGACAGGCACAATAGCCGCTCGCTCCTATGCGGCATGCTCTGCCGCCCGAGTCATGCGGGACAGGCGGACCAGTAGCATAAAGCCAACGACCAGCAGCACGCCAATGGAAAGGACGCCCAGCGACGGGTTGCCGGTCAGCGAGGTGACGACCGACACCAGGAAGGTGCCCATAACGCTTGCATAACGACCAAAGATGTCAAAGAAGCCGTAGTACTCGTTGGACTTTTCCTTGGGGATAATGCGGCCAAAGTAGCTACGGCTGAGTGCCTGCACACCGCCCTGGAACAGGCCGACCATAATGGCAAGCACCCAGAATTCAAAGGCGGTCTTTAGGAAGAACGCGGCGAACAGCACAATCCCCATGTAGGCGGCGACCGCCACCAGGATCATGTTGAGCGTGCCCACGCGTCCGGCGAGCTTGCCGTAGATGATGGCGGACGGAAAGGCCACGAACTGCGTAACGAGCAGCGCCAGCACCAGCTGCGTCGAATCGATGCCCAAGGCCGATCCGTAACTGGTGGCCATGGAAATGACCGTGTGCACACCGTCGATATAGAAGAAGAACGCGATCATGTAGACCAGCACGGTCTTATTGTGGGCAATCTCGCGCATGGTGTGTCCGACCTCGGAGAACACACCGCCCACGATGTGGCCGATGGTGTCCTCGGGACCGCGCTCGCGACCGTACTTTTGCTTATAGGTGCGAATGAGCGGCAGGGTAAAGATGAGCCACCAGGCACCAGTGATGATAAACGACAGACGCGTTGCCAGCATGGTGGGGATGCCAAGAGCGGGGCCACCCATGATGAGCGCCAGGCAGATGACGAACGGCACGGTGGAACCGATGTAGCCCCAGGCATAACCCGAGCTGGACACGGCGTCCATGCGCTCGTCGGTGGTAATGTCAGGCAGCATGGCGTCGTAGAACGTCATAGAAGAGTTAAGGCCGATGGTGCACAGCACGTACACGGTCAAAAATGCCATGGCGGACATTGGGATAGCCTGCGCCAGGCAAAGCACCAGGCCCGTGAGGAAGAAGCCCAAGAAGAACTTGATCTTGTTGCCGGCGTAGTCGGCAAGTGCGCCCAGAATGGGCATGAGCATGGCGATGACCAGCGAGGCGATCGTCTGCGCATTGCCCCAAGCGACCACCAGGTCGGCCGAGGAAGCGCCGGTATTGATGGCGTTAAAGTAAATGGGCACCACCGAGGTATTGAGCAGCACGAGGGCCGAATTGCCCACATCGTACATAACCCAGTTACGCTCGAGCTTGGTGTATTTCATGGACAGGGACCCTTCGTATTTGCCCGATATGCAGTTAGTTCATCGTACCCCAATTGTCCAGAAGCACCGGTAAGGATTCGGCAAAGGGGCACGCATGAGCCCTATTCCTCGCGGTCGAACTCCTCATCGGCATTGAGCACGCGACCGCTGTAATTGACATGGTTGGTCACGGCTTCCATATCGCCGGTCTCGATAAAGCGGGCAACCGTGCACTCGTAATCGAGCAGCGCGCGGTCAAAGACCTCGGGGAAGCTCTCGGTCGAGACTTCATCGGTAAAGGGGTTCTTCCATGCCAAGTGGCCCAGGTTGCCGGTACGCTCGGTCAGCTCGGTCGTCACGCGGTGCGCAAGGCCGTCGAGCAGCGAGTAGTCGTGCACCAAGCCCTCAACCAGCGAGATCGCGCGCGTCTTTGCGGAGCCGGCCGGCTCAATCGCGCGGTAAAGTCGCTGCATATTGGCAACGGCAGCACCGTACTCCCCCGCCGGAATGTCAATGCCGTACACGCGTCCGGCAACATAGCTCATCAGCACGCCGGCCACGCGATTGATGCGATCGGTGGTGACGATCTCGCCCGCCGGCGGGTAATCGTCGACCGTAGCGCCATCGCGTTTAAGCTGCAGCATCAGTACATCCAGGTCGCTCTCGATCACGGCATGGACCTGACTGCTCGAATCCTCAAGCTCTGAATCGGACTCCACGATGCCAAACTGCTGCTCATAGACAAAGGGGTGAGCGTTGCGGTCGAGCACGTAATGAGACAGCAGGCCCAGCGCAAAGGCACGACCCAAGCTGGCATCGCGCGGCAGCAGATGCGACACGCCGTCGCGCAGGCACGCGAACTGGCGAGACATGCGCGACCGATGCATGACCTGCGCCAGCAGCGTGCAGTCGGAAACACGCGGTGTCAGAATGTGAAAGAAAAACGGGTCGGGGCCTTGGTTGCCCAAGATAAAGGCAATGCGCTCTTCATCGGACGTGATGACGCCCTGCGGAAGACGGTCGATGCTTTCCTCGCCAAACAGATGATGGGTGATAAGCGCGGGCATAATGATCCTTTCGATTTCATTCGATGCCACCCATTATGCCCACCGCGCGCCCATGCCAAACCTGCGATGGTAAACGATGGCGCACCGACCCTTACGCTAGCCCCAGGTGCGCTTTAACCTCGGCAGCGCGACGGCGTGAAACGGGCACCGTCGAGCTCACACGGTCGAGCCTGAGCTCCATCAGGCCCGTGGAGCCGATCTCGACATTATGCACGTCTTCCAAATTAACCAGATAGCTGCGATGGACGCGGATAAAGCCCTCGGAGGCCAGGCGCCGCTCGAGCGAGGAAATCGACTCATTGATCAGGTATGTCCCCTCGGCGCAGACGGCGTTGCAAAAATCGGCGCGCGCCTCAAAGTAACAGACATCCGCCACGGGAATGAACACCCTTTTGCCCCCGCGATCCACCGTCAGGCGCAAAGGCTGGCGCGGAGCATGGACGACACGGCGAGCACCCAGGGCAGTCTCGATCTTGTCGAGTGCCTTTGACAGGCGGGCATCCTCCACCGGTTTGACGACGTAATCGACCGCATCGAGGTTATAGGCATCGGCCGCATACTCGGCAAATGCCGTCACAAACACCACGACCGGCGGCGTCTTTAGGTTCTGCAGCGTCTCGGCAAGCTCAATTCCCGAGCGACCGGGCATGGTAATGTCTAAAAACAGCACGTCGGGCTTGTTCGACAGAATCAACTCCACAGCTTCGGCGACATTGCCCGCCTCGGCAATCTGACCCACACGCGCATCCTGTTCCAACAGATAGCGTAGCTCAGCCCTAATGGGAGGCTCGTCATCAACCACCAGGATGTTCCAGCCTTCGGACATATGCGCTTCCCCTCTTTTTTTCTCAATCCAACCGCATGCTACACCGTTAGCGGCGCCGGCTCATGCGGATCGCCGTTCAACTCAACGATGACCTGCGTTCCCACGCCCTCCTGGGACTTCACGCGCATGCCAGAATCTTCTCCGTAAAAGAAATGGATGCGCTGAAGCACGTTGAAGAGCGCCAGGCCGCAACCTCGCTTGACGGAGCCGTCGGCGGTAATGCTCTCGGGCTCCTCTCGGCGATGCTGCTCAAACAGATGCGCGCAGACTTCTTCGCTCATACCGATGCCGTCATCTTCGACGATGATCTCCAAGCCGTCATCGGTCTCAAAAGCCCTAACACGAATAGAAAGCGGCTCGATCTCGCGCTGTGCGTGCTTGATACAGTTTTCGAGCAACGGCTGCAAGATAAACGGCGGTACCAGGCTGTCGCGCACCTCAAAGTCGATGTCGACCGAAACGCGCAGACGGCCGTCGCCATACCGGGCCTGCATAAGATTGATATAACGAGTGCCCTGTTCCACCTCGTGCTCGAGCGTGGTGAGGGTATCGGAGTCAGAAAGCGTCTGACGATAGTAGTTGGAAAAGTCGATCAGCAACGATCGCGCCTTGTCGGGCTCGGTTCGAACGAGCGACACGATCGTGCTAATGGTATTGAATAAAAAATGCGGATCGACCTGCGACTGCAGGGCGCGAAGCTCAACGCGGGCCGTAAGCTCGTCCTGGCGCTCGAGCTCAAAGCTGGCGAGCTGCGTGGAAATGAGATCGGCAAAGCCCGAGGCCAACGCCGTCTGGCGCATATCGATGCTGCTCAGGCGGGGATAGTACAGCTCGAGCGTACCCACGCAATGCCCGCGTACGGTAAGCGGCGCAACAATGCCGGCACGCAAACGGGGAAAATAGCCGCCCGTCTCATAGGAGGCGTCACGCGAAAATACACTCTGTTCGCCGGACTCGATCACGTTGAGCGTGGTCTTGAGCACGACCGGGGTGCCGGCAGGGCATTTTGCCGAGTCCTCACCCCAGCTTGCCAGCACCTGCTTGCCGTCGGTAAAGCAGATGGCAGAGGCAATGGTCTCGGACAGGATGATCTTGGAGGCGCCCAAGGCCGCTTCGGGCGTAAGGCCGCGCGACGTGTAGGCGAATATTTTTGATGCGATGGCGAGCGTACGGTCGGTTGCGCTCGATGTGAGGTCGTCGGGGACCACAAAGACATACGAGAAAAAGAAGCACAGCATGACCAGGCCGGCAATAACGACAACGCCCGGAACGGGGTTGGGATTATCGGTTAAATCCCAGATAAGCAGCAGGATAAGGGCCGGTACGACAAAACCGAGCAAGATGGCCTGGACCACATGCTGGGCCGTACGAAAGACCTTGGTAGAGTTGTAGCTCTTGCCCAGAATCAGCCTGTTTAAATCCACCGTCATCCCCTTCTTACTGACGCACCCCATAGCAATGGAGAGGGCCGCAAGCGACCCTCTCCATTGCATTATGCAATCAAAAACTGTGTTTTACATCCAGCCATCGACAAACGGTATCTTAGGCGCTGTATTTGTTGGCCTCGCCAAAGGTGCCAGCCTCGACGATCCAGCCGTCCTTCATGATGACGTCCATGTTGTCGGTGTTGAGCACGTGGATGTCGGCGGCGACGTCACCGTTGACGACCAGCAGGTCGGCGCACTTACCGACCTCGATAGAACCGGTCTCGTCCTCGATGTGGCACATCTTGGCACCGTTGAGGGTAGCGCAGGTGATGGTCTCGACCGGGGTGAAGCCGATCTTGTCGACGAACTCGTACATCTCCTCGATGGAGCAGGTGCCGTACGGGGTGACGAAGGAGAAGGAGTCGGAGCCGATCGTCATGACGACGCCGCGCTTCTTGGCCTCGCGCAGGCAGTCGTAGTTGCGCTGCAGCTCCTTCTCGACCAGGGTGCCCTCGTACTTGTCGTGCAGCTCGGGGACGTAGACGGGCGGATAGGTGGCGTACCAGGTGGGCAGGAAGGCGATCGTCGGCGTGAAGAAGGTGCCCTGCTCGGCCATGAGGTCCATGGTGCGCTCATCGATATCGAAGCCGTGAATCAGCTGCTCGCAGCCAAAGCGGACGGAATCGTAGGCAGCGGCGTGGTTGTTGTAGCAGTGGCTCCACACGGGGATGCCGACCAACTTGGCCTCTTCGATCACGGCCTGGATCTCCTCGGAGCAATAGTGCTGGTCGCGACCGGAGTCCCAGCGCCAGATGCCGCCACCGGTAGCCCAGATCTTGATGGCATCGGGGTTCTCGCGCAGGCGACGACGGACGGCCTTGCGCAGATCCCAAGGACCGTCGACCTGATCGCCCCAGGGGTGCGATTCCTTGTTGAGCTCCTGGCTGCAGTGGTGGGAGTCACCGTGACCGGCAACACGGCAGAAGCCCAGGCCGGTGGCCAGAACGCGCGGCCCCTTAAAGACGCCCTTGTCGATGCAGTCACGGATCTGGATACCAAAGCGGCCGATCTCGCAGACGGTGGTGAGGCCGTGGGTGAGGCAGTCGTAGGCCTGCTTGACGGCAACGGCCTGCTTCTCGAGGAGCGGCTGCATGACCCAATCGGTGTCATCGTCGGTCAGGTTGCCCGAGAAGTGCAGGTGGGTGTCGATCAGGCCGGGAAGGACGGTCTTGCCGGCGGCGTCGATAACCTCAACGCCCTCGGGAAGGTCCTGCATAGTGCCGGCGTACTCGATCTTGCCGTTGTCGTCGACGAGAACGAGGGAGTTCTCGACCGGCTCGGCACCGGTACCGTCGATGAGCTTGCCGCCAACGATTGCATACTTAGTGGACATGGTTCCTCCTTATGGATCCATATAGTGGGCGAGGCCGTGTTGGGTTAAGGCCTCACAAAACTACCCAAGTGGTGCCGGGTTCGGTGCGCGGAAGAGAGGATCCCGCGCACCCGATCCGCCCCGGCTAGGCGCTACTTTTTGCGGGAATTGGTAAAGGCCATAAGAGCCAGGCCAATGGCCAGCCAGCCGATCACGATGCTCCACTCCACCATGTTGAGGGAGGCGGGAGAGAACGGAATCACGAGCAGCCCGATGATGACGGCGCAGGCAGCGACAGCGAGGCAGATGCCAAACTTGCCGCCGGGCACCTCGTAGGGACGAGGCAGGTCGGGCTCGGTGAAGCGCATGCGCAGGCAGGCGAGGGCGACCATGCCGCAGGAGAAGATGAAGGCGAGGGCCGACACGTTGGTCAGAGGAATGAGCATGTTCTTGCCCAGGAACGGACCGATGACGGTGATGACGCCCAGGACGACGCAGGCGAGCTTGGGAGCGCCGGACTTGGGATCGACCTCGGCGAACTTCTCGGGCAGCTGGCCCTTGCGGCCCATGGCGAGCATGATGCGGCTCGTGGCGCCGTAGAAGGAGTTCATCGGGCCCATGGGTCCAAGCGTGGCGATGACGAGCATGGCCAGGTACAGGAGCATGTTGATGCCCTTGAGGCAGGCAAGCGCGGGAACCGGGCTCTTAACAAACTCATGCCAGTCGAGGATGGTGCCGAACGAGTAGATGCAGACCATGTAGAAGCCGCCTGCGGCCAGCAGGGCTAGGGAGATGATCTTGCCGAACTTGTTCCAGTTGAGGCCCTCGGCTGCTTCCTCAGCCTGCTGAGGAATGGTGTCGAAACCGGCGTAGAAGAACGGGGTCAGAACCAGGACCGACACGATGCCGGCGAACAGGCTGGTGCCCTCGGTAGCGGGCTTGCCGCCACCAGCGCCGGTGACCTGGGAGAACACGGGCATGGCGTGTTCCGGCGAACCGGTGAACAGCGAGACGCCCATGGCGAGCAGCATGCCGCAGAGCAGGGCCTTGGTCAGGAAGGCCTGGAGCTTGGCGGCCGAGCTGGCACCGCGGAAGTTGAGGAAGATGACGTAGACTGCAAAGCCGAGCGCGATCAGCGTCGGGAACAGGTAAACGTCGGCGCCCAGGATGGTATAGAGCTTGACGGCACGCAGCCACTCAAGACCGGGCAGGCTGCCGAACATCTCGGACACGAGGGTCGAGATAGCGATTGCCTCCCACGGGCACAGGATGCCGTTGCCCAGGGCCAGGAGCCAACCGGTGATATAGCTCAGCGTACGGCCAAAGCTACGATCGACATACTCGACGATGCCGCCCGAGATGGGGATAGCAGCCGTGAGCTCACCGAAAACAGCTCCGACGGGCACGAGAAAGATTGCACCCAAGAGGAATGCGATCATAGCGGGAACGGGACCGCCGCCCACGACCATCCAGTCGCCGACCTGCAGAACCCAGCCAGTTCCGATGATGGCACCGAAACCGATGGTGAAGAAGTTCCAGAGCGAAAGCGTTTTCTTCATGCCGCCGTTACCTTCGACTGCAACTTCTGCGTTCTTGTCCGCCATTGTTCCCCTCCTTTCCTTATTGACGCCTCTTTGGCGTCACCCCTTGCGCGGTCTGTTTTGCCGCGCGCTTTTATTTCGTGACTTTACAATACGGCCTTGGCACAGCAGCGCCGCTTGTGGCTCGACCGAAGGCAGAACTGCAAAACGAGCGGCGCCGTTTTTGGGACGAACGGCACGGTTTGCCGCTCATTGTTGTCGCCCGTCCGACGGGCGTACGCTCATCGGACGCATATAGAGATGTTTTTGAGGCCGTGTGTTTTGCGCCTTTCGTACCGTTTACCGAGCTTTTGACGCGCGGACCCATTTGTTGCACATCTTTTTTGTAGGATAGACAGGTTATACATGAGACAAGGCGGTACGAATGGCATACGGATACAACGACGGTGATCAACGGCGACAAAGCGTTCGCCTTGCTGGCCGCACCACGCCGACGCCCAGAAGTGCCACGAGCAGCAATCCGCAACGCCCTCAAGAGCAACCCAGGCCTTCGTCTCGGCAGCAGACAAACAGAACACGGCAGAGTGGCCGTCCGAGCACGGGCACAAGCGCACAGCAAGATAGCCGCTTGGGCGCGCGCACTCGACAGCGCCAAGCCGAGGTTCCGCAACTGCGCCGCAACGGCGCACGTCAGCCCGGCAGCCATATCAACCGCTTCTTTTCGCATCCCCAAGGCGGACGCGACGGCAAGCCCTACCGCTCGACATCGTACGTGAATGCCCCCGCCCTGCCGGCTCGTCGGCTTTGCCTCGCACTGTGCTCTATCCTCATCTGTCTGGTCTTTGTGCTTATGAGCTCCTGTATGTCCCACGGCTCGGCCGGTCTCGAGCCCACCGCCGAGGACAAGCTGCTCAAGGCCCCCGTCGCGCCCGGTTATTCTTTCGCCTTTTCGACCCCGCGCTCGCAATGGCAAGCCGGCACGATGCCCCATATCTATCAGATCGACCCTGCATGGTCGGAGCTGCCTTACGCCGGCGGTACCATCCGCCAAAATGCTTGCGGGCCTACGTGCCTCACCATGGTCTATATCTTTAAGACGGGACGCACCGATATGACTCCCGTCGATATGTGCGCGCTTTCCGAGGCAGGCAACTATGCCCCCCACCGGCGCCACCGAATGGTCATTTATGACGCGCGGCGCATGGCAGCTGGGCCTTAACGCAACGGAGCTCCATATCGATCGCAGCTCTATCACCCAGGCGCTGCGCTCGGGTGCGCCCATTATCGCATCGGTTCGTCCCGGCACCTTTACCAGTGTTGGACACTATATCGTGCTCTGGGGCATCGACGATGCCGATCAAGTGGGAGTCTACGACCCCAACTCGGCCAGCCGCAGCGCCCGTCGCTGGGGTGTCGTAGAAGTCCTCAACGAAATCGAAGCCATGTGGGCCTACTACTAGTCATTGGGCACTCATTGCACTCATTGGGGACAGACTTAAATGAGTAGCCCCAGGCTGCCAGGAACTGCCGACACGGAAAGCGCATCCCATTTTGGAGCTCAATAGCGGGATGCACTTTCCGTTAGCGGCCCGTTTGGGAAACTACGTTCCACTTTCCGGCAACATTCCGGGATGCATTTTCCGGTTGAGGCCCTCAAGGGAAACTATGTCCCATGTTGGACGCTCATTCTGGGATGCGCTTTCCGCAGTTGATTGATGCGGGCTTTAAGGACTGTTCCAAGCTGCCAGCAGAAAAGGAACGTCCCCAAGTGCCGGGTTTCCGCAGTCATTGGGGACAGACTTAAATGACTAGTCTTTTAAGAACGTCCCCAATGACTACCCACAGAATGAGGGTCTCATCGGGGACTAGGTAAATAACAAAAGCCCCCGCGGCCGAAACGGGCCACGGGGGCAGCAGGCTTGCAAGGGTTAACTCAAGTCCTCGCCATTTGATGCAATGACCTTTTGATACCAGCAGAAGCTGTCCTTTCGGTAGCGATCGAACGTGCCTTTGCCCGTATCATCGGCATCAACATAAACAAAGCCATAGCGCTTCTTCATCTGCCCCGTCGAGGCAGACACCAAATCGATACAGCCCCACGGCGTGTATCCCATCAGGTCAACACCGTCCTCGACAATTGCATCGCGCAGCGCAAGAATATGCCTGCGCAGGTAATCAATATGATATGCATCGTGGACTTTGCCGTCTTCCAGCGCATCGAGTCCGCCCACACCGTTCTCGGCGATAAAGAGCGGAAGATGGTAACGATCGTGGTAGCCGGCAAGCGTCACGCGCAAACCCAGCGCATCGATCTGCCATTTCCAGGCAGTCTCTTTATCCTTGAGGTACGGATTGCGCAGCGTCGGGAACACGTTGCCCTCCGCCTTCTCAGCGATCACCTGGTCATCGGCGCACACCAAGCGCGAGCAATAGTACGAGAACGAAATGAAGTCGACGGTATGCTCGGCCAGATACTCCGTATCGCCCGGCTCAAAGGGCACGTGAACACCCTCTTTCTCGAGCGCACGCAGCTTCCAAGTAGGATAGGCGCCCGCAGCCATCACGTCAGTGTAGAAGTAGCGGCCGCGGTCCTCCTCATACGCAAGCCATACGTCCTCGGGCGCACAACGGTACGGATAGGTCGCACCGGCAGCGATCATGCAACCCACCTTGTTTGCGGGATCGATCTTGTGCAGGATCTCGACAGCGCGAGCGCTCGCCATAAACATATGGTGCGAGAACGCCGCGGTCACGGCTGCACGGTCACGCTCATCCTCGAGCGTGACGCCCGCGTTGATATAGGACAGCGCCACGCTGTTGATCTCGTTGAAGGTGAGCCAATAACGCACGAGGCCCTGGTACGCACGTCCGACGGTCTCGACGTAGTGCGCATACCGCTCGATCATCTCTCGGCTTTGCCATCCACCATAACGCTCGACCAGAGCCAACGGATAGTCGTAGTGCGACAGCGTCACGAGCGGCTCGATTCCGTGCTCGCGCAGCGCCTCGAATACCTGACGGTAAAACTCCAAGCCCTCACCGTTGGACTCGGCCTCCATCCCTGTGGGAAAAATACGGCTCCAACAAATTGAAAGACGCAGGCACTTAAAGCCCATCTCGGCAAAGAGCTCGACGTCCTCGCGCCAATGATGGAAGAAGTCGTTGCCCCAACGGCATGGATACAGCCTGTCCGGATCATCCACGGGCTTTTGCCTGCCAAACATCACATCCCAGCGGTCGGGACCCTGTGGAATCAGGTCGGAGTGCGACATACCGCGGCCGCCCTCGTTCCAGCCCCCTTCGGCCTGGTTGGCAGCGAGCGCGCCGCCCCACAAAAAGCCCTCGGGCATACCGGCAGCAGACGTTCTGTCAAAGTAACCCATGCTACTCAGTATCCTTGGCAGAAGCTGCCGCGGCGTTCTCCTGCTCCTGCGCCAGGAGCTGGTTGTCGTACACCTTAAAGAACGGGTACCAGACCACAGCCATGACCACGATCAAAACGATCGTAAATACCCAGATACGCGGGTCGAGGCACTGGATAAAGCCCTGAACGAAGATGGGGAACGTGCCGCTCACCAAGATGTAGAAGTTAGAGACAAGACCCAGTGAGATTGCACCCCAATACAGCAGGGCCGAAATCATACCGCCCAGCACAAACGGAATCATGAGGATCGGGTTGAAGATGATGGGTGCGCCAAAGATCGCGGGCTCGGAGATACGGAAGAAGCTCGGCACGATCGATGCCTTGCCAAATGCCTTGAGCTGCTGCGACTTTGCCTTAAACGCGCAGAGCGCCACAAAAGAGAACGTATTGCCCGTGCCGCCGATGAGGTTGATGACCATCGACATGAGTACCGGGTGGAACTCAAGCGGCTGCCCAGCAGCGTAGAGCGAGGCGTTGGCAGCAAAGGCGGCAAGCGTGACCGGGGCGGTGATGGGCATCACGATCATGTTGCCGTGGACGCCAAAGCACCAAAACAGCAGCGTCATGAAGCAGATAAGCAGTGCGCCGGGCACAGAGTCAACTGCGACGGAAAGCGGGGCAGCGAGCAGCTTCTCGATAACCGAGGGGATGGACAGCGTGGGATCGATCATCTGGATCAGCAGGTTGCCACCAAAGAAGATGAGGATGTTGACGAGCATAGGCACGATGGCGCCAAAGGTTTCGGACAAAAACGGCGGCACGCCATCGGGCATCTTGATGGTGATGCCCTTGGTCTGGCAGAAGCGCGTGACCTCGACGGAGACCAGGGCAACGATGATGGCGGTAAACAGGCCCTGCGCACCCAGATAGGTGCAGGGGACCGCCTGGAGCACGGACTCATCAGCAAGCTGGTAGTAGGACGACGGCGCCGCGGCGATCAGGAACATCACCAGCGAGGTCATACCGGCGTTAAGCTTGGGCATCTTGTAGGTGCCCGCCAGGTTATAGGCGATTGCGAACGTCACGATCACCGACAGTATGCCCATCGTCATGTTGAACGGGATGAGCAGCGTGAGCTTATTGGCCGTGGCAAAATCGAGCCAAGGGCCAAAGACGGACCAGAACCCGCCCTGCGCCACCAGGTCGGCCGTGACCGGCGGGTTGGCGATGATCATAAAGACGGCAGAGACCAAGATGAAGCTGATCGCGCTCATAAAGCCCTTTTGCATGGAGGCAAAGTGACGCTCGGTGCCGCAGAAATTGGCAATAGGGGTCAGTTTTTCCTGAAGCAGGGTCATGAACTTTTCCATGGTCGCCTCCTAGCCCAACAGCGACTGGGCGAGTGCCAGCACGTTGGCGGCGTTGCCCATGCCGTAGTCCTGTGCGGGGATGACCGCGGTCGGCTTACCGCTCCCCTGCTTGACGGTGTTGAGCTGGTAGGACACCTGCGGCCCCAAGAGCAGCACGTCATAATCGGCGCAGGTCTCCTGATACTCGCCGATACCCACCGCATCGATATCGAGCTCGATGCCGTTTTGCTCCGCGTATTTCTCGAGTTTCTTCATCAGAATGCTTGTAGACAGGCCAGCTGCGCAAACAAGAAGGATCTTCATAAGGGATTCCCTTCGCATTGATTGGTTGGATAGTCGCCGCACGCCGTTAGGCGTTCTTGGCTGCAGTGCGCTCATACAGGCAGATCAGCTCCTGCACGAGCTCCTGAGCAAGCATGGAGCACATGAGGTGGTCCTGAGCATGGACCAGCAACACATCCACCGACAGATGCTCGCCCGCCGCCTCGGTCGAAAGCAGCTGCGTTTGGATGTGGTGAGCCTTGATTCCCGCATCCTTTGACTGCTTCATGAGTTTGGTGGCAGCGCCAAAATCCCCCGCCTTTGCCTTTTCAAGGGCTTCGAAGGCAAGGCTGCGTGCCTCTCCCGCTGCAGCGACCAGCTGAAACGAAACCATCTCGGTTCCCTGATCGTCCATAACGGTCTCCTCTCCCGTGATGTCTGGTTTGTACTTGAATATTCGAAACACCTATCTCCCGCCCGCAATCCTCGAGGTTTATTGCAGGTAGACTGACAGCGTCATCGACAAAAGAAGTCTTAAGCCGTATGCGCTTGCACAAGCGCCATCAGCTCATGCCAGGACCGGCGCTCGCGTAAGCGCTCGACCCCCTGGCGGTCCATAAAGATCTCAGCGAGCAGCGAGCTCAAGATCCGCGCCTCATCGCCGCCCGACCGGGCAAACGACACCATAAAGACGATATCGACCTCATGGCCGTATTCGTCCCAAAGAATGGGATGTTCGAGCAGGCCCACGGTAACAAAGGCCTCGGCGCTCAAAGGATGCATCCCATGGGGCATGGCCACCCCATTGCCAAACGAGGTGGCACTCGCGCTCTCGCGCTCGGCAACCTCTTGGGCAAACTGGGCATCGACACGGCCGCTCTCGACGGCGCGCTCGGAGAGATATCGGAGAACGGCCTGCTTCGACGACGCCTCAACGCGGTTGAAGAACAGGGCACGGCTAAAGAAAGCGCTCAGGGAGTCCGATTGCGCAGCGTCATCACTCAGCACCTTGCGGATAGCGTTGACATCGCTCGTCTCCAAGAAGAAATCGGCCTCGCGGACGGGCACAGGCAACTTGACGTTGAGCGGCACCGTTGTGAACACGTAGTCGATGTGCGAAAAGTCGAGCGTTCCCACGCGGGCGACGTCGCATGTCTCAATCGACTCGATATACATACCAAACTGCTTGCGGTACTGGTGCTCGAGCATACGGGCGCTTCCCGCTCCCGAGGCGCACACGATCAGGATGCGTTTGCGACGCGGCTGGTCGGCTTGCTGCTCGAGGGCCAGGGCAAATGCCATGGCGATGTAGCCGAGCTCCTCATCAGAGGGCTGGCTGCCAAAATGACGCTCGAGTACCTGCGAGGTGCCGGCCGCCATCGAATAGGCCAACGGAAACCTCGTCTTGATATCGGGCAGCATGGGGTTATCCATATGCATGTGATATTCAAGGCGATAACCCAGAGGGCCAATATGCCGAGCAAGGTTCATGCGAAGTTCAAGATCGCTGCTAAAGTCAAACCTAAACTCATCGTTGACCGCACGTACCATCTCGGAAGCAATCTCCCACATCTCGTCCGAGATAACGGCAGAGCCCTTCTCGGGCACGCCCGTGCCCCTGCCGAGCAAATGGATTGCGATAAAGGCAACCTCTTCTCGGGGCATGCTCACGCCCAGGGCATCCTTGATGTTTGCGGCAATCTGGAAAGCCGCGGCGTATTCGCGCGTTCCCTCCAGTTTTTGAACGTCCGATTCTGCAGCTGGGACATAGCAGCCCTGCTCGATGCGGCCAAGAGCGATGTAAAGATGCATGATGAGATTGCGGGATGCCAGCGAGCTCACCGTGACGGGCGAGGCCGTCAGGGCATCGTCCACACATGCGGCGATGGCCCGCAGGTGCTCGGCGAGCTTTGCATCGTCGGTGTCGGGCAACACGGGCCTCACCAGCGAGGCCAGGCACAGGCGCCGTTGCGACTCCCCGCCCGCAACGCGGATTCCGTAGCGTGGGCGCTTTTCAAGCGCTAAGTCAAATTGGGCGAGTTTCTGCTCTACCAGACGCATGTCATTGGACAGAGTCCGCGCCGAAACGTAGAGTAAATCCGCATACTCCTCAATCGTCACCCACTGGGACCGCATTAGGAGGTCGTTAAGAAGGAAGGACACACGGCCGTCGCGCGTATCAGGAATGCCCGGATGGGCCAGAGCCGCACCGTCTAGCAAGCGAGCAAGCTCATCTGCACGTGCAACATCGATACGATACTGCCCCTTGCTGCCAACGATGCGTGCAACCCCTGCAAGGTTGTCGTTTGCGCGATGGATATAGTTTCTCACGGCGCGCTCGCTTACCTCGAGACGCTTGGCAAGTACCGCGACAGCGACAGGCTGAGCGTCCTCGATCATATTTACAAGCTGCTTGACGCGAGCATCCATGTCCTCCTCCTTTCCCTGCGTCTAGTCTAACGCGGTAAAGAATGACACTCCACGTCGCGCTCGTTCCGCCAACCCGGAACAGGTTGCGGGGAGTTCAGCTGAGCTATGGAGAGCCTGGGGAAAGGGCCCGAAGGCAATGCGTCGGTGTGGGATGCGCCTTCCCAGCCATTGTGCAGTCATTGGGGACAGACTTAAATGAGTAGTCATTGGGGACGTTCTTGTTTGACTAGTCGTTTAAGAACGTCCCCAATGACTATTAAGGACTGTCCCAAGCTGCCGGCAGGAAAGGACCGTCCCCAAGTGCCGGGTTTGTCCCCAATGACTAGGTGAATAGCAAAAGCCCCGCAGCCGGAGCGGACTGCGGGGCTCATGAAGAGAGGCTAGTTTGTGGGCGTCTTGCCTGGCGCCCACGAGAGAGGCAACAGAGTAGAGGCTACTCGTGGATGCGGGTACCGGAGAGACCGGCCATGGTCTCGGCGGCCTTGTCCAGGGCGCCGATGATGCAGGTGCGGCCCTTGCGGGAGCGGGCGAACTTGATGGCGGCGCGGACCTTGGGCTCCATGGAACCCTTGCCGAACTGGCCCTCGTCGGCCAGGCGCTCGGCCTCGTCGGCGGTGATGTCCTCGAGCTCCTCCTGGTTGGGCTTGCCAAAGTTGATGGCGACATGCTCAACGGCGGTCAGCAGGAACAGGACGTCGGCGTCGCAGTCCTCGGCCAGCAGCTCGCCGCCCAGGTCCTTGTCGATGACGGCGGGAACGCCCTTGTAGCAGCCCTTGTTCTCGTAGTCGCGGACGACGGGGATGCCGCCGCCACCGCAGGCGATGACGATGAACTCGTTGTCGAGCAGGTTGAGGATGGAGTCAGCCTCGACGATCTTCTTGGGATCAGGGGAAGCGACGACGCGACGCCAGCCGCGGCCGGAATCCTCGACGAAGACCTTGGAAGGATCCTCGGCCATGAACTCCTTGGCCTGCTCCTCGGTGTAGAAGGGGCCGATCGGCTTGGTCGGGTTCTTGAACGCGGGATCGTCCGGGTCGCACTCGATCTGGGTGACGACGGTGGCGGCGTGCCAACGCTTATAGCGCTTGTGCATCTCGCGGCCGATGCCCTGCTGCAGGTGGTAGCCAATGTAGCCCTGGGACATGGCGCCGCACTCGGGCAGCGGCATCTCGGGGGTGCCGATGGCGTCGTGGGCAGCGGCGAAGGCGTTCTGGATCATGCCGACCTGCGGGCCGTTGCCGTGGGTGATGATGATCTCGTTACCCTGCTCGATAAGACCAAGGAGAGCGTGGGCGGTGTTGCTCACGGCCTGGATCTGCTCGACGGGGTTGTTGCCGAGGGCGTTGCCGCCGAGGGCGACGACAATACGATCGGGCTTGCCAAGAGGCTTAGACATTGCTGGAATCCTTTCTGTAAAAGGCCTACAACCCATTAATAACCCGCGCCCGTGCGATACGCGAGTTTATTAAGGTTTATATTCTCTTTATCGCTCATTTTATTCATTTTGAAAATAGTTGAGCGGTGAACGGTCGTTTTTATCCGCTCAGCGTACAGAAACCCAGATCAGATATGTTTACGCCATTTACGTGCGACTTTATTTAAATGGAGCGAGGATTAAGCTGGATTATGCAAACTATATCTTTGCTAAACACAAAACAGATAGCGCAAAATCTTACTCGCACTATACGAGATTCTATGCAATTATTGGACGAGTATGCAGCCCTGCAATAACATGGCGTTTTTCATCCAACTTAGGGAATAATCAATCGCGTCTCACCCTTCGGCAAACGACTGTGAGTTCGCAGTATGGAACTTTACCGTCGGGTACTGCATGAACGCCGCTGACGCCCTTTCGCTCCTGCGCGCCTAGGCAACCGAGAACGTCAACGGCGACACTGTCGACTTGGCCACCCTCAGCAACAGCGCCGCACGCCTTTTCGTAAAGTACCGTGCCGGTTCGGCGGCTTTGAGACCGAAGCAAGCTTTGCTATCTGCCATTTTTTGTATGATTTGGGGCAAATCTATTCGCAAATTTTTGTATGATTAGGGGCAAATCTATTTGCCAATTTTTGTCATTTAGGGGTTTTAATGCTACGCCGTAAGGTCACTGACAGGCTTTTGAGCTGGAAGAATAACTCTAATAAGGCCATGCTTGTTACTGGCGCACGTCAGATAGGCAAGAGCTATGCGATTCGCACGTTTGGAAAAGACAACTACGCATCGTATTATGAGGTCAATTTGCTGCTCGATACCGAGGCAAAGGATGTACTTGCTGGCGCCAAGAACGCCATTGACTTTATCAACCGTGTGGCCCTTCTTGCAGACGCACCGCTTGTTGAGGGAGATACCCTTATCTTTGTCGACGAGATTCAGGAGTATCCGCAGATTGTCACGCTTATGAAGGCATTGGTCGAGGACGGGCGCTTTAGCTATGTCTTCTCGGGGTCTATGCTTGGGACCGAGTTTAGGGGAATCTCTTCTTTTCCGGTAGGGTATGTCGAGCACATTGTTATGCGGCCGATGGATTTTGAAGAGTTTTGTTGGGCAAACAGCGTCAGCGAGAATGTGCTTGCAGGAATTCGCAGCCGCCTTGTCGAAAGGCGACCCGTCGAAAACTATATTCATGAGGCGATGCTCAAGAACTTTAGAGCCTATATCGTTTGCGGCGGCATGCCGGAGGTCGTTCAGAACTATATCGATTCGGGTTATTCGCTCGTGAGAACGCGTGAGCTTCAAATTCAGCTAGTCGATCAGTACAAAAGTGATATCTCTAAATATGCATCGACTCGAGCGTTTAACGTTCGCTCGATTTTCGAGCAAATTCCGGTTCAACTTGAGGCGGAGTCTCATCGCTTTGTTGTTTCGTCTCTGGGAGAGGGGGCTCGTCTTCAAAAATACGAGCGGGATTTCCTATGGCTGGTGAACGCGGGCGTTGGAGTGATGGTTCCCCAGGTGACGGAGGCACGGAGTCCTCTCAAGAGGACGGAGAAAGCGACAGCTTTTAAACTATACGAGTCTGATACAGGAATGCTCGCATCGCGATATCCCGGCAGCACGGCACGCGCCGTCTATCTTGATATGAAAACCCCCAACCTCGGCGGCCTCTACGAGAACGTGGTCGCGCAGGAGCTTGTTGCTCTCGGGGCGGATGCGTGGTACTACCAGACACGCGAAGTCGGCGAAGTTGACTTTGTGGTCGAGGGCACCAGCGGGCATGTTGTCCCGATCGAGGTCAAATCGGGCAAGAAGGTTCGAGCGCATACGGCGCTCGACCGTCTGATGAGTGTGAGCGAGTACAAAATTCCCGAGGCCGTTGTGTTAAGCCGCGAGAACCTTAGCAAAGAGGGCAAGGTCCTGTACGTCCCAATTTATATGACATTCTGTCTCGATGAGTTTATGGAAAAGGACGACCCCAACAACGATTTCTCGTTTGCGCCCATATCTCTCTAGATCATCCAAATCCACAATCCAGTCCCTTCCACGCCCAAAGTAACGCGCCTTTCGCGGCAAAGTCGCGAAACAGCGACCGGGACGAAAGAACCCCCGCCGCACGTAGTGAACTGCGCAGCGGGGGTTCTTTCATGTCCGAGGACGTCCGCGAAGGTTAGCCCTCAGATCCTGCGGTGGGAGACCTAGGCCTCGTTGTACACCGTCTTGAGCTTCAACAGGTGAGCGTAGCGGTCCATAGCGGCCTGCTCGTTCTCCTTGAAGAGCTCCTCGGCGCGCTCGGGGAAGGAACGCGTCAGCGAAGCGTAACGGGCCTCGTTCATCAGGAACTCCTGATAACCGCCCGCGGGCTCCTTGGAATCGAGTGAGAACTTCTTGCCGGCAGCAGCCTCGGGGTTGAAGCGGAAGAGGTTCCAGTAACCGCACTCGACAGCCTTCTTCATCTCGGCCTGGCAGTTCTGCATGCCGCCCTTCTTGATGGAGTGCATCTCGCAGGGGCTGTAGCCGATGATGAGGGACGGGCCGTCGTAGGCCTCGGCCTCGTGGATGGCCTTGAGGGTCTGAGCCGGGTTGGCGCCCATGGCAACCTGTGCCACGTAGACGTAGCCGTAGCTCATGGCAATCTCGGCCAGAGACTTCTTCTTGGTCACCTTACCGGCGGCGGCGAACTGAGCGACCTGGCCCAAGTTCGAGGCCTTGGAGGCCTGACCACCGGTGTTGGAGTAAACCTCGGTGTCGAAGACGAAGACGTTGACGTTGTGGCCGGAAGCCAGGACGTGGTCCAGGCCACCGAAGCCGATGTCGTAGGCCCAGCCGTCGCCGCCGAAGATCCAGAAGGACTTCTTGGTGAGGTAAGCCTTGTCGGCGAGGATCGCCTTGGAAGCGTCGCAGCCGCACTTCTCGAGCTCGGCAACGTAGGCAGCGGCAGCGGTCTTGGAGGCCTCGGCGTCGTTGACGGAGTCGATCCAAGCCTGGCCGGCGGCCTTGAGCTCATCGGACGGACCATCGGCAGCGATGATGTCCTGGGTAGCGGCGATCAGCTTGTGCTGAACGGCCTCATAGCCAACGGCCATGCCCAGACCGTGCTCGGCATTGTCCTCGAACAGGGAGTTGTTCCACGCCGGGCCGTGACCGTCCTTGTCCTTGCAGTAAGGAGCGGTGGCAGCGGGGTTACCCCAAATGGAGGAGCAGCCGGTGGCGTTGGAAATGAACATGCGGTCGCCGGCGACCTGGGTCACCAGACGTGCATAGGCGGTCTCGGCGCAACCGGCGCAGGAACCAGAGAACTCCAGGTAGGGCTGCTTAAACTGGCTGCCCTTGACGTTGGCCGCGATGAGCTCCTTCTTCTCGGAGACGTTCTCGACCATGTAGTCCCAAACGGGCTGCTGGTCCATCTCCTGCTCGGTGGGAACCATCTCGAGGGCGCCCTTGGGGCAGACCTTGACGCAGTTGGTGCAACCCATGCAGTCGAGCGGGGACACAGCCATGGTGAACTTCATGCCCTTGGCCTTGGGGCCCATGGCGTCGAGCGTGCGGGTAGCCTCGGGCGCGGCGGCGGCCTCGTCCTCGGTCATCGCGAACGGACGGATGGTGGCATGCGGGCACACGTAGGCGCACTGGTTGCACTGGATGCACTTGGTCTCGTCCCAGTGGGGAACGACCACGGCGACGCCGCGCTTCTCGTATGCGGAGGCGCCCAGCTCAAACTGGCCGTCGGCGCAATCGACGAAGGCGGAAACAGGCAGGCTGTCGCCGTCCATGCGATCGATGGGCTCGAGCAGGTTCTTGACCTGCTGGGCGATAGCGGACTTGGTCTCCTCGGAGAGCTCGACGGGGGCGGCATCCTCGGCAGTAGCCCAGTCGGCCGGAACCTCGAACTTACGGAAGGCGGTAGCGCCGGCATCGATGGCCTTGTGGTTGGCGTCGACGATAGCCTGGCCCTTCTTCATGTAGGACTTGGTAGCCGCGTCCTTCATGTACTGCAGGGCATCCTCGGCGGGCAGGACCTTGGCCAACGCGAAGAAGGCGGACTGGAGCACCGTGTTGGTGCGCTTGCCCATGCCGACCTTGGCCGCCAGGTCGATAGCGTCGATCAGGTAGACGTTGACGTTGTTGTTCGCGATGTAGCGCTTGGCCACGGCGGGCATGTGCTCGGCGAACTCCTCGTCGCTCCACTGGCAGTTGACCAGGAAGGTGCCGCCCGGCTTGACGTCGCGGACCATCTTGAAGCCCTTAACGATGTAGCTGGGGTTATGGCAGGCGACAAAGTCGGCCTTGGTCACGTAGTACGGCGAACGGATCGGGGAATCACCAAAGCGCAGGTGCGAGACGGTGACGCCGCCGGTCTTCTTGGAGTCGTACTGGAAGTAGGCCTGGACGTACTTGTCGGTGTGGTCGCCGATGATCTTGATCGAGTTCTTGTTGGCGCCGACGGTACCGTCGCCACCCAGACCCCAGAACTTGCACTCGATGGTGCCGGGGGCTGCGGTGTTGGGCGCATCCTCGGCCTCGGGCAGGCTCAGGTTGGTCACGTCATCGACAATGCCGATGGTGAACTCACGCTTGGGCTCGTCCTTCTTGAGCTCCTCGAAGACAGCGAACGCGGACGCGGGAGGCGTGTCCTTGCTGCCCAGACCATAACGGCCGCCGACAACCTTGATGCCCGTCTTGCCAGCCTCGTAGAGAGCGGAGACGACGTCCTGGTAGAGCGGCTCGCCGATGGAACCCGGCTCCTTGGTACGGTCCATGACGGCAATCTTTTTGACGGTCTCGGGGAGAACGTCGACAAAGTGCTTGATGGAGAACGGACGGAACAGGCGAACCTTGACCAGGCCGACCTTCTCGCCGTGAGCGTTGAGGTAGTCGATGACTTCCTCGAGCACGTCGCAGAAGGAGCCCATGCACACGACGACGCGATCGGCATCGGGAGCGCCGTAGTAGTTGAACAGGCCGTAATCGGTGCCGAGCTTCTCGTTGATCTTCTTCATGTAGCCCTCGACGACGGCGGGAAGCTCGTCGTAGACCTTGTTGCAGGCCTCGCGGTTCTGGAAGAAGATGTCGCCATTCTCGTGGCTGCCGCGGGTATGCGGGTGCTCAGGGTTGAGCGCGTGATCGCGGAAAGCCTGGACGGCGTCCATGTCGCACATCTCGGCCAGATCCTTGTAGTCCCACATGGCGACCTTCTGGATCTCGTGGCTGGTGCGGAAGCCATCGAAGAAGTTAAGGAACGGGGTCTTGCCCTCGATGGCGGCAAGGTGAGCCACCGGCGAGAGGTCCATGACCTCCTGGACGTTGCCCTCGGCGAGCATGGCGAAGCCGGTCTGACGGCAGGCCATGACGTCGGAGTGATCGCCAAAGATGTTCAGGGCGTGCGAAGCGACGCAACGCGCGGAGACGTGGAAAACGCCCGGGAGCTGCTCGCCCGCGATCTTGTACATGTTCGGGATCATCAGGAGCAGACCCTGAGAAGCCGTGTAGGTGGTGGTCAGAGCACCGGCGCCCAGCGAACCGTGAACGGTACCGGCTGCACCTGCCTCGGACTCCATCTCGACGACCTTGACCGGGGTGCCGAAGATGTTCTTGCGACCCTGGGCCGCCCACTGGTCGACATGGTCGGCCATCGGGCTGGACGGCGTAATGGGATAAATTCCCGCTACCTCGGTGTACGCATACGAAACATATGCGGCCGCCTCGTTGCCGTCCATAGACTTAAACTTACGCGCCATATACCCCTCTCCTCTCATATAGGTATACAGGCCCCGGCGATCGCCGGGATGTTGGCGTGATGGGATTTTCGTTGTTGCTTCCGATCATCTGGCAGGCGGACTTGGCAGCAGGTGCATGGCGTGGAGAGAAGGCATGCCGAGGCGAGGAGGGCTTCACGCGCTCCACAGGCCCAGCTACCCGTCTTGCACATGACCGAGCGCCGCAAAGGCCGCATGCCGGATGCTCCCGGGCACGCCCCGGCGATGGGAAGCGCCCGCAACGGAAATCCGCATGCGGGTTTATTGTACCCCGCCGTCAAGTGTAATTTCGACAAATATAGGTGGGCGGTAAAGGTTTACCTTGGGTGACCATCAAGGGCAAAATTGATCCTTCCGTCACCGAGGGACCAAATGGCAGCTGCGGTGAAATAGGAACTGTTTTTGCCGGCCGTAGCCTTAAACAGCCCCTATTTCACCGCAACTTATTTAGGAGATGAGTCAGAGGGCGCCGAGGAGGATGGCGTAGGTTGTGGATTCTCCGAGCTTGAGCTCGTCACCGGGGTTGAGCTGGGCGGAGCGGCCGGGCTCGACCTGGGTGCAGACGTTCGTCGCGTCGTTTACCACCACGGTTCCGTTGGTGGACGACAGGTCCTCAACGTACCAGACATTTTGGTCATCGCACCACACGTGGGCATGGCGAGCCGAAACGTCATCGCCCACATCGGTGATGCCGCCCTCCCCCGTTGCCAGCGCGCCGATCTCGACGCCTTCCTCACTCGGCTGAATCCAGCGCGGGACGCTCACCGCGTAGCCGTTTTGCACGCGCAGCAGTCCCAGCGGATGCGCCGGCGCGACCTCGTGCTCGCCCGACTTGGAACCAAGGCGGGCGTGAGAGCAAACGGCATAGGGAACGAATCTTGCGGATGTACTCCTCGACGTCAGGCAGGTAAGCCCCACGAAGTCACCGGGGAGGCCCAAGCGGCCCGGCACCACTTCCAGATTCTGACCAGGGCGAGTCGTTCGCCGGTGGCTGAAGGCTCGCTCCCACCCAAAAGGGGAGATTCGCGTTGTTCCCCAATCGCTCTCGCATCTTTCATTTTGCTCGAGGTGGGCTATAAAAACTTTCCTGGTGAAAGGCGGCGATTGGTTTCCTTTCTTTCTAGAGGAGCGCGCCTGTAATCTGTTTTCATCCTAAATCAAGTTGAGATCGGACCTTCCAGAGGCAAGTCGACTCAAACTGCGAGGCTCCATGTTGGAATAAAGAGCGCTGTCGAAGTGCCAACAACACAAAGCTTGCCAGTCTCAAATAGAACCTTTTGGGAGTCCGATTGGGCCGCACACCGAATCCCCGCTGGTGGTTTTTTATAGCTGCGTAACAATAAACAAGGTTAGTGCCAGTCCAGCATGAAATTGAGGAACGTATGCATTTTTTCTCAGTAAGTGATCGTCGTTACTGCTTCGATGAGGTCACTCGCAATTGCTTTCAGGTTGACCAAGCATCAGAAGATGCGCTTCGCATATTTGAAGCATCGGGAAGAACGGTCAACTCGAAGTTGCTAACAAAGTCACTTGCTGCGAAAGGCTACGACCAAACGACCATAGCAGAACTTGAAGACGACATTGATGAGTATCAACGATTGTCTGAGCGGACTTTCTTAACAAAAGACACGCCTCGAAAACTTAGATCCATCGAACTCCACGTTTCACATGCATGCAACCTTGGTTGTAGTTACTGTTTTGCCGGTAAAGGAGATTATGGAACGTCTCCTCTGCTGATGACAGACGAGATAGCCTTCAAGGCGGTCGACTACCTCGTCGCAAGTTCATCGGAAAACGAAACGCTTGCAATCGTCTTTTTTGGTGGGGAACCCATGATTAACGAGCCGCTGATATGGAAAACGGTCGACTATTCAAAAAGAATATACCCCAATAGAAACTTTACCTATTCTATTACGACCAACGGAACGCTTTTGAATGACACTGCTGTGAATTCTTTCAAGGAGCACGGGTTTTCTGTTCTGATTAGTCTCGATGGTACAGGATGCAAGCACGATGCATCGCGCCCGTACAAGACGGGAGGCGGCTCTTTCTCCGATATCGACAAAAACGTTCGTCGTTTTTCCGAGTCGTTCCCCTTCGGCGCAAGAGCGACCTTAACAAATAATAACTGTAACCTTGTTGAAGACTATCTTCAGTTTAAAGAGATGGGCTTCAGAAGGATTTACTTCTCGCCCGTGAGCTCATTCGATGAGAATATCAAACTCGACGAACACTCATTAAACAAAATCAGGGCGGGCCTAATAGATTTGGCGGATCAATATCTCAAACAGATTGATCAAGGGGAAAAGCCCTTGTTTAGAACATTGAAAACTGCAGTTGATTTGATTATGAGCAACAGGATCGCCTTTGTCGGATGCGGGGCTGGCAGGCGTTTTATTTCCGTGACTCCCGAAGGGGACGTATACCCCTGTCACAGGTTTGTCGGGATGATGCGATTCAAAATGGGCAACATCGTCACCGGAATTGACGAAACTAGGTATATTGAAAACTGGAGTCAGGGTGTCGAAAAAAGAATTGACTGTACGGACTGTTGGGCTCGGTCTTTCTGTGGTGGGGGCTGTAGCTGGGAGGCTGCAGACGAGCACGGCTACTTGCCCAAGAGTCTACACCCTGCATCATGTGAATATAGAAAAATGTGCTACGAGATGGCTTTTGACCTTATTTCCCGCCACTCATCTTCGCAGGAGAAAAATCAACGAGAAGCTACTGTATCGGAATAAGCGGTTCAGCGCATTGCTGTCACCATTGTGGAGGTGTTCGTTCTTCTGATTACCGTCTGCGAAGCTTATTGCTACGTTCGCCGAAACCATTCTAGAAATATGGTGAACTAGACATCTTGGTTTGTTATACACAATATTGAGGTTTTTCTGCACTCAAAGGGAGGTAGTCGTGAAGCATATTCATCCGATTAATCCAGGAAGTGGCGACGAGGCAGGCGTGAAGCCGATGTCTTTTGACTGCCTCTTGGGCATTACTGACATCTGTACTGTTTATGATAAAGCAGATGGCTGTGGTGCATACGATTACTGCGACTATGACATGGATGGCGGCAGCATCTGCGTTGTAGATCACTGTGGCATTGATCAAACGTAGTCTCTAATTGGATTAAGGTGAGGAGCTGTTATGAAGCATATCCATCCTGTTGGTTCAAATGAACATACTCCCGTTGAGCCTTGTTGTCTTGGAGTTGATATATGCAATTTTTACGACATCGCCGAGTGCCCTGTTGCGGATTGGTGCTATGTCGATAAAGAATCAAGCTGTGTTTTGCCAGCAGATTGGTGCGATCCAGTTGACGAGTAGTTTTTGTGTCTAGGAACTATTTGGTCCAATTCAAAATAAGATGGGGACAAATACCAAAATCTCGTGTCTGGGAGGAGTTATGCCATTATTGCAAGGTCTCGTTGGATTAACCTTTGTACTTGCTTTATATCTGGCACCTTTTTTATTGTTATTCTTCATTATCCGATTCTTTCTTCGGAAAAAATAGGAGTATCACGCAAACATTAGCGTAGCTTTCTTCCAATATGAGCCGAGCATTGGCAAGTGGAATAAGAAGCCCGACCGTTCGTCACATGAAAGTGATCGGACGGGCCTCTCAATTTAACCCGGGCCGCCACCCATAGCGGCTTTCCGGGCGTATTTTCGGTGCAAAGCAATCGTCAGTTTAATCCTATGCGTCGATACCGCATTTCATTTGTTCGGCTCGTATTCTACGGCCTTGTAACCCTCGCACTCTCCGGCAAACGGATTGAACACGAAGGCAGAGATGATGTGTGCGTGGACATCGAGGCTGCTGTAGGCAACATACTGGGGCATGGACCCCCGCTGCGCGTGGCATGCGGCCCGGCATATTCATTGCCGTCCAACCCCGTGTAGTTGCAGCAAAGGGTGGAACCTCAATGCTCAGTTCATGTTGTCCGTGGGACACGAGAATTGTAAGTACACTTTGGTGTGATTCTCACGATGATACTGAGCCACCTGGAATAAGATACGTCGCGACAACACTTCGCTTCACCTCTGTCTCGACAAGACAACGTAGACTAAAGTTTCCTTTAGTAAGAGAATGAGAACTATATCTGAAAGCGTTGCGATGGCGTGAAGGCACCGAGTCCGAACCGACTGAATGCTACGTGCATCTGCATCGCTTTTTTGTTATCTCTGTCAGTTGGGTAGCACTACACTTGTCAGCATTTACCCCGGTACATGCTGCCTAAATCCACTACCCCTTCTACCGCGCCGACCATCTCGTCATCGTGAGAGACAATGATGATCAGCTGGCTTTGCTTGTTGCGCTTAACATAGGCCGCAAGCTCGGCGCGGCTTACAGCGTCTAACCCAGTCGTGGGCTCGTCGAGTACCAAAACTGACGACTTGCGTGAAATCGCCGACCATAAGTACACTCGGCGCAGCTCACCGCCCGAAAGCGCGGAGCAACGTTTCCCGAGCAACTCCTTCACGCTGTTTTCCAGCGAAAGTAGGCCATCTACACCCCGGTGATAGGAAGAAAAGGGCGTGTCGAAATACTCTAACAGCTCTTTCACCGTTTCGTCCGGCGCGAAGCACGACTGTGGGCAGCACGATATCTCTCTCGCACGTATGTAATCCAAGTCGCATTCTTCGATTGGCACGCCGTTGTATTTTACTTTGCCTTTCGATGAGTATAGCCCGAGCATCAAGTAAAGAAGCGACGTCTTGCCTCTTCCGTTTTCCCCAACTATGCAATATGTACCAGGACCGGAAAACTTGAAAGAAAACCCGCCGAGGACCTCTCGGACAGATCCGTCTGGAAGGGCAACCGAGAATTCCAAATCAGATACCGAAATGTCATTTATTTCATCGAGTTTAGCTAAATCGGTCCGATTCCACCCCGATCTCTCCTTTTCTCTCGTCGCGATAGCCGTCCTATCCCATGATGCTTTGGCATCTTGATAGGATTTGAACAATGACATCATACTTTTCAAAGTCTTAAAGAGAACCGCGAAGTATGTACCGATGATAGTGTACTCGCCTATTGACATAGTTCCGTTAATGATTCGTACTCCGGAAACAACAAGTATCACCGCTTGAAACAACGCTGCGAAAAGACCATCGAGCGATGTCAGAGAATATGATAGCTTTCCGGAGCGCAAAACTTTGGGAAAATAGCTCTTAAACCCAGCGTCGAGCGCTTGTTCGCTCTTGCCGTACGAAGATGTCAGTTGAATGTTGAGAATCTGATTAAGCTGCGATGCAATTGCGGCGTAAAAGGCGCTGTCCGCCTCTTTCTTCTCATACGTGACCCTATACAAAAGTTTCCTCAACCCAGTAATTACACAGAAATACACGATGAGGAGAATGATGGAAAACACCGCGAGAGTTGAATCAATTGACCATATGATAAGCAATACGATGGGAATGGCTACAATGGACAGCGGCGCACTGATAAAATTCGCCAAAACGAAGGATGAGACCACGCTAGAGTCGGAAATAATCCGTTGCGTTGTATAGGCTGGATCGATGGTCCGACTCACCAAGTAATCGTCTCTTTCAAAACGCAAGACGGCCTCCCTGAGAAGATCAAAGGAAAGTCTCGTGGTTATGCGAATGGAAAGTGTTCCTGCAAAATAAGTAAAGAGGGTGGAGAAAACTCCTATTGACGCAACCAGGAGCGCGAAGAGTACGGCGTCTCTTTCGCTGCGGTTACCGAGAAGAAAATCTAAGAATTTCCCGTTCACGTATGGCATGGCATAGGAGAGAGCGGTTCCAATCACCGTGATAGCAATGAAGACGAAAGCCCCTTTTGCTCTGATGAACCTCGAGAGAACGCATCGAATCAAGGAAGGCCCCAATCTACCCGCCACAAAACATCAATCACTGATACCTTACACCTCAACACAACAGGAGCGAAGATTTGCCAATGAGACTGCTTTAAGATTGCCTTGGGTCAATACGATCTCAAGCTCTTCCTACAAGAGAGTCGGAATCGGACATCTCCTCCGACGAACCTGGCAATCGGGCGGTTGAAATATCTTTTTCAACCGCCCGATTGCCACAATAGATTTGAGCATCCGCCCACAAACGTCCGCGTTTTATACCCATCAAATCCTTTGCCTTTTGTCGTCTAGACTAGAAAAATCGCTCGAAATAACGCAACCGGCCTGCTCGCTTGAAGAAACCTAAGCCCGTAACGTAGATGTGCAAACTTCCGAAACGCCTTGCGCGGCATAGTGCGTATAAACTTCGTCAACCGCCTCAGAAATATCTGAGTATCGCGCCGGGTCAAAAGCATACGATGTCGCAGCTATACCCTGCACCCATTCGGAACGCGGATTAATTGAATAGCCACACAGCATCATCATACATGCATCTAGACCTGATTTCCCAAGTATCCGACGTATTGATGAGAGCATCGCGGGTCGCCCCCGCACCATCGTCGTCACCCCTATTAGCAGTATTTACCGTTTTTCTCTAAATGCGTATCGCCACCCTTAAGAATACGAAGTGTTTTATCCAGACCCGATTGTCCTCCATCTCAAACGAAGGGATAAGGAATCTCATCCGGAATCGGCAGTAACGGAGGATTCACAACGACAAGCGAAAAACATGAGTCATCTCTCAGAGGGGAGTAAAGGCTCCCCTCAAGCACCCTAGTTTCGTCATCCAAAGAGTTGATGGCAGTGTTTTTCTTACAAAGGTCGACAACAAAAGGGTTGATTTCTACAGATGTTACATCCATGCCACAGTTGGTAAGTATCAGGCCCTGTATTCTGGGGCCAGAACACAAATCGAGAGCCTTCCGTGCGCTCTGCGGTGTAAGGCGCCAATCTCAGCAAATCTGTCCCACAATACTGCGCTGAAGAACAACACGGAACCCCTGAGCCAAACTCCCCTATACCTTATTAAGGCTAAGACAGGCAAGTTCACGCACCCGGCATATTCCAGAATAACATCCTATTGTTTTAGATGCTCTACAAGCATGAACAGCCGCGAATCGGAAAGATCTTCTAGTTTCGCCCCGACTGACCGCCAAGGGCCAAAATGGCCTCTCCATCCCCAGGCGACCGGCTCTGGCGCGCCGAGGAGTGTCCCCAAGTGCCGGCAGAAAAGGAACGTCCTTAACTGCCGGCTAGAGGGCACCGAAGAGGATGGCATAGGTAGTGGATTCGCCGAGCTTGAGCTCGTCGCCGGGATTGAGTTGGGCGGAACGGCCGGGCTCGACCTGAATGCAGACGCGCGTGGCCCCGTTTACCACCACGGTTCCGTTGGTGGACGACAAGTCCTCGACGTGCCAGATATTTTGAGCATCGCACCAGATATGGGCATGGCGGGCCGAGACATCGTCGCCGACGTCGGTAATATCGCCCTCACCAGTGGCCAGCGCGCCAATCTCAACACCCTGCTCGCTCGGCTGAATCCAACGCGGGGCGCTCACGACAAAACTGTTTTGCACGCGCAGCAAGCCCAAGGGATGCGCCGGGGCGGGTTCGCGCTCGCCCGCGGTCATCGACATGCCAAGCGAACGCGGCGTGGAGGTGCCTCCGCCACAGGTCGCGTGCACGTAGTCGATGGCATAGTTCACCGAGGACCGCACATCCGCCGAACAACCGACGGCGACAAACAGCACCAGCACGGCCTCGGCGCGCTCGGCGGGCATGAGTTCCGCCGCCTGGGACAGGCGATCGAGCGCGTTGCGATAGAGATTCGTGTCCTGGTGGCACTCTTCGAGCGCGCGCACCATCGGTTCACCTGCAGGACCGCACACCATATTGATCACAGCCGTGGAGTCCATGGGATTGCGCTGGCGCAGGGCCAGTTGCGACATAATACGCGCAGCCGAGGTACCGTATTCGGCAAAGTAGCGCTGCTGAAGCGTGCCGACCGGCGCGCGAACGATAAAGCGGGAAACCCAAGAGCGATCGGCGGCTCGGCTCTGCGGGCTGCGGCCGTCGGCGAGCGGACGGGACGAAAGCACCAAGCCGCACAGCTCGATATGGCTCAGATGCGCCGCGCGCTTAAAGATGTCAAACATGGCCCCGCATGGGGTGAGCTCAACTTGAGATGCCATGACCTAGGCCTCCTTGGTCGTAGAAATAGAATCGGACGATACTTTGACAGGTCCGCCAAAAGTACGGGCAGCTGCGGCTCCACCGGCAAGCGGAGTCGCCATCTGGGCTTTTGTGCGTCGCGGTGCCGAAACGGAAAGTTCAAAGGCAAAGCCCATCGCAAGCAAAAACCACGTAAGCGTATAGGTTGCAACCAGAGCGGCAACAAGGCCGCCCATCACGGCGCGTTGGGAAAATACGCTACATGCAGCCACAACCAGCACCGGAACCTCGCAGGCAGAAAGCGCAAGCACACCCTGCAGGAAGCCCGAGCGCCGATTGCGCGCAAGTGCCCCCGCGACAACGCCGGCTATGCCTGGCAGCGCCAACGCCAGTGCGGCAATAATACCCGGTAGCGACCCAGACCACACGAGCGATCCCAAAGTCGCCGTCACGCGAGCGCCCGACGCCAGCAGCGCGGCCGAAACCACGACCACAGCCCAAACCACGCCACAGACGACCGTCGCGCCGACCATCAGCGCGCGACGAACCGCGCGGCCAGACGCATCCATGGGGCACGGCGTGAGCGGCTCGCCGCGGAGCGAACGACCGACATCTTGCGCATAGTGGTCACAAAACGCCGAGAGCGCCGCCTCGACCGCCGCCGGCTCGGGACGATCTTTTTGATGGCTGGACAGACAGGCCATCACCACGTCGAACAGCTGGGCATCGACAAACGCCAGCGCATCGCGTAGCTCCTCGGAATCCGGCTCAAGCCCCAGCTGCTGGGCCTGCTCGGCCGCAGCGAGCGCCACATCGGGCTCACGACGAAGCAGCTGAGTCAAATCGCAACCGGGCGCATGGGCACCAATGGGATAGTCGGGCAGCGTGTCCATCTTGAGACGGTAGGGGCTGGCGATGTCGCGCGTCTTTTTGCGCGAACCCGAGGTGCCCGAAGTGCTCGGCGCGGCTTCGTATGGCGCGGCGCCGGCAATGAGCTCGTAAACCGTGCTTGCCGCGGCATAGACGTCAATCGCCGGCGACATACGCAAAGCGCGCAGGTTGGGAATATCGTCGGTGAGCATCTCGGGCGGGGCATAGGCAACCGTCGCGCGACGCAGCGTGGCATAGCGCTCCGTAAACGACGCCTTGCCGCCGGTACCGGCCACGGCCGACGCAGGCTCGAGCGCCAGCGACGAGCCAAAGTCGATCAGGCACAGGTCAAAGGTGCCCTCGGCAAGCTGCCGGTCAAGCGGTAGACGCGCCGTACGCACCATAATATTAGCGGGCGAGATATCGCGATGGACAAAGCCCTCCCCCACCAGGCTCATGCGGCAGAGCAGGTCGAACAGGTCGCGCCCCAAGCGCGCCGCCACAAGCGGCGATAGGCGGCCGGCATCGTCCACGGCAAGTCGCGAACGCAAGCGGGCAAGCGTCTCGCCCTCGACCCATTCCATGACAATTGCAGGCACACCGTCAACCTCGCCCCAGCCATAGAGGCGGGGAAAGCCCTTAAGGCCCGAAAGGGCGCGATGGCATTCATATTCCTCGCGAAATGCCGCTTTGAACTTGGCGACCAGCGCCTCATGGGCGGCATCGTCGTCAAACTCATCGCGCGTCGGCAAGATGAGCTGTTTGAGTGCTACGGCCTCGCCTTGGGCGTTGACGGCACGCGTCACGCGGCCGATACCGCCACGGCGCATGGTGGCATCGTCGGCAAACAGTATCGTAAAACGACGCAGATAGGCAGGCAGTTCATCCTGACCGAGCGCAATGGCCGGCTCAAACCCGTCGACACGCGCCAGGCGCAGGCCGACCATGGGATCGCGACCGAGCGATTGTGGTGTGGTGGATGCAAGATCGGTCATCATAGGGCAAGCGCCGCCACGTTATTGTTGAAGTTACCGAGCGCGACGTCATCATCGCCGTAATGGCCGACCCATTGACATAGGTTGGTGTAACAGCCCCACAGATTGGCATACTGCTGATACCACTTTGACCGGGGCGAGAATGTCTGACGACCGAACTCGGCTCGAATGACAAACATCTCCCCGACCAGGCTGTCGCACGGCCTGGGATCTCCCGTAGAGTTATAGGTCGAAACCACGTCATTGGCACGAGAAACATAGCCGTCGAGCATGTTGTACTTGGTCACAAGCCAACTGTGAATGCTCTCTTCCTCAGCAGCGGAAAGGCCACCGGAGTTTGCATCGTTGTCAGTGTTGCCGCCCGTCGAGCCGCCGTTTCCAGACCCTCCGGCAGAGGAACCCGACCCAGAGCCACCGCCCGAACTCGACGAATCCGAGCCGGAGCCAGAAGTATCCGAGCTACCGGGCTTTCCGGACTGCTGGGCGTCCTGCTCCTTCTGCTGCTCGACCTTATTCACCGTTGCCGCCACGCTATTGTTGGACAACCGATCGATGATCTTGGTGTTGGTGAGCACGATGGTTTTGCCATTGGCAAGCGTGACTTCGTTGTCCGGGGCCTCGGCGCCGTCCGCGTCGCCGGTGCCAAACACAATATGCGCGACCACACTTGCCCAAGCATATCCAGTCGTGGTCCCCAGGTCACTTTTGACCTCATGCCCCACGCGCGGTTCGCGTGCGGCATGTGCCTGCATCATGGACGGCACGGTCATGCCATAGGCAGAAACGCCAGCTATGACCAGCACCAGCGAGCAAGACAGCAGTGCGTACGCCCGCGGCGCCAAGCCCAGTCGGCGTCGCATGCGCACCGCGGCGCCGCGCTTTGTCTGAGTGCCACCGGGCCGCATGCGTTCTCCTCCAACAAAAACACGCCGCTCGGGAGCGGCGCATTCATTCGAATCCATATTTGAGTGTATCAGCGAACCCAAAAGGTTGCGCAACGAATGGGCAAATTAAGGATGCGAGTGGAAGCATCCATGCGATAAGCGGATACAAAGCATCTTTGTTGCACAACAAACTTACAGTCGCACGGGGAAATTATGGCTACCCCGTGCGTCGCGATGAAGACATACGGCAGGAGCAGGCTCGCCACCTAAATCGTGCGACGGGCCTCGATGGCGCGCCCAAGCGTAAGCTCGTCGGCATACTCCAGGTCGCCGCCCACGGGAAGGCCGCTCGCCAGACGCGATACCTCAACGCCCAGCGGCTTGATAGTGCGGGCCAGGTAGCTCGCCGTGGTCTCGCCCTCGATATTGGGGTTGGTGGCGATGATGACCTCGTGGATGTCCTCGTGGCCCAAGCGTGCCAGCAGCTCGCGAATGTGCAGCTGCTCGGGGCCAATCTTGTCCATGGGGCTGATCACGCCGCCCAATACGTGGTAGAGACCGTGGTAGCTGCCCGTGCGCTCGATCGCCTGGACGTCGCGCGGCTCGCCCACCACGCAAATGCGAGTGGTGTCGCGCATCGAATCCTGGCAGATGGAGCACTCGTCGGCCGTGGCGTAGTTAAAGCAGCGGCTGCAAAAGTGAACCTCCTGCTTAACCTCCAGGATGGCCTCGGCCAGGCGGCGCGCTTCCTCGGCGTCAGCCTCCAACAGGTAATAGGCGATGCGCTGAGCCGACTTGGGGCCAATGCCCGGCAGGCGACCCAGCTCATCGAGCAATTTTTGCAGGCTATGGTTGGCACTCATATATATGCGCGTCTTAGAACGGCATGCCCGGGATGTTGAGGCCGCCGGTGATGGCGCCCATCTGCTTGTTGGCAAGCTCGTTGACACCGCGGACGGCCTCGTTGACGGCAGCCATGATCATGTCCTGCAGCATATCGACGTCCTCGGGATCGAGGGCATCGGGGTCGATGGTGAGGTTGACGAGCTCCATCTCGCCGTTAACGGTCACCTTGACCATGCCGCCGCCGGCAGAGGCGTCGACGGTCTGGGACTTAAGGTTTTCCTGCGCGGCGGCAAGCTGCTCCTGCATCTTGCGAGCCTGCTTCATCATTTGCTGCATGTTCATACCGGCCATGATGGCTCCTTTACGTGCGGCCGCGCGACAAGCTGCAAGGGCAGCCGGAGCGCGACGGGACTTTCAAACTCAAAAATCGTACCACGGCGCGGGGCAAGCAAGCGGGGCGGACACGCTACCTCAGTCGATATACATGTCCTCCAATACAAACCACGCGCAAAGATTATGCAAGGCCGAATTATGCAAGGTTGCATAATATCGCATACTCAATCTAGTAGAGCCGAATCCGGCATTTCATGTGTGCCACTAAATAGCTAAATGCCAAACCGCTGCTCGAGGCGGCGCTCATGATGGCAGGGTATAATTTGATTGTCACAGACAGCAATTTGGAGGTGCCCCCATGAATGCCCTCGACGCGCTCCAAAACATCCGCTCAAAACACCCCGTTGCATATGTGGTTCTCTATCTCTTTGTCGGCTGGGCATTGCTGGTTGTCATCACCCATGCCATAGCTTTTGGAGCAGAACTGCTGATAGCCAGCTCGGACCAGCCCGTCGTCAAATGGGAGACGACCAATGAATGCACCGACGGAACCCGAACCATTTACTACAACAGCCCGTCCCTCTACCAAGAGTTCAAGGTCAAGATAAAGGACTCCAAGATTGTCGATGCCGAACTGGGCTCTTTATTTACAATCGGAGCAACCGTCAACGCCGAGCAAGTCGAGTACACGGACGGCCATGCGACGTATCGTATCGACCTCAGCATCCTAGGCCGACCGTCACGCGCTTGTCTGCTCGAATGCGATATACGCGGCACCACACTACACATGTCCGAAATACAGATGCGCCCGGACAAAAGAAAGTGATATATGGCCGAGTCGGAAGAGACTAGGCATAGACTCGTCCGCCTTCGTAGGCAAAACGCAGGATGAGCGGGGCATTGTTACGCACGAAATCATCGAGTTCTTTGAGGTCCGCTTCGCTAAAGCCCTCATGTGACACCCAATTGAATGCCGGCAAGATACACTCCGCCGCGTCAAAACCCCAATCGCGCGGGCGCTCCACAACGACCTTCACCGTGTTGTCCTCACGGACTTCGGAATACGAAACTTGCGTATCGTCCTCGAGGCGGACATATTCCCACATCATAAGCTCGCTCCGTTCAAAGAAGTCTCTTCCTGAGCAGTATACCCGCCCGTACAGCTACTCCACCGGTTTGAAGATGGTGGACTGGCCGAAGACGCTACGGATGAGGGCTTTGGCTTCGTCCTCGGTCTGCGGGATGCTTGGGGCTGCGCCTTGATGGCCGAAGGGGCTGCCCGCGCCGGGGTTGGACTCCCAGGGAGCCGCAGGAGCGTCCTCCTCTTTGGGGGCAGTTGCAGCGGGCTTGGGCGCGGACGCCGCACCCGGCACGTCGAACGGGGGCAGATCGTCCCCGCCGGCATCGGCAGCAAAACCGCCGACCATGACATCGTCGTAGGGAACCTGCTCGGATTCCCACGGCGCAGACGGCGCGGCGGGCTGAGCCTTGGGAGCGGACGCGCGCTCGGGCGCTCGGGGTGCGGGCTCGGTCGGGAGCTTGCCCGTGGCAGGAGCGCCGGCGGGGTTGTCGGAGCGCAGCCAGGGGGCCTTAGCCAGGTCGGATGACTTGGGCGCAGGCGCGGCGGCGGGCTTAGGCCCGGGGACCGGAGCAGCCGGTTTGGGCGCAACGGGTTCAGGCGCCGACGGGGTCGGTGCCATCACCGGCGTCGCTTGCTGCTGTGGAGCGCTGGCGCTCGAGGATACAGGGGCCGCCGAGGACACGGGTTGCGGGTCCGCAGATACCGCAGCCCGTGCAGATGGAGAATGCTCCTCATGTTGAGGAGCCGGCGTGCCACCCCCATCCAGGACATAGTCGACGGTACGACGACCGAAGACCGCACTGACTGTCGGCAGGACCACCGACTGCGTGTCGGCGCGTCCGAGCATCTTGATGGCAAAGGTCGAGCCCGCGGGGAACGAGACCGTGAGCTTGGAGCCGTCGTCGGCCGTGGCGCGAGCGTTGAGCAAAAGCCCTGCGTAGGAAGCCTGACGCGCCTTGACACGCTCGACAACCTCGGCCCATTTGCGCTGCAGCTCTCCGGCATCCTCGACCGCGGGGGTCTCGGCGGCACCAGCGGCAGCAACCTGGGCGGCATTGTTGGACTGGGGCTTAGGTGCCGGAGCGGTGGCAGGCGCGGGGGCCGCAACGGGCTGAGGCGTCGGAGTTGGCGCAGGCTGAGGTGCAGGCGCTGCAGGCTTGGAAGCTGACACGGACGCAGAACGGGACGCAGGCTGGGCAGCCGGAACAGCAGCACCACGGTCCCAAGGCATACCGCCCTGGCGCGCGGACGTAGCAGCGGGGGCAGCGGATGCCGCCGGAGCGGCAGCACGAGCGCCCGAAATGAGCGTCGGCTGTTGGGCAGCAGCGGGTACGGATGCTGCAGGCGCGGCGGCCTGAGCAGCAGCCACGCTCGCCGGCACGGCGCCGTTGGCAACCATGGCCTCCAAGCGAGCCACGCGCTCGGCCAATGCCTCAATCGTTAAATCAGCCTCGGGACGTGCCAGACGCGTACAGGCAATCTCGAGCACCAGGCGCACGTCGCTCGCGCCCCTCATCTCCAGTGCGGCATCGTCGAGCACCGTCAGCACGCGGGCCAGGCGGTCGGCAGGATGCTCGCCAAAGGCAGCGGCCTCGGCAGCAAGCGCCTCGGCCTGCTCGGAGCCGCCCTCAAACAGCTCGGCACGGGCACCGGCAACGCAGGCAACGTACACGTCACGCACATGCGCTACCAGGTCGCGCGTCAGCTCCAGCAGGTCGTTTCCTTCCTCGACCTGCGCACGGATCAGTCCATAGAGCTCGGCAACATCGCGATCGGCAATGGCGCGGGAAAACTCGCCCAGAATCTGGTCCGAAACCTCGCCTAAAAGCGAGCGGGCATCGTCCGCATGCACAGAACCGTTGCCAAAAACGCTCAGCTGCTCCAGCGTGGAGAGCGCGTCGCGCATGCCGCCCTTGGCATGGCGCGCCACGATGGCGAGCGCCTCGTCGTCGTAATCGAAGCCCTCCTGCTCGCACACGTATGCCAGGCGACGCTCGATATCCTCGTTGCCGATGCGGTGGAAATCGAAGCGCTGGCAGCGCGAGAGGATGGTCTCCAGAATCTTTTGCGGGTCGGTGGTGCACAGCACAAAGATCACGTGCGCCGGCGGCTCCTCGAGCGTCTTGAGCAGCGCGTTGAACGCCGCCGTCGTGAGCATGTGGACCTCGTCGATGATATAGATCTTGTACTTGCCGCGTACCGGGGCAAAGTTGACGGAGTTGATGATTTCCTCGCGCACATTGTCCACGCCCGTGCGGGAGGCGGCATCGAGCTCGTAGACATCGGGGTGGTTACCCTCGGCAATGAGCTCGCACTCCTCGCAAGTACCGTCGGGCATGCAGCCGCTTGCACCCTCGGCGCGCGCCGCCTCGGCATTGCGGCACAGCAGCGCCTTGGCAAGGATGCGCGCCATGGTGGTCTTGCCCGTGCCGCGCGGTCCGCAGAACAGGTAGGCGTGGGACAGGCGCCCCTCGGTGATGGCGTGCTCGAGCGTCGAGACGATATGCTGCTGGCCCACCACGGAGTCAAAGGTGAGCGGGCGATACTTTCGGTACAACGATTCCATGGGTGCTCCCCCGGGTATACTGAGTCCTGTTGCCGCGGCGGCCATGCGGTCGCACGGCATACTGCATCCATAATAACCCGTACGGCGAGCCCGCCGCGATAGGAGTCCAAAGAGCATGGCAGACGCAGAGAGCAACCTCGTTCCCTCCGAAGCAGCCGACCAGGTCGAGGTCGCGCTCGAGGCGCAGGCAGCAGCCGATGACGGCATCCTGTACCTCAACGAGTATCAGTACGAAAACGATCTGGTCACCGACTTCGCCCGCCTGGTCGCCTCGCCCAGGCGTCGCGGCTCGCTGTATGTCGCCGCGGCAATTGCCGCGCTGCTCGGTATTGGCATGCTGTTGGCCGGCGGTAACTGGATCAAGTTTGGCGTCGTCCTGATCGTATTCGGCGCCTTTTTGGCCTGGTGGAGCAAAAACCTGCACCACACCCTCGCCCGCGACTTTATCGATGCCGTTGAGGCCGACGAGTCCATGGGTGGCCGCTACCGCCGCGTCGCCGCCAACGAGGACGGTCTGATGGTCTGGGGCAAGAGCGGCAAGTCGCAGTTCTTCCCGTTTGAAAAGCTCGACCACGTGCTCGACGGCGAGCGCATCTTTGTTGCCATGTTCGCCGACCAGGGCGTGGCGATCCCTAAGGACACCTTTGTTCGCGGCGATGCCGAGCAGTTTGGCGCCTTCCTTAAGGCGCGCATCAACAAAAAACTCCGCATCGAGACCAAACGCAAGAAGATGAAGGCAGAAAAGGCCGCTGCCGAAGCAAAACAGGCCGACAAGCCCCAGGGCAACAAGGGCAAGCAGCGCAAGCAGAAGAAGAACAAGAAGAAGAAGCGGTAATCCGGCCGACACCGAAGGTGCCTCGTCCCGCGCCCGATTCCGAGTCGGAGCGCCTGAAATCGGGCGCGGGTACCGCCGATGGACCCATTTTGCCTAACTCTCGAGCTACTTCACTTCAAACCTTAAGAGCCTTCTCTCCGGCAGATCGGTCATCTTCATCGTATAAGTCCCAGGAAAAGCCTTCTCAAAACGGACGGTCTCGTAACCTTCGAAATAGTCGTTGGTGTTTTGCATCATGAATGGGACAAGCAACTCGTTCTCCGCCCCAACCTGTACAGCAAACGCAGCAGAACCGCCCAGAGCCGGCATTGCCTGCGTTATCAGATCGGTATTGACCACAAAGTCATAGTTTGGCGCAGACTCCGGCACCAAATGCCAAACATACGTTTTGATTCCGCCTTCGACATTGTCCTTATTCCTGACACGCATCTTTACGGCGATAACACACGTGATGTCGGCGTCCTTCAATTTCGTTTTCGTATCCACGATGCCATATTTTGAATAATCATCATGCGCACGCTTGAGATACTCGCGCGGCGTGAGCAGCTCCGCCCCGTCTATGCAAAACGAATACCCGTCAGTCGCCACATCCTTCGACCCCAGAAACGCCCCATCCATCGAGAGCCATTCGCCCTCCGCATAATATTTCTCAGGAATGACCGTCCGGTTCCCGTTAACGACGCTCGCCCTCATGCCCGCAAGGCCAGTAACAGCACAGCCGAAAAGCGCAAGCGCCGACCTTCTCGTCCACAGGGCCTTCTTCATCGCGCTCACGACCTTTCCCGAACTTTCACAACGGCACCGTCGCGCATGCAGTAAACCCGATCGGCCAGCTCCTCGAGCACCTCTCCGTCATGGCTGGACAGAATAACCTCGCGACCCGTTGAGGCCGCCATCGCCACAACGCGCTTGAGCATTTCAACGCCCGCTTCGTCGAGGGCATTCGTTGGCTCATCGAGAACAAGTAGCTTCGGCTTTTCCATAATTGCCGCAGCTATTCCCAGACGTTGCTTCATCCCAAGCGAATATGCTCGGAACTTCTTTTTTTCGTCTGCATCGAGCCCCACGAGCCGCAGGGCAGAGCGAATATCCTCGGGAGTGGCAACGCCCTTGATCTGAGCGATGAGCTCCAGATTGTCGTAGCCAGACAGATATCCCAAAAAGGCAGGCGCCTCGATCAACATCCCCAGACTCGGCGGGAACGAGATGTCCGCCCCAAGCCTTTGGCCATCGATAGAGATTTCGCCTTCGGTAGGCTTGATCAATCCGCAGACCGCTCGCATGAGCATGGTCTTGCCCGAACCGTTTATCCCCTGAAGCCCGACCACGGTCCCAGGGTCAACCTCGATGGACACGTTGCGCAGGACATCGTTTTTGCCCATGCGCTTCGATATGTCCCTAACGATTACGCTCATATCTTGTCCCCCTTTTCTATAAGGTCTGCCCTTCGAAACCACAGTCCGCCCAGCGATAGGCATAACGACATAATCACAATTGAAAACAAGACGCTCGAGCCCGCCGCGATTCCCTCTTTGACAATTCCGCCCCAGCGCAACAGCATCAAGGCGTTACCCAATAGCGCCCAATGTCGTGCATATGCCGAGCAGATCAGGTAGCTCATTAAAACCACAAACGAGACTGACGGCCCAAGCACAAACCCGACCGCTGCCTGCGCAAACGCAAGCGCCTCGAAAGCAAATAAGAGACCTGTGAAAAACGGCAGCGCATCCGCCTCGGCAGCTTTGAGAAACCACGGCGCCAAATTAGCCAGCTGAAGCGACTCGCCATGAATGACCGCGCTGAACGAGGCGCTCACCATCAAGCTCCAAATCACAACAGAGCAAACCACCACGAGCAGCGAAAATGCCGTTACCGCCGCCACCAAGATAAAACGCGAGACCCACCAAAGGGTTCTTGACCGGCATCGAACAAGCGCTTGCAAACCAAACCCGTGCAACGATTCGGTCGGATAATCGAGTGTTGTATAGAGAATAAGCAGAATGACAAATAGCCATCCTAACGGAGGCACAAACATGAGCCCGGGCCTAGGCTCAAACGGAGCGGATCCGGCAAACACGAGCGCGAGATTATCAGCAAACCCCAAGGCATTCGTCCGAACCCCATACACAGAAGACAAGCCGTAGGCGTACACCAAGTTCGCAACGGTCACTGCCGCAATCGCAATAAAAGTAAGGATGTTCTTCTTCAAAACGGTCCTCAGGTCCGCGGCGACCAGCCTAAACAGCATCAGACCACCTCGCGTCTTTTTAAGAATCTCGCGAAAATCAAAGAAAAGACGAACAGCAAAATGATTTCTGCAAACCCTGCTCGAATGTCGGGCCAGTTATTTAGCGATTCCGACCTGATGCTGTTAAGAATGTTGCAGTTAAAGCCGACGCATGAAAGGACGCTAAAAATCCAGTCGTTAACAAAGTGCCATGCAACCATAATCAGATATGGAACGACCATCGCCTTGATTCTGCTGCGAAACACAACCGACAGACCGGTCACGGCCATGGATAGAGCCCCCAGCGTCACCGCATCGAACAGTGTATAAACCAGCACGTACAACAGAGGCCGGGAATAAAACAGGCCAGAAAAATAGCTATGCAGATAGAGCCCGACGTAAGTCGATTCGTCGACCCGGGGGAGATACGCGGGAAACAGCATTGAGACAATCAGGAAGTTCACGAGTAGCGGAATAGCCGTGACCGCAAACGCAGAGAGGAAAGCAGACAGCATCTTCACGTTCACGTATGCATTTCTAGAAACACGTGTGCAGATCTGCGCCTCGTAACCGCTCAAACGCTCGGACAGGCATGACCACGACCCGGCCAGCATGGCAAGCAACGGCAGCGCATAGAAAAACACTGATGCCGATAGCGGTGCATTTGCACTCACAACGATCCAGTTACCAAAGCTACTTTCACGCGTTTGGCCGAGGTATGCCTGGGCTTGCAAACCAACGCCATAGCCAAGCGATAACAGCTGCTTGCGCTCAGTCTCGAGCGTCCACCATGCCTCAATGGCAGCCGCCATCGAAATTGCAGTTGCAACCATAAGGGTCAACGCAAATATAGGATTGCCAAATATCTTGGACAACTCGTGCCGCATTAGATTTCTATTCAAGCGACATCACCCTCCCTTCGGCCGGGCCGAGTAGCAACACTCGGCCCGGCCCTAATCACAAGCGGTTAATGATGCGTCGGCGCACGGCAACCTTTGCATGAATAGAGAATGATGTCTGTAAACACCCGCTATTGAGTTAATCGCTCAGGCGTTTACACGTTATTTACCTGCGATAACAATAAAATTAGCTCCGCCTTATTCTTGATCTTCAACTGGCGGTAAGATGCAGACCGCAGCGCTTGCACCGTAGATGCAGCGTAACCGACATCCTCCGCAATGGCCTTTGTCGTTGCCCCCTCTGCCGTCATCAGCAAAATTTGCGACTGAACATCAGAAAGGGAGCGCGACGCAAGCAGGGCAAGCTGACGCACGCGAGCCGTTTCGGTGGACCCATTCGCGCGGTACTCCAAGACGGCCTTCTCGTTCTCAACCGAGCGGGTGAGCGCGATGTGCGTGACGAACATGGGCGCAGACCAGCAGACGATCACCGTTGCCACGACGACATTGACAGCCGAACTTTGCCCCAGCAACGACGCGAGGAACAACGGCTCGAAAACCGTCAGATCCTGCACCATATTGAGCAAGGCAACCCAAACAGGAGCCATCGCCCCGAAGCAAAGCATCCATATTCCAAGCATTCTGCACCGAGGACAGCTTCGCAGCACCTTATACGTGAGCAACATCCCCGTCAGCACCGCAAGCCCGTGGATTCGCCCCCTAGCGACCGCATAGATTAAGGCAACCATGCCCATTGACACCAACGACACGATAGCCCGGGTACGAGCACGCACCTTAAACGGACGCAGCTCAACGGCAAGCGAAGCCATAGACGCCACGCCGCAAAACAGGACCGGCACAGCCATCAACGGATCGCGTACGCACCTCCATGCCGCGATATAGACAAAAGACCATTCCACAGCAGACAGTATCACCCACACGCACGGGCTTCCGAGCCCAATCGCTTCACCTGCTCTATCCAGCGCAGCGCCACGATTCGGTTTTCCACCCGCGTAGCGTAGCGACAGAAGCAGTCCGAGACCCAATGCGTAGCTTAAGAGGGAAAAGGCGACAGCCCGCGAAACACCGGACCCCCAATCGCTATCCGCCATTACCAAGGGGCCAGCCGCAAGGAGGATAAAAAATAATGTGAGCAGGTATCGAAACAGCCGGCGCGTTCGAGCTGATGCCACCATATCGTCAGCATGCCGCTGCGGCAGCTCATGCCCTACAGTATCACCCTCACCCGCAAACAACGCCACGAGCTCGCGTGAACCCGCAACCGACGCCTTCCCGTATGCTCGGTGAAGCGTTGTTCGCACCGTCGATGGCTTCGTATCCGTCTCCCTGGCAATTTCCGCCGGCGTTTTCCCTTTGAGCAGCAGTCGAACAAACTGCTCTTCTCGAGGCGACAGGGCGGGGGAAAACGCCCCCGCATCGAATGGGTCGGACGTGCGGGGGATATCCGAATCGTTGTCCCGTTTCTTCCTGAGCAATGTGTATACGAAGGCGGCAACAGCAATAGCGGACCCCATCGACAGTGATGCAATGACCGCGGCATCGCTTGCAAAGTATGCCACCTCGACAGCCGGAACAAGGCCAATGGGAACTGCCACGAGCACAGAACAGGCAAACACGTCGCCCTGCCCCCGACCAAACGCGCGGGGACAGCAAAGCAGCGGGACCGCAGCCAACACGAAATAGACCAGAGGAATTAAAAGCACAAGGCCAATTGATGCGGCCGTTACAGGGGGCATCCCCCATGGCTCGGGAACGACTCTCCATGAAACTCGACAGCAGAACAGCAGACAAGACATGACGGCTATTGTTTCTGTAAAAATCGCGTCCTGCGGATGACGAGTTTCTCTTTCGTCAGCCCGCGTCGCCCCCCGCGTCAAAGGAGAGCCCGCCGTATCCCAAATTACATATGAGAGGAGCAACGACCCAGCAAAGCACGAGGCGCATGAAACGCCGCGCAACAGCCAGATAGGCGCAAACACGAATGGAATAGAATCTCCGCGAGCATAGAAGGCCAGGTCGGCCCATTCGGGAACCGTTGCAATAGCAGCAAGGAAAATACCGAAGACGTCAAGGAACCCCGGCCGCCTTATTTCTCTCCCCTTGCGGAGCGCAACGCCGTGACCAAACGCCGCGAGGCATGCGCCCAGGATAACGAGCCAGGTCATTGCACCTGACGCCAGGCCGATTGAAGATGAAAACCGGTGATAAGGGGTGACCGCCATTACGACAAGCGCAATGGCGCAGGCAGACGTAGCAGAACGGCGGGAAAAAAGCATATGGCCTCCATAGCGTGTCATTATATCGCTCGAGCCGCTCGTTTATCTCTGTTCTCACACCAGCCAGCATCAATGATTCAGGCGAACTCCAATCCGCGCCAGATCACGGTCCGGCTTTTGTTCGCAGTCCCCACATCAAAGCGGGATGCGGTTTCCTTTTGGACGCCGGTTCGGAAAGCGCGTCCCGTTCCAGGGCAATATTCTGGGATGCAGTTTCCGCAGCCCACCCCATTTGGAAGGCGCATCCCATTATTTGGCTGAAAACTGGGGTGCGCTTTCCGAACGAGCCGAAACGGCCCGAATCGATCGGACCACCTCATCCCCGTTTCCTCGCCATCTGCCCGAGCGTGCTACACTAGCAGCATCTATGCCACCGCGAACGGCCCGGCCCCGCGCCCGCCGCTCGCAAACGAACTTTAAACGCACGAGGGTTGGCCATGCCGCTTTTCTCGCAACATACCGCCCGGTTCTCGCCGGACGTTCCTTTGGAGGGCACCAGCTCTCGCGAGCTGCTCAAGCGGTACCAGCCGCTCGAGACGCTTGCGACCGGCGGTTTTGGCTCCATCGAGATCTGCCGCGACACGCACCTGCGCCGCCGCGTCGCCATTAAGCGCATCCCCCTTATCAACGGTGCCGGCATGCCCGCCAGCAACATCATGGATGTCCTACGCGAGGCACACACCGCCGCCATGCTTCAACATCCCAATATCGTGCAGGTCATCGACTTTACGCACGACACCGCCTATGCCTACCTGGTTATGGAATATGTCGACGGCATGTCGCTGGCCGAGTTTTTGCATCGCGTGGACGGCCATTCGCTCACCTTTGACGAGGCCGCGGCAATTGCCGACGCGCTGGGCCAGGCGCTCACCTTTGCCCATAGTAATGGCGTGCTCCACCTGGACATCAAGCCCGCCAACGTGCTCATCGACCACTCGGGCAATGTAAAGCTCACCGACTTTGGCATGGCGCGGCTGTCGTCTGCTGGCGGCTTTGGCGGCTCGCGCGGCGGCACCATCGGCTACATGCCACCCGAGCAGCTCGACATCGAGACCGGCACGGTTGACGAGCGCGCCGATGTCTTTGCCCTTGCCTGTGTGATCTACGAGGGCCTGTGCGGCAGCGCTCCCTTTATGGCCGCCACGCCCGGCGACTCGCTCGGCCGCATCATCGGCGGCGCCACCTACCCCAGCGAGCTCATCCCGCATTTTCCCCCGGGAGCCGAGGCTACGCTCATGAGCGCCCTCTCCCCCATGCCGCAGGACCGCCCCAGCAGCATCGAGGCATTTTGCGACCAGCTGCTCGCCGGCTTGGGCAGCGTGCGCGAGGGCCGTCGCAGCCTGGAGCAGATGGTGGGCGAGCTGTCGGATGACGAGCGCGCGGCAGACGGTATCGAGCCATCGACCTACGAGGACGACACCATCGAAGTCGACCCCGCACTTGGCTGGGCGGGCACGCGCTGGAGCTGCGCACGCGATTACACCATGCGCGCCATCTCGGCGCTCTCATGCGGAGCCTTCAGCTTTTTGCTCATGCAGACGGCTGGCGTCGCGGCGCTTCCCGGACTTATTACCGCGGCCATCGCGATTGGGGCGGCCGCCGGCCTGGCCCCGCAGATTGGTTCGGCTATCTCGGCCGTGGGCTTTTTGGTACTTATGGCCAACGCCACCATGCAAGCGCAGGGCATCCTGTCGATGCTGCCCGTCGCGGTGCTCTTTGCCGCCACCATGTCCGGTTGGTGGATCGCCTGGGGCCGCACCGAGGCCGCCGCGAGCGCCGCGCTCACCTGTGCGGTGACACTCGGCTGTCTAACGGGCGATGTCCTCCTTGCCGCCGGGGTCGCTGCCGGCATCGCGGCCTTTTGGCTCGGCCCGGCAAGCGCCGCGGCCGCCACGGGGATGGGCGCGCTTTTTGGCCGCCTGGCTACGGTTGCGCTTTCCGCCGGAGGCGTACTGGGGCTCGGCAATGTTGCCGCGGCGCTGGGAGACGTGTTCTTCTGGGCTGCCGTTGTGCTCGTCGCGGCGACAGCTGCACTGACATCTCTGCTGCTCAACGCCCATGCCAAGCGTGCCGAGCAGGGCTCGAACCTGACCGCAATCGTTGCCATCGCCGGCTGCGGAATAGGCTCCGCGGCGTCGCTTTGTCTTGCACACCATATGGAAATTGCCAGCCTTGCGGCCGCGGTCGTCGTCAAGGCGGCAGTTGCGGGAACCCTATCCTCTATAATCGTTGGGATATGCCTATATTTGCTCGGATACCAAAGAACCTATACGGAGAGTGATCTTTCGTGAACTTCCTGAACATCTTCGAGGACCACGTGGCCGGCATCTTCGGTGCTACCCGTGCCCCGTTCTCCTTTAAGAAGCTTGCCAAGCAGGCCGCTCGCGACATGGAGGATCAGACTCTGGTGATCAACGGCGTCAACACCGCGCCGGCACTCTATACCATCCTGATCGCCGCCGACGACGATCCCATGCTCGCCCCGTTCTACCCCGAGCTTTCGCGCGAAGTCCGCGAGTTTGTGAAGGCACAGGCCGAAAAGCGCCGCTATGTGTTTGTCGGCGAACCCCTCGTTCGCTTTATGATCGACCCGCAGCTGCGTGCCGGTAAGTTCTCGGTCTTTGCCGAGAACGTCGACGCCCCCACGCTCGGTCGTCTGTACGAGGAAGAGCGCGCCTACCAGAATGGCCTGGGCCAGAACAACTCGGCAGCAAGCCGCGCCGCAAGCGCTCCCCGTGCCGGCAAGCAGCAATTCGCCGCTCCGCAGCAACAGCACCCCGCCGCCATGCCCCAGCAGCCGGCGCCCCGTGCCGCCGCTCCCGACCCGCTCGCCGTGGCCGACCCCTTTGCGCCCAACGTCCCCGACCCCGCCGCCGCGCCCATCCCCGTGCCGCAAACCGTCTCTCGTGACGCCCTCGCCGGTATGGGCGGAGCCGCCGCGACCGGCGCCGCCGTGGGCCTTGGCGCCGCGGCCGGTATTGCCTCTAACATGGCGAGCACCCGCGCCCCGCAGCGCCCGCTCGCCCAGCTCGTCGACGTCGTGAGCGGCGAGAGCCACAGCATCACTTCCGCGCAGGTGACCATCGGTCGCGAGCGTTCGGTTTCGGACATAGCCCTGCGCGACCCCAACGTGTCGCGCCGTCACGCCCAGCTCACCTTTACGGGCTCGGATTGGTCGATCGAGGACCTCAATTCCACCAACGGCACACTCGTCAACAACCGCCGCATTACGCGCTGCCCGCTGCGCAACGGCGATCTGCTGACGTTTGGCCTGAGCACCTTTGAATTTAGGGGATAGTCGCTTATGAACATCGATATCGTCCTTTTTGCAGGCCGCATCGTCCTGGTCGCCTTGCTCTACATCTTCCTGTTCGCCGTCATGAAAACCGGCGTGGGACTCGTACGCGGCCAGCGCCGCGACTCCGCTATCTGGACGATCGATGTGGACAAGGGTCCGCGCGGCATCCGTGGCATCCATGTAGACATGCTCGGCCCCGTCATCGTGGGCCGCTCGCCGTCCTCGGACATCTGCATCAACGAACCGTTTGTCTCGGCCTCGCACGCACGCTTTTCGCTGCAGGGCCCGGCACTCATCATCGAAGACCTCAACTCGCTGAACGGCACGCTCGTTAACGGCCGTCAGCTGGTGGAGCCCGCAACGCTGCGCGAGGGTGACGAGGTCCAGATTGGCGACGTGGTCATGAAGGTGAACCGTCGATGATCGACGAGGAGAACAAGTCCGCAACCATGCCCGAGACGCCGACTGCCCCCGCAGCTGCGCCGGCCCATGCCGCTCCGGCGCGCCCTGCGACCGTGAAGCCCGAGGACACCGTGTTCTCCCTGCCTCTTTCGCATGTAACGCATGATATTTCGGATCTCGCCGATAACGAGGGCGAAGAGGATGCCGTAGCGGCGCCCATCGGCGCACATGCTGCGGAACAGCCCACAGCGCCCGAAGCAACCCCGGCGCCGGCTCACTTTGCAGAGCCCGTCGCCGCGGCAATCAACGAGAGCGCTGCGGTGTTTGCGGCACCCGAACCCGCCGCGCCGGCGTTTCCCATAGCCCCGGCATCCGAGATTGCGCCCGCGTCTACGCCGGCGCCCGAGGCGGGGCCATCCCCCGAGGACGGCCCTGCACCCAAGGCCCCGCAGCCTGCGCCCGCAAGCGAGTCCGATGCCGTGGCCGAGCCCGCCGCTCAGTCGCAAAGCACACCCGCGCCGTCGCACTTTGCGACGCCCGAGCCTATAGACGCCAGCCCGCAAGACGACGAGTCGACCGCCCGCGCGTCCGAGGAGCCCGGCTCCCCGGACACCGGCGATTCCGAATCAAACGCCGAGACCGACACCGTCTCTCCCGGTGACACAGCCGAGATCGACGTTGCCGCCGTTGAGGCCAAGCTCAAAGACCCCGGCTCGACCATGAGCTTTGAGCCCCTGACCGAGGAACGCATCGAGACCGACTCGACCTATGATGCCGGCACCACCACGCAACTCATGTGGGGCGCCCGCTCCGACGTTGGCTGCGTACGCCCGCACAATGAGGATTCCTACCTGGTGCAGTCGCCGCTCTTTTGCGTATGCGACGGCATGGGCGGTCACGCCGCCGGCGAGGTAGCCTCTTCCATCGCCGTCGAGACTATTGCCAAGACGGCCCCGCAGTCCGCCGACGCAGCACGCCTGGCCGCAGCCGTCGAGGCAGCCAACGCCGCCGTAATCGAGGCCGCCTTGAACGGCCTGGGCAAGCCCGGCATGGGCTGCACAGCCACTTGCGCCTATATCGAAAACGACACGCTCGCCATCGCCCACGTGGGTGACTCTCGCGCCTACCTGCTCCACGAGGGCACGCTCATCCGCGTGACCCGCGACCACTCCTACGTGGAGGAGCTCGTGGACGCCGGCGAGATTACGGCAGACGAGGCTCGCGTCCACCCCAACCGCTCGGTCATCACCCGTGCGCTGGGCTCGGACCCCGCCATGTATGCCGACCACTTTACTCTGCATATCGAGGAAGGCGACCGCCTGATCCTGTGCTCCGACGGCCTTTCGAGCATGATTCCCGATAGCGATATCGAGAACATCGCCACGCAGTCCTCAACCGCGCAAATCTGCGTCGACAACCTAGTGGACGCGGCGCTTGCCGCCGGCGGCCACGACAACGTGACCGTAGTAGTCGTTGACCTGGTTGACGATGGCGTTATGCGCGAGGCGCAACGCGTGCGTCGCCGCAACATTACTATCGCCGCCATCCTGGCCCTCGTCTTTGTGCTGGCAGCCGGCATCTGGGCCTACACGGGTGTCACCGGCTCGTACTACCTGGGTACCTACCAGGGCAATGTCGCCGTCTGGCGCGGCCTGCCCGGCAAGCCGCTCGGACTCACGCTCCACTGGCTCGAGAGCGAAACCAGCATTAAGCTGTCCGACCTGCCCGAAGACACGCAAAACCGCCTCAAGGCGGGCATTCCGCAAACAAGTGTCGACGATGCGCAGGACACGATATCCAAGTACCGCCACCAGATCGACGAGGAGCAGACCCGCCAGGTGATTGACGCGCAAACGATTCGCGACAACACCGATCAGGGATCGACCTCCGAATCAGATTCCGAGAAAACCGCCGAACAGTCCGCCGAGGCCGAAGCCTCCGAAAAGAACTAGAAAGGGAGTGCCGCTTATGAGTCGCCGCAACACCGAGCTGCTCTTGCTCATCGCCTCGGCGTTCCCCGTCATCCTGCTGTATGCGATGTACGTCCTCACCGCGGGCGCTGCCATCTCCTTTGAGACGCTCGCCGTACCGATCGGCCTCTTTGCCGCCTTTGCCGCGGCCCACATTGCCGTGCGCATCTTGGCGCCCGGTGCCGACCCCGCCATCCTGCCCATTGTCTTTGTGCTTTCGGGCATCGGCATCACGTTCGTGACGCGTCTCGCCCCCGCTCTCGCCATCTCACAGCTCATCATCCTGTTTGTCTCGGTGGCCCTGATGGTGGGAACGCTCGCGTTGGTTAAGAACCTCGACGTAGTCATGCGCTACAAGTACACCTTTGGCATTATCGGCATCATTCTGTTGATGCTGCCTATCTTTATCGGCACCACGATCTCGGGCTCCAAGCTGTGGATTCGCATCGCGGGCTTTACCATCCAGCCCGGCGAGTTCGCCAAGGTCTTTATCGTGCTGTTCCTGGCCGGGTACCTGGCCGAGAACCGCGAGCTGCTCTCCATCTCCAACCGCAAGATCCTGGGCTTTAAGATCCCTCGCCTGCGACTGTTGCTGCCGCTGTTTGCCGTGTGGGGTGTGTGCCTGCTCGTCGTCGTCTTCGAACGCGACCTGGGTTCGGCCGTGCTGTTCTACACCATCTTCTTGCTGATGCTCTACGTTGCCACGGGGCGCTTTTCGTATGTCGTTATCGGCCTTGCGCTCTTAGCCGTTGGAGCCGTGGGCGCCTACAAGTTCCTGTCGCACGTTCAGGTGCGTTTCCAGGTTTGGGTCGATCCGTTTAAGGACGCCCAGGGCCAGGGCTACCAGATCGTCCAGTCGCTCTTCTCGCTTGCCGATGGCGGTCTGGTCGGCGTTGGCATCGGCAACGGCATGGCCAACAACATCCCCGTCGTCGAGTCCGACTTTATCTTCTCGGCTATCGGCGAGGAGATGGGCCTTTTGGGCGGCGGCGCCGTGCTCATCCTGTTTATGCTCTTTGCCGTTCGCGGCCTGACCACAGCTGCCCGCGCTAAATCCGACCTCGCTGCCTTTAGCGCCACGGGCCTTACGGCCGCCATCAGCTTCCAGGCCTTCTTGATCGTTGGCGGCGTAACCCGCCTGATCCCGCTGACCGGCGTCACCCTGCCCTTTATGAGCCAGGGCGGCTCCTCGCTGCTGGCGAGCTTTATCATCGTCGCGCTCCTGCTGCGCGCCGGTGACGAGGCGACCGGACGCGAGGCCGAGCTTACCGGCACCGGCACCATGACCGCCATCACCGATGATCAGGTCGCATCTGCCGCCGCCCCGACGGGCACGCGCTTTGCTACCTCGTCTTCCTACGGCAACGGTAGCCATTCCGTCGGCTCGCGCATGCGTCGTCGCCTGCTCGACACGCCTGAATCCGGTGTGCTCGGCCGCGTTGCGCTCGCCAACCGTCTAACCCGTGCGGTGCTAGCCTTTACGGCGCTGTTCGCCATCCTTATCGGCAACCTCACCTATGTCCAGGTCATCAAGGCCAAGGACTATCAGGATATGCCGACCAACAACCACACCATCGCCCGCTCCAAGTACATCCAGCGCGGCTCCATCATCACGTCCGACGGCGTGACGCTGGCCGAGTCGCTGCAGCAGGAGGACGGCACCTACGTGCGCTCCTATCCCAACGGTAACCTGGCAGCGCACGTGGTTGGCTACGTGAGCCAGCAGTATGGCACCACCGCCATCGAGAGCGTCATGAACGACACGCTCACCGGCTCCAAGGATTACTCCAGCTGGAACAACGCCATCGCGTCGCTCGCGGGCCAGACCCAGCCGGGCAACACCGCCAAGCTCACCATCGACTCGCGTATCCAGACGGCGGCCGAGCAGGCGCTCAAGGGCTTTAAGGGCGCTGTAGTGGTCATCGACCCGCGTACCGGCGCGGTGCTCGCATGTGCCAGCTCGCCCACCTACGACAACACCAACATCGACGCCCTACTGCAGGCTGGCGGCGGCGAGGACGGCTCTATGTACAATCGCGCCATGGACGCGCTGTACACGCCGGGCTCCACGTTTAAGGTCGTTACGCTTTCCGCGGCACTCGAGACCGGCACCGCCAGCCTTACCAGCACCTACCAGGCGCCCGGCTCCATGGACATCGGCAACGCACCGGTCACCAACTATGCCAACGAGAGCTACGGCACCATCAGCCTGCAGCAGGCCTTTGCCGTGTCCTCCAACGTCGTCTTTGGCCAGGTGGCAAACGAAGTTGGCGCAAACACGCTCGTGCAGTTTGCCAACGCCTTTGGCTACGGCCAAAAGCTCGGCCAGGACCTGACCTCCGCGGCCTCCATCATGGCAGACCCGTCGCTCATGACCGAGTGGGAGACCGCTTGGGCCGGCGCCGGCCAGCCTGTCGGCATGGACCACACGCCCGGCCCGCAGACCACCGTCATGCAAAACGCCGTGATTGCCGCCGCCATCGCTAACAGTGGCGTGGTCATGGACCCGTACTTTGTAGCCCAGGTACTCGCCCCGGACGGAACTGTGGTCAAGACCACGCAGTCCCGCTCGCTGGGTCAGGCCGTCAGCTCCGCCACGGCCGACCAGGTCAAGCAGGCCATGCTCGCCGTCGTCCAGTCCGGTACCGGCACCGATGCCCAGGTCCCCGGCGTCAAGGTCGCCGGCAAGACCGGCTCGGCCGAGACCGGCGGCACCAACGTCAACTCGATGTTCGTTGGCTTTGCACCTTACGATTCACCCACGGTCGCCATCTCGGTGGCCTTGGAGGATTACGACAAACACGACGTCAAGGCGGCCAAGATTGCCGGCATCGTCCTGACCGCAGCGCTCGCCGCACAGGGAGCGTGATGCCCATGATTGAATCGGACACCCGAGGCGCGCCGCGGCCGAAGAGTTAGCGGCAACGCGCCACACGGCCCTAGCGGCCACATCGTAGGTACTACACACATCGTTGAGCGAATAGTTATGTTAGGAGCAGGAATGGAACAGAGGGTCCTCGGGGGAAGATACCTCCTCAAGGATAAGGTGGGGACAGGTGGCATGGCGACCGTCTACCGTGCACAGGACCAGGTCCTCGACCGCACGGTAGCCGTCAAGATCATGCTGCCACAGTATGCTGGCGACGCAACCTTCGCCGCACGCTTTAAGCAGGAGGCCCAGGCAGCAGCCGGTCTCTCCTCCCCCTATATCGTGGGCGTCTACGATTGGGGCAAAGACGGCGACACCTATTACATCGTCATGGAGTACCTGCGCGGCACCGACCTTAAGAGCGGCATCAAGAGCCACGGCGCCCTCGACCCCAAGAAGGTCGCCCAGATCGGCTCGCAGATCAGCTCCGCGCTTTCGGTCGCTCACAAGCACGAGATCATCCACCGCGACATTAAGCCGCAAAACATCATGGTGCTGCCCGACGGTAACATCAAGGTGATGGACTTTGGCATCGCGCGCGCCAAGAACAGCCACCTCACGCAAGACAACAACGTGCTGGGGACCGCCCACTACGTCAGCCCCGAGCAGACCCGTGGTCAGGACCTCGGCCCCACCTCGGATATCTACTCGCTGGGCGTCGTGATGTACGAGTGCGCCACCGGCCGCGTTCCCTTTGACGGTGACGACGCCATCTCGGTCGCACTCAAGCAGGTCAACGAGCTGCCTATTCCGCCGAGCCAGATCAACTCCGGTGTCGACGCCGACCTTGAGCGCATCATCCTCAAGTGCATGGAGAAGGACCCGGCAAACCGCTTCCAGACCGCCGACGAGCTGCGTCAGGTGCTCAACAGCTACCTGTCGGGCCGTGCCGTAAACATCTCGGAGCCCACACGCATCATCGGTGCCCCCGGTGAACTGGGCGCCACCAAGACTCGCGAGCTTTCCGATCAGACGCGCGCCATGGTGCGTCCCGTCTCGGGCGTGAGCGGCCAGAATACCGCCCGTAGCTCGGTTTCGGGCTCCACCGGCTCCTACGAGGTCGAAAAGCCCAAATCCAACAAGAACAAGATCATCGCCGCCGTGGTGGCAGCCGTTGCCGTCATCGGCATCGTGGTGGCATTTGCCACAGGACTCTTTGGCGGCGAGCAGGTCACCGTTCCCGATGTACTGGGCAAGGACCAGCAGACTGCCGTCGAGCAGATCAAGGAAGCCGGCCTCGAGGTCGGCACCATCGACCAAAGCTACAACGACGATGTCGACGAAGGCAAGGTCGCCGAGCAAACGCCCAACGGCCACACCAAGAAGGCCAAGGGCACCAAGGTGAACCTGGTGATCTCCAAGGGCCCCAAGCCCTCCGAGAAGGTTGAGGTTCCCCAGCTTCTCGGCCTGACCAAGGACCAGGCAGAAGCCGCGCTGGCAAGCGTTGGCCTGAAGGGCAACGCCTCCGAGGAGGCCAACGAGGCCGATGAGGGCCAGGTCTTTGAGCAGGGCACCGAAGCCGGTAAGGAAGTCGAGAAGGGCACGACCATCTCGTATAAGGTCTCGAGCGGCCCGGATACCACGTCCGTCCCCGACCTGACCGACATGACCGAGGCCCAGGCGCGCAACACCCTCGATATGGCAGGTTTTGGCGTCGACGTGAGCTACCAGGAGAACGACTCGGTTACCGAGGGCACCGTGATCAGCTGGAACCCCAGCGGCAAGCAGAAGCCCGGCGCCACGATTACCGTCGTCATTGCCAAGAAGTCCGGCAAGGCCTCCGTCCCGGGCAACCTATACGGCAAGAGCATTTCCGCCGCCGTTACCGCGCTCAACAACGCCGGTTTCTATAACATTGGCTTCTGTGACCAGAACGGCAATCCCGTGAGCGGTAACGAGGATGCCACCGTTACGGGCGTCTCCCCCACCGGCAAGCAGTCCACCGACAGCACGATTACGCTGACGGTTGCACTTTCTGGCTCGGGTTCGGGTTCGGGTACGGGCGGCGATTCCGGTACGACCAACTAGTCGCCACCCAACCGCTCATTACGGCTCTCGCCGCAAACATATTCGCTCACAGGCGCCCGCTTGCTCCCCCAGCAAGCGGGCGCTTCGTTTTTGACATGGCATGAACCAGAAGAGCCCGGCACCGTAGCGGTACCGGGCTCGACAAATCTCTGGTGCCCCCGGGCGGATTCGAAAACTCCCCCCGCGGGGAAATTGGTGACGCGGGTGTCGACGGTCCGAATCCGGCCTTTAGACCAGAAGAGCCCGGCACCGTAGCGGTACCGGGCTCGGCAAATCTCTGGTGCCCCCGGGCGGATTCGAACCGTCGACACCCGCTTTAGGAGAGCGGTGCTCTATCCCCTGAGCTACGGAGGCATGTTGTATTAGTGTAGCAGATTTACGCCGCTGTAATGCAGCGTATACCCACTCTTCGAAGTTGCGGTGGAACAGCCCTCCGGAAAGTGCGTCCCACTATCCAGGCAAACTCTGGGTCAGACTTTCCCCATGAGACCTCGCTGGGAAACTGTGACCCAGAATTTCGGCTCGAAACGGGACACGGTTTCCCAAACGACCCCGTTCCGGAAACTACATCCCGGAATCGACGCTCGAACTGGGATGCACTTTCCCGATCGAGCCACATGGGAGACTGCGCCCCACTTTGAGGGGGCGCTCTTTAATGACTACTTGCCTTTGTGGAAAAGGTTCTTGATAACGGAGGGGATGCTCTTGGCGCCCTTGGCGGTCACGTCGATAAAATCGGGCGAACGAACGAGCCTGTCCTCGTCAATATACTTACGCACCGCGCGAAGCGTTTCCTTGTCATTGCGCGTCGAAAACGTAAAGTGGCCATTCTCTTTGGTAAAGATGGCAAAACGCGTGATCTTCTTGGTGCCGCGCAAAACCTCGGCGGCAATATAGTCGACCTCGTCCCACGGGATCTGAATATAATCCTCGGGGTTGCGCTCGTTATAGTACTCAAACGCCTTATTGCCCACCATGACGTTGCCGTGGCTGGTAAGCCCCATCAGACAGGTTGCCGGCGTTGCCAGATCGACCGTGCTGTTCTGAGATTGCGCCATGCGCGCCTCGCCCTCCAAATATAACAATCGGACCGCATCCAGTGTACCCACCGGGTGCGGTCCGTTTCAATGGCCCAAAAGCCCTTGCCTAGCTACTCTCGGTCTTAAGCCGAAGCGTGCTTACATGAAGCCGCAGACGCGACCGATGATGCCGACGGCGAAGAGAGCCAGGATGATGACGATCGGGCTGACCTTCTTCTTGAGGAGCTTGCAGACCAGAAGGGTCAGGCACACGGCGGCAAGGCCGGGGATGAGCTGATCGAGGTTGGCCTGAAGCGTGGTGACCTTCACCGGGTCGAGTGCGGTGGCACCGACAGAGCTGTACATCGTCAATGCCTGCTTGACGCCCTCGGCGCCGGCGGGCAGATTAGCCCAGTCGATATAGGCGCCAGCGGACTGCGTGACCTTGGAGACGATCGGGGTAAAGGAGATGGAAACCCAACGCTCGACAAGGGCGCCGATGATGAACATACCAAGGATGGAGGCACCCTCGGTGACCTTGCCCATCAGACCGCCGGAGAGGTCCTTGGCGATGGAGGAGCCGACCTTGTAGCCAAACTCCTGCGTGTACCACAGGAAGGCGTAGCGGATGATGTTCCACGCGAAGAAGAACAGCAGCGGACCGGCGATGCTGCCGGACAGGGCCAGGGAAGCGCCCAGTGCGCCCAGAATCGGGCGAAGGGTGAACCAGAAGGCGGGGTCGCCGACGCCGGCGAGCGGGCCCATCATACCGACCTTGACGCCCTGAATGGCGACGTCGTCAATCGGAGCACCGTTGGCGCGCTCCTCCTCGAGGGCGAGGGTAACGCCAATGACGGGGGCGGAAACATAGGGGTGGGTGTTATAGAACTCCAGGTGGCGCTTAAGAGCGGCAATCTGGTCATCCTTGCTGGTGTAGAGCTTCTTGATCGCAGGGATCATTGCGAAGCACCAGCCGCCGTTCTGCATACGCTCGTAGTTCCACGAGCCCTGAAGGAACTGATGACGGAAGCAAACCTTCTTACGGTCAGCCTTGGTGAGCTGAATCTTGTTCTCTGCCATATGTATCACTCCCCTCCTACTCGTAATCGTTCAGAATGTCGCCGAGCGGGTCACCGGAGCCACCGCCCATGCCGCCACCCTGCTTGGCCAGATCCTTAAGGCCAAGGTAGATGAGGGCAAGGGAGATGCCGATGAGGCCAAGGGCGATCAGCGTGAGCTGAGGGATGGCAGCAAGGACAAAGCCGAGGATGAAGAACGGCCAGGTCTCCTTGGTGGCCATCATGTTGATGACCATGGCGTAACCGACGGAAGCGACCATGCCGCCGCCGACAGCCATGCCGCCAGACAGCCAGTCGGGCATAGCGTTAAGCGCGTTGGTAACGGCCTCGGCCGGGATGATGCACAGAAGTACTGCCGGGATGGCGATACGAAGGCCCTGCATGAGGATGGCAGCATACTGCCAGCGCTCGATGCCGGCGAAGTCGCCCTTCTCGGCGCAACCGTCCATGGCGTGAGCGATAGCGGTTGCCAGGGTACGGCAGATCATGGTCAGGAACAGGCCAGCGACCGACAGCGGAACGGCGACGGCGATGGCGGCGGTAACGGCCTTGGCCGAATCGGTGGCGCCGCCGTTGAGGGCGAGCACCATGATGATCGAAGAAGCGACCGAGGCCAGAGCGGCGTCAGGCGCGACGGCGGCGCCGACGTTAGCCCAGCCAAGGGCCATCATCTGGAGCGAACCGCCCAGGAGGATGCCCTCCTGAAGGTGACCGGTTACGAGACCGATAAGCGTGCATGCCACGAGCGGCTGATGGAACTGGAACTCATCCAGAATGCCTTCCATACCGGCAAGCAACGCGACAATCGCAACAAGCAGAATAGTGATTGCAGACATGTATCGGACCCTCCTTTACTATGCTTGAGCGGCCAGTTCGGCCTTAGCTTTCTTCAACATGGCGTCGAGATCCTCGGAGGAATCCGAAGGAACCTTGCGGACCTCGAACTTGACGCCCTTGGCCTTGAGAGCCTCGAGAGTCTTAACGTCGTCATCGCCCATGGCGACAGCGTTGGTGACGACGACCTTGCCCTTGGAGTGGGCCATGGAACCGATGTTGGCTTCCTTGATGTCGACGCCGGCCTCGATGGCCCTGAGCAGATCCTGCGGGTTCTCGAAGAGCAGCATGGCCTTGGTGTCACCAAAGCGCGTGTCCTTGACGACCTCGGCCATCTTCTTGATGGGCACGACGTTGGCATGGACTCCCGGAGGGGCAGCCTGCTCGATCATGGTCTTGCGGAGCTCGTCGTGAGCAACGCCGTCGGAAACCACGATGATGCGATTGGGGTTGATCTGCTTGGTCCAAGTGGTGGCCACCTGACCATGAAGCAGACGGGTGTCGATACGGACGTGGGCGATCTTGATGTGCCCGTCGCCGATGACCGTTCCCGGAGGGATGGCGCCTGCAGGAGCAGCGGCGGCCGCAGCCGGCTTCTTCTCCTCGGGCTCCAGAGACTCGGGCTTGACGCGCACGCCAGCCTTAGCCTCAGTCACGAGATGTTTTGCGATCGCATGTGCAGTGTTCTTTGCGTCAAAGCGCTGCGAATATGCCTCGATGAGCATAGGCAGGTTGACACCGGTGACGATAGCCCAGGAATCGTGGCCCTCGATGAGCCCGCTGATCTGGTTGAACGGCGTGCCGCCCCACAGATCAACGAGGAAGAGCACCTGCTCCTGGTCCTCGAAGGAAGCGATTGCCTCCTCGACCTTGGCACGGAAGTCGTCGGGGCCCATGCTCGGCTCGAGCGAGACCACGGCAACAGACGGCTGATCGCCAAAGACCATCGAGCCCGTCTGCTTGATTCCAGCCGCCAAGTCACCATGGCTAGCAAGAACAATACTTACCATCACATAACCTCCTTTTTGTCTACGTAATTCCTACACGACAGTTATGGAGTATAGCTGCAAATACAGCAGAATTGTTTGAAAAACTGCAAAAGGTAGCATTATTTGTTTAAACGTCTTGTTTTGTTACAAGCTGATTACATTCCAGTATTTTGGCTGATTTGCTGCTGAGGATTGATAGCTGATCTATTTACATGACCGAATTGAGCACGCTGTTCGTTATTGCCGGTTTTAAACAGACACAAATGTGCTCGCGTTGAGGCCATTTCGTTTAAACAGATGGTGCTTGACTAATGGTAAGAAATATGCTCTAGCAAAGTAGTCGTTAGGGACGTTCTTTAATGACTAGTCGTTTAAGAACGTCCCCAACGACTAAGTTAGGCGATGTGGAGGGGGTTGGCGGCGTCGACGGCATCGGGGGCATCGGATAGGCCGTCGGGGGCAGCGTCTGTCGGGTCCTCGTCGGGGGTCTCGATCTGCTTGATCATGACCTCCTGGCCCTGCAGCAGATAGGTCTCGCCGCTACCGCAATGGGGGCAGGTCTTGCCGTGCTCGACCGTCGCGTAGTCGCAGCCGCACGCCTCGCAATGCGTCACGGCCTCGACAGGCTCCACAATAAGCTCCGAGCCCTGCGTGATAGGCTTTTTATCTGCCGCCCAGCGCCAAGCATCAAGCAGCAGATCGGGAACGACGCCCGAGACCTCGCCCAGGAGCAGCGTCACGCTCGAAACGCGACTCACGCCATTGGCGCGCGCCACATTCTCAACATCGCGAATGATGTGATACACAATCCCTAATTCATGCACTTTTTCTTCCGCCGTTCTAACGAACGGCGGTCGACTTGACGCTGCGCGAGCCCCAGACGGACGATCTGCCTTTCAATCGTCGGGCATGGGCAAAAGCCCTATGCCCTCCTCTTTCAAGGCACCTCGCCACGCCTGGGACTCGCTCGCTGTCCAACCGTTCTCTACGCCGTTCTCTTGTTTGTTGCGTTTTTTATTTCTTCCCAAATTTGATTTTGATCGCACGCTTCAAAGCGTACTTGCCGAGGCTGGGGAGCTTTTGCTCGTATTTGACCATCGTGGAGCACTCGGGGCGGTCGCGATCCAGATGGATGGCGTCAAACGCGCACTTGGTGGTGCACAGGCCGCAGCCGATGCACTTGTTGGGGTCGACGATCGAGGCACCGCAGCCCAAGCAGCGAGCGGTCTCGGCGCGCACCTGCTCCTCGGTAAAGGTCTCGACGTACTCGCTAAAGGGCGCAGCCTTCTCGCGCTCGCGGTCGACACGTGCCACCTCGCGGCTTGCGTTGTCATAGCTCTCAATCACAACATCGTCGCGGTCAAGCGCGGTGTAGCGGCGCTGGTTGCGGCCGATGGTGAGCGTGGAGCCCGGCTGCACAAAGCGATGGATGGACACGGCGGCCTCGTGACCGGCGGCGATGGCGTCGATAGCAAAGCTGGGACCGGTGTAGACGTCGCCGCCCACAAAGATGTCGGGCTCGGCGGTCTGGTACGTCTGCGGATCGGCAAGGGCACCCTGGCTGCGGCCGAGCTCCACCTTGGAGCCAGCCAGCAGGTCGCCCCACACAATGGACTGGCCAATCGACATGACGACACGGTCGGCATCGACACGGCGCAAGTCGTTCTCGTCATACTCGGGCGCAAAACGGCCCTCGTCGTCAAAGACACGCGTGCAGCGCTTGAAGGTGATACCGCACACACGACCGGCCTCGTCCAGGTGAATCTCCTTGGGGCCCCAGCCGCAGCTAATGTGCGCGCCGTCCTCAATGGCCTCGCGACGCTCCTCCTCGCTGGCAGGCATCTGGGCCTCGCTCTCCAGGCAGAACATCTCAACGTGCTCGGAACCCAGACGGCAGGCGTTGCGCGCGACATCGATGGCCACGTTGCCGCCGCCCACCACGATGGTGCGCCCGGGCAGCGCGTCGATCTTGCCGCTGTTAACCTCGCGAAGGAAGTCGACGGCCACGGTCACATCCTCGGCATCCTCGCCCGGAATGCCGGCAAGGCGGCCGCCCTGGCAGCCAATGGCCACGTAGAAGGCCTTAAAGCCCTGCGCGCGCAGCTCGTCGAGCGTCACGTCGCGACCGACTTCCACGCCATAGCGGAACTCGGCACCCATCAGGCGAATGACCTCGACCTCGGCCTCGATAACATCCTTCTGCAGCTTAAAGCTGGGAATGCCGTAGGTGAGCATGCCGCCCGGGCGCTCGTTTTTCTCGAACACGACGGGCTTGTAGCCCTTCTCGGCCAGATAGAAGGCGCAGGACAGACCGGCCGGACCGGCGCCGATGATGGCGATCTTCTGGTCGAAGCCGCCGGCACGCGTCGGGGTCACCACAGGTGGGACATAGCGAGTCGCGGCATCCAGATCGCGCTGGGCGATAAACTTCTTGACCTCGTCGATAGCCACGGCGGCGTCCACACGGCCGCGGGTGCAGGCATCCTCGCAGCGGCGGTTGCACACACGGCCGCAGATAGCGGGCAGCGGGTTCTCGCGCTTGATGAGCGCCAGAGCCTCGTCGCAGCGGCCCTGCGCCGCAAGCTTTAAGTAGCCCTGAACGGCAACGTGAGCGGGGCAAGCCGTCTTGCAGGGCGCGGTGCCAGACTCGTGCGTCTCGATGCGGTTGTCGTTGCGGTAGTTGGGCGACCACTTGGTGTGATCCCACTTGGTGGCATCGGGCAGCTCCTGGCGCGGATACTCGGGCACGCGGCCGCCGGCCTTTTTGCTGCAGAGCTTCTGGCCCAGTTTGGCGGCGCCGGCCGGACACACCTCAACGCAGCGACCGCAGGCCACGCACTTGTCTTTCTCGACCTTGGCGACATAGGCTGAGCGCGACAGGTTGGGCGTGTTGAACAGCTGCGAAGTGCGCAGGGCGTAGCACACGTTGACGTTGCAGTTGCAGATGGCGAAGATTTTGTTCTCACCGTCGATGTTGGTGATCTGGTGCACAAAGCCGTTGTCCTCGGCCTGGCGCAGGATGTCGTAGACCTCCTCGCGCGTCACATAATGGCCGCGGTCGGTCTCGACCACGTAGTCGGCCATATCGCCCACGGCGATGCACCAATCGGCCGGGTCGTCGGCGCAGCCCTCTCCCATCACGCGACGGCTCGCGCGGCAGCTGCAGGTGCTAGCGGCATATTTGCCATCGTATTTGTCGAGCCAATGCTCGATATGCTCGATCGGCACCGAGGTGCTCGCGGCATCGATGGCCTTCTCGACCGGAATGACATGCATGCCGATGCCGGCACCGCCGGGCGGCACCATCGGCGTGGCGCGGGACAGCGGGCCTTTGGATGCCTGTTCAAAGAACTTGGCGTAGACCGGGTGTTCCTCGAGCTGGCTCACGCGCATGTTGAGGAACTCGGCAGAACCCGGCACCAGCATGGGCAGCACCCACTGCTTGGCGCGCTCGGGGTTTTCCCAGTTGTACTCGAGCAGACCCGTGTAGCTCATGTCGTCGAGCATTTTTTCGATATCGGCCTCGGGCATGCCGGTGAGCTTGACCATCTCGGGCAGCGTATAGGGACGGCGCATCTTCATCTTGCAGAGCACTTCGGCCTGCTCGTCGGTTGCGGCCTCGGCAAACGACCAGTACTCGTAGCCCAGCAGCTCGTCGCGGTGCAGCAGACGGTTGGTGCAGTGCTCACACAGTTTGACGATGGCCTCGCGCGGATGCTCCGGTATCGGCGGCACGAACTCCGCGCCGATATCGGGCTCGGTATAGCTAATCCCCGGTCCGTTGAGAATCATGGTTATCCCTTCTCTTGCCGCAGCCCGGCGAGACCGCGGCACCCCTCTTTTTTTGCAGGCCGGGCATGCCCCCATGCCGTTCACCCGCCATTGTTGACATTGTGTCAAAAATAGTATTGACGAACCGTCAACAATATTCAAGACTGTTAGGCGAACGGTCGGGCCCAAACGGATGAAAGGCGGCAAACGCATGAGCGATAACACGGCAAACATCTCTGTGGCTGATGCCGTCCTCGCGTCCGACAGCGCGGCAAAGCGCCTGACGGGCGACGAACGCCGTCGCGAGATCCTCGATGCCGTGCGCACCGTAAGCTCCGAGCTGGGCGTGTCCCACCTATCGGTATCGGCCGTAACCAAGCGAGCCGGCTGCACGCGCTCGCTGTTCTACCACTACTTCGCCGACATGGACGCCGCCGTCACCGCCGTCATGGACGAGGCAATCGACGGTTTTATCTCCGAGCTCGAGACGTGGAATGCCGGCCGCACCGTTGGTGATATCGAGGGCGCGCTCGACACCGTCGCCCCGCTCTTTAAACGCCTGGTCGCCAGCGGCCACGAGCTGCCGAGCACGCTCACCTCGAGCAGCGGCGCGCTATACGGCGGCTTTTTGCACAACGTGGTCCAGCGCGTGGCGCAGTATATCTGCGATACCACCGTGGTGGATTTTGTCGCCCATCATGAGCTACGCATCGACCATGTCTACGAGACGTTCTACACCCTCATCATGGGTCTTTTGATGTATATCCGCACGCACCCCGATGTGCCCGACGAGACGGTCAAGGAAATCATCGCCTCGACACTCCACATCGAGGGCTATACCGCCAAGTATCCGGAGCGCAAGCCCCAGAACTGACGACATTTGGCCAAACTGCCCGCGATCAGAAGAGGGGCCGCGGGCGTGTGAAAGGAGAGCAGCATGCTGTTCGATGTTTGGGGTAGCGATACCCTTATCCACTGGGCCGGCTGGGCCATGGTCTTTATTGGCCTGATCGTGCTCAACGAGGTCGGCCGCCGCACCAAGCTGGGCGCGGCAATCATCTTTGGCGTGGCTCCGCTGGCCATGACCATCTACTGCGTCGCCATCGCCATTGGCGTCTCACAGGGTGCCGAGTGGGCGCTCACCAACCCCACCCATGTGTACCAGAACAGCTGGTTCCACTACGCCAAGGTCTACGCGGCGTTGGCCGGTTGCTGGGGCTTCATCGCCATTAAGTATCAGTGGGGCAAGATCGGCAAGGCACACTGGTTCCGCGCGTGGCCGTTTGTGATCGTCGCCATCAACATCATGATCGCCGTCGTGTCCGACTTTGAGAGCGCCTATCACTTCTTTGTCCTGGGCCAGTCCACTTGGGTCACCTCCGAAGGTGCTACGCAGCTGGCCGGCTGGAACAACGTGTTCAACGGCATCGCCGGTATCATCAACATCTTCTGCATGACCGGTTGGTGGAGCGTCTACGCCTCCGAGGACAAGACCGACATGCTGTGGCCCGATATGACCTGGGTCTACATCATCGCCTACGATATCTGGAACTTCTGCTACACCTACAACTGCCTGCCCACCCACTCCTGGTTCTGCGGCTTTGCGCTGCTGCTGGCGCCCACCGTCGCCGCCTTTATCTGGAACAAGGGCGGCTGGATTCAGAACCGCGCCTTTACGCTGGCCATTTGGTGCATGTTTGCCCAGGTGTTCCCGTTCTTCCAGGAGGAGTCCATCTTTGTGACCCACTCCACGCTCGACCCCGGCGCCGCTACCGCGGTCTCAATCGCCGCACTGGTCGCCAACGTCGCCGCAATCATCTACGTCGCCTACCGTGCCAAGAAGCTCGGCCGCAACCCCTACAAGCAGGATGTCTTTGAGGGCACCAGCGATTGGGAGAAGGCTACCGCCCGCCGCGCCAAGGTGGATTACGCACACGCCGAGTAACATGTTGGTCGCTGTTGGCGCTTGGGCATAGGCCCGCCCGCCAGGTTTTTCAATCCAATGTCTCGCAGAGCCCCCGGAAAGCGTTTCACTCGCTTTCCGGGGGCTTTTGTCGTTGCGTCTTATTCATCTATTCAAAAACATGCGCATATATAAAATCGGATTTCAAATCATACGGCGGCTCTATGGGGTCCCGTTTTTGGGTACAGTGTTGTCCCGATATTGAGCTTGGGGGATATATGAAAGATGAGACGATGGGTCAAGAGGATGCGGCCCAAGATGCAGAAGCTTGCGCTGAGGCCTTGGAGAGCTTAGACCGAATTTCACTCGATGAGATTGCGTTTGACGATTCGAGCGTTGATGTGCAGGATGAGCCGGAAATCGAGGCGCAGCCCGATGATCAGGATGCAAAAGACGATGGCGCCGCGCCCACCGAAGACGAGGCGGGGCACGAGGAATCCGAATGTGAGGCCGACGACCAGCCCGAATCCGACACGAGCGAGGAAACCATCCTGCTCGACGGCTTACCGGCCGAAGATTCGCTGACCCGCGAGCTCCCTGGCTTAGGCTCTGCACCTGCCGTGGACGAGACCATCGCCATGGGCGATATTCCCCTACCGTCCGTTCCCTCGACACGCGAGGCCGAGGTTCGTCATCGTAAGATGTCGCCCAAGCGCCGCAACCTGATGGTTGCCGGCGTTGTGGCCGTCGCGCTCGTCGCCGGCGGCGCAGGCTACGCAGCCTGGAACGGATATCAGCAAGAGCAGGCTGCCGCTGTCGCCGCCAATGCCCACACGATGATGTCAGTGCAGATTGGCGTGCATGCCGCGGGACTCGACTGTTCCACCGGCTCCAAGATTCCCGTACAGGTGAGCGGTCAGGATTCTGACGGCTCCTCTGTGAGCGAAACACTCTATGTTGACGAGCACGGCCGTGGCATCAAACTGCTGCCCGGTGACTACACGCTCTCCGTTGCCGCCTCCCCCATCGCGTCCGACGGCACCGTCTATACCGTGCCGACCACCAAGGCGCAGGTCACGATCAAGAGCGACGGACAGGACCTAAGCAGCCAGGCCGCCTTTAAGCTCAAGGTGCCTTCGGCCGACACGGTAACCGACGACCAGATCGATGCCGCCGCCAAATATGCCGAGGAGGGAGGCGCGAGCTCCGCCGCCACCGCCAAGGTGCTCCAGCAGGCGGCAACCGCACGGCGCGACGCCGCCGTCAATGCCGTGAGCGCACAAAAAGCACAGGCGGCCCGTGATGCCGACGCCCGTCACAAGGCAACCGACCTCTACCAGCTCGATATCCCCGTCGAGTGGTACGGCAAGGTCGAGACTTGGCAAAATGGCAGCACGCTATGCATCTATCTGGGCGGCGACAGCGATACGCCGATTGTGACGCTCGTCGCGGTGCGCGAGGGCGAGAGCTTTACGCCCGATGAGGGCGATACGGTTTTGGGTGCGGCCAACCTAGGCAACGGTTATACCGTCTACGCCAGCGGCCCCATCTATCCGTACGTGGTGCCCCAGACCATCAACGGACGGACGCAGAATCCCGTGTCAACCCACCCCATGGACACGGCCATTGAGCTTGTCGAGCTTACGACCGGCAACCGCTATACGTATAGCCAGATCAAGAACGTACTGGTCGGCAAAGACGGCAAAGCCGACGCCGCGACCAAACTTGAGACCGACTACCTCGCCCAGATTCTCCTGCCGAGCATCAAAGCCCAGGACTAGCGGACCATGACACCTGAGTCCTGGCCTCGCAAATCCATAGACGATTAGGAAAGGAGCCACTTCCATGCGGGCGCAGCATGTACCACGCCGTGTTTGCATGGAATATCGGCCTGCTCATCCATGGTAACGATTGTCGACTCACCAAGATCGAATTGGGCCATCGAGGCATCAAGCGCGGCAATTTCGCGCTCGCGCGTTTTCTCGCTTGCCATATCCGCACTCACCTGAATCAGGCTATAAGCCTGCATGAGAAGTGCATCCCCGGCCACAAAGTCCACCTCATGGCTTTTATTCTTCTCTTTGATCAGCAGGCGGCAGACCGAACCGGACCGCACGGCTGGAGCCCTTCTTCTGAGCGCATTGAACACCGCAGTCTCGAGCCTCTGGCCCTGATCAAATGCCGATGCGGGAGAGAATGCTCCGAACATCGCAGGATCGACAGCGTAGACTTTAGATGCGGACCGCGCATTATTTGCAAGTGAGCGCGTGAACTCCGGCACCGAAAACAACAGGTAGGCGTCCTCGTAATACTCAAGTAAGTCGCCGAGCGAATTACGACTGACGGGTATCTGCCTGCTTTTGAACTCGTTGTACACCTTGTTCACTGACAGCTCTCGTGCCGAAGATGCCATACACCGCGTCAGGAACAGTGAAGCCAAACGAGGGTTCTTGATGTCGTAGCGCTCAACGACGTCCATGGCGACCGTTCGCGACGCATATTCCTGTAGCAGCTGAATCGCGTCCGCGGGCGTCTGCTCTAGCGTCGCGATGAATCCCCCTCGCTCAAGATATCCGATCAGATGATGTCGAAGCAGCGCTGCATCGCTCGATGAAAAGGGTGCATCCGGCTCAGGAACGCTCCCCGTCTTATATCGGACGTATTCAGAAAAACTCAACGGAAACAGCTCTCGCACAAGAGAGCGGCCCCTGAACTCGCTCTTAAGTTCCGAGGACAGCATCTTAGAAGAAGATCCCGTCACGTAGACGGTCGCTTTCTCCGTATCGACCACACGCCGCAGAAACGCACCCCATTCGGGAATTTCCTGGATTTCATCGAAGAAAATGTAGGCACCCTCGGTTCGAGCAGCAGGATATAGCGCATAGAATGTATCGAGCACGTCCGCTAGCAGCGACGGCTCATACGGACGCAAGCGCTCATCCTCAAAATTGAAATAAAGCATCCGGTCAAGCTCGATACCTTGACCCTGAAGCCGCTGCATCTCCTGATACAGGCGATACGTCTTTCCACAACGACGGGCTCCCACAATCAGATTTACGATGTTGTCGCGCTTGGGTTCCTGCGGGTTTCCCAGATCAAGGTCGCGCTCAAAGACCCGTGGAACTCCTTGTTGCTCAAAGTCCTTTATTTTCTGGGCCACCAAGTCGTTGAATGCCATGATTCTCCAATCTTGCTTATATGCTAATCAAGATTATATCGATTCTTGATTAGCAGGAGAGCAAGATTACGTGTAACTTGATTAGTAGCTAAGCAAGTTTTTCTGTTGCCGAACATCAAAGGCCAGGGCTAGCGGCTCCTATTAGATGCTGGCTCACATAGCAGCCCAAGTAGCTAAAAGAGCCCCGTCCCAAATGAGCTACTTAACGCCAGGGGTCGGCTTCGAAGAGGGGCTCGCGCTCGGGGCGGCGATCGCTGTAGGGATCGTAGCCGTCGTCGTCCTCGTTCTCGGCACGGATGTAGGGGTCGCGCGGCTTGGGTGCCGGCTTAGGCGCAGGCTTGGGTGCGGCGGGCGCGGCATCGATCGCCGGCGTATTCGTCTTGTTCTTGTCTATCATCTGCATATCTCCTTGCCATGCAATCGTGTTCAACATTATCGATTGTCGCACGAAAAAGGGCGGCGGATCCAATTGGATCCGCCGCCCTTGGCGTTTTGCGATGAGGGGCGGTTTTAGAGCCGGTCCCAAAATCTACTCGGCGTCTGGAACCTCGTAGGTGGCCGTCGGCGTGTTGTCGCACACGACGGTAAAGCCGCCGTCCTTGTCGGCATCGACCGTCACCTGATCGCCCTCGCGCACCGTACCGTCGATAATAGCGGCGGCAATGGCATCCACGACCTCGCGCTGCACGAGACGCTTGAGCGGACGGGCGCCAAAAACCGGGTCCAGGCCGCCCACGGCGAGCATCTGCTTGGCCGCCGGGGTGATGGCAAGCGTCATGCGCTCCTTGGCCAGACGTGCGCGGACGTCGGCGAGCTGAATATCGACGATCTTTTCGATCTGCGCCATGCCGAGCGGATGGAACACCACGATATCGTCGATACGGTTGAGGAACTCGGGGCGGAAGGTTTGAGCCATGGCCGCGTCGACCTGATGGCGCATCTCCTCCTCGTCCTTGCCGGACAGATCGGCGATAGCCTTAGAGCCCACGTTGCTCGTCATGATGATAATCGTGTTCTTGAAGGACACTTGGCGACCCTGGCCATCGGTTAGACGGCCATCGTCGAGCACCTGCAGCAGCACGTTAAAGACATCCGGGTGAGCTTTCTCCATCTCGTCGAGCAAGATCACGGAGTACGGACGACGGCGCACGGCCTCGGTGAGCTGGCCGCCCTCGTCGTAGCCTACGTATCCCGGAGGCGCCCCGATCAGACGCTGGACGCTGAACTTCTCCATATACTCGGACATGTCGATACGCACGAGCGCGCGCTCGTCATCGAACAGGCACTCGGCCAGCGCCTTGGCGAGCTCGGTCTTGCCTACGCCGGTGGGGCCCAGGAAGAAGAAGCTGCCGATGGGCTTGTCCGGATCGGAGAGTCCCGCACGGCTGCGGCGCACGGCCGCGGCCACAGCGGACACGGCCTCGTCCTGACCGATGACGCGCTTATGCAGCTCGCCCTCCAGGCCCTTGAGCTTGTCGAGCTCGCCCTGCATCATCTTGGACACGGGCACGCCGGTCCAGGCACTCACGACCTCGGCAATCTCGTCGGAGGTCACCTGCTCGTTGAGACCCTCACCGTCCTGCTCCTTTTGTGCCTCGAGCGCGGCCTCGGACTCCTGAATCTGCTGCTGCAAGCCCGGAATCACGGAGAAGCGCAGCTCGGACGCACGGCCCAGGTCGCCGTTGCGCGTCGCGCGCTCCTCTTCGCTCTTGGCCTCGTCAAGCTGACCCTTAAGCTCCTGCACGTGGTCGATGGCGTTCTTTTGGTTGAGCCAGCCGGCCTTTTGCACGTTGAGCTTTTCCTGAACCTCGGCAATCTCCTGGCGCAGGGCTTCCAGACGCTCCTTGGAGGCGTCATCGGTCTCCTTCATGAGCGCCTGTTCTTCGATCTGCAGCTGGGTGAGCTGACGCGTGGTGGCGTCGATCTCGACCGGCATGCTGTCGAGCTCCATGCGCAGGCGGCTTGCGGCCTCATCGACCAGGTCGATGGCCTTGTCGGGCAGGAAGCGGTCAGCGATGTAGCGATCGGAGAGGTCGGCGGCGGCCACGAGCGCGCTATCGGTGATATGCACGCCGTGGAAGATCTCGTACTTCTCCTTGAGGCCACGCAGAATCGAGATGGTGTCCTCGACGGTAGGCTCGCTCACCATTACGGTCTGGAAACGACGGGCGAGCGCCGCATCCTTCTCGATGTACTTGCGGTACTCGTCGAGCGTGGTCGCACCGATCGCGTGCAGGTCGCCACGGGCAAGCGCCGGCTTAAGGATGTTGCCAGCGTCCATGGAGCCCTCGGTAGCGCCCGCGCCCACAATGGTGTGGAGCTCATCGATGAACAGGATGACCTTGCCCTCGGACTTTTGCACTTCCTTGAGCACGGCCTTCAAGCGGTCCTCGAACTCGCCGCGGTACTTGGCGCCGGCGACCAGCGCGCTCATGTCGAGCTCGATGAGGTCGCGATCGCGCAGGGTACTCGGCACGTCGCCGGCCACGATACGCTGGGCGATGCCCTCGACGATGGCCGTCTTACCGACGCCCGGCTCGCCGATGAGCACGGGGTTATTCTTGGTGCGGCGGGACAGGACCTGAATAGTACGACGGATCTCGTCGGTACGGCCGATGACCGGGTCGAGCTTGCCGGCGCGGGCCAGATCGCAGATGTTGCGACCGTACTGCTCCAACGCCTCAAACTGCGTCTTGTCCTCGGCAGACGTCACGCGGTCGTCGCCGCGCAGCTCCTCGTAGACCTGCTCGATGCGCTCCTTGGTGACGCCGGCGTCGCGCAGTACGCGGCCCGCCTCGCCCTTGTCCTCGGCAAGCGCCATCAGCAAATGCTCGGTCACCACAAAGCTGTCGCCCATCTTGGTGGCCTTCTTCTCGGCCTTCTCGATGACGCGGACGAGCTCATTGGACAGGCCCATCTGCTGGCCCTCGCCCGAAACCTTGGGCGCACGGTCGATGGCATCTTGTGTGGAGCGCGCAAGCTGAGCCGGGTCGGCGCCGATGCGCTCGATGATCACGGAGATATTGCGCTCGCCGGCACCAAGCAGGGCGGACAGCAGGTGAATCGGCTCCACCGCGCCGGCCTGCGCGTCGGCAGCCGTGCTCATGGCGGTCTGCAGCGCCTCGCGCGACGTCATTGCTAGCTTATCGATTCTCATGGAATCACCTCTCTTGGGGCGGCCGCCCTACGGGGCGGCTTCACGTTGTTCGAGAAGTATTGTTGCCAGCTTTGTACGATCTTATACACAAATCTAAGTCTCTATATATAAGATTTTCTGAGTGCTCTCATGACATGCGGACCACCACAAAGGGGGCAGGCACCTTTGTGGTGGTCCAGAGAAGAATCAGCCCCAATTATAAGAGGCGGCATCAAGCCCAGCCTACGTTTCGCGACCCCAAATCGAAGCCCAATAGGGCCTTTCAGCCCCCTCATTCCGGGCGGTCGCTTGCTTTTGAATATTGTCGCAAGCTGATATCATTTATCTTAATGATTGCATATTGTAAGCGAGGTGCCCCACCGTGAAACGCTCCACCTATATCGGCCTGCTCGTCTTAGCGTTTGCGATTACCGCAGTCGGCGTAGGAATAATCTATCTCGCATTTCTCCCCGCCTCTGCAACGCAGGCAGCGATTGAGACCGTAAGCTATCCCATCGAGGTCCTCACCGATATCGTCAAACCCGATTCGATCACCGTCGATTTTGACGGTACGCCTGCAGCGCTTGGGGTCAGCAACTATCCCCGTATCGAACTTGGGGCCAGGCGCTACACCAAAGATGAGCAACTTATCGGCAAGGCAACCAGTTTACTCAAAGGCAAGACGTTTAAGCGGTGGTACGGCGCCGTAATATATCGAGCCAAGAATAGCCAAATGAATGGCGGGTATCATTCGACCCTTGAACTCGATGCGGCAAACGGGAGCAGACTGTTCAACGTCTCATACGACCCCGGCTACGTGGACAACGAAGGGCCGGGAGTCTATATCTCGGATGGCAACGTGATCTACGTCATGGAAGGCGACCAGACGGCAGTCGTCGATTTTATGGATCGGTGTACCGAGGATGCCTACGAACAAACCTGCGAGCCCGATCCGCAGACAGCGCGCGACAGCGGCTCAGCACGCACTTGGCTATTTGACGATGAGATAACCTGGACCCCATCGAAATAAGAACCCGCCGGACAGGCACCTTTGTGGTGGTCCAAAAAGAAGCCGCCCCAATAAAAAGAGGCGGCATCAAGCAAGTCTATTTATTAGCGTCCCTCAAGACCCAACGAGAACGCAGAAACGTAGCCCGGGGCCACCCTTTGCCGAACGCGACCCTCGCGAAGCGCGTGAGCGGGCGGGAAAGGGTGGCCCCGGGCGGACAATTAAGTGCGTTACTCGGCAGCGGCCTTGAACTTGTTGTAGTTGATCAGGCAGCCGGCCTTGACGATGGCACGCTCCTCGGCCGTCATATCGGCAATGTAAAGCTCAATCTGCTCGACCGTGCCGTCGGCGCGCACCACGTAGGCGGCGATGTTCTTGAGGTCGCCATCGAGCGCGGCACGGATACCCGGCACAAAGACGTAGTCGCCCACCTCAAAGTTGGGCTCCGTCTCCATCTGGAAGGGCACCATGCCCCAGTTCATCACGTTGGAGCGATAGCGCTTGGTGGCGTACTCGTGGACGATGTTGGCCAGGCCGCCAATTACGCGCTGGCAGCTCGCGGCCTGCTCGCGGGCAGAACCGTCGCCCGGCTTCTTGGCGTAGAGCATGGAGCCATACTCGGTCGCCTTGGCATCGGCCGCGATGCCCGCGCCGGCCAGCGCCTCAAACACGCCGGCAAGCTCGGCATCGAGCGCCGCCAGGTCGCCCGTGGCCTCGCCGGCCACGCGGCGCTTTTCTACCGCGTCAACCTCCTTGGAACGGCCCACGTAGGCCGGGTCGCGGCGGCTCAGCGTAAACTCGGCCAGGCCCAGCGGGTTGGAGCGGAAGGAGCTCGTCTCGCCCGAGGGAATGAGCTCGTCGGTCGTAGTGACCGGGTCCATGATCTTGGAGCAAACCTTGAGCAGGATATCGTCGCCGAGCGGCTCCATCGCGGGCCACGGCTTGATGTTGGGGCCCTCGACCAGCTCGTCGGCGGGCTCAGCCTTGTCAAAGCCCCAGTACACGCGCTTCTTGTAGGGAGCGTCGTCGAAGGTGTACTCGCAGGCCTCGTCCCAAGTCTCCTCGGGTAGGTCGGTCGCCGGCGTCAGGACGCCGCCGTTGGCAGCCGTCGCCGCAATGGAGCGAGCGTCCATCAGAGCCACGGCGCTCAACTGGCCATTGCCCGGCTTGGAGCCCTCACGGTTGGGGAAATTGCGCGTGGTGTGGCGGATGGACAGGCCGTTGTTGGCAGGCGTGTCGCCGGCGCCAAAGCACGGGCCGCAGAACGCCGTGCGCACGATCGCGCCGGCCTCCATAAGGTCGTAAATGTAGCCACGGCGCGTGAGTTCGAGCGCCACGGGCTGGCTCGTGGGATAGACCGACAGCGAGAACTCGCCGCAGCCGGTGTTGGCGCCCTTGAGCACGCGGGCAGCCTGGACCACGGAGTCGTAGTTGCCGCCCGAGCAGCCGGCGATAACGCCCTGCTGCACGCGCAGTTTGCCGTCGACGATCTTGTCGAGCAGGCTAAAGTGTGTCTTGCCCTCGCCGATCTTGGCGGCCTCGAGCTCGACCTCGTGCAGGATGTCCTCGAGGTTCTCGTTGAGCTCGTCGATCTCAAAGCCGTTGGAAGGATGGAACGGCAGCGCGATCATGGGCTTGATGCTCGACAAGTCGACCTCGACGCAGCCGTCGTAGTAGGCGACATCGGCGGGCTTGAGCTCGCGGTAGTCGTCGCCGCGGCCGTGCATGGTCAGGAATGCGTGCGTGTCCTCGTCGGTGGCCCAGATGCTCGACAGGCAGGTGGTCTCGGTGGTCATGACGTCGACGCCGTTGCGGTAGTCGGTCGTCATGCTCGAGATGCCGGGGCCCACGAACTCCATGACCTTGTTCTTAACGTAGCCCTTGGCAAAGACGGCGCGGATGATGGCGAGCGCCACGTCGTGCGGGCCGACGCCGGGGCGCGGGGCACCCGTGAGGTAGATGGCAACGACGCCGGGATAGGCGACATCGTAGGTGTCGCGCAGCAACTGCTTGGCCAGCTCGCCGCCGCCCTCACCCACGGCCATGGTGCCCAGGGCGCCGTAGCGGGTGTGCGAGTCGGAACCCAGGATCATCTTGCCGCAACCGGCAAAGTTCTCACGCATAAAGGAGTGGATAACGGCGATGTGCGGCGGGACGAAGATGCCGCCGTACTTCTTGGCCGCGGAGAGGCCAAAGACGTGGTCGTCCTCGTTGATGGTGCCGCCCACGGCGCACAGCGAGTTATGGCAGTTGGTGAGCACGTAGGGCAGCGGGAACTGCTCCATGCCCGAGGCACGCGCCGTCTGGATGATGCCGACAAAGGTGATGTCGTGGCTCGCCATGGCGTCGAAGCGAATCTTGAGCGCCTCGGGGTCGCCGGACGTATTGTGTGCCTGGAGGATCGAATACGCGATGGTTCCGCGTTTGGCATCCTCGGGCGCCTGCGTAATGCCGCGCTCGGCAGCCTCGGCCGCAGGCACGACCTCGCTGCCGCCGCGCAGGTAGATGCCGTCCTCGTACAGCTTGACCATACTGTCTCCCACTCTGCCCAAAAGATTTGGGCGCATAGCATACATTCGTTCAATATCGTGCCATAGAACGGTTGCCAGCGGGTTACGAATCTGTACGTTCACTTTATCTCAGTAAAGCAAAGAACGAGTTGGGTGCCGGGGGCAGACTTAGACGCCGAAATGACGAGAGTGGATAATCTCCCACTTTGAGCCTGCAAACAGGCCAAAAACGGGAGATTATCCACTCTCATTCTGCGGGCACTCATTTAAGTCTGTCCCCAATGAGTGCCCGGCAGCGTCGGCGGAGCTATAGGTCGCTACCCGTACCTAGCAGCTTGCGCATGACTTGCTCGGGGTTAACCGAGCCATCGCGCGGGGCCAGGGCGGTGATCTTCTTCTGCATCTTGTACTCGTGCAGCTCGTCCTCGAGCTGGCGCACGCGAGCGCGGAGCTTCTCGTTCTCGCGCTCGCGCTCCTCGGCACGCTCCTTCATATCGAGGATGCGCACCACGCCGGCAAGGTTGATGCCCTCGTCGGTCAGTTGGTTGATGAGCTCCAGGCGCTCGATATCGGCACGCGAATACAGACGCGTGTTGCCGCCCGAGCGCTGGGGGTTCACCAGGCCCTTGGACTCGTAGACGCGCAGAGTCTGCGGATGCATGCCGGTCAGCTCGGCCGCCACGCTGATCATGTACAGCGGTTTGTTCCTATTGTCCTCGGCCATGCTACCTGACCCCTTTCCGTCTCGCTATCGTCCATCATAAGCCTGCGGCCAGCCCGTGGGCCACGCAACCGCCCTAGTACGTCGCCTTGTAACGGTTGACCTTCTCGCGATAGTCGCGCGTGTCGGCCTCGCGCAGCTTGGTCATGGCATCGCGCTCATCGTCGGACAGGTTCGTGGGAACCTGCACCTTGATCTCGACGAGCAGCGCGCCCGTGCGGCCACGGTGCTTAACATCGGGCGCGCCCATCTCCTTAAAGCGGAACTTCTTGCCCGTCTGGGTGCCCGCCGGCACCTTCAGACGAACCGTCGCGCCGCCGGGTGTGGGCACATCCACCGTGCAGCCGAGCGCCGCCTCGTAAACCGAGATCGGTACCTCCATGGTCACATCGGCACCCTTGCGCTTAAACAGCGGGTGCTCCTCCACATGCGTGGTCACGACCAGGTCGCCGCGCTCGCCACCCGCAACGCCATACTCGCCACGGCGCTTGTAGCGCAGCTTGCCGCCGTCGACCGCGCCCGCAGGCACCGAGACCGTGATGGTCTGCTGCTCGCCCGTCGAGGGGATGCGGTAGGTGACCTTATGCGTCACGCCGCGAAACGCGTCCTCGGCTGTTACGTCGACAGTCAGCGACAGGTCGCCGCCCTTGCGCGCACGGTTGCGGCCCGCGCCCGCACCGGCAGCGCCCGCGGCCCCGGCAAAGCCCGAGCCCCAATCGCTGCCCCAGGCGCCGTTGCCGCTAAAGATGCTGTCGAAGATATCGCCCCAGCCGCTGGCGCCCGCGCCGGCACCGTAGCCGCCGCCATACGCTCCGCCCGCGCCCGGCATGCCGCCGAACATGAGCATCTGGTCGTACTCTTTGCGCTTCTTCTCGTCCGAAAGCGTCTCGTAGGCCTCGCTAATCTCCTTAAACTTGGCCTCGTCGCCGCCGGCATCGGGGTGATATTTTTGCGCGAGCTTGCGAAACGCGCTCTTGATCTCTTTGTCGGAGGCGCTCTTGGATACGCCCAGGATGTCATAGAAGGTTTTGCCTGCAGCCATCGTAGCTCCTCTCCTGTTTCATCCGCCGTCCAGCGGACGGCGGCTCATGCTTTCATATGGCACTAGGCCAGAAAGGGCCCCGGGTGTTGCCCCGGGGCCCTTCTCAATTACTCCTCGGTGCTCTCAGCCGTATCAGCCGCAGCATCCTCGGGCGCCGCTTCGGGCTCCGGTGCGGGGCGCTTCTCGCCACCGTAGGTCACCGTCACCATCGCGGAACGCAGGATGCGGTCCGCCATGCGGTAGCCCTTCTGGTACACGTCGTTGACAGTCTCGTCGTACTGCGATGCGTCCTCGACGCGGCCCACAGCCTGGTGCTCGAGCGGATCGAACGCCTCGCCCTTGGGGTCGATGGGCTCAACGCCCTCGTGAGCAAACACATCGAGCAGCTTGGCATGCACCGCGTCAACGCCGTCGACGAACTGCTTAAAGTCGTCGGAAAGCTCCTGGCTACGGGCATGGTCGATTGCACGCTCGATATCGTCAACCACCGGCAACAGCGCGGTGACGAGCTTCTCGGTCGCGCGCTCGCGCTCGGCGATACGCTCGCTAGCGGTGCGGCGACGGAAGTTCTCCCAGTCGGCCTGCAGACGGGCGGTACGCTCGGTGGCGTCCTTTGCCTTGTCCTCGGCGGCCTTCTGGGCCTCTGCCGCAGCATCGAGCTCGCTGCGCACGTCGGCAAGCTCCTTTTGGGCCTGCTCGAACTTGAGCTTAAAGTCGTTGTCGGCGGCTTCCTCACCGGCGCGGATAGCGGCTTCCACCATCTCGTCCTCGGTCATCGTCGCCTCCTTGTTGGAATCCTCTACCTGGTTCTCGGCAGCCTCGGCGGCCTCGGCCTCGTTGGCCTCGGTATCGTCGACGGCCTCTACGGGAATCTTCACGTCCTTCTCCTCAGAGTCAACGGGGGCGGCGCCAGCGGCGGCCGCCTCCGTGCGAGCTTTACGGGCGGACATGATTACTTGTCCTCGTCGTCCACAACCTCGTAGTCGGCGTCGACAACGTCATCGTCGGCAGGCTGGGCACCGGCGGCGCCGTCGGTCTGCTGCTGAGCGTCGGCGTAGACAACCTGAGCCAGCTCGTAGGCTACGGACTGCAGGGATTCGCCAGCGGCCTTGATGGCCTCGACGTCAGAGCCCTCGAGCGCCTTCTTGGCATCGGCGATAGCGGCCTCGGCCTTGGACTTCACGTCAGCGGAAACCTTGTCGCCCAGCTCGTTGAGGGTCTGCTCGGTGGAGTAGCACAGGCTGTCGGTCTGGTTGCGGACCTCGACCTCTTCCTTCTGCTTCTTGTCCTCCTCGGCATGAGCCTCGGCGTCCTTGACCATGCGATCGACTTCGTCGTCGGAAAGCGCGGTGGAGCCGGAAATGGTAATCTGCTGCTCCTTGCCGGTGCCCTTGTCCTTAGCGGAGACCTTGACGATGCCGTTGGCGTCGATGTCGAAGGTGACCTCGATCTGCGGCACGCCGCGGCGGGCAGCCGGGATACCGGTCAGCTGGAACTTACCGAGCGACTTGTTATCGCGGGCAAGCTCGCGCTCGCCCTGGAGCACGTTGATCTCGACGCTGGTCTGGTTGTCGGCAGCGGTGGAGTAGACCTCGGTCTTGGAGGTCGGGATCGTGGTGTTGCGGTCGATCATCTTGGTCATGATGCCGCCCATGGTCTCGACGCCCAGCGACAGCGGGGTAACGTCGAGCAGCAGGATGCCCTCGACGTCGCCGGTGAGCACGCCGCCCTGGACGGCAGCGCCGTCGGCAACGACCTCGTCGGGGTTCACGGACATGTTGGGCTGCTTGCCGGTCATGGTCTTGACCAGATCCTGGACAGCGGGCATACGGGTGGAGCCGCCGACGAGGATGACCTCGGTCAGATCGGAGAGCTTGAGCTTAGCGTCGCGCAGGGCGTTGGTGACAGGCTGCTTGCAGCGCTCGAGCAGGTCGCGGGTGATCTTCTCGAACTCGGCGCGGGTCAGCGTGTAGTTGAGGTGCAGCGGGCCAGACTGGTTCATGGTGATGAACGGCAGGTTGATGGTGGACTGCTGGGCTGCGGAGAGCTCCTTCTTGGCGTTCTCGGCGGCCTCCTTCAGACGCTGCAGGGCCATGGGGTCCTGACGCAGGTCGACACCGTTCTCCTGCTGGAACTTATCGGCCATCCAGTCGATGACGCGCTGATCCCAGTCGTCGCCGCCCAGGTGGTTGTCGCCCGAGGTGGACAGAACCTCAAACACGCCGTCAGCGAGGTCGAGGATGGAGACGTCGAAGGTGCCGCCGCCCAGGTCGAAGACCAGGATGCGCTGGTCGGTGCCCTGCTTGTCCAGGCCATAGGCCAGAGCAGCAGCGGTCGGCTCGTTGACGATACGCTTGACGTTGAGGCCGGCGATCTTACCGGCGTCCTTGGTGGCCTGACGCTGGGCGTCGTTGAAGTAGGCCGGGACGGTGATGACGGCGTCGGTGACGGTCTCGCCCAGATACTTCTCGGCGTCGGCCTTCATCTTTGCGAGCGTCATGGCGCTCACCTGCTCGGCGGTGTAATCCTTGCCCTCGATATCGACGACGGCACGGCCACCCTGGCCCTCCTTGACCTCATACGGCACGGTCTTGATCTCGGAGGTGCACTCGGAGTACTTGCGGCCCATGAAGCGCTTGATGGAGAACACGGTGTTCTTGGGGTTGGTGACAGCCTGGTTCTTAGCGGCCTTACCCACGACGCGGTCGCCGTCGGCACGGAAGCCCACGACGGACGGGGTGGTGCGGTCGCCCTCGGCGTTCACGATAATGGTCGGAGAACCGCCCTCGAGAACGGCCATTGCGGAGTTAGTAGTACCAAGGTCGATACCAAGAATCTTACTCATTAGAAATTCCCTCTCTCTTTTGCGTTCGCGCCGCCTCGACGGTCTGTCGCGCGGCGCTTCGGCTTGTCTTTCAGGATGTAGTGTATCCCCTTATGGGCCGGAATATACAAAATCTAAGTCAATTCATATAAGATTTCTTATCTCTGAGAGTTTAGGTTCTCAAATGCGCAGGTAGATGCACTGTTTGAGTTCTCGGCAGATCTATTGAGATCTATGTAGAGATGGCTGAGGTTTGGGCTTGGGAGCGCACATGGCGGCCCCGGGCTTCCCTGGGGAAAGTTCGACCCGTTTCTCGGCTAAATAACGGGATGCGCTTTCCGCAAGCACGCTCAATCGCCCTATATTTCAAGTCACCTGTAGCTAACATTTGCGCAGCTCAACGGCCTCACCTGCATGTTTTTTAGTAAGCCGTGGCATACTCGGCGAACGGTATGAAGATGCCGGTCAGAGGGTATTGCAAACGGTCGCTCCCGTGGTATGTTTTTGCCCGAATCAAACCGACGCGCATCGCCTGTAGCGTCGGTCAACAGAGAGGAAACTACCATGGCTCATCCCGTAATTGATGCCGACGAGTGCATCGCTTGTGGCGTTTGCGTCGATTCCTGCCCCGCTGGCGTTCTGGAGCTCCAGGACGTCGCTACCGTCGCTGACGAGGATTCCTGCGTCGCCTGTGGCGCTTGCCAGGACGCTTGCCCCGCCGGCGCGATCACCGAGATCGTCGAGGAGTAACAGCTCCCCCACCTGCACACTCAAAAGTACACCGTGCACAAAAAGGAGGCCTCCGCATCGCCGCGGAGGCCTCCTTTTGTTTGTATAGGCAGCTAATTGGGGACAGGGCTACCTTGGCAGTTGCGGTGGAATAGTTCCCGATTCATTGCTTAGGTGCCGATTTTAGGAACTATTTCACCGCAACTTATAAAGACAGTATCGGGCTAGGACAAATCATCCTCGTAGGGCATCAGGTCTGCCAGATAGCCTTTCTCCTTGAGTATGGCCTCGATCTCGTCGAGGGTTTGCTCGTCATCTGCCGCAATGCGATGGAAGTGATAGCCACTCGTCACCGTTAATAGCGGAAAGCTCTTGCCACTCTCGATATCGTGTAGGTAGCGCTCGACGTCGCGACGATTGCGGATGTCCAGGTCGGCTGTGATCTTACCGTACACGCGGTGGTTGACGATCACGTTGAGCACGGCGCCGCCCGCGTCGACGATGCTCGTGAGCTCATCGCCCGCCTGCTCCACGCCGTGGCGTACCTTGACCAGACGCGTGGGCACAGCCGGGCTGCTCGCTGCCTCCTGTAGCACATAGCCGCGATTGGTGGCGACAATATCGTGCCCGTCGGCGCGCAGCAGGGCGATGTCCTGCACCACAACCTGACGGCTCACGCCCACCTCGCGGGCAAGCGCACTGCCCGAGACAGGATCTTTGGCTTCCTCGAGCACGGCCATGATGGAACGGCGACGCTCGCGGGCGTCCATTATTTACCGTCCAGTAGACGCAGGTGCTTAAGCGAGAGGTCGAGGATCGGCGCAGAGTGCGTCAGAGCGCCCGAACTAATATAGTCAACACCCAGGTCGGCCAGGGCGCGAATGTTGTCGGCGTCTACGTTGCCCGAGCACTCGGTCTTGGCACGACCGGCGATAAGCTCAATCGCAGTAGCCATGTCATCGTGGGTCATGTTGTCGAACATGATGATGTCGGCACCGGCCTCCACGGCCTCGCGTACCATGTCCAGGTTCTCGCACTCAATCTCGACCGTCGCGGTAAACGACGCATGGGCGCGCGCCATCTCAATCGCGCGCGCCACGCCACCGGCGGCGTCGATGTGGTTGTCCTTGAGCATGACAGCCGTCGACAGGTTATAGCGGTGGTTGCTGCCACCACCGATCTCGACTGCGGCCTTCTCGAAGACACGCATGCCCGGCGTGGTCTTGCGCGTGTCGACAAGCACGGTCTTGGTGCCCTCGAGCGCAGCCGCCATCCGATGCGTGTAAGTAGCGATGCCGCTCATGCGCTGCAGGTAGTTGAGCGCCACGCGCTCGCCCGAAAGCAGTACGCGCGCATCGCCGCGCACCTGGCCCACGTGGTCGCCGGCGTGCACCTCGTCGCCGTCCGCGACATCTAACAACACAGAGCTCTGCGGATCCAGCAGCTCAAAGGTGCGAGCGAACACATCCAAGCCCGCGATGATGCCATCGGCCTTGGCGATAAGCTCCACCGTGGCGGGACGCGCCGTGGGACACACGCTCGCCGTGCTCACGTCCTCAAAGGTAATGTCCTCGCGCAGAGCCTGCAGAATCAGATCATCGACGACGAGCTTCATGGTAATGGGATTCATGGTCTACTCCTCCACGGCCTGCGTGCCGGCGGCACGGGCCAAATCATCGATTGCAAGGGTATCGGCACTCAGGGCGCGGTGACGCCCGTCAAGCGCGGGCTCACCGGCCTGCTCCACGGCCAGTGACTCGCCGGTACGCATGTACCACGCGGCGCGACGACCCCAGACCAGCGCCTCGAGCAGGCTGTTCGATGCAAGGCGGTTCTTGCCGTGCACGCCATTGCAAGCCGTCTCGCCGGCGGCGTAGAGCTCGGGCATCGAGGTGCGGCCGTCCTTGTCGACCCACACGCCGCCCATAAAGTAGTGCTGCGTGGGTGTGACGGGAATGGGCTCGTCCAAGATGTCGCGGCCGTCCTCCAGACAGCGCGCACGAATATTGGCAAAGTGCCCGGTCACCACGTCGCGCTCGACGGGGGCAAAGCTCAGCCACTCGTGCTCGGCGCCGTCCTGCTTCATCTGCTCGCGGATGGCGGCGGTGACGACGTCGCGCGGCTGCAACTCGTCGGTAAAACGCTCGCCGGCGGCGTTGAGCAAAATCGCGCCCTCGCCGCGGCAGCTTTCGCTAATCAGGAAGGTGCGGCCCGGCTGCGGCGAGAACAGGCCCGTGGGGTGGATCTGCACGTAGTCCAGGTGCTCCATCGTGATGCCGTGCTCCTGCGCGATGTAGCAGGCGTCACCGGTGAGCTGCGGGTAGTTGGTCGAATGGTCGTACACGCCACCGATACCACCCGTTGCCCACAGCGTATGGCGGGCATGGATCTTAAACGGCTTGCCAGCATGTACGCCCTCAGCGGCATTTGCCAGCTCGTCGGCGGGACGAACCGAGTTATCCTCGTCCACGGGAACGGCGACGACGCCGGCGCACACCGCAGCGCCATCGCGCTCGGCGGTCAGGATGTCGGTCATGGCAACGTGTTCGAGAATCTGCACGTTGTCCAGCTTGCGGACAGCCTGGAGCAGCTTGGTCGTAATCTCCTTGCCCGTAATATCGGCATGGAAGGCGATGCGCGGGCGGCTGTGTGCGCCCTCGCGGGTAAAGTCGAGGCTGCCGTCGGCCTTGCGCTCAAAGTCCACGCCCATGGCCAGCAGGTCGTTGATGACCGAACGGCTCGAGCGAATCATGATGTCAACACTCTCGCGGCGGTTCTCGTAATGGCCGGCGTGCATGGTGTCCTCAAAGAAGGCATCGTAGTCAGAACCCTCGGGCAGTACGCAGATGCCGCCCTGCGCGAGCATCGAGTCGCACTCGTCGACAGCGCCCTTGGAGAGCATGATCACGCGCGTGCTCGTCGGCAGATTGAGAGCCGCATACAGGCCTGCCACGCCGCAACCGGCAATGACAACGTCACACTCCATATCGGGGTATTGTTTGGTTTCCACAGGAATCCTCTCCCTTGTAATGTGGCATAAGGAATGGTCCCTCATGTCACATTGGCTTAGCGCGCCGCGTACTCGAGCATGCGGTCGAGCGTGAGCTTGGCCTGATCGGCGGCCTCGTCCGACACGCCAATCTGCACCTCGCTCTCGCCCGTCTCCAGGCAGTGCACGAGCTTTTCGAGCGTGATGAGATCCATGTTGACGCAAGTGGGCTGCACCGCAGGGAAGTAGAACTTCTTGCCGGTGCCCTGGCAGCGGCGCTCGAGTTCGTAGAGCACGCCACGGACCGTCACGATGATGAACTCGCTGGCGTCCGACTCCTCGGCATATTTGATGATGCCGGCAGTAGAGCCGATGTAGTCGGCCTCGGCCAGGACGTCGGCCTTGCACTCGGGGTGCGCCAGCACGAGCGCGTCGGGGTGGGCCTCCTGCGCGTCGACGATCTGCTCGACGGTAATGATGTGATGACGCGGGCAGTAGCCGTTGTTGAGGATGACGTGCTTTTGGGGCACCTGCTCGGCCACAAAGCGGCCCAGGTTCTGGTCGGGAATGAACAAGATGTGCTGCTGTGGCAGCTCGGAGACGATCTTGACGGCGTTAGAGCTGGTAACGCACACGTCACTCCAGCTCTTGATTTCGACCGTCGAGTTGACGTAGCAGACGACAGCCAGGTCGTCGCCGTACTCGGCGCGCGCCGCATCGACCGTCTCGCGCTTGACCATGTGCGCCATGGGACAGTCCGCGCCTGGCTCGGGCAACAGCACCGTCTTGGTGGGATTGAGCAGCTTGGCGCTCTCGCCCATAAACTCCACGCCGCACAGCACGATGGTCTGCTGCGGCAGGCTCTTGGCAAGCTTTGCCAGGTAGAAGCTGTCGCCGACGTAATCGGCCACAGCCTGGACCTCGGGCGCCACGTAATAGTGCGCCAGGATCACCGCGTCGCGTTGGGTTTTAAGTTGCCGAATGGCCTCGACGAGCTCTGCGGGCACCAATGCCGCGCGCTCCGTTGCCGTCGTTGCCGATGCCAGGCCGGCCGCGATATCGCGTGCAAGCTCCGACGCATCCATGTTCGCGCTCTGCGCCATCAAGGCCCCTCTCTTTTGGCGAATCTTGGGGCTTTAGTATGACACCTGGCTTTACAGCTGACAAGACAGCTGTAAAGCCAGGTGTAAAGTTGGAATAAAGATTCAATCTTGGGGCGGGTCCATTTTCGAACTGGCAAGCTGAGGATAGTCGAAAATGGACCCGCCCCAAGATTCGAGCGGCCCGCATTGTCCTGGACCAAGGGGCAGTGGGCAAAAAGTGGCAAATATGAGTACTGTTACCAAATTGATGGCAGCGATTTTTCGGTCCAATACGTCAGAATCGCCTTATTTGAGGCACATTCATGGCACTGTCGGACGAAAATCAATGCTGTTTTGGCCCAACGAACGGAATTTTGGGGCCATTTGGCTGCTACTAATATGGTGACAGTACTCATATTTGGACTTTTTTGCCCACCGGCTTCCAGGTGGCCCTGGAAAACGGGCCCGGATGGCGAGATCCGGGCCCGTCGGGAGCTGTCGCGCGACTAGGAGCGACGCTTCACGACCAAAGCCAACAGCAGAGCCGCTACGCCGGCAGCAAGCACGGCGCCAGCCATAACGTACGCGCTATCGCCGGACGCAGGCAGGGCGGACTTGCCGTCCTTCTTCTTAGGCTTGGATGTCGCAGTCGTAGTGGTGGTGGTAGTGGTGGTCTGGCCAGGAGCGGGCTTGGCAGCCTCGGCGACCGTAAAGGTCGTCTCGGCCGTGCCCGTGCTCGAAACCACGCTCAGCTTATGCTCACCTACGCCGAGCGTATTCAGGAAGCTCGCCTTGAGCGTCACGATCGTAGAGCCCTTGGTGAGCTCGTAGTTCTCGGCCGCGACCTCCTTATCGTCAACCAGCACCTTCTGGAAGAACTCGAGCGGCGCGCTCGAGCGGAAAGTCAGGTCCTTGGCGGCCTCGACCACCATCGTCTGGCCCTTTCCGTCGGTGATCTCGGGCTTCAGAATCGCGATCTCCTCGGTCTTGCCCTTCTCGCGGCAGACGGCGCACTCCTGATGCTTCTTGCCCTTGGCCTCGACCGTCGCCGGCTTGTCGACGACCCACTCAAAGGTGTGCTCCGCCTTGTCGATGACCTCACCGCAGCGGCAGACATGCCAATGATTCTTAGCGTCGTGCGCCCAGCCAGAGCCGTCGGGCTCGTGCTTGAGGACACCCTCGACCGTCACATTCACGTCGCCCTCGACATCCTTGAGCTCATAGGTGCCCTTGTCGGAGAGCTCGATGGCCTTACCGTCGACCTTGACGGCGTAGCCCTTGCCCGCAAAGTACGCGCTGTCGATGCTCATGGTGAGCGTTGCGGTCCCATGCCAATCAAGCTCGGTTGCCGTCGAGGTGAGCGCATAGCCCACCTGATTGCTCGGCAGTGTCACGACCAGCTTGGGACCGGCCGCCACGGTAACCTCGGTGGCGGAAGAGGCGTCGTAGTTGGCCTTGGCCTGGTAGCGCACCTCATACGTGCCGGCGGCGAGTTCATTGAGCTCGGTCACGCCCTCGTCCACGGCCTGATACTCGGCGGCATCCTTGGCGCGCCACTCCATCGTCGCGTTAACGCCCACGATCTTGCCGTCACGCTTGCCGCTCACGGTCTCGGCCTCGGCCTGGACCACCGGCGCGCCCTGCGCGGCGTTCTTGATGGAGAACTTGCACGTCAGGCCATCGGTCGGCAGTGCGTAGTTGCCCGCTGCCTTGCCCGTCAGCGCGGTGAGGGTTGCCATGTAAGAAGCGCCGACCTCGGTCTGGGAGCCTTCGACGGTCGCACCAAGGTCATCATCGTCGACGACGTTGGCGAGCGTTGCCTCGGGGCAGTGCTCCCTGCCGTCGTAGACAAACTCGCTGGTACCCCACGTCACGGCGAGCAGGCGCTGCTTGATAGTGAGCACGCCATCGACGAACGTGATGTTGTAGTTGGGGTTGGCGTCCTTGTCCTGCATCAGGTGCAGGGTATAGCCGCCCTCACGCACACTGTCGTCGCCTTCGCGCTCGATTTCAATGCTCTGGAGGCTCTCGCCCTCGACAAGCTTGCCGGAGGTGATCGCCCACGTAAACACGGGGTCAGCCTCGCCGTAGGTCTTAGAAGCGTCCTGGGCGGTGACCGTAATCGCGCACGGCTTGACCTCGAGCCCAACCTTGCCCTCGGCGGTCGCACCGTCAATCGTCACCTTGTAGGCGACGGTCAGTTTGCCGACGTCGCGGATCTCGGGGGCCTTGGGGGACCAGTTCTCGCCGTCGGTGCTGTACTGAGCCGTCGCACCCTCGGGAAGACTCGTCGCATCAACCGTGTGATAGTCGCCGTCGTACTCACCAGAGTAGCCGACGATGGCAGCAGCCGGAATCTTGACCTCGGCAAGCTTGTGACCGCAGACCTTGCACTTCTGTTGCTTGGAGCCCTTCTCGGTTGCCGTGGGGGCCTTGACGACGACCCACTCAAAGTCGTGCTCGGCCTCGTCGATCTTGCCACCACAGGCGCACTGATGCCAATGCGTATCGTCGTCGGAGAGCCACTCATCGCTCACAGCCTCGTGCTTACGCACGCCCTCGACGGTGACGACGAGGTCGCTCTCGGCGTTCTGAACGGTGAACTCTCCACGCGCGTCGGGCGTCACAACGGCATTGTTGACCTTGACGGCGTAAGAATCGTTGTCAGTAAAGTAGCCGCTCTCAATACTGACAGTGAGGGTGGTTGATCCGTGCCAGTCAAGCTCGTCCGGGTTCGCCGTGATCGTATAGCCGACCTGCTTGGCAGGCAGCGTCACGACGAGCTTGCCGCCGGCATTAACGGTAACCTCGGTGGCGGTGGAGGCGTCATGGTCGCTATCGGCGCGGTAACGCACCTCGTACGTGCCGACAGCACAATCCGTAATCTCAGTCACGCCATCGGGCACGCCCTGATACTCGCCAGAGTCCTTGGCGCGCCACTCCATCTTCGCGTCGACGCCCGTGATCTTACCGTCGGACTTGCCACTCACAGTCTCGGCCGTGGCCTGGACCTTCGGCGCGCCCTGGGGCGCCTTCTTGATGGAGAACTCGCACGTCAGGCCATCGGCGGGAAGTTTGTAGTTACCCGCGTCATCGCCCGTCAGCTCGGTGATTTTCGCCGTGTAGGTGCCAGCCTTGACCTTGGCGCCGTCGACCGCCGCGCCATCAATCGTGACGCGATAGTCGACCGTCACACTGCCGGCGTCCTTAATGCTGGGCGCAACGCTCGTCCAGCCGCCGTCAGCAGCCTTGTACTCAACGATGGCGCCCTCGGGCAGGGCCGAGGCGTCGACAGAGTGATCCTTGCCGTCATATTTGCCAGAGTAACCCTTAACAGCCAGGGCCGGGACCTCTACCGTGCCCGACTCATGGCCGCACACGGAGCACGTTCCATGTTTGGAGCCGGTCTCGGTAATCGTCGGCTGCTTGTCAATCGTCCATTTATACGCATGCTCGGCGTACATCTTAATTGTGAAGGTCTCCGAATTGCCGGCGGCATCCGTAGCCACAATTACATGCTCGGCGCCAGCATCGCCCTCGGCGGCCTTGGCCGTATACCTACCGTCCTTGCCATCCTCAAGCTCCTTACCGTTGTCAGTGACCGTCACCGTCTCGTCGCGGTCATCGAACACGTCAAACGAAACGCTCTCGCAGTAGGCATCGCCATCCTGCAAGTCATAAATAACGGGCTTATAGGTGTCCACATAGGTATAGGGCTCTTCATCCCATTTGCCGTTGCAGACCCTGCAGACCTTTTGACGAACGCCATCGGCCTCAGGCGTGGCGGGCGTAACGATCTCATATTTCCACCTGCAGGACTGGCGCTCCTGAGTCTTCTTGCAATACTTGCAGACCTTAACGTGGCTACCTTCGCCATTCGGCTTCCAAGCCGCATTGTCGGCAACAGCATGGGGTCCCGGCTCGATCTTGACCTCGGCATCGGCAGACGCATTGTGGTTGTTATCCTCGGCAAAGCGGACGTAATACGTTCCCGACTTCGCAAGACCGGTCAGCTTACCGTCAGACGTTATCTTCTGATAGCTCCCGCTCGACCCGCGACGGTATTCCATTTTCTTGGTCACGCCCGAGATGGAACCGTCCTTGCTGCTGCACGTATTCCAATTATTGCCCACGAGCCCAGCCGGCGCCTCCTGGTCGGCCTTGGTAATCTTCACGGTCGCTTTACCCGTAACGGTCAGGTAGTCAGAGGCCGTCACGCGATAATTGGTCGTGTACTCGGCCGCATTGCGATAGGTCGGCTTGTCCGTCGTCCAATCACCGCCGTCTTCACGGTACTCAATCTTCATATCCGCCGGAACGGGGTCATTCTTAACGTTGACCGTAATGCCGTGCTCGTCGCCATCATAGGTACCATCGAAGCCAGCGACCTCGAGGTCAAAGCGCGAAACGTCAACGATTTCCCATTTGAGCGTCAGAACACTTGTGGTGCCTCCATCGGTCGTGAAGTTGCCCTTACCGATGACAATGCACTCGTATTGCCCTGGCTCGGTCTGCTTCAGTCCGGATTCACTTCGAGCGCTGAGCTCGTAATCCTTGCCCTCAACGAGATCGACCCACTCGCCGGCACCGTTCTTGAACTTTGCACTTTCAACGACGGGCTGATGCTCCTTGCCGTCATAGGCATACTTGCCCGCGCCCTTGCCGCCGTCTTTAAGGGTGAACTTGTAGTTTTTATTCCTAACCAGGCGACGCGGAGAAATCTCAAAGGCCTTCTTGCCCTCAAGCGTCTGGCCAGAGGCGGTCTTAAAGCTCGTAACGACATAGTAGTAGCCAGCGTCCGCCGGAGCATCCTTGAGCTTGGTGCCGTTTTTATATGCCTCGGCGTCCGCCTGAGACTTGCACTGATACCACGCGAATTCATCGCTAGCCGTTACGCCCATCTGCTCCAGATTCCACGCGCCGTCCTTATTCAAAGCAATCTTGACCGGACAGCCGTCATAGACAAGCTCAGTGCTCTGAGAGCTCGTTGCCTTGGACATGGAGAGCTTGTACGTGGCCGTCAGGTACTTTTTGGGCTCGCCGTTCTCGCCCTTGCCATATTCGCACTCGCTGTTGCGGAACGGGCCCACGCACGATGCGCGAACGCCCAAACCGTCGGCTTCGACGTTCCACTTGTGCTGGTGGATGGTCTCGCGGAAGGTGAGGTCGCCGTTAAGGTTCACGACCTCGTACTTGTCGGAGTTGTCGTCGTTCTCGGACGAGCCGTCTGGCACAACGCCTTCGATCTTGTTGGATTCGCAGGTGCCAAGGACACGCGACTTTACGCCATTACTGTCCGCAGTCTCCTCAATCGAGATCCAAACATTGTCTCCAAAGCCTCCGCGTACGGAGAAGTCAGACGCGATATTCAGCGCCGGGGCGTTGGCATCGACACTCTTTTTCTTCGGGACATACAAGCTCTTGGCGGTTCCCGTAGCTTTATCAGCTTCAGTGTACTTGTCGCCATAATTAGTATCGCCGGCGTGACTGTTCTTCCAGTAGCTCGCGATTTCCGGCGATCCGTTGAGGGTAAGGGTTCCAGCGGCGTATACCACGCACGTATTGCCGCGTGCGCCATAGCGTTCAATCGTGCCACCGTTTATGTTGCAGCGAGCGCTTCGTGCAACATTAAGGGCATCGACTGTCAAAGTGTTGTCGGCCGAGCTCGAACGCGTGCTGTGGAAGTTGCTCATCGTGCAGCTGTTGAGGTTGACCGTAGCGTTGGTGACGCCCATCACGCCTGCAACGGCGCACTTTCCAGTCTCCTGAACCTGTGCAAACTCAGTGGTCTCTTCGACCGTCGGATATTTATTATTGGTCTGCCAAATGCCGCTGTCGGCATCGGAACCAAACCGGCAGTTCTCGAACGTCGCAGTCAGCCTCGAAGCGACGTCCGAATTCACGCCACCACGGGGATTGCCCACAATTGAAACTGCACCGTTGTAGTCGCCAGACGTATTCCAGAACGCACGGTCAGTAAACGTAGCGTTGAGCTTATTAATATTCCCCTTGCCGTCATCGGAGAAGCTGCTACGGAACAGGCGGACCGGCACAGCATATTCAAGAATACTGTATGGGGAAACCTCGCCCAAAGAGTTGTGCGACTTGCCAGCATAGTCCCTAATCATCAGCTTACTGAAATTTGCAGACAGCTTTCCCTTGGTATTGCCCAGGGAAATCGCAGGTACCTTTTGCTCGTACTTGCTGCCATACGAGAGAATGAAATTCTGCGAGCCGTCGCCAACCCCCAGGCCAACCGAGATGTCGCCCGATGCCTTTTTGTAGCCACCGCTGTAATAGCGGTCGGTCAAAAAGCCGCTTACGGACTCAAATTGCTTTTGGTTTCTATGGAAGCTGACGCACGGATTGTTGACGCCGATGAACTCGATATTGCTACCCTGTTTGATGTTGAACAGCCATCGAGTTTGCTCAACCCGCCAGTTAGTCTTATCGTTCACGTAGACCGTGCCATCGATGTAGATCCTCACAGGATTAATCCGAGACGCATCCGGCGCGTCGATGGTGTAACCCGAAGATGGCGTGACCTCACCCTCAGCCGTCTTAAGTACGTAACTGCCCGGCTCGGTGATTTGGACGGGTTCGTTGTTGGCCTGCGTAAGCGGCAGCACCTCCGCCTTCACCCCGTCGGGCATGACCTGCGTCTCGGCGCTTGCCACCGCCGGCGTCGCCACGAGCGCGCATGCCACGGTTGCGATACCCAGCAGGCGCGTCAGCACAGCGCGCATCCCCATCTTCTTCCCCTTCATCGTTCAGCTCCCTTACCCCTATGCTTTCGCGATGTCCGATATCGCTTGGCGCTGGCGGCCGGCATGCTCCCTCGCCAGCCGTCAGCTCAAATTGACATATATATCCACCTGGTATTGTGCAACCGCATGTTTTGACACCCTGCCGCTCGGCGCGAGTTGCGTGCCGTGGGGCGCAAATGGAACGCACCCCCGCGGGCGGCGCGTGCACGATGTGGCAAAATCGAGGTACTAAGGGGGCCCAATATGCTCAAAATCATCGCCTGCGACGACGACGTCGCCTTTCTAGATAACCTGCACCGCATGATCAACCGCTGGTCGGCCGAGACGGGTACGGCGGTCGATGTTGCGCTCGTTACGCGCGGCGAGGACCTGCTGGCACGCCATGCCGCATCGCGCGCCGACATTATCATGCTCGACATGATCATGCCGCTCGTCAACGGCATGGACACCGCCCGCGAGCTGCGCCAATCCGATACCGCCGTACGCTTGGTGTTTCTGACCTCATCGCCCGAATTCGCGCTTGAGTCCTACGAGGTCCGCGCCTTCGACTACTTGCTCAAACCCGTGACCTACGAGCGCTTGGCGCAACTGCTCGACGAGCTGTCGAGCCTGCGTCCGGCAGCGACCGACGAGCTCGTCATCAAAACGTCCTTTGGCTACCATGCCCTGCGCCTATCCGATATCGAATATGCCGAGGCTCGCAACAAGCACGTGATCTTCCACCTGCGCGATGGCCGCGATATCGAGGCGCTCGAGCCGTTCCGCAGCATCGAGGACCGACTGGCCCAAAACGCGACCTTCTTTAAGTGCCACCGCAGCTACCAGGTCAATCTGCGCAACATCGACCACTTCAATCGCACGGAAATCGTCATGCGCTCGGGTGCGTGCATACCGCTCGCGCGCAGCTGCAAGCAGGGATTCCAAGACGCCTACTTTGCGGTGCGGTTCGAGGGCGGGAGACGCTGATGCTTTCCTCGGCAGAACTGGTACTTTGGGCAATCCACCATGCGACGACGTTGCTCTTTGGCGTCTTTGCCTCGGCGGCGCTGTGCGGCGTCGAGATCAACGGCCGCCATTCGCTCGAACTGGTGGGGGTCGGCGCCGTAACTGGATGCACATTCGGCCTCGCCAATGCCGTCGGCGGCGAGCTTTTCGCCCGACAGGCCTATCCACTCGTCGTGCATCTGCCGCTTGTCGTCTACCTGTGCGTACGCTATCGCCTGAGTCCGCTGCTCGCCATCCTGGGCGTTACCAGTGCCTACCTGAGCTGCCAGTTTAGCAACTGGATGGGCATCGCCGCATTCGCCGCCACCGATTCGCAGGTCGCGTACTACGCGGCGCGCATCATCACCACGCTCGGCGTCTTTGCCGTCTTGTTGCATTGGGCAAGCGACATTGGCCCCCGCCTGGCGATCAAAAGCCCCACCGAGCTGGAAATTCTGCTCATCCTGCCGCTCGTCTACTACATCTTCGACTACGCCACCAACGTTTATACCACGCTCTTCCACTCGGGCTCGGTAGTAACCGTTGAGTTTTTGGCGTTCGCCCTCTGCGCGTTCTACCTTATGTTTCTTGCCGTCTACCTTCGCGAATACGAGGCAAAGGAAATCGCCGAGCGCGAGCGCTGGATGCTCGCGACCCGTGACAGCGCGGCCATCAAAGAGCTCGAAGCCTGGCGCCAGTCCGGACGCGAGCTCTCGGTTCTCCGTCACGACATGCGCCACTACCTGCGCGGTCTAGCGGCCCTGATCGAAGAGGGTCGCACCGATGAGGCGCTCGAGCGCATCGACGCGCTCTGCGAGACCAACGACCGCACCGCCGTGCGCCGCTACTGCGCCAACGAAACGGTCAACATTGCGCTCTCGTCGCTTTCCGCGGACATCAACGCGCACGGCATCACCGCCGACCTGCGCGCCGCCGTGCCCGAAACCGTCCACGTGGGCGATGTCGATCTGTTCAGTGTGGTATCGAACGCCCTGGACAATGCCATCGCCGCGGCGAGCGCCGCCCCCGAAGGCAAGCGGTTTGTCGACCTGGACCTTCGCTACGAAGACGGTCAGCTTCTATTGCTGGTTTCCAACACATTTGGCCGTGCGCCGCACATGGTCGACGGCATGCCCGTGGCTCAGCACACTGGGCACGGCTTTGGCACCAAGAGCATTAAACTTGCCGTCGAGCGCATGAACGGCAACTGCCAATTCCGCATTAACGGCGACCGGTTTGAGCTGCGCGCCGTGATGTAAGGGCTGCCGCCAGCCTCGCTACAGCGGTGCAGCCGCCGGGGTCAGCTGCTTAATGTAGGCCCACATGCGCTGCTTGGCAGCCCTGTCGGTGAGCGCCGCCTCAAAACCGTCGAGCGCCAGCACGCGGCGCCCCTGCACATGGGCGACCAGGCCGGGCTTGAGCATGGCGGTGTCAAAGTCATCAATCGCCACAAGCATATCGGCATAGGTCTCGCGCATGACATCGGCCGCGCTGTTGTCCAGCAGCAGCACCGCCTCGGGGTCTAAGGTCTCCAGCGCCTCGCGGAACAGATCGCACGTCAGGGCCTCGCCCGCCGCGACCGCTCCGTCGCCCGCGCCGGCGACGCTTGCCAGCACGCAAAAATCCTCGGGGGCATATCCGATGGCGCCGAGCGCCTTGCGCAACGCGGCGCCATCCGCGCCGGCAGCCAGCTCGCCGCCCGAGCACTCGGCTTCATCCAAATCGCCTTTGACCAGCACAATCGGCGAGCACGCGTTGCCCGCGATACGCACACCGCGATCTGCAAGCGACGCGAGCTCCTGCTCGGTCGCCTGAGCGATGGCTTCTTTTTTCTGGCTTTGTGACGTGGGCATGCGCTCTCCAATCGTTTGCGTGCCCACCATTATATAAAAGAGCCGCCCGCGAGTGGTTGCTTTGCGGGCCGCTGGGTATAAGCACGGTCGTACTGAGTTTTACGCGGCCGAGCCGCGTCGTATTATGGAGGTCACCATGGCTGACATTAAGCAGATTACCCCCGAGAACTTCGACGCTGTCGTCAACGATAGCCTGCCCGTGCTGGTTGATTTTTGGGCCCCGTGGTGCGGCCCCTGCCGCTCACTCTCGCCCATCGTGGACGAGGTTGCCGACGAGCTGGCCGGCAAGTTGGCTGTGGCCAAGTGCAACGTCGACGACAACCAGGACCTGGCTATGAAGTTTGGCGTCATGAGCATCCCCACGCTGATCGTCTTTAAGAACGGCGAGGAGGTCGACCGCTCGGTCGGCGCCTTGCCCAAGGCAAGACTTCAGGCACTGCTGGAGAAACATCTGTAATACGCTTGTTACTTGCCTGCCGTCCATGAGCGGTTTCGCACCGCTCACCGGAGTGCCAAACGCAAGGCATGCGACCACGGATAGTATGGTAAACACAAACAGCCCCCAGTGAACGGGCGCGGGTCAGACGGACTCGCGCCCGTTTTCTTATGCGGCGGCGCCCAAGGCGGGCGTAGTAGAATCTGAACCACCATATCGCCCCGTACAAAAGGAGACTCCCCATGCATGACGTCGGAATGAACATGAGCCAGCTTGCCATGAGCGTCAAGCAGGTCGACGACACCATTGAGCTCGCTCACGAGTGGAGCCATCAGCTGCTGCACGCGACCGAGAACTTTGACATGGAGCGCATTGGCGCCAAGCTCGAGGCCGCCATGTCTGCGCTGCACGAGGCACACGATGCGCTCGAGGGCTACGAGGAGGCCATCGAGGCCGACCACAACTCCGTCGGCTCTGTGAAACTGGTGTAACGTGGCCGAGCACGAGCACGCGCACAATCACGGTGCGGACGACGATGCGAGCTGCCGCTGCAGCGGCCCCAGCTCCGAGCTGGTCCGCTTTTCGGTCACCGCGCCCGACGACCTGCTGCGCCGCTTTGACGAGCAGATCGCGCGCCGCGGTGACGTGGCTAACCGATCCGAGGCCGTACGCGATCTGATTCGCGCCTCGATCGCCAAGGAACAGATGCGCACGCCCGACGAGCAGGTCATCGGTTCGCTCACCATGATCTATGACCACCATACCGGCGATCTGACGCGCCGTCTGGACGAGGTGCAGCACGACTACACCGACGAGATCGTCTCGACCATGCACGTGCATCTGGACCACCACAACTGCTTGGAGATTCTGGCGCTCAAGGGTCGCGGCGAGCGTGTCTACGAGCTGGCCGACCGCCTGCTGGGACTGCGCGGCGTTAAGCACGGCGAGCTCACCTGCGCCGCCACCAAGCAGAGCCTGGGGCTGTAACGGGATTTCCCGCAGCGCACCCGCCAAAAAGGGACAGGTTTGTTTTGGCAGGTTTAGAAGTTTTACCTACCAAAATAAACCTGTCCCTTTTTGGCGGGTTTCAACGAAGGAGGGTCGCATGCGACATGTGCATATCCATGTAACGGGCATTGTGCAGGGCGTTGGCATGCGGCCATTTGTGTATCGCGAGGCTATGGCGCATGGCATTTGCGGCTGGGTGCTCAACGCGGGCGATGGCGTGCACATCGAGGCGCATGCTTTGAGTGAGGCGCTCGACGAATTTGTCGCCGCGCTGTCGGAGCACGCGCCTGCCGCGGCCCGCGTTGAGCATGTCGCTGTTACAGACCTGGAGCCCCACGCTTGGGATGCCGACGATGAGCAGGCCTTTCGTATCGTAGCGTCGCGGGATCAGACCATGCACACGACGCTCATCTCCCCCGATATCGCCACCTGTGACGACTGCCTGCGCGAACTGTTCGACCCCGCCGACCGACGCTATCACTACCCCTTTATCAACTGCACCAACTGCGGGCCGCGCTTTACCATCATCCGATCGCTGCCTTATGACCGAGCGGCCACGTCGATGGATTGCTTCCCCATGTGCCCCGAGTGCGCCGCAGAGTATGGTGACCCGCTTGACCGGCGCTTTCATGCGCAGCCCGATGCCTGCTTTGACTGCGGGCCACATATTACCTGGCGCGAGGCGGCGGGCGACATGGAGCTCGAGGACTCGGGGGCGACGCCAGCCGTCGGCAGCACGCGCGAAACCAGCGACGCCATTATCGAACGCTGTGTTGAGCTGCTGGCCAGCGGCGGTATTGTCGCTATCAAGGGCCTGGGCGGATTCCATCTGGCCTGTAACGCCGCCAATGAGCAGGCGGTGGTCGAGCTGCGCCGTCGCAAGCGCCGCAGCAACAAGCCGCTTGCCGTTATGGTGCGCAGCCTTGCCGATATTGAACGCCTGTGCCATGTCGATGATGTCGAGCGAGGCTTGCTGGCCGGCAGCATTCGCCCCATCGTGCTGCTGCGCCGGCGTGCTGTTGGCGAGGGAGATTCCCCCGACGCCCTCACACTCGCGCCATCCGTCGCGCACGATCTACCTGAGCTCGGCGTCATGCTCCCCTATACACCGCTTCAGCATCTGCTGCTTGCAGCTGCCGCGTCGCATGACATGCACGCGCTGGTCATGACCAGCGGAAACCTGAGCGAGGAGCCCATCGAGACCGACGATGCCCTTGCATGGGAACATCTTGTTGCCGCCGGCATCGCCGACGCGCTACTTGGCAATGACCGTGCGATTCTCTCACGCTACGACGACTCCGTGGTACGTGTGGTCGACGGCACCGTCATGCCTGTGCGTCGCGCACGCGGATATGCACCGCAGCCGTTGCCGCTGCCGGCGCTCGACGGCACTGCACCCTGCGTGCTCGCCTGCGGGCCGCAGCAAAAAGCGACGATCGCATTCACACGCGAGGATGCGAATGGCGAGGCGGCCTGTTTTGTGTCGCAGCATATCGGCGATGTCGAAAACGGCGCGACCTTCGATGCCTGGATCGCCGCCCGCGCACGTCTAGAAAACCTCTTTGACCTGACGCCTGTCGCCCTGGCATGCGACATGCACCCCAGCTATCTGTCGAGCCAGTGGGCGCGTGAGCGGGCACGGGAGCACGATCTGCCGCTTATCGAAATCCAGCATCATCATGCTCACATCGCGAGCGTAATGGCGGAGACGATTGTCGCTGGCCGGCTTGCGCCCGATACGCGCGTCCTCGGTATTGCCTTCGATGGTACGGGTGCCGGCACCGACGGCACCATATGGGGCGGTGAGTTTCTTATCGCCGGCCTTGCCGATTTTGAACGCGCCGCGCACCTGCGCACCTGGGCGCTGCCAGGCGGAGCCGCATCCGTGCGCGATGCCCGGCGCAATGCCTTTGCCCTGCTGAGCGAGCTCGGCCTGCTCGAGCATCCGGGTGCCGCGGGGCTATTGGGCACCCTCGACGAGCAAACACGCAGCGTGACAGCCACCATGATCGAGCGCGGCATCAACAGCCCGCGTACCAGCAGCATGGGGCGTCTTTTTGATGCCGCGGCAGCTATTCTGGGCATCTGCGACAAGGCAACCTACGAGGGCGAACCCGCCATAGAACTCGAAGCCGCCGCCTGGCGCGCGCTTGACGGTAAGCCCGTTCGTCTCGACGGCAATCATACAGGCGTATTCACGTCTGCCGACGACTCCCCCATCTTGGACCCCCAACCGCTCATCGAAGCTCTTCTGAATGGAATCGAGGCAGGCGTGCCGGCCGACCGGCTCGCCTTCGGGTTTCACATCGCCATTACGCACGCTACGACCCACATCGCACGCGAAATCTGTGCGCGCGAAGGCCTTGATACCGTCGCGCTCTCGGGCGGCGTGTTCATGAACCGGCTTTTGCTTCAGCTCCTTACCCACGAACTCAAAGACGCCGGTCTTGCCGTCTTGGTCCCCCACGCTGTACCCGCCAACGACGGCTGCATCGCCTACGGTCAGGCCGCCATCGCTCGCGCTCGCCTCGCGCAGACAGCATCGCGATAGGCGTTTTGCCAGCCTGCGCGCCGCCGTCTCACAGGTGTAACGCGTTTGCTCGTGACTCCCGCGAGCGCTACCATCAACTGATGGGTAATTAGGCGCCTATCCAGCGCAAAACGTATAAAAGGGGAACATTATGTGCCTTGCCGTTCCCGGTAAAGTGGTCAAACGCGACGACGACCTTAAGGCGACCGTCGACATGATGGGCATCGAGCGCCCCGTTTCGCTGCGCCTCGTGCCTACGGCACAGGTAGGCGACTATATTCTCGTGCACGCCGGCTTTGGCATTCAGATTGTCGACGAGCAGGAAGCCCAAGAGACACTCGAGCTCGTCAATACCATGACCGAGCTGGCCGAAGAGGACCAGCTCGCCACCAACCCGGCCGAGGCATACTAGTGGCGGCGGCGCAGCCGGTTCACTCCGGTATCGACTTTTCGGCATTTCGCAACCCCAAGCTGGCTCGCGAGCTCATCGATCGTATTCATGAGCTTGTCGGCAACCGCAGCATCAACCTTATGGAAGTCTGCGGTACGCATACCGTGAGCATTGGCCGCTATGGCTTTCGCTCCATTATGCCGACGGGACTCAAACTGCTAAGCGGCCCGGGATGCCCCGTTTGCGTCACCGCCAACCGCGACATCGATCACGCAATCGCGCTTTCCAACATAGACGGCGCCATCATCACCACCTTTGGCGACATGATGCGCGTGCCCGGATCGTCCACCTCGCTTGCCGCGCAAAAGGCGGCGGGGCGCGACATCCGCATCGTCTACTCTCCGCTCGACGCACTCGACATTGCCGAGCAAAATCCCGAACGCCCGGTTATCTTTATGGGCGTCGGCTTTGAGACCACAACGCCCACCATTGCCGCCGCTATCCTGGAGGCCGACGCGCGCGGACTCCAGAACTTCTCGGTCTACTGTGCTCACAAGACCACGCCGCCGGCTCTGCGTGCGATCTCCAACGACCCCGAGACGACCATCGACGGCTTTATCCTGCCTGGTCACGTCGCTACCATCACGGGCTTGGCGCCCTTTAGCTTTTTGGTCGACGAGTTCGATACCCCGGGCGTGGTCACGGGATTTGAGCCGGTCGATATTCTGCAGGGCATCTGCATGCTGGTCCAGATGGTTGTCGAGCACAGGCCCGCAATCGACAACGCCTACCGCCGTGGCGTCAATGCGGACGGCAACCCCGTGGCGCGCCAGCTGGTCGAGCAGGTGTTTGAGCCGTGCGACACCACGTGGCGCGGGCTGGGACCGATTGCCAACTCGGGTCTTTCCATCCGACCTGAGTTCGCGCGTTTTGATGCCGGCACCCGCTTTGACGTGCCCATTGAACCGACGGTCGAGCCACGCGGGTGCCGCTGCGGCGACGTGCTGCGCGGTGCCATCACGCCGAGCGACTGCCCATTGTTTGGCCGCGCCTGCACGCCCGAGCACCCCGTCGGCCCGTGCATGGTGAGCTCCGAAGGCAGCTGCGCGGCGTACTTTAGATACCGCGACTAGCCCGGACGCCCCCGCGTACCGGCACCACCCACGATTGGAGTTTTCGATATGTCCCATAGCGTTACCGATAGCACCGTCCTGCTGGGCCACGGCTCCGGCGGCCAGATGATGAAGCGCATAATCGATGAGGTCTTTCTGGATTCCTTTGGGTCGCCCGAGCTGCTTGCAGGCAACGATGCCGGTGTCGCCGCACTGCCCGCAAGCGGGCGAATCGCCATGTCGACCGACAGCTTTGTGGTAACGCCGCAGTTCTTCCCCGGCGGCAATATCGGCCGCCTCGCCGTATGTGGAACCGTCAACGACGTCGCGACCTCGGGCGCTAACGTGCGCTACCTCTCATGCGGCTTTATCCTCGAAGAGGGCTATCCCATGGACAAGCTGCGCCAGATTGTGCAGACCATGGCCGAAACAGCGTGCGAGGCGGGCGTGTCCATAATCACCGGCGACACCAAGGTGGTCGAGCGTGGAGGTGCCGACGGCGTCTACATCAATACCGCCGGCGTGGGCGAAGTGCCCGCGGGCGTAGCGCTCAGCGGTGCCAACTGTCGGCCCGGCGATGTCATCCTGGTGTCGGGTACGCTAGGCGACCACGGCATCGCCATCATGAGCCAGCGCGAGGGCTTGGCGTTTTCGAGCAACATCGGAAGCGACGCTGCGCCGCTCAATCATCTGATTGCCGACGTGCTCGCCGCTGCCCCCGACACCCGCTGCTTCCGCGACCCCACGCGCGGCGGCCTGGCATCCACGCTCAACGAGTTTGCCCAGGCCAGCGGCGTTGCTATGGAGATCGACGAGGATACCGTGCCCGTGCGCCCCGACGTGCAGGCGGCATGTGAGATGCTCGGCTACGATGTGCTGCAGGTGGCAAACGAGGGCAAGATGGTCGCCGTGGTGCCTGCTGAACAGGCCGATGCCGCGCTGGCCGCCATGCGCGCCGCCCGCTACGGCGAGAATGCCGCCATTATCGGTCGCGTGCTGCCGCTTGCCGAGGACGCCCGCCCCGCTGTGCGCGTGCGCACCGGCTGGGGATCGACCCGCATCCTCGACATGCTCGTAGGAGAGCAGCTGCCGAGAATTTGCTAACGACAAAGGCTCAGGGCTATTAAAGATATTCAGATTCCAAACATGCCCGGCACGCATGCCCAGTATCATGGGGTGCGTTTTACAACTCAAGCGGCAGGAGCACCCATGGCAGCAGCTTTTTCCCATGTGATCTTTGACCTGGACGGCACCATTCTCAACACGCTCGAGGACCTGGCGGCCGCCGGCAACCATACCTGCGAGATGCACGGCTGGCCCACGTTTGCCGTAGACGAGTACCGCTACAAGGTGGGAAACGGCATGCTCAAGCTGGTTGAGCGTTTTATGCCTGCCGAATATGCGGGTGACGGTCGCATGTTTGAGCAGACGCTTGCCGAGTTTAGGGCTTACTACGGCGAGCACAAGGAGGACCACACCGCCCCCTATGCCGGCACGATCGAGATGCTCGACCGCCTACGCGCCGCGGGCGTTCAGCTTGCCGTGCTCACCAACAAGGACCACGTCTCGGCGGCTCCGCTTATTGAGAAGTATTTTGGTTCCGAGCGCTTTGCGCTGGTACAGGGCCGTGTCGATGCGTTTCCCCCCAAGCCCGAGGCGCCTGTTACGCTGCATGTGATGAAAGAGCTAGGCGCCGATCCGGCAACCACACTCTATGTAGGCGATTCCAATGTCGATATCCTGACCGGTCACAATGCCGGCCTCAAGAGCGCCGGTGTCACCTGGGGCTTCCGCGGCCGCGCAGAGCTGGAGGCCGCCGGCGCCGACTACGTGGTGGACACCCAGGACGAGCTCGCGGCGCTGATTCTGGGCGAGTAGCGGGGCTGTCGCTCAACACGGCTGCATAGATTCTGTCGCGCGGAAAGCGCATCCCGTTTTGCCGCCTCAGAATGGGATGCGCTTTCCGGTTGAGCCTTGTCGGGGAATCGGCATCCCGTTTCAGAGCAATATTCCGGGTCGCACTTTCCGCAACCCAACCCATCCGGAAACCGCGACCCGCTATTCGGCCAAATACCGGCTCGTATTTTCCCGAGCATTCGATGCAACGCTGGCGCAAGGAGCGTCCCCAACTGCCGGCAGAAAAGGAACGTCCCCAAGTGCCGCCCCAATGACTACCATGGCAACGCCGCAGGTAGAGGGCGGACAGCGAGCGGGCACCAGAGCGAACAAATTGGCATGAAAAGAGGACGGCATAGACCTTCTGGTCATGCCGTCCTCTTTGAATGACAAGTTGTCGCTCTGGTGCCCGCGCAGCGTCGAGCAGTTGCGGCGTTTGGTAAAACGCCGCAACGAACTAGCTCAGCATTGCATCCATCATCTCGGAGTTGACGGAGTCGTCGGCAGACCACTCGCCGTCGTCGTTGCAGGTGTACTTGAAGATAACCGTGGTCTTCCTGGGCTCGGTGGCCTTGGTCACATCGACCATAACCTGACCGGCCATCTTGTACAGCTCGTCATCGGAAGGAACCGTGTCAAGCGCAGCGACCTTCTCCTGATACTGGGTGGAGAAGTCCTCGACGATCTTGTTCATAGACTTGCATGTGATAGAAACCTCGGCGGTCGCGACACCCTTGTCCTCGTCGACCGTCACGTCGCCGATCTTGTAGTCAAAGCCCTCGAGATAGGTCTTGGCATACTCCTTGGGATCGATACCCAGCTGCTCGAACTCGTCGCCCGAAGCCTCCTCCAGACCAGAGAGGAAGTCGTCGCCACCGTTTTTGACCTCGTCAAACTGCGTCGTAAGATCCTCGGTGATGAGCTCCTCAACCGAAGGACCTCCACAGCCGGAAAGCACGACCACGCATGCAACCAAGACGGCCATGAGGGGCGCAAGCAGCAGCTTCTTTTTCATGTTGTTCCTCCCAATGAGCGGCACCGCGCTTCCCGGACGCGGCGCACGTTGTAATAAGTAAGCCCATACTATCCACTTATGAACGCCCTCGGCAACGCGAAGGCGCGGTCGGTTCGTTTTAGCGTCCGAACGGTTTGCAAGCCCGCCCAACGTGCAATAAAACGCTTCCCCGCGGTGCAATAAAAAAGGTGGCCGGAAAACCCGACCACCCTTGCACATCCTTTGGATGCCGCAGTTTACTTGCGGACGACCTTAACGATGGCGTCACCGGCGGCGACAGCGGAGTCGGCCTCGACGGCGAGTTCGACATCGGCAAACTCGGCGGTGTTGGACACAGCAACGACGACGCAGTCCTTGTAGCCGGCAGCGGCGATCTTGGCGCGGTCGATCTTGAGCATGGGCTGGCCGGCCTTCACGACGTCGTCGGCCTTGACGAAGCCCTCGAAGCCGTCGCCGTTCATGTTGACGGTATCGACGCCAACGTGCACCAGAACCTCGATGCCGCTATCGGACTGCAGGCCCACGGCGTGACCCATGGTGACGGTCACCTTGCCGTCGCAGGGAGCGTAGACCAGATCGTCCTCGGGCCACACGGCGCAGCCCTTGCCCAGGACCTCGCCGCCAAAGACGGGATCGGGCACGTCGGCCATCTTGATGACCTTGCCCTTGACGGGCGAGCACAGCACGTCGGCGCCGGCAGAAGCAGAGATGGAGGACGGAGCAGCGGCAGTCGCGGGCTCAGCCTTCTTCTTGAACATGTCAAACAGACCCATACGTTTTCTCCTCTTGATTAAGCGCAACGTTGTGCGCATGCCTATGGTGATTATAGTGCCAAATGGTTCAAATGCTAAGGTGGGGACTCGAATCGCGAGCCCATCCCAACGCTTTTCCCCGGTGGCACTCATATTGTCGATTAATCCAGGCCCTCGGCACCGTTGGACTTGATGATCTTCTGGTAGGCGTAGAAGCTGTCCTTGCGGCGGCGCTCGTAGGTACCGGTGCCGTCATCGTACTTATCGACGTGGATAAAGCCGTAGCGCTTGCGCATCTCGCCGGTGCCGGCGGAAACCAGGTCGATGGGGCCCCACCAGGTGTAGGCGATCAGGTCGACGCCGTCGGCAATGGCCTCGCCCATGGCCTTGACGTGGCTCTGCAAGTAGGCGATACGATACGGGTCGTGGATGGAGCCGTCCTCCTCGACCTCATCGTAGGCGCCCATGCCATTCTCGACCACCATCAGCGGAATCTCGTAGCGGGCGTAAATCTCGTTGAGGGCGATGCGCAGACCCAGCGGATCGATCTGCCAGCCCCAGTCTGTGGACTCCAGATAGGGATTCTTGCCGCCAAAGGTCATGTTGCCCTCGGTCATCTCGTGATCCTTGTGGGTGCCCACGGTGCCGGACATGTAGTAGCTAAAGGTGTAGAAATCGACCTTGCCGTCGGCGATATCCTGCAGGTCGCCGTCCTCCATCACAAGCTCGACATCGTTCTCGGCCCAGAAGCGCTTGGCATAGAACGGATACTTGCCGCGCACCTGCACGTCGGAGCAGTACCAGTTCATGGTATTCATCTCCTGCTGCGCGGCGAACACGTCGGCCGGATCGCACGTGGCGGCATAGGAAAGGATGAAGCAGTCCATGTTGCCCATCTTAAACTGCGGGTAATGCTCGTGGGCATAGCGCACGACGCGGCCGCTGGCGACAAACTGGTGATGCAGCGCCTGCATACGAGCCTGCGGCGTAGCATGGACCGCCGAAGCCGGGCCCTCAAAGCCCTGAATCATGCTGGTCTCAAAGAGGTTGCCCATGTCCTGAGTGCCGCAGTTGATCTCGTTGAAGGTGAGCCAGAACTTGACCTTGTCCTGATAGCGGTCGAAGACGGTCTGGCAGTACTTCTCAAAGAAGCCGATGAGCTCGCGGCTCGCCCAGCCGTTGTATTTCTCGACCAGGTGATAGGGCATCTCGTAGTGCGACAGGGTCACGAGCGGCTCGATATTGTGAGCGCGCAGGCAGTCGAAGACGCGGTCGTAGAAGGCGAGGCCGGCCTCGTTGGGCTCGGCGTCGTCACCGTTGGGGAAGATGCGGCTCCAAGAGATGGACATGCGGAACATGGTAAAGCCCATCTCGGCGAACAGCGCGATGTCCTCCTCGTAGTGATGGTAAAAGTCGATACCGTCATGGTTGGGGTAGAAGCGGTTAGGGTCGATGTCGATCGTAATCTGGCGCGGCTCCTTGTAGCTGCCACCCAAGAAGTGGTCGTCGACCGACGGACCGCGGCCGTCAACGTTCCAAGCGCCCTCAAACTGATTGGCGGCCGTGGCGCCGCCCCAATAGAAACCCTCGGGGAACTTGATGTTTGCCATGAGTATCTCCTTTGCATTGCGGGTCGATAGGCCGAGTATCGCCCACGCACGCGACAGGCAGGGGCAGGGGTGCCAAACCCGACACTTCTTTTCGCAGACGCGCGCTGCAACAGCGCTGCAGCTGAAACTTTTTGACACCGAAGGAGCGAAGACGATCCGCCCCGCGCTTACCGGCGGTATGCCGCGGGGGTGCAGCCATACTTGTCGTGAAACTTACGGTAGAAGAAGCTCATGTTTTCATAGCCCACCGCATGCGCAGCCGCCCCGGCCGTGGCGCCGCCGCGCAGAAGCTCGGCCGCACGTACCAGGCGTCGTTCCTGCACAAGCTGCCTAAAGGTCTTGCCCACATGGCGCTTGAGAAGCGCCGTCGCATAATTAGGGCTCAAGCCAAACTCCGCCGCCATCCCCTCGAGGGAGCATGCAGCGAATTCACAATCGATATAGCCAAGCATTCCCGTCACCAGGGCAGTGGGCCCCGCCGTGCCGTCCGCCGCGCCGCGCACCAGCTCGCGCTCGTAGCAATCCATGAGCTCGGCCAAAAACAGCTGAAACAGACGCAAGACGATCTCGGGACCGTTGGGGCTCGGGTCGTACAGCTCGCAGAGCATCTCCTGCATGTAGCGCCGAATCCGACGGCTCTCGCCGCAGTAAAAACGGACATGGCCCCGATGGTCCGTCTCGCTGTTGAGCGCGTTGAACAAAAACCGCGAGACCGCGCTCTCGCGCGAGAGGCTCGACTCGAGACTCCGGCGCAAAAAAGAGCGTGAAACGGTCATGCTCAGCATGATGTCGTCCTCGCCGAGCGCCGCCACGGCATGAGGGCAAAGGGCGTCGAGCAAAAGCACCTCGTTGCGGCGCAACTCGAGCCTCTCCCCCGCCACCGTCTGCGGGCAGCGCCCGCGATACACATAGCTCATCTCCACGTAATCATGCACGTGCTCGGGAACTGCATTAAAGCGCGAGTTTTTCCTTATCGTCAGGCCACGCGGCATGCCGGGCTGGGCATAGGCAAACCCTGGCTGCCCAATCTTGCGCACTGGGCATCCGTCGATTTCGACATGCTCGGTCATAATCGACCAATCAAATGCCATGCCGTCTTTATAAGCGATCTCACTGGCGCTCAGTTCGCTGAGCCTACGCTCGAGCTCGTCGATCTCCATGGCTTGCCAATCGTTGATTTAGTCATAGTTCATCGTGATTCAGATATTAGCAGAACGCGCCGACGCGTCCATAATCTGTGCTATGCAGCAGATCGATCGAGCCAAGGAGGATCCATGACCGCGCACTATCAGCAGGTGCTCGAGGGTACATACGACAACCATGTGCTTCCGTTTTTGTGGATGAAGGGCGAGAGCCATAAGACCATTGCCGAGTATCTGGAGAAGATCGCCGGCGCCGACATCCACGAGGTCTGTCTCGAAAGCCGCCCACACCCCGATTTTTGCGGCGAGGGCTGGTGGCGCAACTTGCGCTTTGTCATTGACGAGTGCAAGCAGCTGGGCCTTAAGCTCTGGATCTTGGACGACGCGCACTTCCCCACGGGCTTTGCCAACGGCGCCGTCAAGGAGGCCGTGCCCGAGCTCCGCAAGATCGTGCTCACGCACCGCACGTTCGACATCGTGGGCCCCACGTCCGCCGCGAGCATCGCGCTCGCCAACATGCTCGACAAAACGGAGCGCTTCTACGGCGTGACATTTATGCAGGACGGCAGCCCCGTCGACGTCGCTTACCGAGTAATCGACGATGCAGACGGCAACCCCAGCCGCCTGGTCTTCGATGCACCTGCGGGCCTCACGCAGGCATGCGTGATGTTCACGAGCGGCAAGACCTCCTACAACGAGGACTACATCAATATGGTCGACCGCACCTCGGTGGCGCAGCTCATCGATGCTGTCTACGAGCCGCATTTTGAGCATCTGGGCGATGAGTTTGGCAAGACGATCCTGGGCTTTTTCTCCGATGAGCCCGGATTTGCCAACGAGAAGGGCACCACGGGCCCCGATGGCATCTCGGACACGCTCATCGGCAAGGCCACCGCGCCCCTACCCTGGTCGGCCGAGCTTGAGCGTCGCCTACGCGCGGCACTGGGCGAGCGCTACCTGGCCGAGCTCCCGCACCTGTGGGACCGCGAGCCGGCCGGCGCGCACGTACGCCACGTCTATATGGACATCGCGAGCACCCTCTATAAGGAGTGCTTCTGCGACCAGCTCGGAGACTGGTGCCGCGCGCGCGGCGTGCAGTACATCGGCCACGTTATCGAGGACAAGGACTGCCACGCGCGCCTGGGCGTGGGCGCCGGGCACTACTTCCGCGCCGTGGGCGGTCAGGACATGGCGGGCGTCGACATCGTGATCAACCAGCTGGTACCCGGCATGGACCGCGGCCTTCACAGCTACGGACGCGGCGTGTGGGACCTCGAGTTCTATAACTACGTGCTGCCCAAGCTGGGCTCCTCGGCAGCACACCTCGATCCCAAAAAGCAGGGGCGCTGCATGGCCGAGGTCTTTGGCGCATTTGGATGGCACGAAGGCCTACGCGAGATGAAGTGGATCGCCGATCATTTTTTGGTGCGCGGCGTCAATTGGTTTGTGCCGCATGCCTTTAGCATGGCCGCCTTCCCCGACTGGGACTGCCCGCCGCATTTCTATGCGCATGGCCAAAACCCCCAGTTTGCACACTTTGGGCAGCTCATGAGCTACATGAACCGTACGGCGAGCCTGCTGAGCGGCGGGCGCGCAACGACCCCGGTGGCGCTTCTCTACCATGCGGACGCCGAGTGGACAGGCGAGGCGAACTTTATGCAGCATGCCGCCTCCGAGCTTATGCGCGCGCAGGTCGACTTTGACATCGTGCCGGCAGAGGCATTTGAGGACGCAGGGCGCTATGCCGTTGAAATTGCCGCAGACGGTAGCGGCTTTGGCGTGAACGGCCAGGCATACCGCTGCCTGGTGATGCCCGGAGCCGAGTTTGTCGGCGGAGCCGTGCTCGACTTTGCCGCGCGCGCCGCAGCCGCAGGTGTTGCCGTGTACGCGCTGGATGAGTTGCCGAGCAAGCGCTACGACGGTGATATTGCAGCCCGCGAGGGCTTTGCCTCCGTGGATGCAGCCGCGGTCGCCGGCATCAAGCTCCTGGCAACCGCCGAGCTCGCAGGCACGCTTGCCGACGCCGGTATGCAGACCGTGGTTTGTGCCGAGTCCCAGCCCTGGCTGCGCGCACTGCGCTACGAGCGGGCGGGCGAGACCTATCTGATGCTCGTCAACGAGCATCCCAGGCAGGGTATCTCCACTCAGATTGCGCTTGCCGACGGCATACCCGTTGCAGGCGCGCGCCTCGACCTGCTCAACGGCACCGATCCCGCCGCCTTTGACGGCACGCTCGAGCTGGCTCCCTACGAGAGCTGCATCGTGGTCCTTGGGGCTACAGGTTCCGCCGGCGCGGCAACTGCTGGAGACGAAGCCACATGCGTCGACGGGCCCTGGGCGGTTGCCTTCTCTGCCCCTGGTACCGATGCCTTTGGCGAGTCTGTTGAGCTTGCAGACCTGCACGACCTTTCCTCGGCCGAGTTCCCCGGCAAGGCCGGCACGTTCCGCTACCAGGCCTCCTTTGTCCTGGGCGAAGCGGCCAGCCGCGCTGTCATCGACCTTGGGGAGGTCTTTGAGACCGCAACCGTCACCCTCGACGGCAAATCCCTCGGCACCCGCATCTGTCCGCCTTACCGCTTTGAGGCCGCCGCACTTTTAGCCGGTGAGCACGCGCTCACGATTGACATCATCAACACCCTCGACCACGCCGTCCCCGACGTGTTCGGCATGACCGAGCCCTCCGAGCCCAGCGGTCTCTTGGGGCCCGTACGCGTGCTCGGGTAACGCCCCGGGCGCAAACGGCCCAACAAGGACAGCGCCCCTATGTTGAGCCCGCACAGCGTCGAGCGGTCCGTCGTTCATAGACCGGCGGACCAAAACTCCCAGCCAAGCCGAACGTTTTATTTATCGCTATGATTGGTTTATCGCGACGCAAACGCATAGGAGCCATATGGATATCAGGCGAAAGATCACGCAGGGCAAAAGCCTCACCCCCACCGAGCAACAACTTGGGCGAACGGCCCTCGCCATGGGCGAGGATGTGCGCGGGCTTTCCATTAAGGAATTTGCCGCGTGCGCCAACGTTTCGGTCGCGAGCGTGCACCGCTTTTGCAAAAAGCTCGGCCTCGAGGGATTCAAAGACCTCAAGGTCGAGCTCATCCGCCAGGCGACCGAGGCGGGCAACCGGCGCGACGTGGACATCAACTTTCCCTTCGATGCCACCTCCGCCCCTGCGCAGGTGATGGAGCGCATGGAGGGGCTCTACCAGACCACCTTGGCCGAAACGCAGGAGCTGCTCGACCCTGCACAGCTCGACCACGCCGCCAAGCTCATCATGCGCGCCGGCACCGTGGACATCTACACGGGCTCGCATAACCTGTATCCAGCGGGAATGTTCCGCGATCGCCTGCTTTCCGCCGGCAAAAGCGCGACGTGCCACGACAGCGTCGAGGCGCAGGTGCGCACGGCGCTCGCCTCGGGTCCCGACCATGTGACAATCGTCATCTCCTACAGCGGCCTTGCCCCCAACCTCAAGGAGATCTTGCCGATCCTTAGCAGTCGACATGTCCCGGTCATCGTCATCGGCACGCCGTACTGTGCCCGCATTCACCCCGGCTTTGCCGCCTATCTCACGGTAAGCGACCACGAGAGCATGACGCACCGCATCACGCAATTCGCCAGCCATATCGCCGTGCAATACGTACTCGATTCGCTCTATAGCAGCTACTTTGCCAAAGATTACGCCCGCTGCTCCGAGTTCTTAGAGCGCTCGTTCCCCTACACCCGCCTCCCCGGACTCAAGTAACAACGAGCGAGGATTATTGGACACTCAAATAACGAGCGTGGATAATCTCCCGTTTTTGACCTGGATGCAGGCTCAAAGTGGGAGATTATCCACGCTCATTTTGCGGGTAGTCATTGGGGACGTTCTTGAATGATTAGTCGTTTAAGAACGTCCCCAACGACTACATCAGGAGTGTCCCCAGGTGTCGGCAGAAAAGGAACGTCCCCAAGTGCCGCATCTGGACCAGGACAACGCCGATGTTTTGGTAGCGACAGCGAAAACCCGCCAGAGCGAGCAAGGTGCCTTGAAACGAGGCGGCATTGATCTTTTGATCATGCCGCCGAAGTTGAAAGGCAGATTGCCGCTCTGGCGGGTTTGCAGCGTCGAGCAGTTACGGCGTTTGGTAAAACGCCGTAACTAACGAGCTCCGTACTGCTCGTAGTAGGCGTCGATAGCGGTCTTGAGCTCGTCGTCGATGACGACTTTGCCGTCGATCTCGTGGTTGTAGAGGGTCTCGACGACCTCGGCCATGGAGACGATGCTCGCGACGGGGAAACCGTACTTGGCCTCGATCTCCTTCTGCGCGGTGGTCACGCCACCCTTGCCGACCTCCATGCGGTTGAGGGACACGATGAGGCCCTTGATCTCGACATCGGCAGCAGCCTTGACCTTGGGATAAGTCTCGTCGATGGACTTACCGCTGGTAGTGACGTCCTCGACCATGACCACGCGGTCGCCGTCCTGGGGCTCGTAGCCCAGCAGGTTGCCCTTGTCGGCGCCGTGGTCCTTGGCCTCCTTGCGATCGCAGCAGTACTTGACCTCCTTGCCGTACAGCTCGTGGTAGGCAATTGCGGTCACGACGGCCAGCGGAATACCCTTGTAGGCCGGTCCAAACAGCACGTCAAAGTCGTCGCCAAAGTTATCGTGGATGGCCTGGGCGTAATACTCGCCCAGCTTCTTGAGCTGATAGCCCGTCACATAGGCGCCGGCGTTCATAAAGAACGGGGACTGACGGCCGCTCTTGAGCGTAAAGCTGCCGAATTTAAGAACGTCGGACTCAACCATGAACTTGATGAACTCTTGCTTGTAAGCCTCCATGCGGGCTCCTCTCGTAATCGCGTACGTGCCTTCCAGTTTAGCGCAGGCAGGGCGTCGGTGCGGGCGCGCTTTGGGGCCTCAGCATTCTGTAAAGGCTTTGTCAGGGGCAATGGTTTTCCAAACAAAGGGGTTGACACGGCAAACCCCCTCATCAAAAATACGGGCGGATTAAAACGGGTACGAGATACCCAAAGCGCGCCGCGCCCGGCCTTAAGGAGGTGTGCCATGGAAGGCAGTCATAGTCGAAAAACCTGCATGTCGCCCTCGGCACGCCGCGAGGATTCCGCACACGCATAAGCGCCACGAATCGATCGTCAAAACCACCACAAAGGTGCCTGTCGCCTTTGTGGTGGTTCGAGAGCATGACGTGAGCGACATCTAGGTTTTTAAAGCACATACGACACGTACGCTAACTCCCTTTAACAAGGAGGACCCTATGCTGATGCTCAAAACCGCCACGGTACTCGAAGTCATCTCCAAGCGCCGCCGCACGGCGCGCCCCGCCGCTCACACCGGCCTGTCCAAGAACACCATATTCGCCGCCACCCATAGCGCCGAGGACGCCCTCGTGCTGCTTGACGCCACGGCCGACGGACTCACTGCCGAGCACGCCGCCGAGCGCCTAGACGCCGTCGGCCCCAACACCATCGAGGCGCCGACCAAGACACTCGCCCGCCGCATCGCCGACGCGTTCATCGACCCCTTCGCCGGCATCCTCGCCGCGCTCGCGCTGGTCTCGCTCTACATCGACGTGCTCGCCGTGCCCGAGCCCCAGCGCGACCCCTCCACGGTCATCGTCATCGGCATCATGCTGCTGGTATCGGGTGGCATGAAGTTTATCCAGGAAGCCCGCAGCGGCAATGCGGCCGAGCCCCTCAAAGACCTGGTCTCCAACACCTGCTGTGCCCTGCGCGACGGCGGACGCATCGAGATTCCCTTCGACGAGCTCGTCCCCGGTGATATGATCCGCCTCTCTGCCGGCGATATGGTGCCGGCCGACGCCCGCATCATCACCGCGCGCGACCTGTTTGTGATCGAGTCCGCGCTCACCGGCGAGAGCGAGGCCGTCGAGAAGACCGCCACCACAACGATCGTCGAGGGCGCCGACAGCTCCACGTTGCCGCTCTCTGCCTGCAAGAACATCATCTTTACCGGCACCTCCGTGCAAAACGGCACCGCCATGGCACTTGTTGTGGCCACCGGCTCGGACACCTACCTGGGCGGCATCGCCAAGATGCTCAACGGGCGCGGCGAGAAGAGTGCGTTTGACCGCGGCGTCTCGAGCGTCTCCATGCTGCTCGTACGCCTTATGCTCGTTATGGCGCCGGCCGTCTTTGCCATCAACGCCGCCACCAAGGGCAACGTCATCGACGCGCTGCTGTTCGCCACGAGCGTGGCCGTGGGCATCACGCCGCAGATGCTTCCCGTCATCGTGACCACGAGCCTGTCGCAGGGCGCCAAGGACCTCGCCCGCCGCCAGGTTATCGTCAAGGAGCTGCCGGCGATCCAAAACCTCGGTGCCATGGATGTCCTGTGCTGTGACAAGACCGGCACCCTCACCGAAGACCGCATCGTGCTCGAGCGCTATCTCAACACTGACGGCAACGAGGACGCACGCGTGCTGCGCCATGCGTTTTTGAACAGCTTCTTCCAGACCGGCCTCAAAAACCTTATCGACCTGGCCGTCATCGACCGTGCCGACGTGACGCCCTCGACTGTCGCGCCCGACTCCACGCTGGGCCAGAGCCTGCGCGACCGCTATACCAAGGTCGACGAGGTGCCCTTCGATTTCTCACGCCGTCGCCTGAGCGTAGTCGTCGCCGATACCCAAGGCAAAACCCAGATGGTTACCAAGGGGGCTGCCGAGGAAATGCTCGAGATTTGCTCCTTTGTCGAGGTTGACTGTGTCGCCCAGCCGCTCAGCGAAAATAAGCTCGCCCAGATTCGCAAGCAAGTCGCCGGACTCAATGCCGAGGGCCTGCGCGTGATCGCCGTGGCGCAAAAGACCAATCCGCGCTGCGTGGGTGAGTTTGGCATCGCCGACGAGTGCGACATGGTGCTGATGGGCTTTTTGGCCTTCCTCGATCCGCCCAAAGCAAGTGCCGCCGGCGCTGTCGCCACCCTCGAGGCCAAGGGCGTGGCGGTCAAGGTTCTGACCGGTGACAACGACCGTGTCGCCGCCACCGTCTGCGAGCAAATCGGTATCGACGCGAGCAACGTCTTGCTGGGCTCCGAGATCGATGCGCTCGACGACGCCGAGCTTGCCGAGCGCGCCGAGAACACCCACCTCTTCGCCAAGCTCTCGCCGCTGCAGAAGGCGCGTCTGGTGCGCGTCATGCGCGAGCTGCTCGGCCACACCGTGGGCTTTATGGGCGACGGCATCAACGACGCCGCCGCCATGCGCGCGAGCGACTGCGGCATCTCGGTCGACTCCGCCGTCGACATTGCCAAGGAATCCGCCGATATCATCTTGCTCCAGAAGGATCTGGGCGTGCTCGAGCGCGGCATCATCGAAGGCCGCCGCACCTACGGCAACCTGCTCAAGTACCTCAAGACCACGGTAAGCTCCAACTTTGGTAACGTGCTGTCCGTCACCGTCGCGAGCCTGTTCTTGCCATTTTTGCCCATGAGCGCCCTGCAGCTGGTGCTGCTGTCGCTGGTCTACGAGATCGTGTGCATCGCGCTGCCGTGGGACACCGTCGATGACGCCTGGACTGCCCGTCCGCGCGCCTGGGACGCCGCGTCCATCAAGGGCTTTATGCTTGAGCTGGGCCCCGTGAGCTCGCTGTTTGACATCGCGACCTTCGTCGTCCTCTTCTTTGTGGTGTGCCCCGCAACCGTGGGCGCGAGCTGGGCAGAGCTTGCCGCCGCGGGCAACGTCGCAGGCATGGCGGCCTTTGCGGCGCTCTTCCAGAGCGGATGGTTTGTCGAGTCCATGTGGTCACAGACGCTCGTGATCCATATGCTGCGCTCCCCGCGCCTGCCGAGCCCGCGCGACCACGCCGCGCCCGCGCTGTGCGCCCTCACCGTGCTGGGTCTGGCACTCGTCACCTGGCTGCCGGCAAGCCCCATCGCCGATGCGCTGGGCCTCATGCCGCTGCCGCCGAGCTTTTTCGCGCTGCTCATCGGCATCGTCGCCGCCTACATCGCGCTCACCCAGCTGGCAAAGCGCCGCTACATTGCCCGCCACGGCGAGCTACTGTAGCGCCCGAATTGTGGCGCGCGACCCATCAGGCGGTCAAAAAGTCCCGTCTCAAGTTAAACCACTCATTTAAGCACGTCCCCAATGAGTGCGGCGGAATGGCTCCCCTTGGCAGCTTAAAGCTGTCATACAGGAACCATTCCGTCGCACCCTAATGAAAGGGACTGGGTTGTAAATGTTGGAGAAGAGCCGTTAGCGCCCGGGGGTCAGGATCACCAGGGCGTCGTGCTCAAAGGGATGCTGAGCCACGCGCACGGTGCCGTCACCGTTGTCGCGGACGGGCAACTTGGCGATGCGCTTGTCCTCCATGTCGAGGACCGTTGCCGTCCAGTCACGCGCGCCGTCGAGCTTGAACTTGAGCGCCGTGGTACGCGGCAGGTACGTGACGACGCGATCGCCAACGCGCGCCACACGAATGGCCTCGCGCGCGTCATCGATCAGTTCCTGCGCCGGAACCACGGCAAGCGCGTCGTCACCAGCCGTAGCACCCAGGCCGGCAAGCACGTGCTCGATCGCGCCAAAGTCCCAAACGCCCGCAAACTGCAGACACTCCTGCCAGCGGAACGGCATATCGAAGCCCTCGCCCAGCACCGAGCCCTGGCTCTTGCTGGTCTGCCAGTTCCAAACGCCGTGCGCGCCATAGGTCACACCCGCGCTGGCGCCGGCAAGGATCGACGACCACACGCTCGCACGGCAGTCCTGCGCGGTGAAGCGCCAGTACACATTGCGCGAGGCGCCCATCTGCTCGTAGCAGGGCTCGGAGTTGACCATCGGCTTTTTGGGATAGTTGGCGATAAAGTCCTGCGGCAGGCGCCAGGCCTCGGGCTGGCCCTCGTAGTTGTGGCCGGGCTGGAACATGTAGAAGTCCAGACGGTCCAGGTACTGCGACGGAATGGTGCGGTTGCCGCGGTTGATATGCATGGTGCGCAACGCCTCGGGCGCGCGCTGGACGACTTCGTCGAGGGCATCCTCGTAATAGGCGATCGCCTCGTCGCTGGTAAAGTCGGTATCGCCCGTCACCACATAGACGAGGTCGAACTCGCCCAGGTTCTCGACGACGCGGGCAACGTGGGCGCGGACCTCCTCGCGCGGCATAACCTCGGCACCGCAACGCTCAGCAATCTTGGCACCCCAGGTACCGGGCACGTAGTTGCACCACATAAGCACGAGTGCCGGACGAATGCCGTGCTCGACGGCAGCGCGGCACATGGCAGCGGCACGATCCCAGTACGCCTGGTTGGGACGGGACCAATCAAAATGCACGCCGTCCTCGCTGGCATAGGGCCAAATGCCCAGATCGGGGCAGCAGCGATCCCACTGCGGCAACGTGTTGATCTGCAGCACGTTCATGCCCTGCTCGGCGCGACGGGTCAGATAGTAGTCCCAATCGGCCTCGGCAATGCTCGTAAACGCGCTCCAGCACGTATCGGCAAACCAAAAGAACGGTTTGCCCTCGCACAAAAAGCCGTCCTGACGACCGTTAACGGTCAGCTTTCCCAAACTCATCTGCATGTCCTTTCGTTTGATAAAGGAATTGCGAACCGGCAGATTCTTTCGCGGTAACCCCGCGCGAAAGTCCCTGGCGCTTAGCAAACCCCGGCGAGCAGGCGCCACGCGCCCCCAATCAGTCTACCTTGTAAGAAGGGCCCCGCCGGGCTTGCGCCTGACGGGGCCCTGTCGTGTAGGTAAGGTCGTATGCGTCCGAATGGTTTGGCCTTAGGCCTCCATCTCGGCGAGCTCCTCCTTGGAGAAGCCAGTGGCAAAGACGACGGCAGCGGCGATGACAAAGGAGATTGCCATACCAACGATAGCCCAGACGGTGTTCATCTGGCCACCCTGCAGGTAGTTGGTGAAGACCAGGAAGTTGGACGCACCGCCTGCGAGGTAGTAGGTAACACCCATGAGGCCGGAGAACACAGCGCCGATGGCACCGCCGATGAACATGCCGAGCATGGTGCGACGGAAGCGCATAAGGATACCGAAGAGTGCGGGCTCGGTGACGCCGCCGGCGATGGCGGAGATGACGTAACCCAGGGCAAGACCCTTCTCGTCGGGGTTCTTCATCTTGAGGAAGGCACCGAAGGCGCAGCCCCAGACAGCAGCCATAGCGCAGTTGGTGGAAACGAAGACGAAGGGATCGTAGCCGGCAGCGATGATCTGAACCTGAGCGAGCAGGATGACGGGCATGTGCATGCCGCAGACCACGAAGAGCTGCCAGAAGGCGCCGAGGATAGCCATGACGATCAGGATACCGATACCGCCAAGGTCAGCAAGACCAAAGAGGGCGTTGGCAATGAGGTTGCCGAGCTCGTTGCCGATCGGGGCAAGGACGATGAAGGCGATGGGGATCGTGACAATCATGGTGCAGAACGGCGTGAAGACCGTGGAGAGCACGTCGGGCATGACCTTCTTAAAGAACTTCTCGATGAAGTAGAGGACGGGCACCGAAAGGATGATCGGCAGGACGGACTGCTGATAGTTGGCAGCGGCGATCTGGATGCCGTAGACGGAGATGATTCCGCCGCCCTCCTGGGTGGCGACACTCACGACGGACGGGGCCATGAGAGCACCGCCGAGGAGCATGCCCAGAACCGGAGAGGCGCCGAGCTTCTTAGCAGCGGCATAGCCCAGGTAAATGGGGATAAAGGTAAACGTGGCCTCGTACAGGGTGGTGTAGAGGAACGTGTAGGTCGGGTCGTCGGCCGAGAGCACACCGAGCATGGTGGGGCCGAGGACGGCCGCGATGGTACGGAACAGACCGCCGGCCATGAGCAGCGGGATGAGCTGGGTCATGGAGCCCGACAGATAGTCGAGGATGATATTGGGCAGGTTCTTGAGCTCGAACTTCTCCTTGGGAGCATCGAGGTTCTCGTTGACGGCCTCACCCTGCTTGACACCGGAGATGGCGACGAACTCGGCGAGCACCTTGGGCACGTTCTGGCCGATGATGACCTGGAGCTGGCTGCCGGCAAACTGGCAACCCAGAACACCCTTGACCTTCTTGATCTTCTCCACGTCGGCCTTGCTGTTATCCTTGAGCGTCAGACGCAGGCGCGTCATGCAGTTGGTGGCAACGGAAACATTCTCCGCACCGCCCACGAGCTCGAGGACATCGGTGGCAATCTGCTTGTTATCTACTGCCATGGGACCCCTCCCCATATCTTCGTGTGCCAGCCCCCTTGGGCTTAGGCACGCCTTTGGCCCGGCGACTCTAACCCCTTACGGTTGCCGGACCCTTGGATACGCTTTTGTAAACAAGGTGTTTACTGAACGTTTACGGGCTTTAGTTTACACGGAGCGCCGAATTTATGGCAATTTTGCCGTCTACAGTCCGGTGAACGGTAGGAAATCGGGGGTGAACGTATTTGAATGGCGGGAGATGGTCTCTTTGACCCTCAATTGATATATAGCCATTTACGTGGGATTTTATTTTGATGAACACCTCACTGATCTGTTAACTCATCAACAGAATCCCTGCTAGAAGCTAGTAAACATACGTTTAGTAGTTCACGACGTGTTCAATTTTGCCGTTTACCGAGTTCATCTGGTTATTCTTCAATTCTAGATTACACTAAACATGTTTAGTTTGTATTGCCGCAGATGCCAGGCATTCGCGGCGCAAGGGAGGCAGCTCATGGAACTCAAATTGTGTACCTACGCAACCGTCACCACCTTGGGCGACTTTGGCCCCTGGATCAGCAAGGTCGTACTCGACCTGCCCTGCACCGTGCGCGCCAACGACATCGACACGAACACCTTCCATATATATGTAGAGCGTCACGAGCGCTCGGGCGAGGTTCTGATGCGCAAGGAGCGCGGCGCCGACCATGCCGTGCCCTCCGTGGGTTACATCGACATTCTCGCCGCATATCCGTGCGACGAGAACGGACGTAAGCTCGCCGTGGGCACCCATGTGGCACTCGAGGTCGCCGAGCAGCGCCTGACCAAAAAGATCGAAGGCGGCGTCATGGGCTCGCGCATGCTCGATGACCAGCTGCACATCACGCAGCTCGCGGCTCTTCCCGGCAATGACGGCGACGATCCCACCTGCGGCCTGGTCTTCGACACCTGCCGTGGCGATATCTGCCCCGCGCTCAAAGGCTGGAGCAACGCCACGCAAAAGACCGCCGTCGACGGTATCGCGCTCGAATATGGCTTCTTTGAGCCCAGCTTTAAGGCCGAGGACTCAGCATGCTTCAACCCCTTTGCGCCCGAGGCAACGGTTGTGCCCCAAAAGGCCCCGCTCGTGGTGTATCTGCACGGCGCCGGCGAGGGCAAGGGCACCACGCAAGGCGAAGGCGCCACGCGTGCCTATATCGGCAACCGCGTCACAGCCATTAGCCAGGCGCAGATCCAGCGCTACTTTGGCGGCTTCGCCTGGGTGCTCGTGCCGCAGTCGCCCACGTTTTGGATGGACAACGGCGTCGAGCAGCTCGGTCACTCCAACCAGAGCATCTACTCCCCCGTGCTCAAGGCGCTTATCGACGAGTTTGTCGCCGAGTATGCCGACCGCATCGACACCGACCGCATCGTGGTCGCCGGCCTTTCCAACGGCGGCTTTATGACCCTGCGCCTGTGCGCCGACTACCCCGATTTTTTCGCCGCGGGCCTTCCCTGCTGCGCCCCGTGGTACAACGCCACGGACGAGGACGTAGCCGCGCTCGCCAAGACGCCGCTGTGGTTTACGCACTCCAAGGGCGACGAGCTCGTGCCGCCGCAACAGACCGTGCTGCCGCTCACGGCGCGTCTGCGCGATGCCGGCGCCAACGTGCACCTCACCTACTTTAGCCATGTCGAAGACCTGACCGGCGTGTATCGCGAAGCCGACGGCTCGGCCAAAAAGACGTTCAACCATGGCGTGTGGATCCACCAATTCAACGACCTGTGTTATCAAGACTTCGACGGGGGCAACGTACTCATCGACGGCGAGCCGGTGGGCTGCTGGGAGTGGTCGGCCAGGGTCGACCGCTAAGCCCTCCCATCGCGGGGACCGGGGTTTAGTCTCGCAAACGTCCTCGGGCATGCATGGGCTGGCGCTTTGCGCTTCGCGCTGCGCCTGCCCATGCCCCCTGCGGAATGTTTGCAAGACTAAGCCCCGGTCCCCGCTGCGTTGCCATTGTCGTTGGCCCTGGCCGGGCGCTTCCGGCAGCACGCCGGGTCGGTGGCGATGAGGGGTGTGGGCCCGTCTTGCCTTGCGCGTAACTGGCTGAATTTTTTTGGTTGGAGCTGTTCCTATGTCTCAGAATTTGACTCGGGTGATTGTTACTACCGATATGGAAGTCGATGATATGAACTCTCTTGTTCATTTGGCTCTGTATCTCAACTTGCTTGATGTTCAGGCTGTGGTGTATACGGCTTCGCAGTATCACTTTCTTGGGGATGGGGTTCATACGCTCGGCGAGGTGAATTCGCATTGGCGGACCAAAGGGCGGCGCTCTTATGAGTGGGCTGTTGTGCCTCATGAGCCCGATCCGCTAGCCGGCGAGCTTCGTGAGTATCGGCCGTTTCCCGAGCATTGGATTGAGAGTCTCTGGAGTAATGAATATGCCCAGGCTTGGCCGCAGTTGCAAGCAAATGCGGCCGCTGCCGGTGAGCCGCCGTTTCCCACGCCCGCCCAGATGATCGAGCGCACCTTTGTGGGAAATGTTGCCTTTGAGGGTGATGTGACTGAGGAAACTGAGGGGTCTCGCGTAATTGCGCAGGCGATTTTAGATGATGATCCGCGTACGTTATGGTTGCTCAGCTGGGGTGGTATGAATACGATCGTTCGCGCCCTCATGAGTATTGCCGAGCGTTATCGCGCCACACCCGAGTGGCCCGCCGTACAGCAGCGGGTCTATCAGAAGGTGCGCGTGATGGGCGTTGCCGATGGCGTGGGACAGGACAACTCGTGGCTCGACCATGGGCGTGAGCTCTTTCCCGAGCTCATCTTTTGGCGCGTGCCCTATATGTATGGCGGCTATGTCGACGCCAAGATGGCTCAGCCCGATACGCTGCCGTTGTTTCAGGCTCCTTGGCCCAAGCAGAACCTCACGCAGGGCAACGGCCACCTCATGGCACGCTATATGCTCTATGGCGATGGTAAGGTCTACGAAAACGAGCCCGAGCGCTTTCAGTTTGGCAAGCATGCCCGCCTGGATTGGGGCCTGGAAGGCATGCCCGCGGTACAGTTTGAGCGCGGCGACTTTATGGCCGAAGGCGACAGCATGACCTATATTCCGCTGCTTCCGTTTGGCCTGCGCGGTATCGACGACCGCGACTTCGATACGCTGCTCGGCCGCATGTTTCTTGATGGACACCCCGATGCGAACGCGCCCACCGGTTTTGCCGCCCTCGGCACGCCCCCAGACGACAATCTCAATCCCTATCTGCGTGCCTATCAGGAAGACTTTGCCGCCCGCGCGCAATGGTGCGCCCATGATCCGGCCATCTGCTCGCATCCGGCGCATGTTGTCGAGGTCACGGCCGACCGCAGCGCCGCAGCCGGCGAGCGCATCGACCTTGCGGCGACCATCGTCGACCCCGACGGCAGGGGCTTCGATGCGCATTGGGATGTCGCCGTAGACCCGTCGAGCTATGCAGGCGCCCAGGATCTGTCGCTGTGGCAAGAATGCACGGTAGACACCGCTTTCATCGTGCCCGCCGACGCGCGGCCCGGCGACCGCCTTGTGCTCACCCTTACCGTGCAGACGCGCGCCGAGCGCCCCTGCACCCGCTACGCCCAGGTCGCCGTAACCGTGGCATAGCAAGGACGGCGCCCACATTCGGCAGCCGCCGCATTCGACAAAGAGTGTCCCCAGGCGCCAAACGAGCGGGGATTTTTGGACACCCAAATGACGAGAGTGGATAATCTCCCACTTTGAGCCTGCACACAGGCCAAAAACGGGAGATTATCCACTCTCATTCTGCGAGCACTCATTGGGGACGTACTTAAATGAGTAGTTTCACTCATTTAAGTACGTCCCCAATGAGTAGGAAAAATGGGCCATGTGTCCCAGTTGTGGAGACTCGTTGAGCCGTCTGGGTATCGTGAAAGGCTGCGCACTCCCCCATCATCAAAAGTGACACACGCTACCAGTTGATGGGAGGCAGCCATGGGCTTCTTTGACAAGATGTTCGAGAAGAAAGAGTGCGCGATTTGCGGTACCGAGCTGGGACTTCTAGGTAAGACAAAAATCAATGAAGGCTACCTGTGCAAAGAGTGCGCCGGCAAGCTCTCCCCCTACTTTCACGGCTATCGCTCCAGCACCGCGGACGATATCCGCGAGCAGATCGCCTACCGCGAGGCCAATGCCGAGCGCTTGGCGTCGTTCAACCCCACGCGCACGCTTTCTGCCGGGCGCACCAACATCATGCTCGATGAGGACGCGGGCCTGCTGATCATCACCTCGCAGAGCCGCTGGCGCGACGCCAATCCCGACATCATCGAGTTCTCGCAGGTACTCGGCTGCGATATGGATATCGACGAGCATCGCACCGAAATCTATCGCGAGACCAAGGACGGCGAGCGCGAGAGCTACAATCCGCCGCGCTACGACCTGGATTACGACTTTAATCTGACCATTCACGTCAACACGCCGTACTTTACCGAGATCAACCTGCGCGTGAACGACTCCACCATCGATCAGCGCGGCTCCATCGAATACCGCGAGGCCAAGCGCCAGGCAACCGAGGTCCGCGACGCGCTGGTGCAGCTGCGCCAGGAGACGCGCGACAGCGTCGTGGCCGCCAAGGCCCCCAAGACCGCGGTGACCTGCCCCTTCTGCGGAGCCACCACCATTCCCGATGCCAGTGGGCGCTGCGAATACTGCGGCGGCGCCATCGGCGCATAGCCTCCGGCACGGAAAGGACCAATCATGGCCTTCGAGAGCGTTAACTATCAGTGCCCTGCCTGCGGTGGCCCCCTGCATTTTGCAAGCGCCGAGCAAAAGCTCGTCTGCGACTACTGTGATTCGCGCTTTGAAGTCGAAGAAGTCGAGGCCCTCTATCGCGAGCGCCAGGACAAGGCCGATGCCAAAGCCGATGCGGCAGCCGCAACGCCCAAACCCGCCGCCGACGACGTGGTGCAGGAGCTAGCCCAAAACGCCGGCTACATCTGCTCGTCGTGCGGCGCCGAGCTCGTGTCCGACGGCACCGTCGCCGTCACCACCTGCCCGTACTGCGGCAACTCCGCCGTGGCGCCCGGCCAGCTCTCTGGCGACTTCTCGCCCGACCTGGTGATTCCGTTTAAGCTCGGGCGCGACGACGTCACGGCCGCACTCAAGGGACACTACAAGGGCAAGATCTTGCTGCCCAAGAGCTTTGTCACCGGCAACCACATCGACGAGGTCCAAGGTGTCTACGTGCCGTTTTGGCTCTACGGCGCCCGCGTGGACGGCGAAGTGTACTTTGACGCGACCAACGAGACCGTGACCGAGGAATCCGACCGCACCGTCACGACCACCGACCACTACGATGCCTATCGCAAGGGCAATATCTCGTTTAAGCGCGTGCCCGTCGACGGATCGTCCAAGATGCCCGACGGCCACATGGACGCCATCGAGCCGTTTGACTACGACGCGCTGCGTCCGTTCTCGGTCGCATATATGCCCGGCTACATCGCCAACCGTTACGACGAGGACTGCGAGACCTGCAAGGCGCGCGCCGAGCGCCGTATGGAAGAAAGCACGATCTCGGCCCTGCGCGAGACTGTCGTCGACGAATACGACGATGCCACGGTCGAAAGCAAGCAGCTCGACTACACCTGGGAAGACAGCGACTACGCCCTGTTCCCCGTCTGGATGCTCTCCACCTCGTGGAACGGCAAGAGCTACCTGTTTGCCATGAACGGCCAGACCGGCCGCTTGGTCGGCGAGCTCCCCTGCTCCAAGCCCAAGCTCGCTATTGCCTCGGTGCTGTTCTTTGTGATCGGATTTATCCTCTCCCAGATTCTCTTTATGGGTGAGAACGCCTTCGATCCGGATTACCTCGCCTTTGATATCGAGGGCATCCTCATCAACATCGTCGCGCCGCTGATCATCGTGATTATCGGAGACGTGCTACTGGTAGGCCAGCTCAAGACGGCCAACGAGGCCACCCACGCCGACGAGTACTGCGGCGAGCTCGACCTGACCGAGAAGCACGACACCTTCAACCACACCGAGACCACCGTTGTCATGAAAGACGACAAGGACGACTAAGCAATCCGACCAATACCACCCGGCCTTTGACGAGAAAGGAAGATCACCATGGGACTCTTGAAAGCTGGATTGGGTGCTGCCGGCGGCGTCATGGCCGACCAGTGGAAGGAATTTATCTATTGCGAATCGATGCCTGCTGACGTCTTGGCCTGCAAGGGCAGCAAACGCACCGGTGGCCGCAGCTCCAACACGCGCGGCGAGGACAACGTCATCTCCAACGGCTCGGTCATCGCCGTCAACGACGGCCAGGGCATGCTCGTGGTGCAAAACGGCAAGATCATCGAAGTCGCACTGGAGCCCGGTGAGTTCGTCTTCGATACCGGCAGCGAGCCGAGCGTCTTTAGCGGCAACCTGGGCGATTCCATCAAGGAGACCTTCGCCAATATCGGCAGCCGCTTTACCTTTGGCGGCGACGCGGGCAAGGACCAGCGCGTCTACTTCATCAACACCAAGGAGATCATCGGCAACAAGTACGGCACCGCCTCGCCCGTGCCCTTCCGCGTGGTCGATAACAACATTGGCCTGGACGTTGACATCTCCGTGCGCTGCAACGGCGAGTACTCGTACCGCATCACCAACCCGCTGCTGTTCTACACCAACGTGTGCGGCAACGTGACCGATAGCTACACGCGCGACAAGATCGACAGCCAGCTTAAGTCCGAGCTGCTCACCGCCCTGCAGCCCGCCTTTGCCAAGATCTCGGAAATGGGCATCCGCTACAGCGCCATCCCCGGCCACACCACCGAGCTCGCCCGCGCGCTCAACGAGGTCCTCTCTGCCGATTGGCGTGACCTGCGCGGCGTCGAGATCGTGAGCTTTGGCGTCAACTCCATCGCCGCCTCGCAAGAGGACGAGCAGATGATCAAGGATCTGCAGAAAGCCGCGGTCATGCGCGATCCCACCATGGCGGCAGCCAACATTGCCAGCGCCCAGAGCGACGCAATGCGCGCGGCAGCCGCCAACCCCAACGGCGCGATGGCAGGCTTTATGGGCATGGGCATGGCAGGTGGCATGGGCGGGATGAACGCCAGCCAGCTGTTCGCCGCCGGCCAAGCACAGCAGCAGGCCGCCCCGCAGCCGGCTCCGGCACCCGCTCCCGCACCGGCTCCCGCCGCTGCTCCCGCGGCCGGCACATGGACCTGCAGCTGCGGCGCCACCAACACCGGCAAGTTCTGCTCCGAGTGTGGCAGTCCCGCACCCGCCCCGGCACCGGCCAAGTGGTTCTGCCCCAACTGCGGCAGCGAAAACGGCGGCAAGTTCTGCAGCAACTGCGGAACGCCCAGGCCCTAGCCCCTCTATCTGGTAATTGGCGGGGGATCCGCCACCCCCGCATTTGCTTCTATGGGTTTCGTTCGATAAAGGAGGACACCATGAAGACAACGTTCAAAAAGTCCGCACTCGCATTTCTGACATGCGTCCTTGCGCTCGCCTTTGCCCTGACGGGCTGCAGCGGCGGCGGCAAAGACCCCAAGGCCAACTTCGTCGGCAGCTGGGAACTCTCGGGTGGAACCCTGGAGGGCGAAGAACTGACCGATGAGTACATGAAGATGCTCGAGGATTGGGGTGTGCACTGCGTCCTGATTCTCGATGAGGACGGTACAGGTGCCCTCGACCTGTTCCTTGAAGTCGTCGACCTTAAATGGGAGGCAAAGGACGCCACCACCGTAACCATCACCGCCGAAGACGAGTCGCATGACATGAAGCTCAAGGACGGCAAGCTCATCCTCGAAGAGGATGACGGCAATCTTGTCTTTACCAAGTCCGACAAGGACCTGTCCGGCACGGTGAAGAAGGATCGCGAGGCGGCCGAGAAGGAAGAAGAGATCGACGAGGCCGTCGAAGACGACGACGTCCAGAAGATTGAAATCTCCCCCGCCGTCACCGTTGCCGATGACGACCTGTGCACCATCACCGTCACCGAGAAGTTCAAGGACGAGTGGGGCGACATCGGTTTTGTCGTCAACATCACCAACAAGAGCGACAAGGACCTGACCTTCTACGCTCCTTCCGGCAAGACCAACGTCAACGGCACCATGAAGGAACCCTGGTTCTCGGCTCACCTGATGCCCGGCACCAACGCCACCGAGGAATTCACGTTCTCGAACGGCGAGCTTGACAGCCTTGACGACCTGGTCAACACGACCATCGGCATCGACGCCTATCTGACCGATTCCTACGAGGACGTCGCCTCTTACACCGCAACCATCGCGTAACGGCACGTAACATCAGCCGCGGATTGGCGGACACATCCGCGCACACCAGACGGGGCCGCAGGAGTTGATCCTGCGGCCCCGTCGCTTTTATGCCGATGCGTAACGAACGTCAGCGCTCCATGTTGGGAACGATGCTGCCCTCGGTCACCGCATGCACGGCCAGGCGCATGATGTTGTCGTAGCCGGTCTTGCTCAGGATCTCCGAGATGCGGCGCTTGATGGTGCCCTCACTCATAAAAAGCTCGGCCGCGATCTCGCGACGACTTTTGCCCTCGCAGGCAAGGCGCAAAATCGACAGCTCGACATCGTCGAGGGCCGCCGTGCCCGAGAAGATGCTCTCGGGCGGCTTGGGAAACGTGCAGTAACCCGCCAGCGTGGAGCGCATCACGGCGAATAGCTCGTCGATACCGACGTTCTTGTACACAAAGCTGTCGACGCCCGCCTCGCGGGCCTGATCGACAAAGGTGATCTCGGGCATGCCTGTCATGATAATGATGCGACACTCGGGCAGCTGCTCCTTGATGCGTGCCGCCGCCACGATGCCGTTTGAATCGTGTTCGGTGCACACGTCCATCAGTATCATGTCCGGGCGCTCCTTGAGCGCGACACCCAAGGCCTCGGAGGCATCGGCGATCGCGGCAACGACGGTCATATCGGGCTGGTCGCCAACGGAGCGCGCCAGGCTCTCGCGCAGGATGGCCTGATCTTCGACAATTAACACGCGGATCATGAGTTTCTCCTTTGGGACGTGTCGTTGGCGTTAAGCGGAATGGATACCGTAAGCGTAAAGGGCGGGGTGGCGTGGACCTCTAGGCTGCCACCCAGATCTTGCGCGACATGCCTCATACCTGGGATACCCGTTCCCTCGCGATACGATACGGGAGCCGGGGACCCGTCGTTAGAAATCGTCATGTGCGCGACGGCGTCAGCATCCGTCCTCTCCTGCCACAAGCGCACATGGACCCGATGCGCCTGCGCATGCTTGGTGGCGTTGGTCGAGGCCTCGCGGATAATCTGCAAAAAGACGGCGGCGACACGCGCGTCCTCAGGCAGCGCACCCTCAACATCGATCTGCACGCTCACCAGGCCAAAAGCATGGACGATATCGCCCAGTTGCTCTGCCGGTTCGGTATCGCCCCCGCTGCGCAGATCGGCAGCGATTGAGCGCAGCAGCGGGTCGATCTGCTCGAGCGACTCGTCGTCCAAGCGCCCCTCCTCCAAATAGCGATGAAGGATGGACAGGCGCTGGCCGATCACATCGTGAACGCGGGCGCGCATGCGCAGATAGGCCGCATTGTCGGCAACTTTTTTGACTTCTTCGATCTGGGCCTGGAGCTCTTGGCCCGCAAGCTCAAGCAGGTGGTTGGCCTGCGCCAGGCGGTCATGCGCATGCGCATACTCTGTCACGTCCAGACCGATTATGCGCTCGAACGAACGGCCCGAGACCATAACGTCATCACACACAAACAGGCGAATCTCGGCGGGAGAAACCTCGACCACCGCACGCGCCTCACCAAAGCGGTCCAGGTTGATCCGCACGCGGTTCTTACCGCCTTCGGGCATTTGCATGCTGAGCTTGCGCAGGTCGTTCCATGTACCGCTCATATCGCCTAGGTCGGTGGGCATATGAAGCTCCGCCAGGTTTTTGCGCATGCAGCGGTTCATGAGCAGTGGACGGCCCCTCGAGTCCAGATACAGGATGCCCACGGGAATCACGTTGATGGTTTCAATCGTCGAGAACGCGGTGATATCCTCTTGGCGGTTACGGACGTCCATCAAGAGCGCCGCGACGGAACGGAACAGGAAGAACGCTCCCTCTGCGATAAGGACAACGGCCCACACCGAGCCCATGGCAAAAACCACCGGCGGTGTCACGGCGCCAACAAGCAGCAGCTCGGCCAGCATGACAGGGCGACGATAGCGCACCATAAGCACCACGCCATAGGCAAAGATCGCGGCATTGAGCCACAGCACTCCGCCCATTGCCCTGGCGCAAACGTCAAGCGGCGCCACCAGATACGAGCCAGACGACGCGAATAAGATGAGCGCCGAAATCATCAGGTGAAGCACAAGGCTCGTCTCGTAGGCACAAATCACCTTACGGTTATAGGACGAGCGGCGCGATGCGATGAGCGGGACGTGGATCGTCTGCAGACACGCAGCCAGGGCAAAGACAACATCGAGCGCAACGATTTGGGGAAGGATGAGCGAAATCTGCATCGTCACTCACCCGCCCTCGGCATCAAGACGATCATGCGCAGCTGGCCGGGCTCGCCCTCAAGGCGGTATGCCACGTTGCGCCCTTGCAGAGCGCTTTCGAGCTCTTGCGCAGCGGGCGTCTGCGAAAGATCTTCATCATCGTTGGAAAAAAGCGTGGCGCGCAGCTCGACACTGCACCGGTCATGGTCGCCCAAGTGATACATAAGCGCCGGATGGTCGGTGGTGTAGGCAAAAAACGCAAAGTCATACACGCAGTCGTACAGGGCGCTTACCGTACTGGCGTGCATCGGGCGCCGTATGGCGATAATCGAGGCGCAATCGACATCGATGGTGCGCAGGTCACTTGCGAGCTCGTTGGCGATGAGCTGAATGCGGTCGCGGTCAAAACCGCTCTCCCCGTGCTGTGCCAACGTGAGCGACCCCTTGCGTTTGCAATAGGCGACGAGCATCTTGGCGCGCTGCAGCATGCGGTAACGCTCGTGCAAAGATGCCTCATCGGTCAACGGCGGCAGCGAACTCAGCAGGTCGTACATCCCTTCGAGCGCGCGGACAAGTGCTTGGTCCACGTCTTGGACCAGCAAGGTCTCGGCCTCTTGATCTGCCAGGTGCGTCTTAAGGTCGTAGTCGGCGGCGAGCAGCTCGTTTTGACGCTGCAGTTCCATGCGACGATGTGCCAGTTCACGGTTAAGCTCGTTGAGATCCGACACGTCTTGGGCAAGCAGGGCCGATCCGCCCAGCAGTGGAAAGGCACGGTACACCACATCGGGATCGGACGCCACAGCAAAGGCATGGGCGTGGTCGTGCTCCTGGGTCCGCAACTCCTCGCGCACGTCTACCGGCATTGGCTTTGACGCCGGCGTGGCATAGACTTCCTGCAGGTCGCGCGTTAGAACTTTGAGGTCGAGCGGCAAGGTGTCGAAGATGCCGGCGATGTCGTGATACGACGGAATGACACCGCAATCGAGACAGATTTCCATCGCCACCACGCACAGGACGCAATAGACGAGCGAAAAGTTGAGCCTCCATGCCCAGGGCACGCGCAACGCATACGAGACGGCAAAGAATGCGCCACCCAGCAGTACGAGCGCCGCCGTGCCCGAGAAACGCTGGATGCGAAAGGACGAGGACCGGCCCACCAGGATAAAAAAGGCCACAAAGTTAAAGGCCGTCCACACTAAGACAGCGAAATAACCCCAGCCGTACGTGTAATCGTTGCTCCAGGTGTCGCTTGTACGGTCAAAGTGGAAGACCTGCTGGTGAAAATCGTTGGTGAGCACAAATCCGATAAGCAGGATAGCCACAATCCAAAGCGCAGCGCAGTAGCGGCGACCCAGGCGGTGTTGCTCCAGACCCGCAAGGCGCAGACCACACAACTGGTAGAGCAGCGGAATGAGCGTCATGGGCACGTAGTACAGGTACCACAGCACGGTGGCATAGAACGGCGTGAACGACTTGTACTTGAGAATGACTTCGATCATCCACAGGGCGCAGATGGTAGCGACGGCAACAAGACGGCGGCGCAACACATAGTCCAAACAGCGCAGATAGACCGATACGCCCCAGATCGAAAATATAATTGCGGCGACAAGCAGCGGGAGAGAGCTCGAGTGGACGAGCGCATCCACGACCTCTTCGGACACCTCGCTATAGGCGGGCACGGCGTTAGAAAGTTTGGGGTCGAAGGCGAACAGCGCCGGCAAGACTGCCAAAACCATGAGGAACAGCGCGGTGATGGCGCCGGCGATAGCAAAGACGCGGTGACGGTACACCCGATGTGTTATGCCAACAAGGAATCGCGGCATGGCGAAGAGCCTGCCGCCCCTGGGATCCGCCACGGGTGCGGATCGGGCGGCCGCGTGGCCGATATGTCGCTCGCAGGTACCCATAGTGCTTTTAGTGTACCGACAGGCGGGCCCAAAAAGCGGGCCACATGTCCCAAAATCCGCCGACGGCAAAGGGTGTCCCCAGGGGCCACTCATTTAAGTACGTCCCCAATGAGTGGACCAGCGACTAGTCGTTTAAGAACGTCCCCAATGACTAAGACAAAACGAGCGAGGATTTTTGGACGCCCAAATGGCGAGAGTGGATAATCTCCCACTTTGAGCCCACAAACAGGCTAAAAACGGGAGATTATCCACTCTCATTCTGCGGGTACTCATTTAAGTACGTCCCCAATGAGTGCTTTCACTTCTTTTAACAAAACGCCCGGCGGGCATTAACTGCTCGCCGGGCGTTTTGGTTAGGAGGCTATGGTTGTTGGGAAGCCTTAGGCCAGGTCCTCGCCGTTCGTCTCGATGACGTGTTTGTACCAGTCAAAGCTCTTCTTTTTGGAACGCTTGAGGGTGCCGTTGCCCGCATCATCGCGGTCGACATAGATAAAGCCGTAGCGCTTGGACATCTCGCCCGTGCCGGCAGACACCAGGTCGGTTGGGCCCCAGGTGGTGTAGCCCAGCAGGTCAACGCCGTCCTCGGTCACCGCATCGCGCATCGCGGCGATATGCTGGCGCAGGTAGTCGATACGGTAGTCGTCGTTGATGGAGCCATCCTCCTCGACAACATCCTTGGCGCCCAGGCCGTTCTCGACCACAAACAGCGGCTTCTGATAACGGTCGTACAGGTCGTTGAGGGTAATGCGGAAGCCCAGCGGATCGATGGCCCAGCCCCACTGGCTCTCCTGCAGGTAGGGGTTCTTGGCGCCGGCGAAGGCGTTGCCCTGGGTGCGCTCGACATCGGGGTTATCGGCACCGGCGGAGCAACGGGTGCTGTAGTAGCTAAAGCTGATGAAGTCGACGGTGTTGGCGGCCAGGATCTCGCGGTCCTCATCCGTCATGCCCACATCGATGCCCAAACGCTCGAGCTTCTTGACGGCATAGGCCGGATAGTAGCCGCGGCTCTGAACGTCGACGAAGAAATAGTTGCTCTGGTTGTCAATCTGCGCCTGGCGCACATCGCCCGGACGGCAGCTGTAGGGGTAGTAGCTACCTGCGGCAAGCATGCAACCGATCTTGACCTCAGGGTCGATCTCGTGAGCGATCTTGGTTGCCCAAGCGCTGGCGACGAGCTCGTTGTGGGCGGCCAGGTACTCGACGGCCTCCTTGTTCTCGCCCTCTTCAAAGACCAGACCGGCACCCATAAACGGCAGGTGCAAGATCATATTGATCTCGTTGAAGGTAAGCCAGTACTTTACCAGGCCCTTGTAGCGGGTGAAGATCGTGGTCGCGAGGTTCTTGTAGAAGTCGATGAGCTTGCGGTTGCGCCAGCCGCCGTACTCCTTGATGAGGTGAATCGGGCAGTCGAAGTGCGTGATGGTCACGAGCGGCTCGATGCCGTGCGCCTGACACTCGCGGAACACGTCCTCGTAGAAGGCCAGGCCGGCCTCGTTGGGCTCAGTCTCGTCGCCGTTGGGGAAGATGCGGGTCCAGGCCAGGCTCATGCGGAAGGTCTTAAAGCCCATCTCGGCAAAGAGGGCGATGTCCTCCTTGTAGTGGTGATAGAAATCGATGCCGGTCTGCGCGGGGTAGTAATAGCCGTCCTCGAAGTCGAGCATCTTGCGCTGGCCGGAGACCACCGCATAGCGCTCGGGGCCGTGCGGCGCCACGTCCACGTTGGCCAGGCCGCGGCCATCCACGTCGTAAGCGCCCTCGCACTGGTTGGCAGCCGTCGCGCCGCCCCACAGGAAGTCTTTACGGAAAGCCATGCATCAATCCTTTCACACGCTGTTTGTCGTGGTTTCAGTATCCCCGTAAGCAGCGCGCTACTCAACGGCAACGACGCAGGCCGACACTTCTTTTCGCACACGGGCGTCCGGCAGCCGCCCCTGCCTGACACTTTCTGATACCGCCGCCCCAAACCACCACAAAGGGAACAGGCACCTTTGTGGTGGTTGGGGACGGTTTGTCTCGATCTGTAACAGGTAGGCAGCCAAAACCGGGCTTGGTGTTACAGATCGAGATTTTCGGGCAGCCCCCCGCAGTTTGTCTAAATCTGTAACAGGTAGAGACGATTTAGCCCGCTAGATGTTACAAATCGAGACGGAAGATGCTAGTCACAGGCGATGTCGAGGTTCTTGCCGACGAGGCCCACGTAGCCGCCCTCGGCAGCCTTGGGACTATCTGCGTGGCAGAGAACCCACTTGTCGGCCTTCCAGTAGCAGTGGCTGTCACCGGCGGCAGGCATGTCGGCTGCGGCCTCGGGGCGCGGGCCATTGGTGCCCGCCGGCAGCGCCACCATCACCTGGAAGCCGCCGTCGTCGACCATGCAGGGCGTGTAGTGGAGCGTGGTGTTGAAGACTTCGACGACCGTACCCGCCGGCACGCGGAACGCCTTGACGCACGCGGTGTCGAGCTTGCCGTCCTCGATCTCCCAGCGATGCGCCACGAGCAGGATAAAGTCGCGGGCGCCCAGGTTAAACTCGCTGGCGCGGTGATACTCCAGGCAGTTGAGGCGTGTGTTGTGGCCGTTGCACCAGCCGAGCTGGAAGGGGCGGCCGCCAAACATGAGAAAGCCCAGTTTGTCGGCATCCTTGACGCCCTCGAGCTCCGGCGCACTTGCTACGTACTTGCCGCCCTCGGGAATGGGCGTGGCAGAGAGCGCCTCGAGCACGGGCGACGTGAGCTCGGACGGAACGTCATCCCAAACGTTGCCATAGGATTTGAACTCGGGATCGTTGACAGAATAGATATGCATGTTCACTCCTGTTCGTTTATGTGACAGTACGAACATTCTAGAACAAACATGAGCGATTTTGAACGCTCGTCCCGACCACTCAACAAAAAGGCGCCCCCGCATAAGCGAAGGCGCCCAATGCGCGCGCTTTGGGCGATAAAGCCCTTACGCCTGCTGATAGTGCAGGTGCTTCTCGTCGATATCGGCCAGATCGCGGTCGAGATAGCGACGCGCAAGCCAGTTTGCCATGGGGAGGTTCTGGTCCAGGTAGTTACCGCACTCCTCGGGAGCGGCACCGGGAACATCGCCCTCAAAGCCCGCGACAAACTCGAACAGCTCGCGCACGAGCGGCAAGATCTCCTCGCTCGTCAGCTCACCAAAAACAACCAGGTAAAAGCCCGTGCGGCAGCCCATGGGACCAAAGTAGACAATGCGGCTCGACCACTCGGCATGGTTGCGAAGGAACGTCGCGCCCAGATGCTCGATGGTGTGGCACTCGGCCGTGTTCATGACCGGCTCTTTGTTGGGCGTGGTCAAGCGCAGGTCAAAGGTGGTGACGGCGGCGCCGGTCGCCGGATCGCGGTCGATGCGGCTCACATACACGCCGGGCTCGAGCAGCAGATGGTCAACGGAAAAACTCGCGATACGCTCCATGGCAGTTCCTCTCGGTAGTCAATTTGGGACGGGGCTCTTTTAGCTGGTTCGAATGGTCGCACCAATCATACCAGTCAAAAAAGCCCCGTCCCAAATGAGCTGCCCGGGAATAGCCTGCGGGCGCCGCGCAGCCGCCTAGGCAGTGTAGGCGATGGTCGCGTCGACGGCGTGACGCCAGCCGGCGATCTTTTTGGCTCGCTCGTCGGCAGGCATGGCAGGCTCCACGATGCCGCGGGCGCCGTAGACGTCAACGACATCGCGCGTGTACATGCCCAGCGCAATGCCGCAGGCCCAAGCCGCACCCAGACCGCTCATCTCGTCGTTGCTCGCAATGCGGATGGGCGAGCCGACCAGGTCGCTCTCAAACTGCATCAGGTACGCGTCGCGCGTGGGACCGCCGTCAACACGAAGCTCGGCCAGTGCCGCGCCCGAATCCTCGACCATCGCATCGATCACGTCAAAGATTTGATAGGCGATCGACTCGTCGGCGGCCTTTACGAACTCCGCACGGCCCGTGGTGCGCGTCATGCCAAAGACGCAGCCCTCGGCATCGCTCGCCCAGTGCGGCGCGCCCAGGCCAGTGAACGCCGGCACAAAGTAGACGCGGCTCGCCGGATTGGCGGCGTAACACAGGTCGGTGACTTCCTCGGGATTGTTGATGAGCTCCAGGTCGTCGCGCAGCCACGTCTTGACGGCGCCGGCGTAGCTCACGTTGCCCTCGAGCACGTACTCGGTCACGCCGTCCATACGCCATGCGAGCGAGCTCGAAAGCCCATGCGAGCTGGCGACGAACTCGTCGCCGACGTTCATCATGACCGAGCTTCCGGTGCCATAGGTCGCCTTGGCCATGCCGCGGCTATGGCAGCCCTGGGCAAACAAGGCGGCATGGCTGTCGCCGAGCACGCCGTGAATGGGCACGGGCGCCGGCAAAAAGCCGCCCAGGTCCGTTGTACCGAACAGGCCATCGGAATCGGTCACCTGCGGCAGACACGCCGGATTGACACCAAAGGCCTCGCACACCGGCTCGCTCCAGCAGCCACGGCGCAGGTCAAAAAGCTGCGTGCGGCTGGCATTGGACCAGTCGCAGCGGAACTCCGCGCCGCCCGTGAGCGTCCAGACCACCCAGGCATCGATGGTGCCCAGGCACAGCTCGCCCGCCGCCGCGGCCTCGGCAGCCGCGGGAACGTTCGCGAGGATCCAGGCCATCTTGCCCGCCGGATAGTAGGGCGAGAGCACCAGACCCGTCGTGTCACGCACCAGCTCGGCCACGCCTTCGCGCGCAGCCAGCTCGTCGCACAGCTCGCGGGCGCGGGCGCACTGCCACACCACGGCATCGCACAGCGGCTCGCCCGTCGTGCGATTCCAGGCAACGGTAGTCTCGCGCTGGTTGGAGATGCCGATGCCGGCGACGTCGGCCGGATCGACCCCGGTCTCCTCCACCACGGCGCGCGCCACGGCCAGCACGTTGGCGGCGATCTCGGCTGGATCATGGCTCACCCAGCCGGCCTCGTTGACAATCTGGCGATGCGAGCGGTCGGCGCGATGGATCAGATGGCCGCCCTCGTCCACCAGCAGCGCCTTGGTGCCCTGCGTGGATTGATCGATTCCGATGATGTAGCGGCCCATGGCCACCCCTTTCAAAACGAATGTGACAAAGGGGCGGTCCCTTTGTCACATTCCAGTTACTCTGCGGGCAAGAACTCGGCGACGGTCTGCGCGATTCCGGCACCCGTCAGGCCGTAGTGCGCAAAGACCTCGGGGCTCGTGCCGGTGATGACCGGCGCATCGGGCAGGGAGAGGCACTTGACCGGACGCGGGCAATGCTCGCCCACGACCTGCGCGACCATGGAACCCAGGCCGCCGAAGGGGCTGTGCTCCTCGACGGTCACGACGGCGCGCGTGGCACCGGCGGCCTCGATCACAGCCTCAGCATCGAGCGGCTTGACGCAATACATGTCGAGTACCGTTGCCGAGATGCCCTGCTCGGCCAGCAGATCGGCGGCGTCCACGGCATGGCGGACCATCTCGCCGGTGGCGACAATCGTCACATCGGCGCCGCGACGCACCCAGGTGGCGCGATCCATCTGGAACGGGCACTCGTCCTCGGTGTACACGTCCTCCACCGGGTTGCGGCCCACGCGGATGTAGGCCGGCTTGTTGTCGGCGACCAGGGCACGCACGAGCTCGGCGGTCTGGAATCGATCGCTCGGCAGATACACGCGCATGTTGGGAATCGCGCTCATGGCGGCGATATCCTGCGCGGAGTGATGGCTCATGCCTAAGGCGCCGTAGGACACGCCGCCCGAGATGCCGATGAGCTTGACGTTGGTGTTGGAGTACGAAACGTCGACCTTGCACTGCTCATACGAGCGCGTGGTCACAAAGGACGCCGGCGAGGCGGCCCAGGCCTTCTTGCCGCACGAGGCCATACCGGCGGCGATACTCACCAGGTCCTGCTCGGCGATGCCGACCTCAATGGACTGCTGGGGATACTGATCGAAGAACGGCGTGAGCGATGCGGAGCCGCGGGAGTCGGAGCACAAGACGACGATGTCTTTATCGGTTGCGGCGGCCTCGAGCAGCGTGTCGCAGATAGCCTTGCGGTTGGCGATCTTGTTAGCCATTGATAGCCTCCTTATGGGCAGCGAAATCGGCGATGATCTGGGCATATTCCTCATCGTTGGGCAGGTGATGATGCCAGGCGGCCTTGTCCTCCATAACCGGCGAGCCGTAGCCCTTCACCGTGTTGAGGATGATGACCGTGGGCTTACCCTTGGTCTCGGCGGCCAGCGTCAGCGCGGCGTCGATGGCCTGGACGTCGTTGCCCGGAATGGACAGCACGTTCCAACCGAAGGCGGCCCAGCGCTCCTCCTGCGAATCCTGCTTCATAACGTCCTCGGTGCTGCCGCTGATCTGCAGGCGGTTGCGGTCCACGAGCGCGCACAGGTTATCGAGCTGGTAGTTGCCGCCGCTCATGGCGCCCTCCCAGACCGAGCCCTCGGCAAGCTCGCCATCGCCCATGATGGTGTAGACGCGGTAGTCGCGGCCGTCCATCTTGCCGGCGAGCGCCATGCCCACGGCCACGGGCAGGCCGTGGCCCAGCGAGCCGGAGTTCATCTCGATGCCCTTGAGCTTGTTGTTGGGATGGCCGATGTAGGGGCTGCCGAACTTGGAGAAGCGGGCCTTGACGTCATCGAAGTCAAGATAGCCCTCGTGGCAGAGCACCGCGTAGTAGGCCTCCATGGCATGGCCCTTGGAAAGCACGAAGCGGTCGCGGTTGGGATCGTCGACGGTCTCGGGCGAAATGTTGAGGTGGTTGGCATAGAGGGTCATGAGGGCGTCAATCACCGACATGTCGCCGCCGATGTGGCCGCCGGCGCCAGCCATGATGATATCGACGCAATCGCGGCGAAGGTCCCAGCGCAGGGACTCAAGCTCTTCGATAGTTGCCATTTCTACTCTCCTCGCAGGTAGGCTTTAACGTCTTCTTCGATGGGGTCGTACAGGTCGGGGGCAATGCCGATGTACTTGCACGCCTCGTAGAGCACCGGCACCACGTTGGCGTGAATGGCGACGCAGTGGTGGATGTAGGGACCCTCGACGATCTTGGCCTCGAGGCGCTTGAGGTTGTCGACCTCGACCCACAGGTAGGTGCCCATGCCGGCCGGGCCGTCGATGCCGCGGGCATTGCCCAGCAGCAGCGAGTACTCGCCGTTGTCGCCGTCAAAACGGGCAAGGGTGAGGTCGCCGTGCTTGGCCTCGGCCGTCAGCGCGCCGGGGTGATCGAACGCCAGCGGGTAGGTGAGCTTGGGCTTGACGGCCGCGCAGCTGCAGGGCCAGGGGCCGCAGTGCTGCAGCAGCTCGCCGTTCTCGTTGTCGGGATGACGCACGGTCCAGTCGGCGAACATGCCGCGGTGACGGCCCAGGTCGGCGGCCTCGACCATCAGCGCGGTGATGGCGCCGTGGATATCGGTCTCGCACACGACGGGGATACCCATCTCGTTGAGGATGGCGTTGGCGGCGCAGGGCATAATGCCCAGCTCGTCCTGCAGGGCGTTCCAGCACTGGATGGCGCCAGCGTTGCAGCCGTACTTCTCGACCAAGCGCTTCATGGCGATGGCAAGACCGGCAACCGCGGGAACCTTATCCTCGGGGATGCAGATCTCGAAGCTGTCGCTAATGTGGGCGAGCATGGCGGCCATGGCCTGCTCGTCGGCCTGGGCGTCGCGCACGGCCTGGACAAGCTCGGTCATGGGGATGGGCGAAAGCTGGATGTTGAACTTCTCGAGCAGCTCGCCCTCGTTGCACATGGTCGACCAGAAGTCGAACGGACGGGTGGCCATCTGCAGGATGCGGGTGTGCTTGAAGGTCTTGACCACGTTGCACACGGCCAAGAAGTCCCAAACGCCGCGTTCGAACTCGGGGTCGGTCAGGCGGCAGTTGGTCATATAGGTAAAGGGAACCTGGAAGCGGCGCAGAACCTTGCCGGTGGCGAACAGGCCGCACTGGCTATCGCGCAGGCGGGTGCCGTCGGGCTCGGGACGCTCGTCGCGCGGGCCCCACAGCAGCACGGGCAGACCGAGCTCGCGGGCAAGGCGGGCGCAAACGTACTCGGTACCAAAGTTGGCGTGGCACAGCATGATGCCGTCGACGCCCTCGGCGCGGAACTTCTTGACGATAGGCTCGATATGGCTGTCGTCAAACAGCAGGCCCTCGTCGTTAATGTCGTCGATGTCCACGATGTCGACACCGATCTCGCGCAGGCGATCAGCCGTCAGGCCGCGATACTTAAGCGCGTCCGGCGCGCTAAAGATGCTGCGGCGCGTGGGCACAAAACCGAGCTTGATCTTATCCATGTACGTCCTCCCCTAGTTACATGTTCAGTAAACAGACGCGTGTTTCGTTTTGTTCTGTTTACTAAATGTTTTACTCTTTTGTTTAGAAGTGTACCGCGAAATACCCGTAAACGGTAGAAAAAACAGCATAAACGGTATGTAAACAAACTGAACATACAAGGGAAACAAAAAGAGGGCCCCGAAGGACCCTCTTTTGAATAGCGCTATGTTTACTGCCCTAGCGAGCTTTGGCACGCTGCAGGCGATGCCGTCTCCGCCTAGATTTCGCGCACGCTCTGGCGCTCGACAAAATAGGTCGACACAGCCGTTTTGCAGGTGTAGCTCTTGGGATTGCGGATGTTGCCCACCAGGCGGCGCACCGCGATCTCGCCCACCTCGTGTTTGGGAACATGCACCGTGGTGAGCGGCGGGTTGGAGAAGGCGCCCAGAGATAGGTCGTCAAAGCCGATGATCGAGACATCCTCGGGCACACGTATACCGTGCTCATTCAGCGCGCGCATGGCGCCTACGGCAAGCACGTCGTTCTCGGCAAAGAAAGCCGTTGGCAGATCTTCGCGCGAGGAATTGTCAAGCCACGCGCCCATGTCGCGATAGGCGCCCTCGAGCGTGGTGCCCAGCTTGACGCGCCATGCCGGATTGGCCTCGAGGCCCGCATCCTCAAGTGCTTGGCGATAGCCGCGCTCGCGATCCTTAAAGTTGCGGATACGAAGATCGCCTGCCAGATAGCCGATTTGCCTGTGACCCTTCTCGATAAGGTAGTCCACGGCGCGCAGCACCGAATCGGTATTGGCAATGACTACGGCATCAAAGTACTGGCGGTCGCTCCAGCCGTCGAGCACGATCAGGTGGGCGGCAGCGTTGGCGAACAGGGCGTAATCTTCCTCACCCAGCTCGGTACCCATCAGCACGATGGCAGCAGACGGGTCGGCGATCAGGCCCTCGACCTGCGGACGCACGGCGTCAAGATCGCTAAAGTCGAGCGAGACAAAGCTCGTGCTCATGCCGTGGCGACGCGCCTGGCGCTCCACGCCCTCAATAACCGCGGGATGGAAGGTGCTCTCGTCCAGGATGGCGCCCGTCTTGCGCGCAAGCACAAACTGAATGCTCTCGAGCTGCGTCGACTGCTGGTAACCGAGCGATTGTGCGCACTCCAGGATGACCTTGGCGGTCTCCTCGCTCACGCTGCGCTTGCGGTTGAGCGCGTTGGACACGGTCGCAGGCGAAAAACCGGTGATGCGGCTGATCTCGCGAACACTTGCTTTAGCCATTGTTCCCCCTAGTAACGGTCGCGGTCGAACATCGTGGCCTGACCGCCCCGTGACTCGACAACTAAACGACCGCAAATTCAATCTAAACAGAATAGTAAATGTTTAATAGCTAGTTTAGCCTGTTGTCAAGCAAAGTGGTGCGACTATTCCCCCAACGGGCGTATTTACTCGGTAGCTAATCTGGATCGGGGCACAGAAACCGTTTAGCCAAGGATGCGAGCCATGCGTGCCTTAAACTCCGCGAGGAAACGTGGAGCGTCCACGGTGAGCGCCACGAGCGCGCTCTTATCCGGATCGGACAGACGGTGCTCGTCGCAGATGGTGCGGCCGCGATACTCGCCCAGCAGGTCGACACGCAGGTTACAGCCGAGCGCGCCCACGAGCGTGGGATCAATCGCCACGGCAACCGCCAGCGGATCGTGCAGCGCGCAGCCGCCCAGGTAGGGCGCGTTCATTTCGTACGAACCGATATAGTGCTCGACCATGCTCGCAAACGCGCAGCCAGCCATAGTGCCCGAGCCCGTCCAGCCGGCAACGTCGCGGCGCGTGAGCACCACGCGGTGCGTCACATCCAAGCCCACCATGGTGAGCTTGCGGCCCGAGCGCAACACGGCGTCGGCAGCCTCGGGGTCGCCCACCATGTTGGCCTCGGCGCCCGCGCTCACGTTGCCGGGCACGGTAAGCGCACCGCCCATCACGACCACGCGGCCGATGGACATCATCGCCGCCGCATCGCGCTCCAGGGCAAGCGCCAGATTGGTGAGCGGGCCGGTCGCAACGTAGACCAGATCGGGACCATAGGTACGCGCGGCATCAATCAGGTAATCGACCGCCGCATTGCCATCGGCCGACGTCGCGCCCACCGGCTCGTACGGCGAGGCGGGCACGCTTGCGCCGCCAATGCCGTTCTTGCCGTGGATAAGCGTGGTGGACGCCGGCGGCGTGTAGGGTTCGGTCGCTTTCACGGGACGATCGGCGCCCAGGTACACCGGCACCTCGGGACGACCCAACAGGTCGAGCACCGCCAAGCAGTTGTGCGCCGACTGCTCGACGCGCACGTTGCCAAAGCACGTGGTGATGCCGACGAGCTCCACCTCGGGGCTCGCGATGGCATAGGCGAGTGCCATCGCATCATCCACACCCATATCCAGATCAAGGATCAGCTTCTTGGTTGCCATTGTTCTACTCCGCTTCTCCGTCTACATCCAAACCGTCTAAACCAAACTTGTGCTCGACTTCCGCACGCGTGGGAATTGATTGCTGAGCGCCCAGGCGCGATACCGTCACCGCCGAGGCGCGAGCACCCGCGGCCATGCACTCAAAGAGCGGCAGACCCTCCAGACGAGCTGCAGCAAGCGCACCAATAAACGTATCGCCCGCGGCCGTCGTATCGACCACCGCGCTCGAAAGCGCCGGCATGCGCAGCGGCTCACCGCCATCGCCGAGCGTAACCGAGCCGGCGCCGCCCAGCGTGATGACCGCGGCTCCGGCGCCCTTGTCGAGCAGCGCATTGAGCGCGGCGACGCAACTCGCATCATCTGTGGGCAGAATGCCCGTCAGCATCTGGCACTCGGTCTCGTTGGGGCAGACCAAGTCGACCGCAGGCCACGCTCCTGCCGGCAAATCGCAGGCGGGCGCCGGGTTAAAGACCGTATAGAACCCCAGCTCGTGAGCGCAAGAAAGCGCCGCGGCCGTTGCCATCAGATCACATTCGCCCTGGGCGATAAAGACGCCGCCAGCAGCCGGGGCAAACTCGCTGGCATCGCCGTCGAGCTCGTCGGCCACCAAGCGCCTCAGTGCGCGGGCAACGTCCTCGCCCGCAAGCGCATGGTTGGCGCCCGGCGACAGCACGATGCGGTTGTCGCTCTCGCAGCGAATGATAGTCGCGGTACCGGTCTCCACGTCATCGCGACGTGCCACAAACTCAACGCCCACGCCGGCATCCCGGAGCCCTGCCACAAGCGCATCGCCAAAGGTATCGCGCCCAACAGCGCCGATCATGCACGTGCGCGCACCCATGCGCGCAGCGGCAACGGCCTGATTGGCTCCCTTACCGCCGGCGTTGGTGATAAAACCGCTGCCACCGACGGTCTCGCCCGCGCGCGGCATGCGCTCGCACGCCACCGAAAGGTCCATGTTCATGCTGCCGAACACCGCAACGATGCTGTGATCCGCCATGGAAACCTCCTCGTCTTCAGGCTTTGCGCCCACCGTCGACCAACGATTGTGCACTCTCGCACCTCCTATAACTTTAGTCCACTTTGATGTGGACGCGCGCTTGAGCTTGCGCCAGCAGCAAGCATTCACAGGGGCAGGCAGCTACAATGAATACGTGCTGATTATTCTCGTCATTGGATGATGTTTTATGGAACAATTCTCGCAATCGGGCTCGCGCGGTCGACGCCGCACGGGCAACGAGCCGGCGCCGCACGAACGCGTGAAGGGCGAACGCCGTGCCAACGAGCCGCGACGCACCGCGAGCCCCCATCGCGCTTCTGCCAACAACGCGGGCCGCGCCAACACTCCCGCCGCGGAGCAGACGCCTGCTCGCCCCAAGTCCCGCTACATCCCTGCCCTTGACGGCCTTCGCACGCTTGCCGTCGTCGCGGTGGTGCTCTATCACCTCAACCTCACGTGGGCTCAGGGCGGTCTGCTTGGCGTCACGATCTTCTTTGTGCTTTCGGGCTATCTGATCACGCGCTTGCTGCTCAACGAAGTCGCTAAGACCGGCCGCATCGACCTTAAGAGCTTCTGGATTCGCCGCATCCGTCGCCTAGTCCCCGCCGTGGTAACGGTAGTGTTCGTGACCTGCGCGCTGTGCACCATCTTTAACCACGTGATGCTCACCAAGATGCGCCCCGACATCCTGCCGTCGCTGCTGTTCTTCAACAACTGGTGGCAGATTGCCCAAAACGTCTCGTACTTCAATGCTCTGGGCGATCCCTCGCCGCTTACGCACTTTTGGTCGCTCGCCATCGAGGAACAGTTCTACCTGGTTTGGCCCCCGCTGCTGCTCGCTATGGTATCCATGCATGTGAGCAAACCCAACACGCGCCGTGTGGTCCTGGGACTCGCAGCGGTATCCGCCCTTGCCATGATGGTGCTCTACAACCCTGCCGCCGATCCCAGCCGCGTGTACTACGGCACCGACACCCGCGTCTTCTCGCTACTGCTGGGCGCCTGGATGGCCTTTATCCCCGATCGCGACCTGGCGCCGGTGTGTCTCGCTCATCGTTTGGGGCTCAATCGCCTGGCTGGCGCCGCCAAGCACGGCAAGAACGCCGAGGGCAAGCCTGGCGAGAAGGCCGACAACGCAGCCGAGACCGTCCCGGCACAGCCGAGCGCCCTCGTGCGCTTTTGGTCCTCGCCCGCATCCATCGATGTGTTGGGCGTCGTGGGTCTGGTTGGCCTTGCCGCCATGGTCGCGCTCACCAACGGCTACACCGCGTTCCAGTATCGCGGCGGCACGCTGCTATGCTCCATCCTCACGCTCATGGTCATCGCGGCCTGCGTGCAGCCCCAGGGAATGGTTGCCCGCGCACTGTCCGCCGAGCCGCTCGTGTGGGTTGGCAAGCGCTCGTACAGCATCTACCTGTGGCACTATCCGCTACTGTTGCTCATGAACCCGGTCGCCAACATCAACGATACGCCGTGGTGGCAGTACATTTTGCAGGTGTTGTTGGTGGTCGCCGCAGCCGAATGTTCATATCGCTTTATCGAGACGCCGTTTAGAAAGGGCGCCTTTGGGCGCACCGTATCCGAGTTTCGCGACGGCGCCACCACGCCCGCCAACTGGGTACGCGCGCACGTCCCTGTCTGCGCAGCCTGCGCTGTCGTGTTGGTCGTTGCACTGGGCGGCCTGATCTTTGTGCCGGAGACCTCCGCACTGAGCGGTGAGGGCGCCGAAGTCCTCAACAAGGAAGCCAAAAACACCGCGCCCACCGACCAGCAGGCGGCCGACGACACCGACAAGGACAACGACGGCTTCCCCGACGGATCCTACGACCTGCTGATGATCGGTGACTCCGTGTCGCTGCGCGCCGTCGATTCCTTCGACGGCGTGTTCCCCCACAGTCACATCGATGCCGAAAAGGGCCGCCAGTTCGATGCGGGCCGCGCGACATTTGAGGGCTATCTCCAACAGAACCTTGCCGGCAAGATCGTGGTCTTTGCACTGGGCACCAACGGCTTGGTAACCGACGACCAGATCGACGCCATCATGGCCGATGCGGGAGATAAGCGTATTGTGGTGTTTGTGAACACGCGCAGCCCGCAGCCGTGGGTTGGCTCTACCAACCAGGCCATCGCCAACGCTGCTACGCGCTACAAGAACGTGCGCGTTATCGACTGGTACGGATACAGCGCCAACCGCAACGACCTGTTCGATGGCGATGGCACGCATCTATCGACCACTGGCGTAACTGAGTACCTCAACTTGATCCACGATGCAGTCAAGAAGGACCTGCCCGTGCATCCCGAGGATCACGTCAACGATCCGCAACCGGCAGCCGTCAAGTCTGCCACCGACGCACTCGTCAATGCGCTCGCTCTCAAGCCGCACAAACTGGGCACCGACAAGTAGCCTGCAGCAAACAACCCAAAATCACTCTTTTCGAGCCGGCTCCAAGAGGTCGTGGACAAAAAGGGGCAAATATGAGTACTGTTACCATTTTAGTAGCAGGCAAAACCACCCAAAATGGCGCCCAAGCGGTAGCGCGCGACCCTTCCAGTTGACCAGAATGGCCGGCTTAAGACTTGGAGCTTCGCTTTTAATGAACAGATTTTTAGATATGTTCATTATTTTCTTGGTCGTAAATACTATCATCCAGGCAACAGTACTCATATTTGGCATTTTTTGTCCACACGCATATTACTAACCCCCTATAACAGGCAAAATACAGGCCGCAACCCATGGCAGCGGCCTGTTTGGAGTCCAAAGGAGGCGCTAAGCGCTGTAACCCATCGCCTGCAGAACAAACATAACGACCGTGAGCACCGTAATCACACCGATAGTCGCCCAAGTGAGCACGTTCCACACGCGACCGTTGCGGTTAGTGCCCATAATGTGACGGTCGGCGGCGATAACCACCTGGAACACCAGAACCACGGGCAGTAGCACGCCATTGATGACCTGCGAGGTCATCATAATCTGGAACAGATCGACACCGGGCATGAGCACCAACACGGCAGAAATACCGATGATGGCCGTAATGATGCCGCGGTAAACCGGGGCCTCATCCCAGCTACGATCGGCGCCGCGCTCCCAACCAAATGCCTCGCAGATGGCACTCGACGTAACGCCCGGCAGCACGCAGGCAGCCAAAAAGCTCGCTGCGACCAGGCCCGAGGCAAACAGCACCGTGGACCACTGACCCGCGATGGGCTCCAGCGCGCGGGCGGCATCGGCAGCATCGCTAATCTGAATACCCGCCGGGAACAGCACCGTACCGGTCGTGATGATAATAAAGCCCGCAATGATATCAGCAGCGATCGAGCCGCTCACGGTATCAATGCGCTGCAGCACGATGTCGTCCTCGCCCGCGTTCTTATCGACCACGTTGTTCTGCGCCAAGAAAATCATCCACGGCGCGATGGTGGTACCGATCGTTGCGACCACGAGCGACACGTAGCTGGGGTCATTTTGAATGTTAGGCACGACCAGGTCGACCGCGACCTCACCCCAGTTGGGGCCAGCCATAAACGCGGCGACAATATAGGTCACGAAGACGCAGCTTACCAACAGCAGAATCTTCTCGATGCGCTGGAAACTACCCGACATGGTAAGCATCCACACCAGCAGCGCCACCAACGGCACCGAGATGCTCGCCGGCACGCCAAAGAGAGCAAGGCCGCTGGCGATACCCGCAAACTCCGAAATGGTCACAGCCGTGTTGGCGATCAACAGCGCCGCCATAGCAAGTACACTCTTGCGCACGCCAAAGCGCTCGCGAATGAGCGATGCCAGGCCCTTGCCCGTGACGCAGCCGCAGCGCGCCGCGGTCTCCTGCGTCACGATGAGCAGCACGGTCATGACGGGAAGCATCCACAGCATCTTGTAGCCATAGCTGGCGCCCGCGCTGGAATACGTTGCAATGCCGCCGGCGTCATTGCCCGAAAGCGCCGCCAGCAGACCGGGACCCATAGCGCCAAAGATGGCCGCGATGGTCAACTTTTGCTTGGTGCCCGACTTTTGCTTGGTATTTTGCACGCGACCACCTAACCCATGACCGACATGGTGAGCAGCACCGCAGCGGCGCAGTACGCTACGCACGAGATCATGACGGCAATAACGTTCATGGCGGTGCCCGACGTGTTGAGGTCATGCTCGTCACGCCAAAACAGCACCATCAGGTAAATCACGGCACTCATGTTGCCAACCAGGCAAATGATGGCAGCGATATTAAAGCACCCGGTAAAGAGTTGCTCCTCAAACATGGACGCATCGGGGAACGCAGCGGTGCGCACCAGCTGGGCGCACAGGTAGGTCACGAGTGACAGAATCAGGCCCATGCCCGTGCTCTGGAAGAAGAACCCCAGATACGGCTTGGGCTCGTCGTCGTGACCGTCATACTCCAGGAAGTAGTTCTTGACGAACGACACCATGCGCGAGGCCGCCAGCAGCACGAGCGGCATGGCGCACATGGGGAACACCACCAAATGCGCGGAGCCGAGCGCCGTTCCCAGCACGGTCGCCATGATGCACGACGCGACGCCCCATACAACAACCCAGTACTGGCGATGTACGAACCAGCTGAGCACGTTCGTCGAGTCGTCCGATGCGCTATCACCCGAGCCGACACCGGCGATCTGCAGGTCCTCCTGGTGCTCCTCGGCGATAACGTCCATGGCGTCGTCGAAGGTCACGATACCCAGGATGTGGCGGTTCTCGTCACAGACGGGGATAGCTACCAGGTCATACTTAGTCATCTCATCCGTTACGTCTTCCTGGTCCTCGTCCGGCGACACATAGACCAGGTCGCGATAGGCCAGCTGACCCAGCGTGGCGTCGCGGTCGGCTACAATCAGCGTGCGCAGTGAAAGCACGCCGGTCAGCATGCCGCTCGGATCCTCGGTATAGACGTAGTAGACGCTCTCGAAGTCCTCGTCGAGCTCGCGAATCGCCTCGATGGCGTCACCGACCGTTGCCGTGGCGGGCAGGGAGACAAACTCCGAGGTCATGATGCGGCCGGCGGTGTTGTCCTCATACCCCAGCAGATTACGAATCGCCTTCTCCTCCTGAACGCCCATCAGGCGTAGAAGCTTCTCGGCCTTCTCGTAATCGAGCTCGTCGATCAGGTCGGCGGCGTCGTCCGGGTCCATCATGGCCAGCATCGACGATGCGTCCGTGTCGGACAGGCCCTCGAGCATCTCGGTCATAAGCTCGTCGTCATCGAACTCCGAGATGGCCTCGGCAGCCTGGGCAGTGTCGAGCTGCGCGAACACCTGCGCACGCAGGCGCGGGTCGAGCTGCTCGATAATATCGGCAATGTCAGCAGGATGCAGCTCGCCAAGCGTCTTGTGCGACACCGAAAGCTGGATGTTTTTAGTCGAACGATCGAGCAGGTCCATGTAGGACCAGGCGATGATATCCTCGCTCAACGGCTTGCCCAGGTGCTTCATAAAGCCCTCAGCAACATGCTCGAGCGTGGGGCTGATCGCGCGCAGCAAGCCGCGGGCGCCAACCTCGGCACCCAGCAGACGCAGCTGGTTTTCGCCCGACATGGAAAACTTGATGTCGTTTACGCGCACGACCTTCATGCCCTGCGTGTCGACGATCTGCTTGTTGAGCACGTCGCGTGCGAGCAAGAGCTCGGTCGGCTGCAGGTACGAAAAACGGATTTCGGTGGCCGACGTCTTAAGGTGTACACCCGTCTCGTCGATACGGTCGACCCATTTGCGCCAGCTGATCATAAACGGCGTCTTGCCGGGTCCGCGGAACGCGAGCGACGTCACGTGCGGAAAAACTTCGCCGGTAGCAATACCAAAATCGTTGACCACGCCGAGCTTTTCGCCGTCGACGTCCAAGACCGGCAATTTGAGCATCTCACTCAGATAATTCAATGGTGCTCCCCATCATTATTCCTCCGGACGCGACCGCGCGTGCGGCGTCCGGGGGCTTCTGGATATGTATACGCATGCGCGGGCGGCACGCCGCTCGACGCTTACACCCCGTGCATGCGCAAAAAGCACCTGCATGGGGTCATCGACTGTATGGTCGAGGTTTGGATTTCACCTGTAACCTTTCTCTTGACCCTCATTAACCGCAGTAACTATAGCATCAGCATCGCGCTGTGGCGCCAAATTTATGCGCTGCACATCGCAGGCATACCAAAGGCTGACGCATCCGTGACATAGTCATTGGGGACGTTCTTAAATGACTACCCAATAACTACTCTGCGGTGTCGTTGTCCTCGGCAAGTTGGGGGAACACGGCATCCTTGGGCATGGTGGCCTTCGTCAGCGAGGTGAGCTTTTTGCTCAGCGACGTGTCCGTCTTGACCAGGTCGCTGAGCGTCACGATCTTGTAGCCGTCGGCAATGAGGCCGTCGATAATCTGCGGCAGCGCCTCGAGCGTCTGCTCGGCGCATTCGTCTCTATCGGTGAGCAGCACGATATTGCCCGGCGTCACCGAATCGAGCACCGTCGAGACCTGTTCGTCGGCACCGTTTAGCAGCCAGTCGCCCGAGTCGATATTCCACGAGACCACGGCGGAGACCAGGTCCATCGCATCAATCCAGTTTTGCTCGTCAAAGGCAGCGTAGGGAGCACGCAGCAGCATCGTCTTCACGCCGGTCGCCGACTTAATCGCATCGGTGCCTTTCGTGATCTGTTCGCGCACCGCCTCACGGTCCTGACCCTTGAGCGAATCGTCGCTGTAGCTGTTGGATCCGATCTCGCACCCGGCATCGACAATCGCCTTGGCCGTGGCAGGCGATGCCTCGGCCGCATCGCCCGAAAGGAAGAACGTCGCGGTGACGCCCTTTTCCTTGAGCACCTGCAAGGTCTGCTTGGTAGCGCCGCTCGGACCCTCGTCAAACGTCAGCGCCACGTACTTTTTGTTGCCCTTGGGCGCCACGCTGGCGCACGCAACGACGCAATCGGTGGCGGGCACAACCTCGCCGCGGTCCTGCGTCTTGCCCGATTGCTCGCCGACCCACACCTCGGAGCGGCCCTGGACACCCCACGTCTGCACATACTCGATAGCGCCCGTGCCCTCGACCTTGAGCTTGGGCTCGATAACCGCAGCCTGAACCTCGTGCTTCTCGTAGATGTTACGGCCATCCTCGACCGTCACCTTCTCGCCGCCCTCAAGTTCGCGGCTATCCCATTTGCCCTGCTTCACGCGCTTGCCGTCTACCTTCACCGACAGCTTTTCGCCCCCATGGCGCTTGAGCACGCTGTCATCGACGGCCAGCAGGTCGCCTGCGTCGTAGGTGTCAGTCAACTCCTGGTCGTCGATGAGATTCTGCAGCGTAGAGCCCACACGCACCGCTGTCTTCTGGCCGTTGAGCTCCACGTCCACACTGCGGTTGACGTAGCCCACGACGGCAGCGATAAACAGCACGAGCGCGCAACCCACGGCGATGAGCGCATAGGGCAGGCGAGACGAACGACGGGGCGTACGGCTGTTGCCGATGCGAGCGCTGCGGTCGCTAAACCCGCGGCTATGGTTGAGGTACATCGCGCCGGGCTTACGGCGACGGCGGCGCTGACCGCCGGGCAGCTGCCCCAGGTCGCGGCGCGCCGTCGGACGCGCACCCGAACGCCCGTTTAAGTTGGATCCGTTTTGGCGCATGTGCCCTCCCCCATAAACACAGCAAGCCGGAGCAACAGGTCTCCGGCTTGCCTCCCATCATTTGGTACGTCGCTATTTGCTAGTTTTCGACGAGCCCCCGCTCGCCTTTTGGTATTCGTCCTTAAAGGCCTTGAACATACCGCGCGTCTTGCCGAGCTGCTTGCCCAGTGCGCGGCTGCCCTTGTCCACGGCGACCGATCCCTTGTCATCGAGCACCTTGGCGCCCTTTTTGACCTTGTCGCCCACCACGACGCTGGCCTCGGCGGCCTTGGCAGCCGCACCGCCCGAATACCCGAGCGACTTGACCTCGTCCGAGACGACCATCGCGCCGTTCTCGTAGCCGCGCAGCATCGTCGGCGGCACCTGCGTGTCACCAACCAAAACACTCGAAGCAGCGCCGGCGGTCACATAGAATGCCTGCACGATGCCCGAGCGCGGCTTGAACTCAACGTCCGAGCAATAGCCCACGACGTCGCCCGATTCCGTGCGCACGTCCATACCGACCCAGATGATGCAATCGTCCAGGTTGATGTCGAGGCGCTTGGCCGCAGCGGTATCGTAGGTGCCCTTGACGTCGTCAACCGCGATGGCGCCCTCGTAGACACCAATGGCATCGAGCGCTACGAATCGGTCGGGACGCTCGATCATGCCCGCGATATCGGACTGGCGGACCATAAAGCCGACCACGCGCGTACCGCCCGGGGTAAAGACCGGAAAGTGAATCTTTCCGAGCTTTTTAGGGCTGCGCGGCGTGCCGTCCTTTTTGGTGCGCTTGTCCTCGGTAGGCTTGCGATAGATCTTGGCGCCGACAAAATCCCCGGCGCGCATTATGCCTCGGTCGAGGGCTCCGCAGCCTCGGCATCAGCCTCGACGGCGTTCTCGACCACGACGTCGGCGGCAGGCGTCACGTTGCCGCCCGAAATGGCGTCGTTGAGCTGCTCGCGCAGCTGGTCCATGCGCTCGCGGGCCAGGTCGACCTTGGCGCGTAGGTCGTCAGTCTTGGCGTCGACCATCGGGCCAAAGTCATTCACCGCGGCACGGGCCTCCTCGGCGCTGTGCTCGTAGGTGTCGCGCATATTGTCCCAGGCGTCGTTGGCGATATCGGCAGCCATGGCGCGGGTCTCGGCGCCCGAGCGTGGGGCCAGAGCAACACCGATAATAGCGCCAGCAGCAGCACCAAAAAGTGCGCCGGAGACAAAGCTGAAAGTCTTACCCATGATCATTCCTCTCCTGCGGGCACGTCGGTGCCCACCGTTTGAATGCTGTCCATTATACCCGCAGCGCATCACTTGCCGCTCCGCTCATCTGCGTACGGCAAAGGCGCAGGTACGTGATGGTGATAAACGCGTAGGCCTACTCCTGAGGCATAGCCGGCATGGCCACCGTGGCACCCGGGTCCTCGCCGGCGCCGTCCACGAGCGGCAGACCGCCCTCATGCGCAGGTCCCGCCGAAACCGTCGCCGCACCGCCAAAGACGGCAGCGGAAGCCTCGTGGTTTTCGGCGACCGCGCCCTCGGTATCAATCGTCACCTGGGGCTCGTCGTCAAAGTTGGGAACGCCCTGGGGCTCGGTGGGAACGGACTCGGCGGTCGCATCGGCAACAGGCTCGGCGTCGACCGGCACATCACCCTCGTCAGCGCCCTCGTCCTCGGCAGCATCTTCGCCGTTCGCAGCGGCGACGGCCTCGTGAGGATCCTTGCCCTCGGCCTCGGCGCGCATGCCCAGCACCAGGTTGCGCAGGCCCGCGACCGTGCCTTCCACGTCGGGGGCAGGCTGGTCGGCGTGCAGATAGGCCCAGTCCATCATAAAGGTGGCCGAAGACAGCGCGCCGATGGCCAGCGCGTCGTCGGGGCACGAAAGCTCGACCTCAAAGACGCGCTCGTCGTGCTCGCTTACGCGCGTGCGGCCGCACGAGATGCTACCGGCAAGACCGGTCTCGTTCATGAGCTCGACCGTCACATGCTCAAGCAGATGGCAAAGCTCGGTCTGGCCCATGCAGTCCTGGAACTCGCGACCGGAATCACCCAGGCACAGGTGCTTGGCAATCGCCGGCACCAGGTAATACACGCGCGCCGTGGCCTCGATATCCTCCGAGGTCATGAGCGGCATGCCGGGGTTCACCAGCACATGCGCGCAGATCTTGTCCTCACTGACGGTGACCTTAAGGATGTTGAACAGGCCTGCCATAACTCTCCCCTACTCTTCCTTGTCCTACTCGTCGCCGTCGTGCGGATTCGCGGAACCCGCACCCGACGTCGTCGGCTTCTCTGCCGAGGACTCGGAATCCTTCTTATCGGTTTCGGCCGGAGCAATCACGCGAATGAGCGAGATGCGCTGGCCACGCATCGACTGCACCTTGAACTTGTACCCCGCGACCTCAAACACCTCTCCGATGTCGGGCACCGAGTCACAAAGCTCCAAGATCCAGCCGGCGATGGTCTCATAATCATCGCTTTCCTCGAGCGGCCAACCAAGCTCAATCGCGTCATCGCACGAAAAACGCCCATCAACGAGCCACTCGCGGCGCGAAAGGCGCGTGAGATACTTGTTGTCGGGGTCGAACTCGTCCTCGATCTCGCCGACGATCTCCTCGACGATGTCCTCGATGGTGATGATGCCGGCCGTACCGCCGTACTCGTCCACGACCACCACGATCTGGTCGTGAGAGGTCTGCATCTCGGACAGCAGCGGCAGGATGTCCTTGGTGTCGGGCACAAAGGTGGCGTCGCGCAAAAAACCGGCGATGGGCTGGTCGCCCTTGCCGTCAAGCGCAGGCTGAATCAGGTCCTTGATGTGCGCAATGCCGGCGACGTTGTCGGGATCCTCGTGATAGACGGGGATGCGGCTAAAGCCGGTCTGGCGCATGGTGGACAGCACGTCGGCGACCGTCTCATCGTCCTCGCACATGGTGGTGTCCACGCGCGGCACCATGACCTCGCGGGCAACGGTGTCGCCCAGGTCAAAGATCTCGTGGATCATGCGCTTTTCCTCGTCGAGCAGGTCGTCCTGCTCCGAGACCATGTACTTGATCTCTTCCTCCGAGACGTTCTGGCGGTCGTCGGCGCTCTTGATGCGCAGGATGCGGGCCAGGCCATCGGAGCAAGCGCCGGTCAGCCACACGAGCGGACGGGCGATCTTCTGGAACACGGAAAGCGGGCCCACGACCTGCTTGGACACGCCCTCGGCATTGGCCAGGCCGATGCGCTTGGGGACGAGCTCGCCGATCACGATGGATACGAAGGCGACCGCGACGGTAATGATAACCGGCGCCAGGCCGCGCGCGATGGCGGAGAGCGGCGCGATGCCAAAGCTCATGAGCCACGTGGCGAGCGGGTCGGACAGACTCGTCGAGGCAACAGCGGACGAGGCAAAGCCCACGAGCGTGATGGCGACCTGGATGGTAGCGAGCAGCTGGTCGGAATCGGCGGCCAGCTTAATGGCGCGCTCGGCGCGTTTGTCGCCTTCCTCGGCCTCGTGCTCCAGCACAGCGCGCTTTGCCGTGGTGAGCGCCATCTCGGACATAGAGAAGTAACCGTTGATGAGGGTCAAAACGAGGGTAGTGATAAGGGAGATGGTTATGTCCATCGGGAGTTTCTCGAACCTCCAAGATTCGGGACGTTAGGGTAAAACGTTGGTGGCGGATACGGCAATTGCACCGGCGCCCAAACAAGGATGCGGGCGCGCAGGCGTGGTCGCTAGATTACGAAGAGGATCACCGCCATGAACTGGAAGATACTGCCGGCGAGCACCCACAAGTGAAACACACTGTGCAGGTAGCGCACGTTTTTGGCGATATAGAACGGCACGCCCGCGGTGTAGCACACGCCGCCGACGGCGAGCAGGGCAAGTGCCACGGGGTTGAGCAGCGCCACAAGTTCGGGCAGCTTAAAGACGACGAGCCAGCCCATCAGCAGATAGACCAGGCCGCATACCCAATGCGGTTGACGCTCGCGCAGAAAGCACTCGAGGGCGATGCCGATAATGGCGATGGCCCACACGGCAAAGAACAGCGCGGGGCCGCCGTCGTTTGCGAGCGTGATGAGGCAAAACGGCGTATAGCTGCCGGCTATGAGCAGGTAGATGCAGCTGTGGTCGATGATGCGAAACACGCGCTTGGCGCGCGCGGGCTGAATCGCGTGGTAGAGCGTAGAGGCTAGGTATTCGAGGATAATGCTGACGCCATAGACAATTGCCGCGGCCATGTGGGCCGGGCCGCCGCCGCGCAGGGCAGCGAATACGATCAGGAGCACCAGACCCGCAATGCCCAGCAGGCAGCCGACACCATGGGTGACGGAGTTCATGATCTCCTCGCCCACCGTGTAGTGCGGAATGGCCGCGGTCTTGGGCCGCGGCTTGGAACTGTCGCTCGAATCGGACATGCCGGTTACATCCTCCAACATAAAAGAGTTCTCAACACTATATCAAAGCGTCTGGGTACGTGCGAAATTTGCACCATACGTGACCCTTTGTTTACCCATTCTTTGTCTGTTGACGCATCAACGGCGAACATCCATAATGCGCTTCGTTTGATTGTTGACGTATTAACATCCCAGAGGAGAAGACATTATGACTCAAAGCGCACACCCCCATCGAAGGCTCAAGATAGCCGGCGTTGTTGCGCTAGCGCTCGTTGTCACGTTGCTCGGATTTGCCGGCAACTTTTTGTTTGACTTTGCCCTGAACCCCCAAGCGCCGTACACCATGAAGATGATGCAGGATAGCAAGAACGACAAAGAAGGTGAGCATCCGGATGCCGAGGATACCGAGGCGCGGGCATGGTTTAAAGAGAACCGCAAGAGCAGCAGCCTCACCGCAGATGACGGAACCGAGCTCGCCGCCTGGTATTTTGCCGCCCCGGAGAGCACACACGACTACGCCGTCTGCCTGCACGGATATACCGACGAGCCCATCGGTATGGCCCGATACGTCAAGCGATTCCACGACCGCGGCATGAACGTACTCGCACCCGCCGCCCGCGCCCACGAACGCTCCGGCGGCGACTATATCGGCATGGGCTGGCCCGAGCGGCTCGATGTCGTTGCATGGATTGGGCGGATCGTTCAGGCTGACCCCGAGGCGCGCATCCTGGTCTTTGGCGAGTCGATGGGTGCAGCAACCGCCATGAACGTCGCGGGGGAATCTCTGCCCGCAAACGTGAAATGCATTATCGAGGACTGCGGTTATACGAGTGTTTGGGACGAGTTTTCTCTGCAGCTCAAGGACGTGTTCGGCCTGCCCAGCTTTCCTTTGCTCGATGTAGCAAACTTGGTGTGCAACGTGCGCGCGGGCTACGACTTTCATAAGGCGAGCAGTGTGGAGCAACTCAAACACGCGACGGTTCCCATGCTGTTTATCCACGGCGACCAGGACACCTTTGTGCCGTACAGTATGCTCGACCAAAACTACGAGGCGTGCGTCAGCAAGGTTAAACAGAAGCTCACTATCCACGGCGCCACCCACGCCAAGAGCGCGCAAGTTGACCCCGAGCTCTACTGGAATACGGTCGACAACTTCCTCGATAGGAATTTTTAGGGAAAAAGCGGCGTCTGGGGATTTATCTAACCCCCTATTTTCGGAAGTATGCTGCAAAATCTGGAACTGCCGACCAGACCGCAGTTTTACCAACAATTTATCAGGGGTTTTGTTGCCAAAAATGTCGTGTGCTCGGCGGTCTCGAAATTTGCCGCATACTTCCGGAAAGCCGCCCGCAAGCGCTGTGCTCACGGGCGGCTTTTGCTAACGTTGCGCTACAAAAGCGCTTGATATGTCCAATAGACAGGTGCTACTTGACCTCGATGAGCTCATACTTGCTCGTGCCCAGGCCGATCTTTTCGGCATGCGCGATGCACGCGCGCCAGTCGGTGTCGGGATGCGTGATGCAGAAGGGGTCCTTGGCCTGCTCGCCCTCCAGATGCTCGTGGTTATGCTCCATCTTGGCCGCGCTATCGGTGAGTTCGGTGTTGGGCAGCGGCTCGGATGCCATGACGGCATCGGCGCAGGCCTGATCGATAGCGACCGGGTCGAAGCTCGCGAACATGCCGATATCGTTAACGATAGGCGTGTCGTTTTCGGGGTGGCAGTCGCAGTTGGGACTGATGTCCATGGCGAGCGAGATGTGGAAGCTCGGACGGTCCTGGACAATGGCCTTCGTGTACTCAGCGATCTTGTAGTTGAGTACGTCGGCCGCGGCATCATAGTCGGGCTTGATGCAGTCCTGGTTGCACGCCGCAATGCAGCGTCCGCAGCCCACGCAGCGATCGTGGTCGATGGCGGCCACGTGCACCGTGCGGGCGTTGCCGTTGGCAAGCTCGCGCTCGCGGGTATCGTCAAACGAGATGGCGTTGTGCGCACAGATCTTTTCGCAGGCACGGCAGCCAACGCAGTGCTCAGTCGCGACGTTCGGCTTGCCGGCGGCATGCTGCTCCATCTTGCCGGCACGGCTGCCGCCTCCCATGCCCAGGTTCTTCATGGCGCCGCCAAAACCGGCCTGCTCATGGCCCTTAAAGTGGGTGAGGCTGATCACGATATCGGCATCCATGAGCGCCTGACCGATCTTTGCCTCGCGCACGTACTCACCGCCCTCGACCGGGACGAGCGCCTCGTCGGTACCCTTGAGGCCGTCGGCGATGATGATCTGGCAGCCTGTGGCATACGGGGTAAAGCCGTTCTGGTAGGCGGTGTCGATGTGCTCGAGCGCGTTTTTGCGGCTACCGACATAGAGCGTATTGCAGTCAGTGAGGAAGGGCTTGCCGCCCAGCTCCTTCACCACGTCCGCGACGGCGCGGGCGTAGTTGGGGCGCAAAAAGCTCAGGTTGCCCAGCTCGCCAAAGTGAATCTTGATGGCGACAAACTTGTTCTCAAAGTCGATCTGCTCGATACCGGCGCGGCGAATGAGGCGCTTGAGCTTGTCGAGCTGGCTCTCGCGAGCATGCGTGCGCAGGTTGGTGAAGTACACCTTGGCGGGTGCTGCGGGTGCAGTTGCGGTCATAGATATATCCCCTCGGTCTATATGGCGTTACAGACATAGGAGATGGTACCCGTTGAAGCAGGGTCAAAGTCAAGCGCAGCGCCTGGCCACTCATTGGGGACAGACTTAAATGACCGGCCGCCAGGGACATCCTTTCGCCATCCGGCACCCGGCAGTTGGGGACGTTCCTTTCCTGCCGGCAGCTAGGGACAGTCCTTGCCGGCCCGGCCGGCGAGCGGGCAGATCGGCAAAGACTGTCCCCGATGACTAGTCGTTTAGGAACGTCCCCAATGACTACTCTTGAACTTTGAGGGCTTCGGCCAGGCTGACGCGCTTGATCGAGCGCATGTGCAGCAGCGCCACGACCAGGTACGTTGCAAAGCCGATCCCTGCGCACGCCGCCATGGACCAGCTTGGCACATAAATCTCGATATTGCCGTTATAGGCGAGCAACATGGAGCGGAAAATAGCCGTAAGCGAGCAGATAATCAACGGCAGGCTCAGCACGAGCGATGCCGCCACGCACAGCGTGATCGAGCGGATGTACAGATGCGAGATCTCGCCATCGCGATAGCCAAAGACCTTCATATAGCTGATCGAGCGGGCGCTATGGTCGATAACGGCCTTGGTTAGCAGGTACATAAACAGCAGGAAGATAAACACCGCGAGCCCGACCATCATGCCGATCATGTCGCTCATCATGCCGATGAACTGGTCACCCACGGCGCGCATGTCGTCGGGCGTGGTGTCGCCGGCAAAGTAGCGCGCGTCGAGGTCGAGCTTCTCGTCGCTCACATAGCCGTTAAAGTAGGCGGCGTCGTTGTCGAACAGCTCGTTAAAGTCGTCGATACTCATATAGATATTCATGTCCGACTTGGAGCCCCAGGCACAGTCCTTGCCCGCGTACTCAAAGGAATAATGCTCGCCCTCGTACTTGTCGCTGAGCGTGACCTTCTGGCCCTCGCTCCAGCCAAACTTATCGAGCAGACCGCCGCCAAAGACGACGCGGCCATCGCCGATGTTGAGGCCCTTCCAGTAGCGCGAATCGGACGAGATGCCGTAGACAGAAATCGTCTCCTCGCCATTACCGTCGCCACGGTCGTACTGCAGCTGGTAAACGGCATATTTCTCGGCCTGCGCGATTGCGCCCGCGCCGTTGTCGGTCGTGTTGACCGGGTGAATGTCGTCGTTGTCAGTGTCGATCTTAGAGGCCTTGTCGATCAGGTCGATAGCCTCGTCGCGGTCGCAGCCAAGGGCATCGGCAAGATCGTCAAGGCGCGCGTAGAGCGCATCCTTCTTGTCCTGGACCTTGGCAAGCGCATCCTGCGCTGCGGTCAGGCTCTCGGCAGACGGAGATGCGGTCGCGGCATCGGCTGCCGTCTGCGCCGCATCGGCCGCGCCGTCAAGCTCGTCATCGGCATCCTGGGCGGCAGAAAGCAGCGCGCCGTCAACCGACTGCAAGCGCTCGAGTGCCGACCACTGCTCGCGCTCCTCGGCAGTGCCCTCGAGCTCCAGCGGCGCCTTGAGTGTGTACTGATGCTCGGCGACCAGGCTCGTCTCTAGATTGTCCGCATAGTGCGTCATCGTGGGCAGGATCGCCAGACCAAAGAGCAAAAGCAGCGACCCAAACGCGATGCCCACGAAGAGCGTGGCGAAGTTGCCCAGATTGCGCAGGAAGATACGCAGGCGGAAGCGGGAAACAAAACCCATGCGCTCCGGCAGCTGCAGGCCGCGCTTGGTGCCCGATTTGCCGCTCGCCTCGTGACGAAGGAACTGCAACGGCGTCTTGCCCATCTTGCGAAGCAGACCCACCAGCGTGATGAGGATGAGCGCAGCGGCGGGGACCACGGCACACTTCACGAAGATCTCCCAGCTCCAGTACACCTGGAAGGGCGGCAGGCTGTACGAGCCGTAGTAGAGACCGCGCATGGGCTCGGTAAAGAACACAACGCCGAGCGCAGTGCCCAAAAGCGCCGCGAGCACGCCCACGATGGCGGGAAGCGCGAGGTAGTGCAGCACGATCTCGCGGCGGCGATAGCCGCTGGCGAGCAGCGTGCCGATGATGGCGCTCTCCTCCTCGATGGTGGCGTCGGTGAGCACCACAAAGACAAACGCCATGATCACGATGATGATGTCGAGCAACGTCATCCACATCATGGAGTCGCCGTCCACGTCGTCGCGCGCATAGCCAATGCCCTGATTGGAATCGGCATCGATCAGATCGTCCACGCGCGCATCGGCATCGGTCAGCGCCTCGACCATATCCTGCTCCGCATCGATGCGATCCGCGGTGGGGAGATCGCGGTCGGTAAAGGTGAAGGAGTAGGTGTAGGCAGGCGCGCCACCGGCATCCTCGAGCGCGGCAAAGCCGGCATCGGTGACCTCTGCCACGCCGTACGTGATGGTGTTCACCGTAAAGTCCGAATTGTTGAGGAACAGCGCCTGGCTATCGGGCTGGGTCATGATGCCGCAGATGGTGTAGGTGCGGCCCTCAAGCTCGACCTTATCGCCGATGGCGAGGTCGTTGTTGGTGGCGAAGACACGGTCGATTGCCACCTCATCGTCCGCCTTGGGCTGCCTGCCCTCACAGTAGGACGCGATATCGACCTTGGTGCGGTGCGCATAGGTGCGCAGCGTGCGCTTGGTGCCATCGTCGCCGACGGTCTTTTTGATGATGGCGTCGATGGAGAAATTCTTGTAGAGCGTGACGCCACCGACGTCCTTTGCCGCGTCCTCGGCAGCCTTGAGCTGCTCGTCGGTGGCCTCGAAGGAGGTAGTCACGCGGCCGTCCTCAATCGTGTAGTCGTCGCGCATGTCGTCAATGAGGCAGCCGATGGAATGCGCCGCGAGCAAAAAACCCGACGTGAGGGCGATGCTCCCGCACATAAGCAAAAAGATGCCCAGGTACTTGCCGATATTGCGGCGCAGCTCGCGCGGGAGACGTTTTGCGAGAGGTGTCATGGCGCCGCCTACCAATCGAGCTCGGCGGCGGGCACGGGATCGGCGTTGAGTTCGTCCTCGACAATGCGGCCGTCGCGCAGGCGCAGCACGCGGTTGGCCATGCGCGCGATGGCGGCGTTGTGGGTGACGATGATGATGGTGCAGCCGTAGGTGCGATTGACGTCCTCCATGAGCTGCAGGATTTCCTTGGATGTCTTGTAGTCGAGCGCGCCCGTGGGCTCGTCGCACAGCAGCAGGCCCGGATTTTTGACGAGCGCACGGCCGATGGCGCAGCGCTGCTGTTGGCCGCCCGAGACCTGGCGCGGAAACTTGTTGCGGTGCTCGTAGAGGCCCAGCGAGCGCAACAGGTCGTCGACGTTGAGCGGGTTTTTGGACAGGTGCGCCGTGACCTCGATGTTCTCCTTGATGGTGAGATCGGGCACCAGGTTGTAAAACTGGAAGACAAAACCCAGCTCGCGACGTCGGTACTCGCCCAGATCGGCGGGCTTGAGCACCGTGAGGTCGCAGCTGTCCACCATGATGGAGCCGCCGTCGGCATCCTCCAGGCCGCCGATAAGATTGAGGAACGTCGATTTGCCCGAGCCCGAGGGCCCCAACATGACGCAGATCTCGCCGCGGTTGATGGACGTGTCGATGCCATCGAGTACCGTCAGGCGCGCATCACCGTCGCCATAGTGTTTCTTGAGCCCGTTGACCTGGACGTAGGCATGCTTTGTCGCCATGCTATCCCCCGTTGTTAGCCTTCTGCTACTTTTCTAGGGTAATAGTAAACCTGGGCGAACTATTTTTTAGCGACAGGCAGGATTTTTTCCAGACCACTCATTGGGGACAGACTTAAATGAGTGAAATCGCTCATTTAAGTCTGTCCCCAATGAGTGGTCCCCAAGTGCCGACATATTGGGACAGTCCCTGCCAGCCCTGCCGGCGGATCGGCAAAGACTGTCCCCAATGACTAGGTGGCTAGACGCTGGATTTGTTGTGGGCAAGGGCTAGGCCTACGGCGGCGATGGCGGCGGCGAAGAGCACCGTGACGCCCAGGTCGCAGGCGATGTCGCCCAGCGCGGCAGACGTCAGGTCAGAGGTAAGCGCCTTGCCGATCGCGTCGTTCACCCAATACGTCGGCACAAAGTGCGCCACCGTCTGCACGGCCGAACCCATCAGCGACAGCGGCATCCAGGCGCCACCCAAAAACGTCATGAGCATGCCGAGTAAGTTGCCCACACCGTTGAGCAGCTCCTCGCGCGCACCCAGGCTCGACAGCATAAAGCCAACAGCCAGCGGCGTGCACGCCAGGGCAAACGTTGCCGCCAGCGCTAGGCACACGCGACCCACGCCGACCTCGGCAACCGCGCTGGCAAAGCCCACGACGCCCATCATGCTCGACACGAGCCAGATGCAGACGGTGAGCACGGCGGCGGCCGCGAACACAGCGAGCGAGCGCTGGCGCTCAGAGACCGGGCTAGCATCCATGCGGCGCACGCGCTCGGGCTCGTTCATGCCCGAGAACACCAGCCCCACCGACACGATGACCGACGAGATAATCGCGTACGCGCCAAAGTTGAAGTACGACTCGAGCGTGGCGGCGGCCGTCGAGTCTACCTTGACCCGCTCGATCTGGACCTCCGCACGCTTTGCGGCAGCATGCTCGGCGGCCTTGGCGACATCGCCGTCGGAAGCAGCTGGCTCAAGTGCCGCCGCAGCGCCCGCGAGCGAGATCCAGCGCGAGGCCTCGGCAGACGAGAGCGCCGCCGCCATGGTGCCGGAGCCGTACGTCACGTCGAGTTTGGGCAGGGCCTCCCCCGCACGGGCGGCCGCGATCAAGTCGTCCTCAAACCCCTCCGGGATAAAGAACACGCAGTCGGCGCTGCCCTTGGCGCTGTTGCTCTTGGCGAGCGCGTCGGCAAGGTCGTACGTGTCGTCGCCGACGCCCGTGACCAGGTCAAACCGTGAGCCCAGGTGCTTGGTAAGCGCCCGCGAAAGGTCGCTATTGTCGCGGTCGACCACGATCACGTTGGTGTCGTAGGGCTTGTACTCGGTAAGCTGCGACGAGTTCCAACTCACCGAGGCCGCGATGAATACGCCCATGAGCGAGATGAACACCGTATAGATGAGCAGGTAGAACGGGTGCGCGAGCGCCATGCGAAGCACGGTCTTAAAGGTGCTCATAGCGGCTCCTTCCAAAGATCAGCGTAGCGGCGGCGACAAACACCAGGGCCATCAGGACGAGCACACCAGCGCGAACGGCAAAGGGCCCCAAGTCCTCAAAGAAATACAGGCGATTGAACATGTCGCAGATGAGCTTGACGGGGTTGAACCAGCACTCGGCCGGGCAGGCGTGGGCGACGTCGTCGGCAAGCGCCATCGCCGGCTCGCCGTAGAGGCCGGCGAACAGGGCGCACGTGGTAGCAAAGCCCGTAAGGATGCCCGACTTGGACGCCTTGCCACCCTTAACGGGAAGCGTGCCCACAAAGAGCCCCAGGCCCGTGGCGGCAAGCGCGGATACAGCACCGCCCAGCAGGCACAGCCCCTCGCGCCCGCCAAAGTCGACGCCAACGACTAGGCGCACGTAACCAATCGCGATCGTCATCGAGGCGAAGGAGACCAGCCACGAGCCGACAAAAATGCCGGCCAGCGACGCCGTCTTGGAAAGGCCGCCCACGCAGCGGCGCGCGCCAAGGCCCGACAGATTGGGCTGCAGGTCGACGACGCTCAAGGCGGCAAACTCGGCAGACATCATCGCGACCAGGCCAAAAAGCGCGTAATAGTAGATGACCGTGCCATCGGGCGTGGTGCGTGTCAGGCTCACACGGCGGGTGCCGCCCTCGAGCGACAGGGCGCGCGCAACCGCCTCGGGGTCGGCGAGCGCCGCCGGGTTGTCCTGGGCAATCTGGGACATGAGCTCGGCATTTTGTGTATACGAGCTTGCCACCGTCTCAAGGATGCTGCGGTCGGTGAGCACCGACGAGGCGCGCGAGCCGTCATAGCTCGAGAGCAGCGTGAGCTTGGGCGTGCCCGCAGCGTCGACCGTATAGATGCCCGCGACCTCGCCGGACTTGAGCGCACGGTTCGCGGCGTCCACATCCTCGCACTCGTGGATCTCGAGCAGCTGATCGTTGTCTTCCTTGGCAAGCGACGTCGCCACGCCCTTAAAGGTCGAAGCGTCCCAAGCCTCGTCCGCCACGACGGCAACCGGCACCGGGTCGATCTTGCCGTCGGAGCTGAGGTTAGCAAACATAAACATGAACATCGTGGAAAGTGCGACGGGAAAGAGAGCACCCCAGACCCACGTGCTCGGCCGGCGCAGCAGCGTCTTGACCGTAGTGATGATGGTGTTGAACATGGCTGCCCCCTAGTCGCGCAGCTCGCGGCCGGTGATCTCGAGGAACACGTCGTTGAGGGTCGGCGGTTCGGAATAAATGCGGCCGAGCGCCACGTCATGCGAACGCAGCACATCGAGAATGTCCGTCAGGTTATGCGGGCTCGCCTCGCACGAAAACGTGAGCTGGCCCGCCGTCGCCGACAGGTCCAGGACATGCGGCAGGCTCGCGACGGCACCGAGCGCCGCGCTCGGCACCTCGCCGACCTCGATCACGATCTTCTCGCCCATCTGAATCATGCGCTTGAGCTCGTCGTTGGTGCCCTGCGCCAGCACGCGCCCGCCGTCCATGATCATGATGCGGCTGCAGATCTGCTCGACTTCCTCCATGTAATGGCTGGTGTACACCACCGTGGCGCCCTCGTCGCGCAGGCGGCAGATGCCCTCCAGGATGGCGTTGCGGCTCTGCGGATCGACTGCCACCGTGGGCTCGTCAAAGAAGATGAGCTCGGGCTTGTGCGCGATGCCACAGGCAATGTTGAGGCGGCGTGCCAAGCCGCCCGAGAGCTTTCCGGGACGAAACTTGGTAAAGTCGCCCAGGCCGACAAAGTCGATCGCCTCGTCCACCAGCGCGCGGCGGCGCTTGCGGTCGTTGACGTAGAGGCTGCAGAAATAGTCGATGTTTTCGCGCACGGTGAGCTCGTCGAACACCGCCACCTGCTGTGGCACCACGCCGACGCGACGCTTAAGGTCGTAGCGGGTGGGCGTCATGGGCTCGCCGAACAGCTCAATGGTGCCTTTGTCGTAGGCAAGCAGCTGCAAGATACAGTTGATGGACGTGGTTTTGCCCGAGCCGTTGGGGCCCAGCAGGCCAAAGATCTCGCCGGGGGCGATGCTCAGGTTAAAGTGGTCGAGCGCAATAAGGTCATCGTAGCGCTTGACGAGGTTTTCGACGTGGACGATGTCTGTCATGAGGCGGCCCTTCTGTTGGTCGTGGCCCGGTACGATTGCATCATCGCAGGAGCGGACGGCGCGCACCAGTGAGCTTTGTCACGAGTGCGAGGGGGCGGAGGCGAAACCCCCGCTCGCGCGAGCGATCGACGCCGCTTTGCCGCGCGGGAGGAATGTCACGGTTGCCCCGGGCGGCGCCTCCCCCGCGCGCGGCTTCGCGTACAATACCCGTATGAACAGGCTTTTCGACAAATCGATCGTGCTGGCGTGCTGCATTGCGGCCGCCACGGGCCTTGCTGTGGACGCTCGCCTGGTCGCGGCGTTTTGCCTTGGCGTTATTGCCACCTCGCTGGCCGAGCTCGCACAGAAGGAACGCACGAGCCGCACAAGCGAGGCCGCGAGCTACGCTTACATCATCGCGGCTGTCTTCGTGCCGCCGTTTGTGCCGTTTGCGCCCCTCGCCCTCTATGACATCGCGCGGCGCGTGCGCCGTGAACGCGTTTGGGTCGCGCTGGGCATTGGCGTCGCCTTTGTCTTTGCACTCGTCGCGGACCTTCGCGCCGACGCGCTTGCCGCTCGAACGCTCCTGCTGACCGCCATCCTTTCAGTCGCCGCCACCCTACTGTCACTGCGTACCGCCCAGTTGGAGCGCGAGCAGCAGCGCATGCGCCGCATCCGCGACGAGCTGCAGGAACGAGCCCTCGCGCTCGAAGCGCGCAACCGTGACCTTGCCGACCGCCAGGACTACGAAGTCGAGCTCGCGACACTCGTCGAACGCGCCCGCATCGCGCGCGAGATCCACGATAGCGTTGGCCACCAACTTACACGTGCCTCGCTGCAGACCGAGGCCCTGCGCGTCGTGCACGCCGACGAGCCCAGGGTTGCCGCCGATTTCGCCGACGTCAAGCACACCGTTGACGAGGCGCTCCAACTTGTGCGCGCCAGCGTCCACGCGCTCAATGACACTGCCGCCGACCTCTCCGTACAGCTCGAGTGCATCGTGGAAGGCGCGTGCTCAGATGGCGGCCCGCAGATTGAGCTTGAAGTTTTGGCCGAGCATGCGCCCGCCAACATCACCAACTGCTTTGCGGCGGTCCTGCGCGAGGCGCTCTCCAACACCATGCGCCACGCCCGCGCGCAAAACGTTGTTGTGCGATGCTTGGAGCATCCATCGTTTTACCAGCTCATCGTTACCGACGATGGCACGGGCGGGACCCAGACGGGCGGTCGCGGCATCGCCGAGGGCATGGGGCTCGGCTCCATGCGCGAGCGCGTCGAGGCGCTTGGCGGCACCTTCACCGCCGGCCCGCGCGCCGGCGCCGGCGGCTGGCGTGTGTTTGCCACCGTTCCCAAACAGCAAGGAGATGAGGCCCGATGAGGCTCATAGTTGTCGACGACGACCGTTTGGTGGTCGATTCGCTCAAGATTATCCTGGGCGCACAGCCGCAGATCGAGGTGGTGGGTACCGGCGCCAATGGCGACGACGCGGTCGCGCTCTACGCCGAGCACGCGCCCGATATCGCGCTACTCGACATCCAGATGCCGGGGCGCGACGGCCTTTCGGCGGCACGCGAGATCCTCGAGCGCGACCCTGCGGCGCGCGTGGTGTTTCTGACAACATTCTCGGATGACGAGTACATTGTGTCGGCGCTCAAACTGGGCGCCCGCGGCTACCTGATCAAAACCGATGTCGCCGCCATTCCACCGGCACTGGCGCAGGTCATGGACGGCAAACGCGTGCTCGAGGGCAAGGCGATCGAGGACATCGATTTTGACGGGACAGGCGCCGATGCCAGCACGCCTCGCCGACCCGCCGCCTTTGCCAGCCTGACCGACCGTGAGTTCGAAGTCGCCGAGCTCATCGCCCGCGGCCTCGATAACAAGGAGATTGCCGCCGCCGCTTACATGGGCGAAGGCACCGTACGCAACCACATCAGCTCGATCCTTGCCAAAATGGGCCTACGCAACCGCACGCAGATCGCCATCGCCTACCTGCGAGGGTAATTGCCCAACAACCGACCACCCCGGCATAGCAAAATGGCTGCTATCGATTTAATGCCATTTCAAAACTATGCCGGTTTACTACGATGAATCGCCTACCTTCGACCACGGCAAATTGCACGCTTCCAAAACCGCAGGTAGAACGCTTGCGATATTTAGAAAAATGCAGTCATGGTCGGGAATGTCGAGTTCATCGTAGTAAACCGGCATAGTTTTGTTCGGGCGGCCCTGCGCGAGTGCCTCCGCAAGCCTTGCGAGACCAAAATGATCTGCTTTCTTCCGCCCGCGGAGATCGGCTGACGGCGCCCGCCACGAAATGGGCCCATCTACTACGTTTGACTCGATACCCCCGACCATACCCGCTTTTCATGCAAAATCGCAGACGTTCTACCTGCGGTTTTGTTTTCACATTTTTTGCCGTGGTTGGGGGTTGGCGCCCAAAAGTAGTAGATGGGCCCATTTCGTGGCAGGCGGGTCATTTTCGGGCTGGACGGGTCGCGTGGCGGCCCGCACACGCGTTCGCGCGGGGCCGGTGGGGCATTTTTGCCCCACCGGCCCCTATTCCAGCTCTATTCCGGTTTGGTTTCTACCGTGGGAGTCTTATCCGCCGCAACTGGAGTACGGGCGGTGTCCATAGTCAAGCAGTGCTTGGGGCAGCTCTCGATGCACTCGCCGCACACCACGCAGGCGTACGGGTCGATCGACCACGTTCCGCCCTTGCGATCGACCGCGAGCGCGCCCGCCGGGCAACGCCGCGCGCACATGCCGCAGCAGATGCACACGTCCATGTCGTTGACGATATGCCCGCGCAAGCGCTCGGGCGCCGTCAGCTTCTCCTGCGGATAGCACACCGTTACCGGCTGCTTGACCATAGAACCCAAGGCCGTCTTGGCAAATGTCAGTAAACTCATGCCGCGCCTACCTTTCCGTGCAGCTAATGCAGGGGTCGATGGTCAGGATGATCATGGGCACGTTGGCAAGGAGCACGCCCTGCAGCGCATGCGTCAGACCCGCCAGGTTCTGCGACGTCGGCGTGCGCACGCGGAAGCGGTCCAGGTTCTTGGTGCCGTTGCCGCGCACATAGTAGTACGCCTCGCCGCGCGGCTGCTCAATCACAACCTCGCCGCGCGCGCCGTCGGCCGGCGTAAGCTTGGTGCGCCCACCGATACCGTCGTGCGGAATCTTGCCCGCAAGCTCCTTAATGATGTCCATGGCCTGCGTGACCTCGGCACAACGCACTTGGCAGCGGGCATAGCAGTCGCCGTCGGTCGCCACGATGGGCTCAAACGCGGCCAGATCCGCATAGGCGCCGTCGCCAAACATGCGCACGTCGTAATCCACGCCCGAGGCGCGCCCAAACGGACCGACCATCGAAAGCTCCAGCGCGTCTTTCTTGCTGATCACGCCCACGCCATGCAGACGCTCGCCACAGCTGTCGTCGTCCAAAAACGTATGCACCAGGGCCTCGTAGTCGGGGCACATGGCGTCGAGCGTCTGGACAATGCCGGCCAGCTCGGAGTCCTCAATGTCGTGCTTAAGGCCGCCGATCTCGTTGATCGACAGAATCACGCGACCACCGCACGTGCTCTCAAAGATCTTGAGAATCTGCTCGCGCAGCGTCCACGAACGATAGAACAACGCCTCGAAGCCAAAGGCGTCGGCGAGCAAGCCCAGCCACAGCAGGTGCGAGTGGATGCGCGAAAGCTCATGCAGAATGGTGCGGATATACTGCACGCGCCCGGGCACCTCGATGCCGAGCATGCACTCGCAGGCGCTGGCATAGCCGTAGCTGTGGCCCACGGCGCAGATGCCGCAGATGCGCTCGGCGATATAGCCAAACTGGTGCATATCGCGCTTTTCGGTGAGCTTCTCGAGTCCGCGGTGCACAAAGCCGATCTGCGGAATTGCCTCGATGACGCGGTCGTCCTCGATCACTAGGTCCAGATGAAGCGGCTCGGGCAGCACCGGGTGCTGCGGGCCAAACGGAATAACGGAGCGATGTGCCATGGACCTTACGCCTCCTTTTTCTGCTTATCGCGGGCGGCCTTGGCGGCAAACGCCGCGCGGACCTTGGCCGCTTTCTCGGGATCCATGGCGGCGAGCTTTGCCTCCATCTCGGCGGCCTTGAGCGCGGCCTTCGCAGCGGCTTCATCGTGCTGAGCATCGGAGCCGGCAGCCGCAGTGGGCTGAGCAGCGGCGCCCGCGGCATCGCCGGCGCTCGCAGCGCTCTCCCCCGCAGCAGCCGTAGCCGCGGCGGCCTTCTCGGCAGCGGCCTTGCGCGCCTTGGCCTCGGCAGCCGCGCGGACTTTCATGGCCTTCTCGCGCGCGGCCTTCACCTCGGGCGTGATAACGCTCATGGGCTCGGCAGTCGAGACCTGGTAGAAAAAGCCCTTAAAGTCGATCTGCATATCGGTGATGGCAAGACCGAATAGGTCGTGCGCTTCGTTTTCAAACGGGAATACCGCCGGATAGTACGAGCTGATGGACGGAATCTCCTGGTGCCGATCAATTCCCTCAACCACCAGGTTCTCGATCGCATAGCTACCGCCCTGCGCAATATGCTCCTGAGCAGCATGAACGTTGATAAACGTATAGACCAAGCGATACGTGCCGTCGTCGACGTTGCGCTCGGCGTGCATTTGCACAAAGCGGGCACCGGCGCCCTTGAGCGCCTGGACATGCGACAGGAGCTCGTCGATCCCGACGGTGGTATAGATTGCCTCTTGCATTACTCGGCCTCCTTTGCAGCGGCAGGAGCCTCAGCAGGTGCGTCGCCAGCGGCGGGCGCAGCAGGCTTCCCGGCATGCGCGTCACCGGCACCGTCAGTCCCGGCCCCTGCAGCCACAAACCCGTCCTCGCCCAGCTCAACGCCACCGTCCCAGGTAGTGGAACCGCCCACGGTAAGTGGATCGCCGCCGGCGCGCATCACGGCCTCCTTCTGGTCCAGGATGCCGCACGCCTCCACGATGGCGTCGATCACGGTCTCGGGGCGAATGGCACACCCGGGCGCGTACACGTCCACGGGAATCGCGCGATCCACGCCGCCGATCACGTTATAGGCATCGCGGAATACGCCGCCCGAACACGCGCAGATGCCGCAGGCCACCACGCACTTGGGCTCGAGCATCTGGTTGTAGATCTGGCGCACGACGGGCAGGTTCTGAGCGTTGACCGAGCCCGTCACCAAAAAGATATCCGCATGCTTGGGGTTGCCGGTATTGACCACGCCAAAGCGTTCCGCATCGAACAGCGGCGTGAGCGAGGCCAGCACCTCGATATCGCATCCGTTGCAGCTCGAGCCGTCGTAATGAATGACCCACGGCGAGCGCGACATTTTGTTACCCATGGATGCCGCCTCCTAAATAAACACGTCGACGAGGATGGGCATAAGGTTGAGCAGGCCAAACACCAGCGCCACGCCCCAGCCGAGCTTAAAGCAGCTGCGCCAGGTGCTACGGGCGAAGGTGTTGTCGATCAGCACCTCGACAAAGTACGTCGCGACCATCACGACCAGGGCGACCACCCAGCTCACCGGGTTGTCCCAAACAAAGAACATGCCCACCCACATCAAAAACAGCACGGTCTCGCACCAGTGCATAAGGGTCATCTTGGCCAGCGTACCGCCGCTCATCTCGGTGGAGACGCCCTGGACAATCTCCTGATGCGCGTGATGCGAGTACGAAAGGTCGAACGGCGACTTGCGTAGCTTGATGGTGAGCACCGCAAGCAGCGCCAGGAAAATGGGCGCACTGTACACGATGATGGGGGCTGGCTGCCCCGTCACGGCAATGGAATCGAAGCTGTCGGTAGCAAGGTACAGGCCCACGCTCATCAGCAGAACGGCGGGCTCGTAACTCATAACCTGCAGCAGCTCACGATCGGCGCCAACCTGGGCAAACGGGCTTTGCGTCGAGGCGGACGCCAACACCACAAAGATCGCGGCGAGCGTCACCATAAAAGCGCACAGCAGTGTGTTGGAGCCCGACACAAAGATGCCGCCGCCCACCACGGTAAAGATGAGCGCGCACGCCATATAGGTGTCGTCCATGGTGTTTACGCTGGCGGGGGCCTTGCGCAGCAGCTTGGCAACATCGTAGAAGGGCTGCAGCAAGCGCGGGCCCACGCGGCCCTGCATGCGAGCCGAAAGCTTACGGTCAAGGCCGTCGATCAGGCCACCAACCAAAGGCGCCAGCAAGGCAAACGCCACGGTGCCAATAAATATGCCCACGACACCCGAGCCTTCGAAATACTTGCCGCGCAGCACCGAGGGCGCACTCATGGCAAGTCGCTCGGGCCCAATCCACGCGCAACACAGCAGCGCAAACAAGATAATGCTGCAGCATACGACGCTACCCGCGGGGCCAATACGCTTCTCGCCAAGGGCGTCCTCCGAGTACCAATTGCGCTTTTCGGCCTTCACCTCGTGTCCCATCGAGCCGCGGAAATGGCGATATTTGTCGGTTCCCACGCCCGAAAGGTACACGTTGACGTGCGGTTTGTTGCTCACGCGGAATGACGTCAGCAGCACCACGGCGATAAAAGCCACGATAACCACCATCAGATACATGGCGTCCTTGCCAATAACGTACGGCACGCGGCCAAACACCATGGCCAAGTAAGGCGACACCAGACCGCTCGAGATAACCGGAAACGCCACGCAGCACAGAATCAGCAGCGCGGCGATGGTGTTGAGCGCTATCCACTCGGTCTTGTGAACATTGCCCTCCACGTTTTGAGCCGTGGGATCGACGCCCGAAAGCTTAGCAAGCCACTTGCCCCAGAAGTAAAACGTCGCGGCCGAGCCAAAGGCAAGCACCATGATCATGAGCACGTTGCCGGTCTGTGCAAACGCCACCAGGGCGCCCCACTTGGACACGAGCATGCCAAACGGCGCCACAAACATGCCCATGATACCCAGCATCATCAGGCGCGTCAGGTGCGGCATGCGGCTGAACATACCGTCCATGTCCTCGATATCGCGGCTGCCGATATGATGCTCGGCCGTGCCCACGCACAGGAACAGCAGCGACTTTGCCACCGTGTGGAACAGGATCAGGAAGATGGCGGCCCACACGGCCTCGGGCGCGCCGACACCCAGGCAGGCGCTGATGAGGCCCAAGTTGGAAATGGTGGAGTACGCGAGCACGCGTTTGGCGTTGCTCTGCGAGATCGCCATAAGGGCTGCCAGCAAAAACGTGATGGCGCCCACACTTGTGACCATAAAGCCCGTCACGGGATAGATGGCATAGAGCGGGCTCAGCTTGACCATCAGGAACACGCCGGCTTTAACCATGGTTGACGAGTGCAGCAGGGCGCTCGTGGGCGTGGGGGCAACCATGGCACCCAGCAGCCAGGTGTGGAACGGCATCTGTGCGGCCTTGGTGAGTGCGGCGAGCGACAGCAGGATGACCGGCATCACCAGCAGCGCGGACTGCGCGGTTTCGGTGCCGGAAAGCTCGATCATGCCCGAGATGGTCAGCGGCATGCCGTTAACGTGCAGGTACATGAGTCCGGCCAAAAACGCGATGCCGCCCAGCATGTTGAGGATGATTTGGGTAAAGGCGTTCTTGATGGCCTCGGGCGTACGCGTGTAGCCAATCATAAGGAACGAACACACGGTGGTGATTTCCCAGCCGCAGAACAGCCACTCCAGGTTATCGCTCGTCACGATGACGAACATGGCCGAGAGGAACAGGAACATAAGCGCCAGAAACTGCGGGCGACGGTCAGGCGCGGTTTGCCCACGCAGCGCGGCCTCGTGCTCGTCGTGGGCCTGGAAGTCCTTCATATAACCCAAGGCATACACGCAGATAAGGCTGCCGACGATGCCGATGGCGAGGACCATGATCACGCTCATGTAGTCCAGGTAGAGCGGCGTCGCCGTGACGGCTTCGGCCGCGGGCAGCGTCATGGCTGCAAAGGCGAGCGAGCCCACCAGCTGGACTATGCCGAGCACCGTGGTGAGCGCGTTCCTATATTTGAACGCGTTGTACAGGATGACGACGCACAGGATGACATCGATGGCGGAGCTGATGATCGAGAGCACATGCGAGGTGCCGGGGGCAACCTCAAAGCTCTGCGGACCCGTGCCAAAAAACATGACGGCGACTACAACTGTCACCGCCATAATAATGCCGGAGCCCACGAGCCCCACCGCATCGCGGGCGCGGTCACCGCGCGCGAGCAGCATGCCCAGCGCCGGTACCAGCGGAAACAGGGTAAGGAAATACAGTAGCGTCATACCATCACTCCCCCATGCCAAAACGCTGCAATTGTTTAACGTTATAGCTCAATTAAGGAGTAGCAGCGGCGGGTTTTCGGTCAACTGGGGAGTTTTAGACGTACGGGGTAAGGGCACGTCCGCATTGGAGCAGAGGGGCGGCAAGAAAAATGCGCCCCTGTGGGCGCACCATCCCGTTCGCTATTCCGCCTTTTTAACGCGTGGTTTACGACCGCGCGGCCTGTCGACCAGCGCATCCGCGCCGCCGTCGCGATACTGGCGGCACCAAGCCTTGACCGAAGACTCGCTGGGAATCTTGTGCTTGATCATGGCTTCGCGAACCGTTAAGCCGTTTTCCAAGCGGTCCTTAACCACGGCGAGCTTAACTTCGTACGAATAGGTGTGATGATGCGAACCGGCGTTGAGAACGGCGTCGGCACCGCCTACGGCATACGCGCGGGCCCACTGACGAGCCGTGGCCTGGGGAATGCCAAGCTCCGCGGCGAGGGCGCGATGACCGACCCCCTCTTGGAGGACCTCGACGGCGCGCTGCCTAACCTCGGGCGCATGCGTGCGAGTCCTAGTTGCTTCCGACATACCTGCCACTTCTTAGCCTTAACCGTTAATCTGCTTTCTTACGTGCATGTTAGATAGTAGCATTTTGCTGTTTGCACGTAACAGTTAATTGAAAATCGCAATTTCGCTATCTGGGCATTTGCCATTAATTTGCAACAGTTCTTTAGGTTTTATTTACGCAGCTAGTTGGCTCGCGGCTCATTGACGGTGTTTTACCAACCAGATTGATGTCTTTTTGTTTCGCTTGGTATGGTTTTCATAATTATTAACCCCTCCTAGCCTCTGAGTTAACACGGCACGTCTTTCGTTTACTTTCCAGCTTTCCAGCTAACTTTCCAGCTTTCCACTTAACTTTCCAGCTTTCTACCCAGCTTTCCACCTTAGGTGTTAAGTCAAGTGGAAAGTTGGAAAGCTTGGTGGAGGGGTCGGGAGAGCTAAAACACCTTTCTCCAACGGCGGCTGGACAGTTAGTTCAGATACGTATTTTTCTATGCTGATAAAGCTGCGCTATGGTCCCCGGAGAGGGTTCTTTGGCGACTCATTGCACGCAAATCGAGCCCAGATGGCTACCGAACCCTAGTTTTGAGCCCCTTTCTTCCCCAAAACGAGCGCCGGATGCGCCTGCTGCGGTCTGGAATTATACGTATCTGAACTAACTGTCCAGCAGAGTCCAAGACTGGAATCGCGCAGACTAGAAAGGGGGCGGCAACCGGGTGGTTGCCGCCCCCTTTGCGAAGCTAGTCGGCTTCGGAACTAGTGGTCGATGCCGTTGAGGTTCACCCTCGTGAGCGTGTAGGTCACATAGTCGGGCGACTGAGGCGTTGCACTCATCGCCCCACCTGTGACCAGGCTCGCCGTCATCACCAGACGATAGTTCGCGTAGAACTGATCACGCTGTTCAACCTGCGTGTTGACCTGAACGGTAAAGGGCAGGTTAAACGTCGTATTACCGTTCTTCGTTTTGAACTTGCCGTTCTCCTTCGAGTCAGTGAAGGTGATCGTGCTACCGGAGGGAGCGACCGCGGCAAGCTTACTCTCCGTCACTGTTACGTAGTTTGAGATATCATCCGTTACGCTCTCATACGTGCCGTCGGTTCCGCGGCGCTGAAGCGAGAGCGTGTACACGACAGAGTCTGCGTTCGCAATTGCCTCGGCGGCGTTGCTGAGTCCACCCAGTTCATACGTGGCACCCAGACCAATCGTGCCATTCGCGATCGGACGCAGGTCGTCCACGTTAATGCCAAGCTGCGACTTCTCAGGCGCCGATAGCGTAATGGTCGTATCACCCGTGTCCATGCGATAGTATCCAACGTTACCGCGCTTCGTCATCGCCAGGCTCGAGGTGGCAAGACCAGAATCGCGCGTCGAAAGCTTGGCGGTATAGGACATCTTGGTACAGGCGTCCTCGCCAGACTGCTTGGACAGGGAGATAACCTTGTTGCAGCCGTCCGGCGTAAGACGAATCTCTTCCACTACCGTACGCACGGTAAAGGATCCGCCCGCTGCACGCTTGCGGATTCCGGCAAGGTCATGGTCGAGTGTGAGCCTCAGTGAGTCATCACCCGTATCCGTCACAATCTGTGTAAACGCAGGCGTCGAAGCGTCATACGGCTCCCAATCGTTGCCATTCCACCTGTAGTTCTGATCGCCGATGGCAACATAGAACTTCGCAATTGCCGAGGTTCCGCTTGGGAAACTGCTTACTCCCATTAGGTTGTTGTTGGCGCCATAGCGACACAGCGATGTGTCGAGCTGATAGAACAGATGGTCGCTCTCTGTATAGTATTGGCTCGGGCTAAACGTAACCGTATCCATGACATCGAGAGAAAGAACGTAGGCGGCACCGTCCTCCGACTTCGAAACCGGAATGCACGCCCCATCTTTTTTGTCGACTACATTCTGCTCATAATTGGACAAGATGCTGTATGTCGATGCCGTACCGTTTTGATTATCGTCGCCACCGGTGCGCAAGACGTGATGCAGATTCCAAGATATGCGGGCGCCCGAAGAATTCGAGTCAATAGACGAAGCCGTAAAACCGTTGATATTAGCTTGCGTCCCGCCGTTGCCCGACTTGGGCACGTTGACAACTAGGTAGACGCTCTCCGACGCACGCAGCTCCCTGCCGGTATCCTTCTCCTTAGGTACCTTTAGCGTATAGCGGTCGTTGCTGGGAACGTCAGCGCCTGCAACCTTAAACAGCGTCCACTCGCCTTTGAATTTCGCTTTAGCGGTCGCCTCTGCCTCGTTATCACACACGGTCCATGTGCCGGCGCCATCCTGTGTGGCCGACACACCCAAAATCTCGCTCAGCCATCGCTCCTGATATGGATTGCCCGCAGAATCCTTGAAGCCGTCGTTTCCGCTCAGCGAAACACTCGTGGCGCCGCCTTCGCCCACCGTATAGTGATATTCCCTGCCACCGGCCTTGCCATCAACGTTCGCATCGATGAGCGTAAGCTGGGTGCCCTGGGGCAACCTTCCGTCGGCACCATTGAAGAGGATACTCTTGCCGAGCCCCTTCATCGAGCCGCCAGCAGCCATATAGCTGTCCCAGCCAAAGTCGACTTCCTTCCCATTGGCAGAATTGTATGTCCAGGTAAGCAGACCCGTCATCGGCTCGCCAAAGCTCGTAAGCACGTGTGCATCTTTTCCAAGGTTAGCGTAGTCGCTTTCTTTAAATTTAGTGCCGTAATCATACGTTGCAGTGAAATCGATCTCGAGCTTGCGCTTAACGATGATCGGCACCTGAACGTTGTAGCTCTGACCCGCCTCGGTAAAGGTAACGGTCAGGAGCGTAAAGCGGCCCTTGCCGTTGTCCCAATCGGAGCTTGGGCTAAACGACATATTGTTCGTGCCATTGTTCACTACGCGAAGCGTGGGATTGTTCGACGCGTCATCGTCTCTAACGAACACACCATCCTTGAGTTGGAAAACCTCTGCTTTGGCCGTCACGTGCGGATTGGTGCCATTCTCGTTATTCAATCTGCAAGCGTCGGAGAAGCCGCCGTTCGTGACGATGTTTAGATAGCTCTTGACCGTCGTGTTGTCGTTGCCAGAGATCACCAAAACAGGGAAATCCGTTGTGGCTTGGTTGTTGCTTGTATCATTATTCGAATTGAACTTACTGGCCACGGATGAGGCATCGTAGCTCGACTTATTTTGATAGGCGCCGTTGTCATTAATGCCGCCGATATTCGTGTAGGTGTAGCGATCGGCAACACCGGTGCCTGCCTCGCTCTGGACGGTCGCCGCGGTGTCGATGGTGGCGCCGTCGCCAAACAGGTAGCGATCGGTGGTGTCGTTGTCGGAGGCACGCACCGCCAGCGTGCTTACGGGGCTCGTGGTCACATACGGGCTCGCTGCCGTGGTGGCGGTATTGTCCGCGCCGTAGAGCGTGATCCCCTTGTCAGGTGCTTCCAGTGTGTCGTTATAGTCACCAAACGCGATATACGACTTCATGTTTACGGCGGCCGTATTGGTCGTGTAAACCATCGGTGGCAGGTCACTTGTGGTCTTGCCGTTGCCGGGCTTTACATCCACGCCCGCTGCGGAGAGGCTGTACTTATTTGTTCCTGTGTCAACCTCGCCCAAAAGCACGCCCTGCTTAGCGTCCTTTTTGTAGGTGTTGCCATCCATAAGCACGTTTACCAGATGGAACTGGCCACGCCCATCGCCCATAATGCCGCCGTTGGACTTTTCGCTAAACGTGGTGTTGGATACCTTTGTGTTGGTGACATTGATGATGACGGAGCCACTGTTAGACGCGTTATTCGCGCCAAGCAGACCGCCGCTCCAGTTACCCTTAATCGTAGCGTTCTCGATCGCGATGTTGTTGCAGGCTATATTCACATTGCTGAAGAAGTAGCCGATAAGCCCTCCCGAGCATTTGCCGGTGCCGGCGATGCTGACATTCTTGACATTGCAGTCGTCGAACCAGTACTTGTTGGGGCTACCGCTACTCGTAACCTCACCAATCAGGCCGCCCGCATTGTAGATGCTATTGTTCGTTCCGGTCTCATCGCCGATGACGGCGTTCTCGGTGCCGACTCTGCCATCAATGCGCACGTTGCTCATAGAAATTACGCCGCCACGGGCGCGTCCGACCACGCCGCCGGCACCCATATGGTCATCGGAGTTCGACCCGGTGGCAAGCACGTTTACCCCAGAGATGACTGCCGTGCTCGACGGGACTACCTCAGTGGTGCCGATTGTGGTGTTGACCGAGATATCGCTTCTTTCGACATAGCCGAGCACACCGCCCACGTAGGGCACTGTCCCTGTGGCAGTTATGGTCGAGTTTTTGCCAACGGTCCTTTCACTCACCCCTGTGCCTGCGGTTGTCCACACACTGCACGCCGAGGCGACCGTACCCACATAGCCACCGACATTCTTCTCGCCCGTGACGTTAAGGCCGGTGTACGAGCAGTCGTAGAGCTGCACAGGAGAGGACGTTCCCCCATAATTCACAATCGAACCGTTGGCGCCATCGGTGCTGCGCGACATAAGGCCAGCACTTCCAATGAGGCCGCCAGCCGTGCAGCCTCCGGCTACGGTGCTGTTAGAAATGCCGACGTTTTTGAACACGCCATAGGCGACCTTGCCCGAAACTCCCTGGTTTGCAGTTGAGCCCGCAAGGCAGCCTACCCCCACCGAGCCGCTGTTTGTGTTGCTCGTCGACGTGGACTGCCCCTCCCCGTTCGGAGTTACATAGGTAAGCGAAATGTTGCAGCTCTCGAAGTTGAGATTGCATACGTTTGCATTGCCGCTCTCTTCAATGCTTCCTTTATTGAATTGATTCGAGTAGAACTTGATGGTGCTGAACAAGCCGCCTACGCCTGCAATGTTGTAGTCATCATCGACATACTCGCGCGTGTTGTTCTTAACCTTAATCGTCACGCCGTTGCCGTTGATGGTGGCGATACCCGGGGTGATGAAATCTTTGTCGTTGACCTTCTTGTCGGTCGCGCATGCGTTTGAGTAATAGCGGCCCGAAAGACCCAAGAAACCCGAGCCGTAATCCGTCATATCATAGGGGTCGCCTTGCTTAAACTGCAGGTCCATGCCGCAAACGCCCATCGCACACACATAGCCCGTGCGCCAATCGGTCGCGTATTTCTTCACCAAATAGGGCGAATTAATATCTTGTCCGTCTTCGCCGTTTAATGGGCCTTGGTATTCCTGGTTGCCTGGCGCCTTAAGGTCGTCATTGATCGAGATCGCGAAATCGCCCTTTGCTGCTTCAGCAGGATTTCCAACCGCAGCATACTGCGCATTGCGAACCTTGCCATACCGTTCATTTCCGAACTTGTATCCCGTCGAGGAGGTGGGGTCGCGAACGCTATTGCCCTCATACGCATGTGATCCGCGATACGTGCCATTGCCATCAGTCGAGTCGGTATGAGCAGCACCGGCACCCGCGCCGCTGTTAATAATGGCAGACAGCACGAGCAGGCCCTGTCGATCTTTGACTGTAGTTTTAGGAGCCTTGTTGTTTTGCTGGCCGGCATCCCAGCTGAATTTCACGTACGTATCGGTCGTGGTTACGCAGCCGGTGTCATTCACATCAAGCTTGTTGATCTTGTAGTTAGAGTCTCCGTTCTCAACGTCGCAGCCCTCGCTAAAGGCATAGCCATCAATCACACGACCAACGTAGGGGTTGTCGTACAGCTGGGAGTTGGCACCGCCTTTCGCAGCGGGCAGGAACTTTTCCTTTGTGCCGCCACGCCATGAATCGCCCGTATGGCGGAAAATCACGCCGCCGCCCGCAATGGCGCCGACGTAGCCGCCAATGGGAACAAGATGCGGCTTAGTTCCGCCACCAGCAACCGTAAACCCGGTTGTAGGGCTATCGGCCGTCGTCCCATTAACGACCACGCCATCAATAATGTTATCGCCGCCAAGAATGCAGCCGATAACGCCGCCGAAAAACGCCGTCGGAACACCATCCGCATCCTTGGCAGAATAAGTAATAGTCGCTTGTGCATCCACATAGCGAATGTTCAGGTTGCGCACCACGCTGCCATAGCTGTAAGGAATAAGACCGCGTAATGAGCCAGTATTGTTTTTGATTACAATCGTTGCAGCCGTGCCGTTCACGTCGCCAACGATGACGCCGCGGAACGGGTATGCCGAGGTGCCGAATCCGGCGAACGCCGAGCCATCGAGCTCAATTGTGTTATCCGCATCCGACTTGGGCTCAATGCTGTAATACGCACTTTGCAGATACCGACGCATTGTATCGTCGGAAAGCACATCATTGGAGTCGGTCGCGTCGTCGACCTTCTTCTCCCACTTCTTCTTGGTGTCGTTCGTCTGCTTATAGACATAGGTAACTTCATTATCGACGCTGCCCCCGTTTCGACGTTGGCAAAGCGCCGATTGGTCCTTTACGATAGTAACTTCCCAGCCGTCAAGAGCGGTGCCGTTGTTGATGTAGTTCGCCGCCGCATTGAACTCCGATGCCGAGGTAATCGCGTACGGGTCGCCATAGGTGCCGCAACCCGTCGTGAAGTTAGGAATGCGCTGGTTGACTTTGATTTCGTGGTACTGAACGCCGTTCTCGGTGGCTTTTCCCTTGGCTACATAGGGAAGATAATTGCTGAACCGTTGAGCTTCAACGTTTGCCTTCTCGTCATTATCCGTCTCTACCAAGCCTTCATCGGTGCCATACGTCGCCTCATCGTAATACCAAAGCTGCTTGCCAGTGTATTCCTTGCCTTGGGCATCGATTTCGCTTCCGTACGTCACATTACCGGCCATGGCATCGGCCTTGGTAAAGGTATAGTCCGCAGTACCCGTGGTTGTATAGCCAAAGCTCTCCAGCAGGCTCGCGTGGGTGAAAATCGTATTGCCCTTCTGGCTAGGCAGGCTTATTTGCTCAAACTTTGCTGTGACCTGATCAGAATTCTTGTCATAGCCCAGATAGCCGAACAAACTTGACGCCGCGGTTTTATTGACGCCAGAATTGTCAGCATATTTAGACGTCGTTACATTTTTGACATCCAAATTGACGTACCTTGTTATGGCGTTTATCAGCAGCGGCGCATACTGCTTGTCCATCGCTCCGTCGACCTGCAGGCCGTTGAGCTTCAGTGTGTCAATTGTGATCGCTGCCTTCTTATCGCCAGATGCTCCGTAGGCACAACGAAGTACGAGCGCACCCGATACGCTCTTGGGGTCAAGTCCTTTTGCGTCATCATTTTTAGCTCTGCCCACTGTTCCCGAAAGCGTTACGCTGCTAACGGTGAGGCTCCTGTTGCCAATCGTTCGAATAAGACCGCAATGCATATTCTCATGCTGAGTAGCCGAGTCGTTGCTTTTATTGCCTTGCTGCTCATCTTTTATTTTCGAATAGCAAAAGATGATCTCTACGTTTTGGATGGTCACATTGTTGTCGCTAACATTTGAGGGATAGTAGCTATAGCCCGTCAAATCGATAGTGACCGGATTGCCGCTCTTGGGGCCGATTACGTTATTGGTAAAAATCTTCTCTTTGTCACCGGTAAGATACGTACATGTCGAACTTGGGGCGTATTTCCTCGCCGCCCACAAAACAAGGTGCTCGGGCGTATTCATTACAGACGCATTGAGGTCTTTCACCCGAGTCAAAGCCCTGTCCAGATTGTAGTAATAGCGAACAGACCCGTTCGTTTTGTGATCCTCGCCCTCGCCGAAAACCGTTCGATTTCGATAGCTATTGTCCTTGGCGGGATCCCCGCTCATGTCTAACGTATCAGCCTGAGTATGAAGCGAAACGATCGCATTGCAGCCGTTATCCATCAACTTGCTTCCGGGCTTCACGCCATGAGCGACCCATTCATCAAACGTCGTTACCTTTGGAGCGACAATGGACGCCCCGCCCACAGCATAAGCGGTTTCCCAACTGGCCTTGTCTTCCAGATATAGGCCAGTGTAGGAGATTTCGGCGCCAAAGCTGTTGGCCGAATCGGACGTACTGCCTCGAGCAATAAGAGCGCCAAGCGTAGTGGCGCTATCGGTATTGAAAGAAGCGCCCGCCAAATTGACAGCGTAGTCATTGATGATCCAATGACCGCTCGTGGCATATACAAGACCGCCGACCTCAACTGAGCCATTCGCAGTCACAGTAGTTTCATTCGTCTTAAGAGCGTAGGGCCTATCGTCGGAACTCGCAGAGGAATCGCCAATGGTAACGATGGCGTTGCCCCAGCTGTAGCCCAGAAGGCCGCCGGCGCCATGGTACTTGTCGCCGTTCTTGCCCACGGCCATATCGAACGAGTCGTATGCGAGCCCTATAATGTTGACGTTCTTGACAGCCGAACTGACTATCTCCTTTTTGACATTATAGGTACTCTGAACAATACAGCCGATAAGGCCGCCGACTTGGGCGATCTTGCCATCGGCACAGTCACCAGTATTGATTGAGCCGCCAACTTCGAGGCTGGTCACATTGAATGTCGAAGTTACATCACCCACATAACCGATGGCGCCGCCGATGCGGGTGTTGCCCTTGAGCGTATTGCCTGTAGCAATAGCCGTTTGTGCCTTGCTATTGCCACCGAAATCAACGCTTGCAGCCGCCGATACACTACCCGCAATACCACCGATGTTCGCATCGTTACCGAACGTATCATCACACGTGATCTTTGTCTCGCACGCTACGCCCGACAACGTCAGTTTCTCGTCGGCGGTGCCCGTAATTGACGCCGCAAGCGAACCGGCATCGACGCTGAGGCCGTTATCGAATTTCATGAAGCCACCGATGGTGAGGTTGCTCACCTTCGCGGCACCGCCAATGGCATTGAACAAGCCCAGACGACCATGGCGGTAAATCTTACCGTTGCCGTCACTCGCATCGCCGGCGGCAAGCGTCTTCCCGTCGCGCGTGCCATACGGCTCGCCGACGGCAAGGGTTACTTTATGATTATTGCCGTTGAACGTTCCCGAAAACGATACGCCGTTGTTCGGGCTGTCAAGGCCAAGACCCCCAATGCCCGTGCCCGACAAATCGACATCGCAGTTCAGGTTGATTACCGTTTGGCTCCCAAGAAGGTCAGCCATGTTTGAGGTCGGGCCAAACACGCCGTTATACAAGCCGCCGGTCTGAATCGACAATGCTAGGACAACAAAATCCTGTATGTCGTCGATGTCGAGCGTGTGGTCCTGGTTCCACTTGTCGCTGTCGGCGCCATTTACATAACCAACCTGCCAACTATAGTTGGCCGATGAAGGGCCTTCAGGCTTATGCGTAGTTTCGTTGAGCTGAATCAGGTTCCATTTTAGCTTCGATCCGTCGAGCCTTACGACCTCCCCATAGCCCTTAGAGGCATCTTGGGCTCCGCCAAGATCATCAATCTTGGGTGCATCTTTACACCGCTTGTATATCCAGTAGTCTTTTTCATTGGAATTCGTCGGCTCGCTGTCGCTGCCCGTGCCGCGAGCGAACACAAGCGACGGATAATCGGAACGCACCATGGCTATTTGCGCGGTAGCATCCCCCGCGCCAAAATGCATGTTGGAAAAATCGGTTTCGCCCCCAAGGCGTATCGTGGCCGTCCAGCACTCCGCGGCAATGCCAGCGCCCTTGGCGATGCTGCCCTCATTGCTCACGGTAATCCCGTTGACATCCGCGACGCTGTTTTTGTCGATGCAGCCGACCGCTCCGCCAAAGCCGTTGCTCGTTGAAGCGACCTGGGTGCAGTTGACCGTAGCATTATTAATTTCAAGCGCGGCGGGCATAGCGGACGTACCAAGCCATCCAACAATGCCGCCAGCAAAATATGGGCTCTTAACGAGCGAAAACTTAGTCGTCACGCCTTCAACTTTCAGAAGGCTTAGAGGACTCGTCTCTTCGGTCGAATTCGCAGCGCCGTTCACAAAGCCAATAAGGCCGCCGAAGGCAGCATTACTGGCGTCGTCCCCAAACGTGCCCTTGAATGAGCCGTCCTTGAATGACACAGAAACGTTTGGATCGTCCAGCGCCAGCACGCCGAAAACCGAGCCGGCTCCGTCAACCGCGCCCTTTACATGCGCCGCGCCCGCAAGCGTAACGCCATTACCCGTATCGATTTGGTTATTGCCAGTAAACTCAACCGACTGCATAAAGCTGACCTTGCCTATAAAGCCGCCGGAGATTTTGCTATTCGAATCGCCAATACGCTCAGGACACGCCACCTTTGCGCCCTCGGATTGCGAAAGGCTCAGGTTGGTCGCTTGTCCGATGAAACCGCCGCTGGCGGAGGTGCTCTTGACGGCGAGCGCGTGTAGGTCGAGAGCCTCCGTGACGTTGACCATGGCACCCGTGCTCGAGCCAACGAGTCCTACAACGCCACCGGCGGAGCCGTTCGTAGACTGGACGGTGGCGGTGGGAACGTTTGCCAGAGTGCCAATGCTCAGGGTCGCACCGTCCTTGACTTCGCCTACGAGCAGGCCAGCGTTGCCAGAGCTCGTTTTGACGGCTCCGCCTGAGGTCAGATCGTTGGGGAATGTGACGGACTCAACCGTCAAGCTCCCGCTCTCGACCGTGTTGGCAATCAAGCCAATGTTGCCCGTCGCATTCGCGTTGAGATTCTTTCGAGAATCGGTGAGGCTATAGGTAACGTTCGCAGCAAGGTTGCCCGTCGTCGCACCCAGGAGGGGTGCCGTCAAGGCGGAAGTCGTATCCTTCACATCAACGTTCACGGGTTCCACGATGTCAACCGACGCGTTAAGCGTCTTGCTCTCTTCGCTGTTTTCCGCACCGCTGACCTTCGAAGCGACCATCGGCGCGCTATAGCTAGTCGCGCCCACCCACTTCATCTTGACCATATTGTTTTGGTCGGTCAGCTTGAGGCTATTAAAAACCGTCCGATCAGTCGTGAGCTCAACAGGGCTATCAACGCCATTCAACGACCTATAGATTTTGCCTTCAAACGGATGCTCATCACTGCCAAGGCCCTGGAAAGACATGCCGTTCTTAGCCGACTCGGTGAGCTTCGCATCGCCCGTGATGATAACCTTGATCTGCGCATCATAGCAAAGCGAAGCGTCGGCGTTAGACAGGACGGCGAACGCCTCCGACGACTTGACATCAAGGCTTCGGATTCCGCTCCTGTCGTCTTTGCGTACGATGTTTTCCGCGCCGTTCGCCTCGAGCAGCTCGACAAGCTCATCGAGATTTGTAATCGTCGCACCCGCCTGGGCCTCAGCGTCCTCCGAAGTCGCATCATCGGCATCTTGCTCGGCGTCGTCAGCGGCGGCATCGTCAGCGGCATCGTCGCCTTCCGTCTGGTCGCCCGTGGAATCGGAACCCGTAGCGCTATCGGTGGTATCGCCTGCTGCAGCGTCATCCTTCGCCGCGTCATCCCCAGCACTGTCGCTTTCGGCGCCGGTATCACTCGACCCAGACCCGATCGTGACATCGCCGTTGGTCTCGCCGCCCTCGGCAGTATCCAACGCCTTCGCAGATGCGGCAGCAATCTCGTTCGAGATGTTCTGCCAGCCTGCCGCCACAGCAACCACCGTGGGCGAGCATGCTTGGAGCACCATGACCACCGTCATGAACTCTGCGAGTATGCGCTTTGCCGTTCTCATCGATTCCGTACCTCTTATCCTAAAAACTCTGCTTCCAGAGTTATTGAGTCTCCGTCGTGCCCGTCAGGGTAGTTCCACTCACGCTAATGCCCAGGTCACCCCAGCCACCGGGCGTTTTGCCGTCCGCTCGGTAAAAGTTGACGACCATCGAACCCGGCTCCATGGTGAACGTAGCCTTGCGTTTTTCAACATTCACCGTCGCGCCATGGTTGATCTCGAAGAACGGGTCGATCTCCACGTTCTCCCCCCACGTGAGCGTGACGTTTGCCGGTGCGCCCGTAACCGTCACACGGTAGTTGTACGCAGCGTAATCAGCAAACTTGCCAGCCTCATCAACCAGCGCGCCCTCAACCGCAGCGGTTTTGACCTCGGCCTTCTTTGACGGCACGACTTTCGCCGCCAGACAAGTGAGCTCGGTGCCGGGGCTCTCCTTCGAAACAACCATGGCCTTAATCACAAAGCAGGCATGTCCCAACTTGTCCTCAGGAAAGGTCACGGTGTAATCGTTCTTGGTAGGCTGATTCTCCGGAAGCTTGACGTTTCCGGCGGGTTGGGGCGCATAGCTCCACGTGGCACCATCGAGCCCATACCCCTCGACCGTCAAGGTATACGTCACGTTTTTATCGTTGCAGAAGTTGCTGTTGCTCAGCAAATAGTTATAGATGCTAAAGGTGAAGCTGCACTGCTTGTTGTTGGGATATACCGTAACGGAGCGCTGGGCGCGGTCGAGCTCGTCGTTGCCAGGCGCACTCATATAGCCCGTGAGCAGGTCGCTCGCAAACAGGCTCTGCGCGGTGCCCGTTGCGGCGACGGACTTTAGAAATCCGTTGGCGGTGTAGGCGGAATAGGTAAAGTAACCACCCGTCACGAGCGCCACGGCGCAAGCAAGTGCGATTGCTGCCACAACCAGCTTATTCTTGGCTAGGCTCTTGCTTTTTGCCAGCTGCTCGCGCTCGGCATCCTGCCGCTTCTCTCGCTTCTCCATGTACGCCCCCTCTCCTACTTACCGCTCGTGTTGCGCGCGATCAGGTAGATCACATCGGTCTCTTTGGCGCTCTCGTCCCACGAAAGCTTGATGATAAAGTTAAGCGTGTCATTGCCAATCGAGTTGTCGAGTGTCTTAGCGTTGAGGTCACCTTTGTCGAATTTCTTGTATCGGTAGAGCGGGCGCGCGTTGCGTTGGACTTTTTGGTAGTCCTTGAATGTAGGGTCGTTTGCACCCACGCCCGGCTCGGTAGCCAGGTCATCGTTCGCTTTGTTGATATATTTGAAGCTCGTCAGCAAGTTCTCCCCGGTCGCTTTCCAGCTATAAGAATTGCCACCTGCGGTACCGCTCACGTCGGGCGTCTGGAGCACAGGCGTGTTCTCGGCTCTATACAACTCGATAGTGAGACCTGTAATGTTGGTCGTATTCGCAAGCTGCAGCTCAAAACCATCGCCGCCCGTCTGGACACAAAACGGGCGCATGAGCGTCACCGTGTTGCCGGTCTTGGTATCGCCGTATTCGGGGTTGTAGCTCAGGTCGACCTGCTCTGTTGCCGTAGCGTTGGGGCCCAGCACCTTGAGCTCTGCCGGCTCCTTGATCTTGCCGACGGTGGAGCCGCGATTGGCATCGACGAACCATCCGAGCGTCAATCCCAGCAACACGAGAAGCACGGCCACCAGACCCACGATGGCCAGGGATTCGCGACGGTGGTCGCTCACCCAAGCCTTGATGCGCTCGATGCGGCCAGCCGGACGCGCTTCGCCGTGCGAGCCGAACCCGTTGCCGCCGGGGTTTGCCGCTCCTTCTTTGTGTTTGATATCGCCCTGCTCGCGGGCATTAAGCTGCTCGTCCATTTATTTATCCGCCTCCTTGGCGGTGAAGCGCACGCGAATGTACTTGACGTTCTTGCCGATAATCTCGTCGGCGTTGTTGTAGTAGCTGGCGCAGGTTTCCACATCCGCAGAGGACATGCCGGCTCCGACAGGCGGAACCGCGCTAGGCGCCTGACCTGGCACGCTCGTGCTATCGGCGCGGAAATAGCGCGCGTGGTTATTGTTGATGTCGCCGACGAGGGTTGTGTATCCCCCCTCGTCGCCTGTGTTAGCGAAAAGGTTGCCACCGTAGCCGGCGTTGCCCGTGTGAACATAGCTCTTGAACTGCTCCGGCCAAATCCAGTAGAGGGTTTTGGTGACGGTTTCGGTCGTGCTATTTGAGTCCGTAGCGTAAAAGCTCGACTTTGGGATGGTAAAGCTCTGCGTAATGACGGTGACGCTGGCCCCGTCCTGGGCCACCGTGGTGGTCGTGGGGACCAGCGGATTCGAGTAAAAGCCAGAGGCGTCTTTGCCCTGAAAAACGAGGATATGACCGCGCACCAAATCTTTAAGCGAGTTGATGATCTCTTCGTTTTTCGATGCATCCGCAGCAGTGCCGCCCGTGCCCGCAACGCTCGTCTGAACAGAAATTTCCCAGGTCATCTCCACCGTGATATCGTGCAGGTCATTGCAGAGCGGCCTGACGTTGAGCTGGAGCTGGCCGGCCGACCCCGGAGAGAGACCGCCATCGGCGCTCATGTTATTGAGGTTGAAAAGATTGTTCACGGCAAGGCTTGTACTGTCCGACGCGTAGTTGTCCTGAGTGTCGTACTTACCCGCCGTGCCGCCCTGCGTTCCCGAGAGCACAAACCGCGGGCCCTTCGCCCCGATCGTACTCCCCGTGGCACTCACTCGGTTATTCGCGGCAAACCAGGCCAGGCATGCAAAGATGGCAACGATGGCGGCCAGCACAAACAGACCGCTCACCAGGAAATCCTTCCAGAAATCCTTGAGGGTCCGCACATGCTCGTCGGCAGCTTGGCGGTACTCGGCCGCCGTCTTGTGCTGCTGGAGCTCGCTATGTCGGTCCATGCCACTCATCGTTTGCGTTTGCCCTGCTAGCGGGCGTGCCATCCTTTCCGCTTGGTCGCGATCAATCCGTTGCTCGTAGGCATAGAATTCAGGCAGAATACAACACCATACGATAAGGTAAAAGAATAGCATTGACCTGCGGTTTGCTCCACAGCGCAAGCCTTAATGATGTCTTAAAGATTACGAATAGCAGCTTCTTCCATATGCCAAGGACATGGTGCAAACAAACCTGACCACTTGCACCAATCCGCAGCACCGGGCAGCGGGCACACGGCGTGCCGCCCCTTAACACCCCAACGCGCGCACGGGTATCACGTAGATACCGTCGTCGACCTCGCGGGCGTACTCACCCACCCCCACAATCACGGCCATAAACTCCGGTTCGCGTGTGCGTGAACGAGGATTTCCACAGACCTTCTTGCGAACGCGCTTGAGGCTCTCAACGCCGGCGCTCGCCTTATCTTCGCTCACCTTAATCTCAAAGGCGGCCCACCGTCCATCGGCTAGCTGCACGATGGCATCGCATTCAAGGCCCGAATCGTCGCGATAATAGCGCACGGGCGTGCTATCCAGCAGGTCGAGCGAACGTGCGTAGACCGAAAGATCGCGTATGACCAAATTCTCAAACACCAGACCAAATGTCTGCCAGTCGGCAAGCAGCGCCTGCAAGGACATACCTAGCAAGGCGCAAGCAAGGCTCGGATCTGCCAGATAGCGCTTGGGCTTGACGGTAAAGCGTCGTTTGTCGCGCGCGGCGGGAACCCAACCGGGGACCTCCTCGAGAATGAACATGCCTTTGAGGGCATCCAGGTACCTGCGCACCTTGGTCTCGTCGGCAAACGCTGCGGGTTCCCCCTCGGCACCGAACATATCCATAAGAATCGTTTTATACGTGGTCGCCTGTCCCAGATTGCGCGCGATCGATGCGGAGACTCGACGAGCAATATCGGGGTCGAGACCAACCGCCGGGAAGCTGCTCGAAAACGTAGTGTTGAGATATTCGCGAGCGATGAGCTGGGCGTCAGCCGAAACCATATCGATCGCCTCGGGCCAGCCGCCGCGGCAGGCGGCTTCGACAAGCCCCGGTGTATCGCCATTGCACCGACAGGGCTCAAAACGATGCTCAAACAAGCCCGCCAGGCTCACCTTGCCGCTGGACTCACCTGTCTCGGCAAGCGTCATGGGGTACATGCGGACGCGGCCGATGCGGCCGGCTCCACTATGCGCGGGCGCCTCCGCCTTTGAGCCAAACGCAGGCGTGGCGGAACCCGTGAGGATATAGGCGCCGCGCGTGCCCCGGGCACGGTCGACCTCGTGTCTAACGTAGTCCCAAATCTGGGGAACGCGCTGCCACTCATCGATAATATGCGGACGGTCTCCCAGCAACATCATCGCCGGGTCGGCACGCGCGAGATCGAGATTCTCGTCGACATACGAGACGGACGCCCCGTGCTCAAGCGCGGCCCACGTCTTGCCACACCACTTGGTGCCTGCAATCTCGACCGCGCCAAAAACACGAAGGTAGCGTTCGATTTGCGCATCCACGATACGTGGGATGTATCCGTCCCGATGTAGCCTCTCGCCCGCCATGAGCCACCCCCCGCAGATTTCCAGGTCCTGCTTTCTGATTCTTCTATTCAACTGTAGCAAATTCGGATTTTCGGGTGTCAGCGATTCGGATTTTCGTGTTCATATAATTCGGATTTTCATGTTCTAAATATTCGGATTTTCTGGTGCTCAAGATTCGGATTTTCTGAACCAGCTGGTCAGCGGGCGCTCTTATTGGCAAAAAGGCGGGGAGCACCGATACGGCACTCCCCGCCCACTCAATACGCGATAGCTTTCTTGCCTAGAGCTCGTTGGCCGCGTGATACGCCGTGCGAATGGCGCTCGCAATGTCGGCGGTGCGCTCGCCCGAGCAGTCGCCCACGCAGGTCACCGGCACCGTTACGCCGTCCAGGTCAAACGCGTTGGCCTTGGAGCCCACGGCCATCACCACGTAATCGCAGGCGATCTTCACCGGCTCCTCGGCGCCGTCCTCGGTGGTGCGAATGGCCTCCACGCCCTCGTCGGTAATGGCGGTCAGGCGGGTCTTCACGTGCTGCTCAACGTTGTGCTCGGCAAAGTCGCTCATAATCAGCGGCAGAATGGTCTCGGACTCGCCCGCGGCAATCTTGTCGAGCATCTCGACGATCGCCACCTCGCAGCCGCGCTGCAGCAGGTACTCGGCAGTCTCGGTGCCCACCAGGCCACCACCAATAACGGCGACACGGCCCGTAAGCTCCACCTTGCCGGCCAGCACGTCCCAGCTCGAAACGACCTTCTCCGAATCGGCGCCGGATACGGGAATGACCACGTCGTGCGCGCCCACGGCCACAATCGCAGCGTCGGCGGCGTTGAGATCCTCAGCGGTAGCGGCATGGTTGAGCTCGACCTTCACGCCCAGGCCGGGCAGAATCTTCTCGTAGTACTCGACCGAGCGCATGATCTCGTCCTTGCGCGGGGGCGCGGCTGCCAGCACAATCTGGCCGCCCAGATGGTCGCTCGCCTCATAGACGGTCACGTCGTAGCCGCGCTTGGCCGCCACGCGCGCGGTCTCCAAGCCGGCAATACCGCCGCCCACCACGGCGATCTTCTTGTCCCCCTCGCCAGGCTTGATGGCGATGGTCGCCTCGTCGCCGTTCTCGGCATTGAGCACGCACGAGATGTACTTGCGGTTTTGAATCGCGTCGACGCAGCCCTTGTTGCAGTTGAGGCACTCGCGGATGGGCTCGCCCGTGGCGGCTTTGAGCGCAATGTCGGGGTCGCACATGAGCGAGCGGCCGTAGGCGATGATGTCAGCCGCGCCGTCTTCCAGAATCTTCTCGCCAGCCTCGACCGAAACCACACGGCCGACGGTTGCCACCGGCACGGAGACCAGGGCCTTGACGCGCTCGGCCACGGGCAGCGTCCAGTTGTAGGGCATGGCGCCCATGGGCGGAATGGTGTCGCCCATGTTGCCGGTGTGGTTTGCCTGCGCCACCTGAATCATGTCGATGCCCGCGCCCTCGAGCAGCTTGGCAAACTCGCAGGCCTCGTCGGGCAGCAGGCCGCCCTTGCCGCGCGGCGTGCCGTCGGGGTTCTCCATGATCACGGGGAGCTTGTACTCCACCATCAGCTGCGGCGCGGCCTCCTTAATGGCAGCGACGACCTCCAGAGCGTAGCGGACGCGGTTCTCGAACGAGCCGCCGTACTCGTCGGTGCGCTGGTTGAGGATGGCCGAGCACAGCGAACCCACCAGGCGGTCGCCGTGGACCTCGATGGCGTCGATGCCAGCCTGCTGCGCGCGGGCGGCCGAGGCGGCGATAGCCTCCTTGATCTGGGTGAGCTGCTCCACGGTGGCCTCGTTCACAAAGTGCTGCATGTCGTGGTGCAGCTTGGCGTAGGCCTGCTTGCGGATCTCGTTGGACTCGGCCATCTTGGCGGCAAAGGTCTCCTCGTCGCCGGCGGCCTTGGCCTCCTGCGCGGCCTTGGCGGCTGCCATGGAACCCATGACCATGCGGCCGACGCCGGGCACGTCGTACTCGGGATGGAACAGCTGCAGCGCGATCTTGGCACCGTGCTTGTGGACGGCGTCGGCCAGCGCCTTAAACGTGGGGATCTGGGCGTCGGTCGCCAGCTTGGGCGTGGGGCTCGCGGTCATGACGGGAGCGACGTCGCCGATGACGATGTAGCTCACGCCGCCACGGGCCAGGCGCTCGTAAAAAGCCAGGCTGCGCTCGCCGATGGAACCGTCGCGCTCCTCGTAGCCGGTGGTCAGCGGCGGGAACATAATGCGGTTCTTGAGCTCAAGGGGGCCAACCGTAATGGGCTGGAGCAGCTTGGATGCAGGTGCGGTCATGGACATTCCTCTCTTGTAGGCGCGGCGGCGATGATGCCGCGTAGTTGTCTAAAGGATATGGCATGAGGGTTCAGCGGCACAACGAAAATCGGCGAATATCAGGTGGCGGCAGGCGGATGGGGTTGGGCGGCCCGTCGGTTTGTCTCGATCTGTAACATCTACAGGCCAAAAACGACCCTAGATGTTACAGATCGAGACATTCCTCTCAACCCATCCTCAACAATCTAGATCTGTAACATCTAGACCCACTGTTGGCCCCTGCCTGTTACAAATCGAGACAAACCAAACCCGCCTGCCAGTAAATGAACTGCACCCCAAAACTTGGACGGCTTAAATAAGAACTACGCCGCAAGGGACTGTCTCCGGAACTCCTCCGGGGTCAGTCCCTTCAGTTTAACCTGGCGCCTCCTCGTGTTCCAATGGACCACGAAGTCGTCGAGGTCCGCCTTGAAGGACTCGAAGTCCGGCCACGTCCTTCCACGGAAGAACTCGTCCTTGATGTGGCCGAACACCTGCTCCGTCGCGCCGTTGTCGATGCAGTTGCCCTTCCGGGACA